>NZ_JBUEDD010000009.1:0-262128 GCF_054955055.1 Paenibacillus sp. J5 | reverse complement strand
GTTATGAAGTAAGCTTGGTAGCTCATTTCGTTGTTTTTGTTGCTGATCTGCAATTCTTACGAATTACAGGGCTTTTCGCTCGTTGTTCAGTTTTCAAAGAACAAATTATCTTGCTTTCTTCATCCCCGCATCTCTCAGCGGCGACTTTTATAATATATCACAGGTCTGAGTAACAATGCAAGTCTTTTTTTTAATTTCTTCAATTTTTTTTGAAAACAGCTTTTGAAGAAACATTTAAGATCAAGAATCTTGCTTCTCGTACCATCCCTTGTCCTTAACGGGACGAATGATAATTTACCATAAGATGCACCTTGTCGTCAAGACCTGTGATTATTTTTTTATGGTTATCGGTAATTTCGCTTACTGAGTGCGTATTTGGATAGCTCTTTGGGGGATGCTATACGCGCATACATTCTAAATATGACCTTGTATCTCCCGGCGATTGCCTTTTTAATCTCTCCATCCATTCTCGAATCATTCAGATCAAGCAGCATTTCATCCAATTCCTTACGCAACACATAATCCAGCTCGCGGCATTCCTTATCGTTAAACAGTATCCCTAGCATATTCTCATCATGAACCCCCTTCTGAGCTTTGCAGCCTACTCGCTACTCGCCTCTGTGAACAAAAAGCAGCGTCTGCTTATGCGAGGACGCCGCTTTACTGTTATGCTCAGATTTTGGAAATTTTATTACATCCCGCTATTCATTTTTTGCGCTAAGAGCCATGGGGTTATCGTGGACTCAATGATTGCAGCCAAGAGCAAGGCCACAGTCAACGCAAGCATCAACGGGACGGTGCGTACCATGAAGGCCTCGTAGACAGAGCCGATTCCCTTTTTTCGTGTGATCAGATGTCCCACCCCAGAGAAAGTGAGCATTCCGAGCCGGATGCCATAGGCAGAGGCGATCAGCAGGGCAGGAATCTCGATGATGCCGTGAGGCAATATGCCTCTCCAGATCAGCTCAAAGGTGCTGATGACGGCGCTGTGATGGGTGAAGAGGTACCCGAGCACCATGCCATTGATAACAAGAAAGACGATAGGAATCAATGCGAAGGCAGCGCCAAGATACATAATGATGATGCACTTAATGGCATTGTTGAGGAAGATGAATATAAAGGACAACAGGGTAGGATTCGAAGAGTTATTGATCGTATTGGAAATCTGCTGCAGCCCCTCCAATTGTCCAGATATATACTGCTCCAGTTGAACATTCGTTCCCCCAATGACGATGCCCGCCATAAACAGAATAAGCGAGAACGCAATATAACCACGCATTGCTTGCAGATGCTGTACAAAAGCCTTCCATGAAAACATGAGCCGCCTCCTTACCGTCATTTCATGAATTTGAGTGGGAATACGAATAACTGCACCGTCCAAGCATAGATTGTATCAAACAAGCTCTTGACGAGAGGAGTGCCGTGTTCTGATGAATATGTTCTATGTCATTAACGGAAAAAAGGTTAAACGGTACATGCTGCTGATCGTTGCTTTGCTATTTGCCGGCGGAGTTGTCTATGCCGAGAGGGACAACATCTCCGTGTTCTCTCCCGAGCAGCCTGCGGCCATCTACAGCGTACCGACAGACAAAAAGGTTGTGGCTCTAACCTTCGACATTAGCTGGGGAGACACTCGTGCCGAGCCGATCTTACAGGCGCTCAAAGAAAACAATGTAACACAGGCTACTTTTTTCGTGTCATCCGTCTGGAGCAAGTCTCACCCGGAGATTGTCCAAAAAATCGTGGAGGCCGGCTATGAGATTGGCAGTCACGGGCACAAGCATGAAAATTACACCAAGCTGAGCGATGAAGACATCCGCAGCCAGATTCAGACCGCCCATGCCATCATTAGCGAGGTAAGCGGCAAAGCGCCGGAGTTAATACGACTGCCTAACGGCGACTTTGACAAACGGGTGCTGCGCATTGCCGGCGAATTGAACTACAAGGTTATTCAATGGGATACCGACTCTATGGACTGGATGAATATTGGCACCGACAAAATTGTCGAACGTGTCATCAGCCGCGCACATCCAGGAGACATTATTCTCATGCATGCCAGCGATGCCGCTATCCATACCCAGGATGCTCTGCCGCACATTATTAGCAGGCTTCGCTCCCAGGGCTATGAATTTGTATCGGTGAATCAACTGATCAGCCAGACGGAGGTTAGCGGAAAGGTTGTTCCGGATAAGTCAGCCGCCTCGCCGATCGAGCTGCACCAGCATTCCTTCTGACGAGCACTCATACGACGGGCTTCGCCTCACTGGCGGGGTCCGCTTTTTTGAGGACGCGATGAAGCATCAGTATTTGATACGCATTGCATAAGAACAATGGCGCAAGCATGAATATAATCCCTGGCGTGCTGGCATTGCCATAGCTGAGCGCCGGCCAAGCCTCGATAAAGGTCACGGTGAACATAAGGAAGGCCGTTGGAATAAACGCAGATGCATTCGTCTGCTTCACCTTCACTTGACATACGACAAGCGTGAGCACGGACAATACGGCTGGAACGACAATATACAAGTGAGGGCTCAGGACCTCCTGCTTCGTATACAGCATATAGCCCATTCCCAGCACACTAAATACCGTTGTATACGCTTGAAGCGCATTCCATAGATACTTCTGTCGCAATATGCTCAGAGCAATATAGTTAAGTATCAGATAAGCAAAAAAGCCCATTTGACTGAATGCGCCGATCATCGTTCCGACCAGAGCCATCATGGCCGCATTAAATCCCGTTGCCTCAAAGCCCAATAATCCGAACTCAGGGTCCGACCATTGCATGATCGTACCTGTAATGACGGTTGTTACCGCACCAACAGCCATACAGGTCCAAAATAGAAAAAACAGTTTTTTTAAATTCACCTTAGGGTTCCCTCCTATATTCGCTTCGTTTATTTTACCATGTCTAGTGCAAAAAGCTAAATCCCCTAATGATAATAAGCTGCTCATTGACGCATACTAAGCCCATGAAACGCAATTGCTGAGCAATAGAAGGGAGAAGCGTATCATGGTTAACAAATGGCCTCTATTTGCCGTTTCCATTTTTATGGCTGTTATGCTGACAAGCTGTGGGGCTGAACCCTCCTCCGGCGGTCAGCAGATCAGCTACAAAGACATGAAATCCATGGTTATTGATATTCTAAAAACAGAAGATGCGCAAAAAGCGCTTCAGGAGTCGACCATTCAGGCCACTGGTGCCAATGGCAGCTACGTTGGCATGCTGTCGGTGCAGGATCAGGAGCAGGTCAGACTTGCCGTCAAGGAAGTGCTGGTCTCCCCTGATTATGACAAGGTAATCCAGAGCCTGATGACGAATCCCCGCTTCGCCGGCGAATTTGCCAAGGCTGTGAACGACCAGAACAAACAGATTCACAAGGATCTGCTCAAGGACCCGGCTTACCAGAAGGACTTAATCAGTGTCATGAAAAACCCCGATATGGAGCGCGTCATCCTGGATGTGCTGCAGAGCACCCAGTATCGGAAGCACGTAGCCGCCATCATGCAGGAAAATATGCAGAGCCCGCTGGTGCGCCTGCAAATGCTCGATCTGCTGCAGAAGGCTGTGCAGGAGGAGCTCAAGCCGAAGCCTGACGAGAAAGTACAGAATTCGGAAAATAAGGACAAAAGCGGAGGCGACAGCGGTGGAGGCGGCGGGGAGAGCCAGGGCAGCGGCATGGACGGCAGCGACAACACGACCTAGTTGGGGAAGAAGGTTAAACTGCTGAGGACGATGCTTGAGGATGAACTGCTAAGGCAGCATAGGAAAAGGACTCTTCCGCCGCTACTGGACGGAACGAGTCCTTTTTTGAATGTATATAGGCAACCGCTCCAGCAAGAGACAACCGCTATCTAGGCTAGGTCTCGCACCTTGCAATGACTGCGGAGGCCAGCTCCATGTAGATCTGCCCTGCGGTCGTATGCTCCTTATAGATCGATGGAGAAAAGTCCGGCTCCGACGGATGGTTGTCCGGTGCGCCTAGCGGGATTTGTGCCAGCAGCTCACAATGAAGCGACTCTGCCAGCCGCCCGCCGCCGCCTCTGCCGAAGATGTACTCCTTCTCCCCGCAATGGCTGCATGTATAGTAAGACATATTCTCCACGACACCGATAATTTCATGCTCGGTCTTCACCGCCATCGCCCCTGCGCGCGCAGCGACGAACGCTGCTGTAGCATGGGGGGTTGTGACGATAATTTCCTTGCTGTGCGGGATCATCTGGTGCACGTCCAGCGCAACATCCCCTGTTCCCGGAGGCAGATCCAGCAGTACATACTCTGGCGTCTCCCACGCAATCTCATTGAAAAAATTGCGCAGCATCTTGCCAAGCATCGGCCCGCGCCACACAATCGGATTATTGTCTTCAACGAAGAACCCCATCGACATCACCTGAACTCCATGACTGCGCACCGGCACCACACGATCCTGCTCGATGCTTGGCCGCTCCTCGATGCCCATCATATCCGGTACACTGAAGCCATAGATGTCGGCATCGATAATACCTACTCGCTTGCCCAGCCTCGCCAGCGCTACAGCCAGATTCACGGTCACGGTAGACTTGCCGACGCCTCCCTTACCACTGGCTACTGCAATAAATTGGACACCGCTATCTGGGCTAAGCAGCGGGTGCTCCTCCATACCTGCCGCATGTCCGATCGGCTGCCCCCCGACCCCGGACGACGACTCGCCTTCTGCTCCTGCAGCAGCCCCCGAAGCCTCCGGGTGCTCCAATGGACGGAAACGGGCATGAACGGTCTCGATGCCAAGCGGTCCGAGCGCCTCTCCGAGCGCATTCTGCAGCGCTTGCTGGATGGTTTCGCTTGCTGTAAGCGCCGTCAATGACACTTGCTGCTCCTTGACGACTACATCGCGGATGGAGAAGGCTTTCGCTCCTGTCTCCGCCTTGCCTCGCTCTATAATCGGGGCGAGTGCCTCCATGACTTGCTCTCTTGTTATCATGATGCTTCTATCCCACCTTTGTACGGGCTTGAACATTATTGGACTGCATCCAATAATTATACCATACCTCAAGCGGATAGCGAATTACGTCCCCGGCTGGTGCTTGACTCTCTCCCCAGAGACATAGCGTAGCACGCCTTGATAGATCGAGGCCGCCACCTTCCTCTGATAATCGCCATCACCGAGCTGCGCCGCTTCTGCCGGATTGGACAGAAATCCGACCTCCACAAGCGCCGTCGGCGTCTGTGTGATCGCCTTGAGCAAATAGACCGTCTGCGCGGTATTGGCCATGCGTGTTGTATTTTCCAGATTCCTCGTAATCTCCTGCTGGATCAGCGCCGCCAAAGAGTAATTGTCCGCGTGATTGGGATAGTAAAAGGTCTGAGCTCCATGCCACCGTGATTGCGGGATACTGTTCATGTGAATGCTCAGCACGACATCCGCCTCACGTTGCTTAATCAGCTCCACTCTACGCAGCAGATCCTCTGTCTTCCGCCGCTTATATGTGCGCGTGTCCTGCTGCGCGAGATCATAATCTCCCTCACGGGTCAAATAGACGAGTGCTCCCGCCTCCTGCAGATAATCGCGCAAATAGAGCGCAATAGCCAAATTCAGATCCTTCTCCACCAGACCATCTCTACTAACCGCTCCTCCGTCCACCCCGCCATGGCCGGCATCGATGGCGATGACCTTGCCGGAGAGCGGCAGTGTCCAGTATGTCCAGGTGCGCGAGGCCGGCATCTCCTGCGTTAGCAGCACCAGTGTCAGCAGCACCATGGCCATGCCCAGCACGATGCGTACTGCTCCCCGGTAATTCAACCAAATGATAACTCGGCGTTTGAATGCTCGCCGCATGCCGCTCCCTCCTCAATCATAGTAGCGCCTTGGGCGTCCCTGACTGCGGTACTTGTCTCCTGCACCCTTATCATCTATATGGGACAGGTGGGAGCATTATGCAGCACCATTTATTTCTCATGAAACAAAAAACCTTTCCCCGATAATTCAAGGAAAGGCTCTGTGCTCCGTTTATTTATGAAGTCCGCACTCCGTCTTGTCATTGCCGGACCAGCGTCCTGCCCGCGGGTCCTCGCCAGGCATCACCTGACGCGTACAATACTCGCAGCCGATGCTAGGGTAGTGGTTGTCGTGCAATGGATTATAGATCACCTGATGGTCGCGGATATATTGCCACACATCCTCAGATGTCCAGCTCGCGAGCGGATTGAATTTGACCAAGCCGAACTTGGTATCATATTCAATTTTCTTGGCGTTAGCCCGCGTCGGCGCCTGATCGCGACGAATTCCGGTAATCCATGCTTCGTATCGGCTCAATATGCGCGTCAACGGCTGAACCTTGCGAATGTCGCAGCAGGCGTTGGGGTCGCTCTTCCATAGCTCCGCTCCATGCTCTGCCGCCTGCTCCTCCGGCGTCAAGAGCGGCTTCACCTGGACAAACTTCATATTGTAATGCTGCTCCAGGCGGTCTCTCGTCTCATACGTTTCCTTGAAATGAAAATCAGTATCCAAGTAAAAAATATCCGTCTTCGGACTGAGCTTCTGCAGCATATCCACCAGCACGACATCCTCCGCTCCGAAGCTGCAGGCAAAGGTAATGTTCGGGAATATCTCGATCGCGTATTGAAGCACGGCTTCCGCCGAAGCCGTCTCCAGCTCAACGGCCTGTTTCTGAATTAACGCTTCCTTTTCAAACAGATTCATAGGTATGACCTCCGTTAAATTCCCACTAAAACTGTATGACTTTAATCATATTATACGTCTTCCCACCGCATTGTTCAATCCTCTTAATTGGAGGAAGTGGCGATCAGGAGACAACGCTCGCTAAAAAGCAGCGCGGACGGATATTTTTATGAATTCGGGAGACATTACGTACCATTGTCCATGTATAATGAAGAGGAATGGAAGGGTATGGAATACCAAACAGGGAGATGAGTCATGATGTCTTATCGGATGGAGAAGGATTCATTAGGAGAGAAAGAAGTTCCCACAGACAGCTATTATGGCATACAAACACTACGAGCCGTCGAGAATTTTCCTATAACAGGCATCCCCGTCGATCCCGAGCTTATACTGGCACTGGCCGAAGTGAAGAAGGCTGCGGCTCTGGCCAATATGGACGCCAAGCTGCTGCGGCGCCAGCTAGCAGAGGTTATCGTACAGGCTGCCGAAGAGGTAGCTGAGGGCAAGCTGCGTGAGCAATTCATCGTCGATTCTATCCAGGGGGGCGCCGGGACCTCAATTAATATGAATATGAACGAGGTATTGGCAAACCGCGCGCTGGAGCTGATGGACAAAGAAAAGGGCAGCTACCTGCTCTGCAACCCGAATAATCATGTCAATATGTCGCAATCGACCAACGACACAATTCCAACCGCATTGCGAATCGCAGCCTATAGATTGACTAGCAGACTGCTTGTGTCTATGGAGCAGTTGAAGGAGGGCTTCCATCAGAAGGAGCAGCAATTCAATGAGGTCATCAAGATGGGACGTACCCATCTGCAAGATGCTGTCCCGATCCGGCTGGGGCAGGAGTTCGGCGCCTATGCCCGCGTGCTCGGTCGCGATATAGAGCGCGTCACCCGCGCATCCCAGGAGCTGTTGACCGTCAATATGGGCGCCACCGCTGTCGGCACCGGTCTCAACGCCAATCCGATCTATCGCAATCAGGTCATCGCCCATCTGTCGAGCCAGTTGAAGCTGGACATCCAGGCCGCCAGCGATCTGGTCGATGCCACTCAAAATACGGATGCGTACACCTCGCTATCCGGTGCCTTGAAGATCTGTGCCGTCAACCTATCCAAAATCTGCAACGATCTGCGCATGATGGCCTCCGGCCCTCGTGTCGGTCTGAATGAGATTCTCCTCCCGCCGCGTCAGCCTGGCTCCTCCATTATGCCCGGCAAGGTGAACCCGGTCATGGCGGAGGTTGTCAATCAGACGTCGTTCCAGGTCATCGGCAACGATGCGACGATCAGTCTGGCCTGCGAGGCTGGCCAGTTCGAGCTGAACGTAATGGGGCCCGTCATTGCCTTCAACCTGCTGCAATCGCTGCGCATCATGCGCAATGCGATGGATGTCTTCCTAGAATATGCGGTGAAGGGCATGGAGGCCAATGTGGAGCGCTGCAAAGCCTACGTAGAAGAAAGCTTCGGCGTCGTCACTGCACTCAACCCTCATCTGGGCTATGACGTGGCCTCACAACTGGTGAAGGAGGCGCTGAAGACCGGGGCCACCATCAAGGACCTCATCCTCGAGCGACAGTTGCTGACGGAAGAGGAGATCCGCATCATCCTTGATCCGATCCAGATGACGACACCAGGCATCGCAGGCGAGCAACTGCTCTATCGACAGTAGCCAAGCCGATCAAGATAGCGGCCATCTACACGCCCCAATACGCGCGATAGCATGGTCGCACCCCGAGGGGGGTGGAACCACTGACTGAAACGGCGGAGCACCACAACTCCGTGCTCCGCTGACTGCTCATGCCTGAGCAGTATGAACCCTCTTCTCGTCAGATGGCAAGCTTATGAATGTTGCACTATCTGCCGGCCTATCCCCTAAGCTCTTATAGAGCAGACGGGGATTTTTTTGTTCTTGGGGCATGTCGCCACAAGGGTTTTGCTGATTTTTGTCGAATCGCTACATCTAAAGGTGTTGATACGATGACGCATGGACCTAACGTTCAAATTTTACTAATCGAGGATGACCCGGTCTGGAGAGAGATGCTGGCGCGGCTGCTAGAGCCGGAGCCAGGTATGCAGTTGGTGCAGACGGCAGCAACCAAGGAGGAGGCTCTCTCCTATTGTGCTGCATATCAGCCAGATGTCATCTTGATGGACATGAACCTGGGCGGCGAACAACTGGACGGCATTCAGGCCACACTGGAGCTTTCCCGGCTGCATCCTGCCACCAAAATTATCGTCCTTACCTCCTTCGACGACCAAGAGATCGTATTGGCCGCTTTCACAGCGGGAGCGGTGCAGTTCATTAACAAAAGCCGCTTTCGGCAGCTCGCAGCCATTATCCGTGAGTCCGTGCAGGCCAATTCGCCCCAGGACATTTTAATGCGGGAGTTTTGGCGGATGAAGGAGGCGGAACTATACCACAGGCTTACCGCAGCAGAAAAGGAAATTGTCGCCTTGAGCGAGGGCGGGGCCGGGCGGGCACAGATCATGAAGGCACTGGGCAAGTCTGAAGGGACGCTTAAAAATCAGATTTCCAACATATTGCGCAAATTTCAGGCCAGTTCCCTGAAAGAGGTCATACGCAAAATCAAGAGCAGAGGACTAAAATAACAAGGAGCACCGCTCGTGACGTTTACATTTATCATCGCCGTCCTGCTAGCTACTATCGTGCTTCGCCTCAACTATCGCAACCGTGCCCTGCGCTGGTTCGCCTGCTCGTT
Source organism: Paenibacillus sp. J5 (assembly GCF_054955055.1). Lineage (NCBI taxonomy): Bacteria > Bacillati > Bacillota > Bacilli > Caryophanales > Paenibacillaceae > Paenibacillus > Paenibacillus sp. J5. The sequence goes on along the minus strand of NZ_JBUEDD010000009.1, from coordinate 252,747 downwards.
CTACGCAGGAAGCCTGAACATTATCGCCTTCCTGCTCGATCAGCAGCACCCGAATGCGCCGCACCTACTGATTAATACGATGTTTTTTACCGCTGACGCGCTCACCGCCCTCTCTCTGGGCATGTTCGGTATTCTCTACTCCGAGCTGGTGAGCCCGCGGGCTCAACGATGGCTATTGACAGCAGGCCTCCTATGGATTGCGCTGGTATGGTTAGGGACTCCACTGGCCGATGTCAGACGCATCAATTATGCAGGCTCCAACGAGCTGCTGATGGTTGGCTTTGTCGTGGGCTGGCTCCTGGTAGGGGCAACGCTGCTAGTTGTTGCTTTGCTTCGTGAGAAGCCCTCCCCTCGAAGAAGCGATCGGATATTGACCAGCCTGCTGGCCTTGTCTGTTATGCTGAGTGTTGCCCTCAGCTACATCCTGTATGTGTTCAATATCGACTTATTCCAGATCAATTACATCCTTGCACTTCTCGTGATGACTCTGTTTATTGCCTTCGGGGTGAAGCGCGGCGTGCTGGGAGTCAAGATTCGGTTAGAGACGATGAAGTCCGATGCCTCCATGCAGGCCGTCCAGAGCAGTGCTAACTTGCTCAATCATTCCATCAAAAACGAAATTGGCAAAATTGATATTTTGCTGCATCAGGCGAAGCTGGACCTGCAGGAGGAACAGCGAACCCCGGAGAGCGTAGCTAAAGCGCATGGCGTCGAGCGATTAATCGACCTGGCTAGCGGCTCGATCCAGCATATTCAGAGTATGATGACCAAGATTCATCACAATTCGCAGATCGTTGAGGTAGATTGTCAAAAAGGGGATGTGGCACGCATCCTGACCGAATGTCTCGACTCCCTGGAGAGGGCAGCAGGCACTGACATTCGGATCGACAGAGAGATGGCCTCCGTTAGCGAAATCGAGGTCGATGCGGTTCATATGCGAGAGGTATTCAACAATATTGTAATGAATGCCATGGAGGCGATCGAAGGGCCCGGAGTGATCTCTGCGAGCATCATGGAAAATGACCATGAGGTCATGATCTGCATCCGGGACAGCGGGGAAGGAATTGCAGCCGAGATGCTCCCTCACCTGTTCGAGCCGTTCTACACAACGAAGTCCACGGGAATTCATCATGGACTGGGGCTGTTCTATTGCAGGAACGTCATTTTGCGGCATCATGGCTCCTTGCACGTCTCCAGCACGCCTGGCGAGGGCTCCAACTTCACCATTCATTTGCCCAAATGAGTTTTATGTATTTAGGTCGTGTCTGAAAACCCGTTCAAGGGCATCTCTCCCCGCCTTTTCGCCCCATGCTGCGTTGCTTTTTCGCAGGCGCACCCCCGGTACGCCTGCGAAAAAGCGCCTTGCCTGGAACGAAAATTCGGCCAGATCTGTTCCGTTCAGAGTGTTCAGACACGCCCTAGTCCTATAAAATATAGGCGTTACGACCCCTCCGACCAGAATGCTATACTTCACTTAAATCTGTATAGTATCGTACCCAGTACGTCGAAGGGAGTCATCACGATTTGAACAAAACCACACAACTTCTAAGCCGCGCAGGATTAGTTATTGCACTGCTCTGCCAAACTCCGAATGCCGCCTATGCGAGCGATGAGACCCCGCCCAATATGTTGGCGTCTTATGAATTTGAAGACAATGCGAATGACAGCAGCGGCAAGGACAACCATGGTGTAATTCGCGGCAGCGTCGCCTACGCCGAGGGCTATAACGGCAAAGCTGCAGTTCTCGACGGCAGCACCGCCTATATTGAACTGCCCATGAACATACTCCGCAATCAGACCGATTTCACGTTCTCCCTGCGCTTCAAGACAAGTGACAACGGCGCTTTGCTCGGGTATCAGAACCAGGCAGCCGGTTCTGAACTGAATGGAGTAAGGGAGTGGATTCCGCTCCTCTATGTAGGAACCGATGGGAAGTTAAGAGCCAGCTTCTATGACGGCTCTGGAACACACACCATCGTCTCTGATTCTGCTGTTAATAATGGAGAGTGGCATCAGGCTGTGCTGAGCGTCAGCACCAATCTCGTCCGGCTCTACATAGACGATCAGTATGTTGGCGAGATCACTGCACCGGTTAAACATTTGAATATGTCCTACAACCAGTTGGGAGTTGCAGATAATCTGTCCTATTCCCCTTCCAACAACGGCTGGTTCTTTTACAAGGGGCTGCTAGACGATGTTCGTCTTCAGACGGGCTCCTATGCCATGAGCAGCATCGGCGCTCAGTACGCCGCCGAGCTGGAGGAGGGCTATCAGAAGCAAGACCGGCAGACGCTGGAGCTAAGCATACAGAATGCCGGCACCCAGACGCTTGACCATATTCAAGTGGCACTAAGCGGCCCCCATGCCGACGCATTCGAGCTGGGACAGCCTGAGGCAATTACCTTGAACAAAGACGGCTCGACCCGCTTTACATTGCAGGCTAAGGAGGGCTTGGCTGCCGGTACCTACACGGCTACTGTTACCATCTCTGCCGACTATATGGTGAGCCAATCCTTTACTGTAACCCAATCCGTTCGCCCACGCCCTGTCGTTCCTGAGACGACGCCATCGGCAGCTATACATTACATAGCTGAGCAGCTATCCGGTTTGGTACCTGATGGGCTCTATACGATCAATGGCAAAGCCATAACCGTCGGCGGCTCAGGTACTGTACCGCTTGAACCGGAATGGCTCGGCAGCACGCTTGAGATCATTAAAACCGGCAACGGTACAAGCACTTCCGACTCTGCAGCACAGTTACTCGTGATCCCACCACGGCCGGAAGCACCGACAGTCGCGGCGAATGACAGCCGTAATGTGATTACAGATCTCGATGCAACGATGGAGTTCGCTGTAGATGGCGAAGCCTTCATTCGCTTCAATGGTAGCAATGCTCCGAGGCTTGATGGACGCAAGACGGTACATGTAAGATACGGGGCGACAGATCATCAATTCACCGGCAAGCACGTGGAGCTGCTCTTCACGCCTAATCCGTATTATCCGTCATCCTCCACCGCCTCTCCCGTTGCCAGTGCGACGCAAGCTGAAGTCTTGGTTAATGGCAATGCTGAGTCCGCCGGAACACTTCGTGAGACCGAGATCGACGGCTTGAAGCGGACCACTGTAGTCGTTGACCCGGTTAAGTTGCAACAACGGCTGGAGGCCGCTGGAGCGAATGCGGTCATTACGATTCCAGTATCGTCAGACTCGCCGTCTATCGCTGCTGAATTAACTGGCGAGTCGGTTGCCCTGATGCAGCAGCTCCATGCGTCATTAGTACTCCAGACGCCTCAGGGCAGCTATACCCTGTCAAGCGGGCAAATCAAGCTGGACAGTATAGCTGACCAGTCTGACAAGAAACCTGCTCTATCGCTATCTGGGCTAACGATTCAGATCGCCATCACTAACGCGACACCTGCTGAGGTGCAGAAGGCACAGCAAGCTGCTGCCGATAACGGATTGACGATCGTGGCAGCCCCGCTTGAGTTTACAGTTACAGCGTCCCACGATGGCAAGCAGGTTACATTGGCGCCCAGCGGGTATGTAGAGCAGGCAATTGTGTTGCCAGCTACCGTGAATCCAGCAAAAGTAACAACCGGGGTGATGGTCAAAGCAGATGGAACACTGCAGCATGTTCCTACCCAGGTGAAGGAGATCGACGGGAAAAGCTATGCAGTCATCCACAGTCTGACGAATGGTACACTAGCTGTTATCTGGAACCCGCTTGCATTTGAGGATATGGAGCATCATTGGGCAAAAAAAGAGGTTAACGATATGGGAGCAAGACTCGTTGTCGAGGGCGTTGACGGACAACCGTTTCAACCTAATGCTACTCTGACCCGAGCAGAGCTTGCTGCAATTATGGTACGGGGACTCGGATTGCCTTACGTAACGAGCAATACAGCATTCGTTGATATGGTGGCAGACGTACATGATGCCGACTCGCTGCGCACAGCCGTCGCCTACGGGCTGATGAGCGGCTATGAGGATGGAACGTTACGACCGGAGGAAGCCGTTACCCGGGAGCAGGCCATGCAGGTCGTTGCCAAGGCGATGAAGCTCACCGGCTTGCTCGATTCACTCGGCACGGTATCTGTAGACAGTCTGAGCGCCTTCACAGACAGCACAAGTGTTGCTGAATGGGCAAGGGAGGACACCGCAGCGGTCGTCAAGGCAGACCTGGTGAAGGGGCACAGCGGCCTTCTTCAGCCTCAGGCTCTGATTACAAGGGCAGAGGTGGCGACACTAGTTCAACGCTTGCTCGAACAATCTCAGCTCATTGATTGAACAAACGATTAGGTTGGCTAGCCAAAGAGGTGTAGCTGCCCCTCTCACACCGCTATCAACTAGCGGGCCTGGATGGGTCGGTATACCAGTTGGCGTGCGACCATTCAACCGCAAACGTCTAATACGTAAGCTCGTACTGTGCAGAGATAACATTTCCTGCCTGTGCGGGCTTTTCGTTTGTAACGTTGGAGATTGCGGCGCGCGACGAGCTGCTTTTAGACCGTATTTCTTACGTTCTTCAATGTAAGGCTCTGATAGGCTCAGATTACCGCATGAATACAGGAAATTTTCCGCATTCTCCCCGATCATTTCGGGTCGGTTCTGATGCGGATATGGTCAAAGTATGGTCACGGCAAAGCAGGGTTTTCATGCGAACCTGCATGTGGTGTGCCATGGCGGAACTGAGAGCATGCTGCTCTATGGAAGACTGTCCAATCTATTCCAATCGTGCTATAATGGCAAGGCAATAGAATAGGCTTATTGGGCGGTCGGCTACCTCTCGTTAGAAGGGAGGAATGCCTCCGTGACAGTATTTGAAGCACTCATGCTTATGCTTACCTTCGGCTTGTTGATCGTAGCCATGCTGTCGTTCAAGAAAGACAAATAGACCGCCCCCTCTGCAAAGGCATGCGGTCTATTTGTCGTAGCCATTTTGTCGAAGCCTACCGCCCTTAAAAGCGGCTATTGCGCGGGAGTCGTGTTCCAGCACGACTCCTTTGCATTGTATGCTGTTCCTGAATCGATTATATCATGGGCGGTTTCTCAGAACAATATACGCCCTACATCTTGCAATGAGCGCAACTTATACACGCTGTTCGGACGGCAGGACAGTATCTGCTAAAGGCCGCTCAGTTTCCGAACGACGAGTTGTGACTGATTCGCCCAGTCCCGCCGCCGATCCAGCAAGTAAGCCGCGAACGCCGCTCCTTTAAAACAAAATAAGCCGCTCGTATTGAGCGACTCTATGGAACAATATATGAAGTTCTGGTATACTAATCCAGTACAACATGACTTGGGTGGGGAAGTATCGCCTCCAGAGCGGAGGTGATGCTATGCAATTTTCGTTTACGGAAGTGATGATGCTCGGCATGTTTTTGCTCGCGCTGCTTACTTACCTGAATAAACGGAAATAGCCCGCCCAGGTTCGCGCCGGTGACGGGTTATTTCCTACTCTTTTTTTGGAGGTTTCCCACCCAAAATGTTGTGCAGGGGGCGACCGCGAATCGCCCCTTATTTCTATTGTAAGCATACCATATCCAGGGTATACCTTCAATATATCACTTTTTGACGCCAAGTGCTTTTTCAAGGCCAGATATGTTGTAGTAATTGGTGCTCATGTATCTTTTCACACGGACACCGTTAACCGTTGTTTCTTTCTGCTCTTCTGTATTTGACCATCCGGTCGGAAATTCCAAAACTAATGACACCTTGTAGTTCTTATGAAATTTAACTGTGTCCTCGTAATTCTCTCCTTCGCCATACAGGAAACGGAAATTGAATACATCATAGACAAGACTATGCGACACCCAGCCCTCACTCAGCAATGGTGGTAAGTTCTGATCAAATGATTGTGAAGCATGATAGTTGAAATCTTCCTCGTCACTCACGCCGTTATACCCCTTAACCTTAGGCTCTACAATCTCGACCTCAGTGTCCGGCTTCAGATAGTCATTCTTGCGGCCAACAGGTCCATCAGTGCTGCTACTGCTGGTCGTCTTCGCGTCGGTGCTGATCTCCACCTGCTTCTTGTCGGCATTCCACTTGTAGTGAACCCCGGTCAGGTCGCCGATCTTGGCGAGCGGGATGTATGTCGATCCGTTATAGTTCAGGATCGGATTCTTGCTGTCCTTGTAAGTCACACCGTCCACCACAACCGGATAGTTAACCTCGTTCAAGATATACTGCTTCGCCGCTGCCCACGCAGGCCCCGCATAAGAGATGATCACCACGATAAAGATGCCAAGCGCCAGTGTTATGATGCTCTTTTTCAAAACGTTTTCCCTCCTACTCTGTTGTTTGATCGAAATAGTACGCCTGTCCTTCCGCTGCTTTCTGCTGTTCTGCCCCTACGCTTTTAGCGAATGCCGTCACATTGTTCAGCACTTGCTCCCGGCATTGCTTCTCCGCAGCTGCCTGACCGACTAGCCGCTCTTCGAAGAATCCCATTAGCTTCAGTGCGTCAGCCATGCACTCCATTCCCTTTTTGATCTTACGTCTGACTGTGCTTGCATCTCCTATTAATCGTCTGAAATAAATAGTTGTCCCTTTAAAGGTATGGTTCTGCATGTAGCGATACTCAATCGCCTTGCGGGCATGCTCATCCTCGATCAGTTCCACCGCTCGCTGGATCTGACCCGTATAGAAACGGTACTGCTCATACACCCAGCGTTGCTTCTCCGCCAGAACTGCAGCGTTGGCCGTCTTGTCCGCGTGCAGATCCTCCTGATCTATCCGACGAGCCACCTCACCATCAATGGCCGCCTGCTGCATCTCCTGCTCGTGCTCCTCGAAGTCATTCATAAGCATTCGCATACTGGTGTACTTCTTCAGCAGGAACTTCGTGCGCTCAATCTCTTCCTCCGTCGCCTTGGGAAACAATCCGGTGTGCCTGGTCATCCCCATCCCCTACCTTTCCATGTTCTTCGTGTTGCCGAGCTGGCCGCGCTCTACATACTCCCTCACCTCCAATGTTTAGTTTATTTTGCACAGCAAAAAGCCCCTTCTGAGAAGGAGCTGATTGGCTGCGGTCTGTTCGATTATACGCAGCGGCGGAGCTGGTTCGCTGTTGTACAACATTCCATTTATTCCGCTGCTTCCACACAGCTACCTTTTTTCATCTATTCAGAGCAGTTCGGCTATACCGCAGTTGTGAAATTCCCACTCTGTTGGAGTCATACCTCTTGGCCTTCTATTTCATTCAGAAAAAATAGTGTATTCTAAACATAAACTCTAGTTATTTTGAATTTTTCATCAATGTAATTTTCTAAAAAGTATACATTGAGTGGGCTTATTCCATTTGAAAAAATTCTAAATTCAATAATTACGGTATCTCCTTTAGAAAAACTTAATGTATTTATTCCCTGATTCTCAATATTCCCATTTATCGTCTTTACAACATAAAAACTCTTCTTTATTCCATGCAAAAAGTCTAACTGATTACGAATATTACCAGCTAATTCATTCAAAGTTACGTCTTGATAACACTCAAATTCCATTTCGAAATTAATTTCGTGATCAGGAATTTGCTGTTTTAATTTGTTAGTCTTAATTTCTGAATGTGAAGATATATTACCTATCATTGCCTCAATGGTATCTAACCTATTAAGAATATATTTATCCTTATCAGTCAGTGGCGCTGCATTGATCAAATTTCCTTCAACTGCTCTATATACTGGGTTATCAGGGTTTACATCTTGCAGTGTGTTATGAACCGTAGTTAATAGCTTCTCAGCTAACTGTACAGCCCCAAGCATATCGTTTGTATAGAATATGGTGCGCTCCTCAATAATATCAAATGGTAATCTAGTTTCTACCTCACAGATTTGGATGACAGGCTTCCGAGCAGCATGTCTTACTGCTAATTCATACATAACATTAGGATTTAATCCCGTTAGGTTCACAATTACCAAGTCATCATCAAGTATCCTCTGAAGTACTTGTTTATTAATGGAACCGGGATTAGGCATTCTATGTGCAACTGCAATATTACCAGATTTAAATCCTAGCTTAACAAGAGTGGGGGTTATGACAGCATCTATAACCCCTTCCGCGGCTCTTCGTATATCCGAATTATCACTACCTATCGGAGTAACAATAAAACACTTTTTATCTTCAAAAGTCATGTATGTTCCCCCTCACCGAATTCATCCATCACTTCCCAGTATCCGACAACGTATGACATCGGTCAAGGGGATATTACAGCAACCGGCTACTCACTCCGGCGATCTGCCGGGAACACTCCAACGACATACAGCCGCCGCTCCCAAGGGTTAGCTGTCGGAATCATGGCCTGCATGCGCTGGAGCCGCTCCTCCTCAGTCATAAATATGGTGAACATAGGTGCCGCTGGTGAATGCAGGCCCTTCGGATAGAAGATTCTGCGCAGCTCCTGCTCTGAAAATGATGTCTTTGCAGCTGCTTCTCTCATCATTTCGTCTCTGATCGTCATGCCCAAAATCTATCACTCCTAGTGTTATGTCGGTTTTGGCTAGGGAGAGATGCGAACGCGCATTCTGAGCAACGCAGTACCCTCTTTCTGCCTTCCTAGCGGTTCGTTTCTCCTGCTGAACATCAAAAAGCCCCAAGGCCTTAAATCGGCTTCTGGGGCTTCAAGTTATGGTTATATTTCACCCAACAAATTCCAAGCATTTATGACAAGGAATGAGCTGGGGTGTTATACGTACTAAGTAACAAAGACGGTGTTTTAAGACCGCCTGCCGGCAGCACACCCACTTCTTCACGTCGATTTGCTGAAGCAATTCTCGGTTCAGTCGGGGTCTACAAAGACTGCTACTAGTTGTGTGTACCTGATCTGTCACTCAATAGAACAGAGTACGAACGTGCGCACATTGCTGCGCTCGTGCTTTAAAAGCATCTGTACTTAGTTACTAGAGAGAAAAGAAGAGACAATTGCATTATACTTACGAACACACATTCTTGTCAAGGTCAGCATATAAAGTGTTAGTGACTCTTTTTTTTCAACAATTCTAAGCAACACTGATTACGTTTCGATTCATTGTACCAGACACATCATAGGAATAGACCGTGCCAATTCCTTCGATTATTACATTAATATTCACCGTTCCTTTAAAAACGCCTGAGAACGATTTATTAGTTGTGCCATTTGTAATACTGAATGTAGGAGTTTTAGGATTGTAGCTTATGCCAAAATGAAAACCAAAAATATCAGAGTAACCACTCACACTAGATATATTATTACCACTCAAAACAACATCAGCAAACGCTTTGATCCACCAAGAATAATTATCTTCAATTACCTGCTCATAAGAAACAATCGAATTAGCTTGTACTTCAGCAAGAGAGTCTTCACTCAAATTCAAACTATTAATGCTGGAATTTATATTTTGCTTGACAGAGTCTAAGACGGCTGCAAGTTCATCAATACTGGATACTACTATAGCTTCATCTTCATCAGTGAATTCGACTTCCTTTGCTTCCATACCAAAATACTCTGCAACTTCTAGGTACGTCTTAAACTGTCCTTCATACTGACTTACTGACTGTTCATTAATTAATGAGCCAGCCTCTCTAGTATTGCTAGTTTGTGCATACGCTTGAGAAGGTAACATCAATACCACAACTAAACAAAGCATCACCAGCAACTTTTTCTGAACTTTCATCTCTTGAATAACCTCCTATAATATGTTTAAATATATCAATAATATCCTTATTAAAGGAAATATTGAAACGAGGTGATCGATAATGAACTTTCTTTCTAGTCTGTGGCCATACCTCAATACTTTTTTGCTTATTTTTATCATCTACTTAATACTATACAAAGATAAGAACAAATAAATCCTACCAGAAGCAGAGTTATAAATCAACCATTAAAATCAATAAATGTATATATTTATTTAAAAATAACACTCGCCTCCGAAGGAGCGGCATGTATGAGGGGAGGCGATGTCCTCAATTGGCACACAATTAATATACCACGCTCATAATCAAGAAAACGGACGCGTAGCGGACATGATTCAATCATCACGCAGCCCTAGCGTTGAAGCCAACCTGTAGATTGCCACCGACTTAATGCGCCGATAGTTCCGATCACTAAACCCAAGTTCCTGCGCCGCTCTGGCTCGTCTATATTGCGTTGAGCCAGGCTGGCCGTCTGGTCGCTTGTTGTGCCGGTGAAACTGCGCGGCGTCTCACTGTAGGATGCAGTTACCGCGGGCTCCTCGGGGATGTACTCCGTCACCTTGTACTCCCGAGCCTGCATCAAATATTTTTCAACGGCTTTCTTGTGGCTGCCGCATCCACATTCTGTATTTCCATCACCAGTTGTTCTATCCCCCTCTTCGTTCCCCTGTGGTAAGATAGAGACGGTGAGATTTCAAGTAGGGTTCCTCCGCGGTCCGGCCAAGATAGCGGGGGATTTTTTATTGTGCCTGTAGATGTGTACCGTTCAGCAAAGCTCAGTAGCTCCCGCTTACTTCGGCCTGCAGCGCCTCCTCATAAGCCTGAACCAAAACGCTTTTTGTTCTGGCATAATCCGAATCGCCACCGCTCACTTGCTTCAGATCCACCTGCTCTTTTTGATGCCAGTCCATCATGGTCAGATAGGCGCTGCGCTGCAGTTGTTCTTGCTCTGGCCGCCCACTGATCCAAGCAGCGTAGGCTAGAAATCGGCGATCACGTTCTTCTGCATCAAAGAGCTCGGTCAGGGAAGCAAATTCAGATGCGGTCAGATGCACATAGGCGGCATACTCGCGTTTATTCGCCGCTCGTTGTTTTTGGTGAAACTCTCTTTCCTCCCAGACATGGATCTGATCGATCGAAACCCCATACAGCCGACACAGGCCGGCGAACAGGCCGACTGTGCAGTTTGTGCTGTCCCTCTCGAGCCCCCTCAACTCCTCCGGCTGCAACCCGATCAGTGCGGCAGCCTCCTCCGCAGAGTAGCCGCTGTTCACCCGGGCGGCCCTAATTGTCATCAACGGTTGATTTCCCATAGGTGCCATGCTCCTGTTCTTGTTTTGACTTTGTATTTGTGCTGGTCATCCTCACTTACTGGCAGCGACCTCAGTCATGTGTATACGGCGCGGGCTTCCACAATGAGCAGCTCCACACCTCCCAGCCCGCTAAACTGTTCATCTCGATAGCCCGTCAATCCGTTCATCCGCCTGCCTGGATAGCCTAATATCGTGAACTTGTGTTTCTATGTCCATCATGCCGTTCCCCCTGCCTCCGAGCTCTCCGGTTATTACGGCTCGGAAAGTCGATAATTCAGTTTCAACCCGCCCTGCAGCGTCACGGTGTACCTCTTGCACATCTCGTAAATACGGCTCCCTATCCCCTCATCGATCTCGCACATCTCGCTTATCGTTCGTTCTGAGCTGATCAGCACGGGCTTGTGATTCAGATAGCGAAAATTGATGATTCCGAAAAGCTGCTCGAGTTGAAAGGATGTCGTGTCCTTTCGCCCCTTGAACAGATCGTCGATGAACAGCACATCCACCTGCTGGAGACGATACACTTTTTCACTGGCGGCATCCCAATCGCTTTTCAGATCGTTGAACCCTTCCATCCAAAGGAAGTAGATCACCCCGACCCCACTATCCAGCAATTCATTCGATGCTGCTACAAGCAAGTGCGTCTTACCAGCACCAGGGCGGCCAAGCAACGCAATGCTGTTTTGTCGTTGTCCGCGTATGTCAGCAAAGGCTGATACATAGGACTGAGCTGCTTGATGCGCCGCCTGCACTGCTGCCGGTCTGCCTTCGGCCTTGAAGCTTTCAGAAGTACCAGACCAAAGACGGCATCCGCTAGTTGTACAAGTATTATTCAGAGATCAGTCCGGAGAGCGGCAAAAAGAAACAGTCAACCAAACGGGGGTTCAAGACGAAGAAAGAGGCTCAGCTCGACGCGGCCAAGACGGAGCAGGAGCTCGCGAGCGGCACGTTCATCATTGAGGACAAAACGTTGACCTTCCAGCAGCTCTATGATCAGTGGTATGAGACAACCTGCAGCACCTTCAAACCCAGCACCAGGAAAGCCGTACTCAGCAAATTCAAAAAGCGTATTCTTCCTTACTTCGGCTCGCTTAAGGTCAAAGACATCAGCACCGCCTATTGTCAGGAAGTCGTGAACAAGCTGTCAAAAGAAATGAAATCGGTGGACAACATCCGGATGTATGCGAACCAGGTATTCGACTATGGGGTAAGGATGGAGATTATCACTAGGAATCCGATGAGAGCGACAACGATTCCGAAACAAGAGAACGAGTTCCTTGCCGATCAGTCGGACAAGCAGCGGAATTATTGGGAGAAAGGTGAGATCATCAAGTTTCTGGCCGTCGTAAAGAAGGAATGCTCATTGCGAGACTATGCCATGTTCCATCTGATGATCTATACCGGCGGCCGCAAGGGAGAGATACTGGCCCTGCGCTGGAGTGACGTCGATCTGAAAGACAAAACGATCAGCTTCAGCAAAACATTGTTCCATGAAGACGGGGAGGCGGTCGCTCTGACCTCCAAAACAGCCGCTTCCAGGCGTTCAGTCAGCTTGGATAAGTCCAACGGTCGCCCTGCTCAAGAAACTCCGCAGAGAGGCAGCCAGCGAGCCGCTGGTGAGCTTTGAACCGCCGGGGAACCAGTTGATCTTCTGCCGGGCCGATGGATTGGCGCTGCGACTGGCGTACCCTAATGACAAGCTTGATGCGATCATTGAGCAGCACGGCTTCCACCCGATCAACAATCACGGGCTGCGGCATACGCACGCTCCGCTCGGACAAAATTAAAGCCCCCGACCAATAAAGGCCAGAGGCTGTAATCCCTTGTGTACCAAGGATATTAACGTTTCGAGAATTGTGGCGCGCGACGAGCCGCTTTAAGACCGTATTTCTTACGTTCTTTCATACGCGGATCACGAGTCAGGAATCCAGCACGTTTCAGTGCAGGACGGAATTCAGGGTCAGCTTTCAGCAATGCACGGGAGATACCGTGACGGATTGCGCCAGCTTGACCAGTTGTGCCACCGCCATTAGCCAGAACGAGAACATCATATTTGGACAATGTCTCTGTCAGAGCCAGCGGTTGTTTTACGATCAGTTTCAGCGTTTCGTGGCCGAAATAATCGTTGATGTCGCGTTTGTTAATAATAATTCGTCCTTCACCCGGAACGAGACGTACACGTGCTACCGAGTGTTTACGACGACCTGTTCCATAGTATTGTACTTGTGCCATGAAACTGTCCTCCCTTTAATTAACCGCGAAGCTCATACACTTCTGGGTTTTGTGCTTGATGTGGGTGTTCCGGTCCGGCATAAACTTTCAGCTTCAGCTTCATTTTCTCGCCCAGGCGGTTTTTAGGAAGCATGCCGTGAATCGCTTGCTCCAGAACGCGCTCAGGTTTCTTGTTGATCATTTCTTGTGCCGAGGTAACTTTCAGTCCACCAGAGTACAAGGAATGACGATAGTACATTTTGTTTTGCAGCTTTTTCCCGGTCAGTACAATCTTCTCCGCATTGACAACGACTACGAAGTCGCCAGTGTCCACATGTGGAGTGAATTGTGGCTTGTGCTTGCCGCGAATCAGCGCAGCAGCCTCACTTGCCAAACGTCCGAGCGTTTTGCCTTCCGCATCGATAATGTACCATTTACGCTCAACTTCATTAGGCTTGGCCATATACGTGGTACGCATGGATGATCCTCCTTCATTCGTTCAAACAAATCGCATATATTGTGCAACTAGCTTCATTGTTTCGATTATCGTTATTATAGCTACTGGTCATCGAATCCCAGCAGCACTCATTTATTTCAAAGGTTATGTCGTTCAAATCAATGGCCAACTTAGTCGGGGCTGTGGGAGAGCCACTAAGAAAGCACAAGTTACATTTTACAATATATCCGGCAAAAGAGCAAGTGAAATTTCAACCGAGTTCTCTGTCAGCTACCGCTTCACTAGTCAAGCTAGAGTTGTATTCCACACTCCACAATGTCAGCCCATGAGCCATCGCTTTGGGCCCTGCTTTGCTCCGATCGCAAGCAGCCAGAATATGCGGCATCTCTTCAGCCTGGATCTTCCCTTCACCGACTCGCATGAGTGTCCCCATAATAATCCGAACCATATTATACAGAAAGCCATTCCCTGTGAAATACGTATGGAGCACATCGCCCTCTTGAACGAGCTTCGCCTCATAGATCGTCCGAACATGACTCTGCTTCGTAGAGTGGATCGAAGTGAAGGTTGTAAAATCATGCTCTCCCTCCAGACATACAAGCGCCGCGCGCATCGCCTCAACATCAAGCAGACTATAATGATGAAATTCATAGTGCCGCGTGAATACGTTCGGATGCTTGCCCGTGCGGATCGAATAACGATACGTTTTGCGCTTGGCAGAACGCCTGGAATGGAACTCAAGCGGCTTCTCCTCCGCCGACAGGATCACAATGTCGTCCGGCAGTCTGGAGTTCAGGGCAATCGCCCATCGATCCACCGGAATCTGCGACTCCGTATGAAAGTGAAACACTTGACCACGCGCATGCACGCCGGCATCCGTGCGACCGGAGCCATGGATTTTGATCGTCTCGCCGGTCAGCACATGCAGAACCCGCTCAATCTCTCCCTGGATCGTTCGCCCGATCGGCTGAATCTGAAAGCCGTTATATGCCGTGCCGTCATAGCTTACTGTCATACAGATATTTCTCAAGGCGCCCGTCTCCTCCGTATATTTCATAGATTTTAAAAAAAGGTGGCCCCAGTGGTCCACCCTTTCTCAACATCTTAGCGATATACGGTCAATTACGCACGGTCAACCAGTTCAAGGTAAACCATAGGCGCTGCGTCACCGCGACGAGGACCCAGCTTCAGAATGCGCGTATAACCGCCAGCGCGCTCTGAGTAACGGGTAGCCAATTCGGAGAACAGCTTTTGAATTGCATCTTGCTCCCCGTTAATGGATTCACGACGTACAAAAGCAGCAACTTGACGGCGAGCATGAAGATCTCCCCGTTTTGCCAGCGTGATCAGTTTCTCGGCGATCGAGCGAACCTCTTTCGCTTTTGCTTCTGTTGTTTGGATGCGTTCATACAGGAACAGGTCAGTTACCAGATCGCGGAACAATGCTTTACGCGCACTGGAATCCCGGCCCAACTTTTGGTATGCCATCGTTTTTTCCCTCCTTCTATGCTTAGTCTTCCGTCCGGAGGCCTAAACCTAGCTCCTCGAGCTTTTCCTGAACTTCTTCCAAAGACTTACGTCCCAAATTCCGGACCTTCATCATGTCTTCTTCCGTTTTCGTAATCAGCTCTTGCACGGTATTAATGCCTGCACGTTTCAGACAGTTATAAGAACGCACGGAAAGATCGAGCTCTTCGATCGTCATTTCCAGCACTTTCTCTTTCTTGTCTTCTTCTTTTTCAACCATAATCTCAGCATCTTTCGCCTCATCGGTCAAGCCGACAAACAGATCCAGATGCTCAGTCAAAATCTTCGCGCCCAAGCTAACAGCCTCTTCAGGGCGAATACTGCCGTCCGTCCATACTTCAAGCGTCAGCTTGTCATAGTTCGTTACCTGACCGACACGAGTATTCTCGATGCTGTAGTTGACACGGGTAATCGGTGTGTAGATAGAATCTACCGGAATGACACCGATTGGCTGATCTTCACGCTTGTTGCGGTCAGCTTGCACATAGCCACGGCCGCGATTCGCGAAGATTCGCATATGAAGCCGCGCACCAGGAGCTAACGTTGCAATATGAAGATCTGGGTTGAGAATCTCGACATCGCTATCAGCGCGAATGTCACCGGCCGTAATGTTTCCTTCGCCCTCTGCATCAATCTCCAACACTTTCTCTTCGTCAGAATGTATCTTCAACGAGAGGCCCTTGAGGTTCAGGATGATCTCGGTCACGTCCTCGATCACACCAGCAACCGTCGAGAACTCGTGGAGCACTCCGTCAATCTGTACTGACGTCACTGCCGCACCGGGCAACGACGACAGCAAGATGCGACGAAGCGAGTTTCCGAGCGTCGTACCGTATCCGCGTTCCAGCGGCTCGACAACGAAGCGGCCATACGTGCCATCCTCATTCAGCTCTACGGTTTCAATCTTCGGCTTTTCGATCTCAATCACTAATTTGAACCCTCCTTCAAACGTCGCTACCTATTCCTTAACCGTACATAGGTCAAATCATGTAGTATGCCTCACCTTTACAACCATTATTCACAAGTTGCAGATATTTGATACCACGATGACAAGAACTATACGCGACGACGTTTTGGTGGACGGCATCCGTTATGAGGGATCGGTGTCACGTCTTTAATCAGGTTAACTTCCAGCCCAGCGGCTTGAAGGGAACGGATTGCAGCCTCGCGGCCAGCACCTGGTCCTTTAACCATGACTTCTACTGCTTTCATACCGTGCTCCATTGCGGCTTTAGCGGCGGACTCGGCTGCCATTTGCGCTGCAAACGGCGTGCTTTTGCGGGAACCTTTGAAACCAAGGTTACCAGCACTTGCCCAAGAAATCGCGTTGCCGTGCGGATCGGTAATCGTAACGATGGTATTGTTGAACGTAGAACGGATGTGTGCTACGCCAGATTCAATATTTTTGCGGTCACGACGTTTTGTACGAACCACTTTTTTCGGTTTTGCCATTTCAGTTATCCCCCCTTATTACTTCTTCTTATTCGCAACAGTCCGACGTGGACCTTTTCGTGTGCGTGCATTTGTTTTCGTGCGTTGACCACGAACAGGCAGACCACGACGATGACGGATTCCGCGGTAGCAGCCGATCTCAATCAACCTTTTAATATTTAACGAAATTTCACGACGCAAGTCGCCCTCAACCTTGACCGTTTTATCGATCGTTTCACGCAGACGGCTTACTTCGTCTTCTGTTAAATCGCGAACGCGGGTATTTGCATCGATGCCCGTAGTTGCAAGGATCTTCTGGGAAGTTGTTTTGCCAATCCCGAAAATGTACTGCAGGGCAATTTCGACGCGCTTATCACGCGGCAAGTCTACACCAGCTATACGTGCCATATTCCAATATCCCTCCTTTAAATATTATCCTTGTTTTTGTTTGTGTTTAGGATTTTCACAAATCACCATAACGTTGCCTTTGCGACGAATGACTTTGCATTTCTCGCAGATTGGCTTGACCGAAGGTCTTACCTTCATTGTGATTACCTCCCGAATACTTCGACAGCAGAATTGCTCGTTCTACTTCCGATAGGTGATACGACCTTTTGTTAAATCATAAGGCGACAACTGTATAACCACTTTGTCTCCTGTTAGGATGCGGATAAAATGCATTCTAAGCTTTCCGGATACATGGGCGAGAATTTGATGTCCGTTCTCCAGTTCCACCTTGAACGTAGCATTGGGCAACGGCTCGATAACCGTTCCTTCCACTTCAATCACATCTTCTTTAGCCACACTCATTCTCCTTTCCGCTCTACAAACTTCTGAATCACATAACGCAGCTTTCCATTTGTAACTCGACCGGTCTCCTGCATGCTGCTTGCCACTTCATTGCTCGTCTCAGGCTGGAGTTCAAGATGGAGAAGATTTTTGCGCTTGGGCTGATCGAACCGGCGCTTGTCGCCGTCTGCAATCCAGACGTAAGGGTCATGCTCCGACACGCCAATGACAACCGCATAGCTTCCACCATCCTTGCCTCGCAATACCTTTACGATTTGACCAATCTGAGGCATTGTCCTCATTCGCTCTTCACCGCCTAGGAATCAGAGGAACGGGTCAAAATCTCATAACCATCCGCAGTTACCGCAACAGTATGTTCAAAATGAGCACACCAGGTTCCGTCTACCGTAACGACTGTCCAGTTATCCTCCAGCGTGCGTACATAACGCTCACCCAAGATAACCATCGGTTCGATAGCCAGCACCATTCCCTGTTTCAGGCGCGGGCCGCGGTTCGGCACGCCATAGTTCGGAATTTGCGGTTCCTCATGGAGACTGGTGCCAATCCCATGACCGACATACTCCCGTACAATCGACATCTTCGCATCCTCTGCCACCTGCTGGATGGCATGAGATACGGTGAATAGCCGTGTGTCGGGCCTAACATGCTGCAGTCCGGCATATAGAGACTGCTCTGTTACTTGGAGAAGTCGAGCAGCTTCATCAGAAATCTGACCTACACCATAGGTCCAGGCAGAATCCCCGTGATAGCCCTCGAATTGTGCGCCGATGTCGATGCTGATAATGTCGCCCTCGTTCAGCTTGCGCGAACCAGGAATACCATGCACCAACTCGTCGTTTACAGAAGCACATATGCTGCCAGGAAATGAATTGTAGCCTTTGAAGGAAGGGATAGCCCCTTGACTGCGAATGTAGGCTTCAGCGATCCGGTCGAGTTCCATGGTGGTTATCCCCGGTTCGACCGCTTTGGCCATCAGTCGGTGTGTGTCCGCGACGATTCGTCCTGCTTCCCTCATAAAGACCAGTTCGGACTCGGACCTGCAAATAATCATCAGGATAACCCTCGCATACAAGATACGATCTCAGCGGTTACCGTATCGATTTCTTTTTCGCCGTCCACTTCGCGAAGCAGCCCTTTGTCAGAGTAGTAGGCGAGAAGTGGTGCTGTCTTGGAGATATACTCATCCAGACGTGTGCCGACCTTCTCTTCTGTATCATCCGAACGCTGATACAGCTCGCCGCCGCACTTATCACATACGCCTTCCTTCGCTGGTGCGTTGAACAAGACATGGTACGTCGATCCACAAGCCTTGCAGATCCGGCGGCCGGTCAACCGTGCAAGCAGCAGACTGCGATCCACCTTCAAGTTGACCACATGGTCGATACCACGATTCATTGCGCTCAGCATTTCGTCCAACGCCTCAGCCTGGGATAGTGTGCGCGGAAATCCGTCAAGCAGAAATCCCTTCTCACAATCCGGCTGCTGCAGACGTTCCCTGACAATGCCATTTGTCACATCATCCGGAACCAATAGTCCCTGATCTACATATTCCTTTGCCTTTTGCCCGAGCGGAGTGCCCTGCTTCATCGCCAGACGGAACGCATCTCCAGTGGAGATATGGGGAACTTGAAATTCCTCAACAATCCGTTCAGCCTGAGTGCCTTTGCCAGCTCCGGGCGGTCCCATGAATAGGATATTCATCTTGCGTTCCTCACTTTAAGCCCAATAAGCTCGAGCGGGCTTCCGATCATCTAGCGACGTCCGGGCAGCCCAGCACAAGAACCTATTGTTATTTATTGATAAACCCTTTGTAGTGGCGTTTGATCAACTGAGTTTCGATTTGCTTCATCGTATCCAGTGCAACCCCTACTACGATCAGCAAGGAGGTACCGCCAATCTGTACCGAACGCGGCAGACCTGCCAAAGCGCCAAAGGCAACCGGAAGAACAGAGATGATGGAAAGGAACAGCGCTCCGGAGAGCGTAATCCGCGACATAACACGCGTGATGTATGTCGAGGTCGGTTTGCCAGGACGAACGCCTGGAATGTAACCGCCGTTCTTCTTCATCTGATCCGCCATTTGTACCGGGTTAATCTGGACAAAGGTGTAGAAGAAGGTGAAGCCGATAATCAAGAGTACATACAGTACCATGCCTAGCGGCTGGTCATAGTACATATGCTTTGTTACCCATTGTGCCCAAGGCTTATCAGCCCAGAAGCCAGCAATCGTAACTGGGAACATAAGCAGAGACACTGCGAAGATAACCGGGATAACGCCTGCTCCATTAACCTTCAATGGAATGTGCGTGGATTGGCCACCATACATTTTACGTCCTACAACCCGTTTTGCATACTGCACAGGAATTTTGCGAATCCCTTGCTGTACGAAGATAACACCGACAATGATCGCAACAACCGCGATAAGGATAACGAGCGCCTTCACGATGTTCAGGAACAATTGATCGGAATCAATGAACTGGTCTGCGTAGATAGTACGGATATGCCCTGGAAATCCAGCGACAATACCGGCGAAGATAATGATCGAAATTCCGTTACCAATTCCTTTCTCGGTAATCTGTTCACCGAGCCACATCAGGAATGCAGTACCTGCGGTCAAGACGATTGCAATCATCGTATACGTAGCAAAGCCCGGATCCACAACGAATTGGAAATTATATTGACGGTTGAAGCCGATCGCTGTCGCGAACGCCTGAATCAGACCGAGAATAATCGTTCCGTAACGTGTAATTTGAGCCAGCTTCTTTTTCCCGTTCTCTCCCTCTTTTGCCCACTCGGCAAATTTGGGGATAACATCCATCGTCAACAATTGTACGATAATGGATGCGGTAATGTAAGGTACGATCGACATTGCAAAGATCGAAAACTGGAACAGCGCACCGCCGGAGAACGTATTGAGTACTCCGAACAGACTCGCTTGCTCTGAGTTGATTTGGTCAAACACAGATTTATCGATATTCGGCACCGGAATAAAGGCACCAATACGATAAATAAGCAAGATGAACAGGGTAAACAGTATTCTTTTGCGCAGATCTTCTACTTTCCAAATATTGGACAAGGTCTTGAACAATTAGATCACCTCGGTTTTACCGCCGGCAGCCTGGATTTTCTCTACCGCAGATTGAGAGAACTTATTTGCTTTCACAGTAAGTTGAACCTTGATCTCACCATTACCCAAGATCTTGATGCCGCTAAGCGAATTTTTTACGATGCCCTTCTCCTTCAAAATTTCAGGAGTGACTTCGCTACCTGCTGCAAAGCTATTCAGTTCATCTAGGTTGACAATGGCATATTCCTTGCGGAACGGATTGTTGAAGCCGCGCTTAGGCAAGCGACGGTACAACGGGTTTTGACCGCCCTCGAAGCCTGGACGAACACCGCCGCCGGAACGAGCATTTTGCCCTTTATGACCTTTGCCTGCAGTTTTACCGTTACCGGAACCAATCCCGCGTCCTTTGCGTTTTGGTTCTTGCTTGGACCCAGGAGCTGGTTTTAGCTCATGCAATTTCATCGATCGTTGCACCTCCTTATGTTTTGATGGCCCTAATTAGCCTATCTTCAGGCGATTAGCCTTGAACTTCTTCCACTTTAACCAGGTGGCTGACAGCAGTCACCATACCGCGAATAGCTGCATTGTCCGGTTGAACCACGGAATGATTAAGCTTACGCAAGCCCAGTGCCTTAACGGTTGCGCGTTGCTTCTCGTTACGGCCGATCAGACTGCGAACGAGGGTAATTTGCAGGTTTGCCATTGGATACCCCTCCTTAACCTAATAGCTCTTGAACGGTTTTGCCGCGCAATTTCGCTACGTCTTCTGCACGCTTCAGACGGGACAACCCTTCGAGCGTTGCATTCACCATGTTGATGGAGTTGGAGGAACCCAGGGATTTCGTCAGGATGTCGCCTACGCCTGCCAGTTCAAGAACTGCACGCACAGGACCACCTGCGATAACTCCGGTACCTTCAGAAGCTGGCTTCAGCAGCACTTCGCCAGCGCCAAAGTGACCCAGCACTTGGTGAGGGATGGTTGTTCCAACCAGTGGAACATGGATCAGGTTTTTCTTCGCATCGTCGATACCTTTGCGAATCGCATCCGGAACTTCGGATGCTTTACCGATCCCTGCGCCAACCCAACCTTTGCCGTCACCGACAACTACAAGCGCACTAAAGCTGAAACGGCGTCCGCCTTTTACAACTTTGGATACGCGGTTGATGTGAACTACTTTTTCAGTAAGCTCTAACGTATTAGGATCTACACGCAAGTCGTTATACCTCCTTATTGGGGAATTCGGATTAGAATTCGAGACCCGCTTCACGAGCAGCGTCAGCCAGTTCTTGAATTCTTCCGTGATACAAATATCCGCCGCGGTCAAATACCACTTTGGTTACGCCTTTTGCTTTGGCGCGCTCAGCAATCAAAGTGCCTACTTGACGAGCCGCTTCTTTGTTTCCGCCGTTTTTCAGATCCTTCAGCTCTTTATCTTGAGTGGAGGCTGCTGCCAGCGTCACGCCGTTAACGTCATCAATCAATTGAACATATACATGTTTAGAGGAGCGGAATACGGACAGCCGAGGGCGTTCCACCGTTCCATTGATTTTTTTACGGACACGCAGGTGTCTCTTCAGACGGGCTTTTTTCTTATCGCCTTTAGTAATCATTCGAGGTTCACTCCCTTCATTCACCTTACCGATATAAGAGTTAAGCTGCTTTTACAAGCGGCTTACTTCTTCTTACCGGCTTTACCTTCCTTGCGAAGGATGCGTTCGCCTTCATATTTGATCCCTTTGCCTTTATATGGCTCAGGCTCACGTACAGCGCGGATTTTGGCAGCCAGGGCGCCTACGCGCTCCTTGTCGATGCCTTTAACGATGATTTTTGTATTCGAAGGAACTTCGAATTCAACATTCGCTTCCGGCTCGATCTCAACCGGGTGAGAGTAACCAACGTTCAGTACCACTTTTTCGCCGGACTTGCTCGCGCGGTAACCTACGCCAACAAGCTCCAACGTTTTCTGGAAACCTTCAGTTACGCCGTTTACCATGTTAGCTACAACACTGCGTGTTGTGCCGTGCAGGGAACGGTGCAGTTTATGATCAGAAGGGCGCTCTACCGAGATTTCGTTCTCCCCAATGACAATTTTCATGTCTTTGTGAAGCTCACGGGACAGCGTTCCTTTCGGTCCTTTTACAGTAATCAATGTGTTATCCAAGGTAACGTTCACGCCAGCAGGCACTTGGATAGCTTTACGACCAATACGGGACATTGTTACACCTCCAATCGTTGTGAATCTGAATTACCAAACGTAGCAGACAACTTCTCCGCCGGATTTGGATTGACGAGCTTCTTTATCCGTTACGACGCCTTTGGATGTGGAAATAATCGCGATTCCCAGTCCTCCAAGCACGCGAGGGACTTCATTGCTTTTTGTGTACACGCGCAGTCCAGGCTTGCTAATACGCTTCAGTCCTGTAATAACACGCTCGTTGTTCGGGCCGTATTTCAGGAAAATACGGATAATCCCTTGTTTGTTGTCCTCGATATATTCAGCATCGCGGATAAAGCCCTCACGCTTCAAAATTTCGGCGATTTGCTTCTTCACTTTCGAAGCAGGCATTTCCACGGTTTCGTGACGAACGACATTCGCATTGCGGATGCGCGTCAGCATATCTGCAATCGGATCAGACATAACCATTCTTGTAAACCTCCTTCCCGAACTAGGCTGATTACCAGCTTGCTTTTTTGACGCCAGGAATCTGGCCTTTGTATGCTAATTCACGGAAACAAATCCGGCAGATTTTAAACTTTTGCAAAACGGAGTGCGGACGGCCGCAACGCTCGCAGCGCGTATAGGCGCGCACTTTAAACTTAGGCGTGCGTTGTTGCTTGACTTTCATCGAAGTTTTTGCCACTTGGTAATTACACCTCCTGTGGATTACTTCGCAAACGGCATGCCCAGTTGGGTCAGCAGCTCGCGAGCTTCTTCGTCCGTTTTTGCCGTCGTAACGATGACGACGTCCATTCCGCGGACCTTGTCGACTTTATCGTACTCAATCTCTGGGAAGATGAGTTGCTCTTTCAGACCCAGCGTATAGTTACCGCGGCCGTCAAAAGCTTTATTGGAAATTCCGCGGAAGTCGCGTACACGCGGAAGAGACACGTTGAACAATTTGTCGAGGAAGTAGTACATACGCTCGCCGCGCAGTGTCACTTTAACCCCGATTGGCATATTCTCACGAAGCTTGAAGCCCGCGATGGATTTCTTAGCACGAGTGATGACCGGCTTTTGACCGGAAATGAGACGAAGCTCTTCTACTGCAACATCCAGCACTTTGGAGTTGGAGACAGCCTCACCTACCCCCATGTTGATAACAACCTTCTCAACTTTCGGCACTTGCATTACCGAAGAATAGTTGAATTTTTGCATCAGGGCTGGGGTGATTTCATTCAGAAAACGATCTTTCATTCTTACTGCCATGAACTATGGACCTCCTTTCCGTCACATCAGATTAATCGATAACTTCGCCGGATTTGCGAGCAATCCGAACTTTTTTGCCGTTATCCAGCACTTTGTAGCCTACACGAGTTACTTTTCCGCTCTTTGGATCAATCAGCATGACGTTCGATACATGGATCGGCGCCTCTTGCTCGATGATTCCGCCTTGCGGGTTTTGCTGCGATGGACGGGAATGCTTCTTCACGATATTCACGCCTTCTACAAGAACGCGATTTTCACGAGGATATGCTGCGATAACCCGACCTTTTTTGCCTTTATCTTTACCTGTGATTACGATGACATTGTCATCCTTTTTCACATGCAATTTGTTGTTGTGGGATTCCAGCACTTTTTTCAGCCTTGGCATTTGTTACACCTCCTGCTCACTTTAAGCGTTAAGGCAATATAGGTTCCCCATGAGCATACTGCTCGCCGGGGCTGGTATTAGATAACTTCCGGTGCCAGCGATACGATCTTCATGAAATCGCGGTCGCGCAGCTCACGTGCTACTGGTCCGAAGATACGAGTTCCGCGAGGGCTCTTGTCGTCTTTAACAATTACCGCTGCATTCTCGTCAAATGCGATGTAAGATCCGTCTTTACGACGTACAGAACGTTTGGTACGAACGATTACTGCTCTTACAACGTCACCCTTTTTGACAACGCCGCCTGGTGTTGCTTGTTTAACGGAGCAAACAATCAGATCACCGATATGCGCTGCACGACGTCCTGTACCACCCAGAACACGGATACACATCAGCTCTTTTGCGCCAGAGTTGTCAGCAACAGCTAAACGCGAAAATGGTTGAATCATTTATTGGTCCTCCTTTCGGACATTCCTTTTTCAAATCCGATTCAAGCGCCCGATGGCATCGGCACGCTATCGCATGATATTTAAAGGATAACCGCAGCTTCAACGACTTCAACCAGTCTCCAACGTTTGTCCTTGGAAAGCGGACGAGTCTCCATGATTTTAACGGTATCACCAATTTTAGCTTGATTGTTTTCGTCATGCGCTTTGAATTTCTTCGTGTATTTAATGCGCTTATGGTACAGATTGTGTTTTTTGTAGGTTTCTACTGCAACAACAATCGTTTTGTCCATCTTGTCGCTCACGACCTTGCCGATTTGAACTTTGCGGGCGTTACGCTCTTCGCTCATGTTCTTCCTCCTTCCTTCAGCCGAGGCTTTAGGCTTCTAGTTCAGGTTAAAGGCTATCATTATCTATCAATTAGCTGCTGATTCCGAGTTCTCTCTCACGCAATACGGTTTTAGCACGAGCTATTTCCTTCCGCACATCACGGATCCGAGTCGGGTTGTCCAGTTGGCCAGTAGCCAATTGAAAACGAAGGTTGAACAGTTCTTCCTTGAAACCGGCGACTTTCTGTTCAATCTCAGCAGATGTTAGGTTGCGAAATTCACTAGCTTTCATTTGCTTCACCACCCACTTCTTCGCGTTTCACAAACTTCGTTTTGATCGGGAGCTTGTGGGAAGCGAGGCGCATTGCTTCACGTGCGATTTCTTCGGAAACACCAGCAAGCTCAAACAACACTTTGCCTGGTTTTACAACCGCAACCCATTTCTCCACATTACCTTTACCGCTACCCATCCGTACCTCAAGCGGCTTTTGCGTAATTGGCTTGGAAGGGAAAATTTTGATCCATACTTTACCGCCCCGGCGAATGTAGCGAGTCATCGCGATACGAGCGGCCTCGATCTGACGGTTCGTAATCCATGCCGGCTCAAGAGCTTGCAGACCGAATTCGCCAAAGTGTACTTCTGTACCGCCTTTAGCACGGCCTTTCATTTGACCGCGGTGTTCTTTGCGGTGTTTGACGCGTTTAGGCACCAACATGATTAGTTGCCTCCTTCCTGGGGAGCTTTCTTCTTCGTTGGAAGGACTTCGCCACGGTAGATCCATACTTTTACGCCGATACGGCCGTAAGTTGTATGAGCTTCTGCTGTTCCGTAGTCAATGTCGGCACGCAGCGTATGCAGCGGAACCGTTCCTTCGCTATATCCTTCAGTACGAGCAATCTCAGCGCCACCAAGACGACCGCTAACCGATGTCTTGATTCCTTTTGCGCCAGCACGCATCGAACGTTGGATCGCTTGCTTCATCGCACGACGGAAAGATGTCCGGCGCTCAAGTTGTTGAGCAATGCTTTCAGCCACGAGAATCGCGTCCAGATCCGATTGCTTGATTTCAGAGATATTGATGTGCACCTTTTTGCCGCCGGAAATCTTAGCCAGATCCGAGCGCAAAATTTCTACTTCAGAGCCGCCTTTACCAATAACCATACCTGGCTTGGCAGTGTGAATCGTTACATTCACGCGGTTAGCCGCACGCTCGATCTCGATGCGGGAAACTGCAGCGTCCTTCAGTTTGTTTTTCAGGTGCTCACGAATTTTAACGTCTTCCAGCAACAGATCACCAAAATCTTTGCCGGCATACCATTTCGATTCCCAATCACGGATGATACCAATCCGCAGACCGACCGGATTTACCTTTTGACCCACACGTTATCCCTCCTTATTTTTCAGATACCACCAATGTAATGTGGCTGGTTCTTTTATTGATTCTGCTTGCGCGTCCCATCGCACGCGGGCGGAAACGTTTCATGGTTGGCCCTTGGTTAACATAGACCTGGGAGATAACCAGATTGTTCACGTCCAATTGGAAATTGTGCTCTGCGTTAGCGATCGCGGAATTCAAAAGCTTCTCCACAATCGGCGATGCTGATTTAGGGGTATGGCGCAAAATGGAAATCGCTTCGCCAACTTGCTTGCCGCGGATCAGATCCACAACCAATTGCGCCTTGCGCGGTGCAATGCGCACAAAATTGGCACTGGCTTTAGCTTGTTGCATTGTTGAACCTCCTCTCAGTTACAGTCGCTTCCAAGCAGAACTTATCTTCTGCCTGTTTTTCTGTCGTCGTCAGTATGGCCTTTGTACGTGCGAGTTGGTGCAAATTCACCAAGCTTGTGTCCAACCATATCCTCTGTCACGTATACCGGCACATGTTTACGTCCATCATACACAGCAAACGTGTGACCGATAAACTGCGGGAAAATGGTGGAGCGACGGGACCAAGTTTTGATAACGACTTTTTTGTTCGTTTCGTTCAAGACCTCGACTTTTTTCAGCAGGTAGCCGTCAATAAACGGACCTTTCTTCAAGCTGCGACCCATTTGGAATCCTCCCTTCGTCGAACCTTATGCTCACGCGCTATAATTAACAAGCGATCCGTATTACTTTGTACGAGGACGTACAATGTATTGGCTGGATGCTTTTTTCTTCTTGCGTGTTTTGTAACCAAGGGTTGGTTTGCCCCATGGAGACATAGGCGATTTGCGTCCGATTGGAGCGCGACCTTCACCACCACCGTGAGGGTGATCATTCGGGTTCATTACAACACCGCGAACTTCAGGACGCTTGCCGAGCCAACGGGAACGGCCAGCTTTACCAATCTTGATCAGCTCATGATCTTCGTTGCCTACGGAACCGATTGTAGCGCGGCATACTTTCAGGATGCGACGCACTTCACCGGAAGACAGACGAATAACAGCATAGTCGTCCTCTTTACCGAGCAATTGAGCTTCGGTACCAGCAGCACGAACTAGCTGTCCGCCTTTGCCAGGTCTCATCTCGATGTTGTGAATAACTGTACCAACTGGGATGTTCTCCAGTGGAAGCGAGTTGCCCACTTTAATATCAGAAGCTGGACCGGAGGAGATTTTGTCCCCAACTTTCAGCCCTTTTGGTGCGATGATATAACGTTTTTCACCGTCTGCATAGTTGATCAGCGCGATGTTGGAAGTACGGTTCGGATCGTATTCGATCGTTGCAACAGTACCGATGATTCCATCCTTGTTCCGTTTGAAATCGATAATCCGGTATTTGCGTTTATGTCCGCCGCCATGGTGACGAACCGTGATTTTACCTTGGTTGTTGCGTCCAGCTTTTTTGAAAAGCGGAGCCAGCAACGATTTCTCCGGTGTGCTTGTCGTAATCTCTTCGAACGTGGAGACGGACATCGCACGACGAGCAGGAGAAGTCGGTTTATACTTCTTAATTGGCACTTCTATTCCCTCCTCTTATACCGTGTGAATTAAACCGTTTCAAAGAATTCCAATTCTTTGCTGTCTTCGCTCAGTTGAACGAATGCTTTCTTCCATTCGGAAGTGTAACCAGCGTGACGACCTTGGCGCTTCGGCTTACCTGGCACACGCAGTGTGTTTACATTAACAACTTTAACTTTGAAGATTTCTTCGATAGCTTGCTTGATTGAAGTTTTATTCGCACGAATATCCACTTCAAATACATAGCGTTTGCTAGCCATCATCTCAGTTGTGCGTTCGGTAATGACCGGGCGCTTGATAATATCGCGTGGATCTCTACTCATTATGCAAGCACCTCCTGAACTTTTAGAGCCGCTTCCTTGGTAATGATCAGTTGGTCGTGTTGCAGTACATCAAGAACATTGATGCCGTCTGCAGCGACAAATTTCACACCAGGGATGTTGCGGGCGGACAGTGCAACGTTATCCTCGTAACCTGCTGTTACAACCAGCGCTTTGCGGGCAACCTTCAGGTTATTCAGAATAGCTGCAAATTCCTTCGTTTTCGGTTGAGCCAGAGCAAGCTGATCCAACACGATAATTCCGTTATCAATCACCTTGGAAGAAAGAGCGGATTTGATAGCCAAACGGCGAACTTTCTTAGGCAACTTGAATCCGTAGCTGCGAGGAGTCGGTCCGAATACGGTACCGCCGCCAACCCATTGCGGGGAGCGAATGCTTCCTTGACGAGCACGGCCTGTTCCTTTTTGTTTCCAAGGCTTGCGACCGCCACCACGAACTTCGGAGCGACCTTTAGTCTTGTGCGTTCCTTGACGTTCCGCAGCTTGCTGCAGAACAACAGCGCTATGCAATACGTGAACATTCGGCTCGATTCCGAACACGCTGTCGGACAGTTCGATTTCCTCGACTTGCGAGCCGCTCACATTATATACTGCTACTTTTGGCACTAGATGTTCCTCCTTTCCTTATTTCTTCACCGTAGATTTAATACGGACAAAGCTGTTTTTCGCTCCTGGGATCGAGCCTTTCACGAGCAGCACGTTGCGCTCGGCATCGACACGCACGATCTCAAGGTTTTGAATCGTAATCGTATCCGAACCCATATGTCCTGGCAGGCGTTTGCCCTTTGGAACACGGTTAGCTTGGATCGAACCCATGGAACCTGGACCGCGATGGTAGCGGGAACCGTGGGACATAGGACCTGTGCTTTGACCCCAGCGTTTAATTACGCCTGCAAAGCCTTTACCTTTGGAGATCCCCGTTACGTCAACGAATTCTCCTTCAGTGAACAGGTCAGCCTTCAGCTCTGCGCCTACCTCGTATTCGCTCAGGTTCACACCGCGGAACTCACGAATGTAGCGCTTAGGAGCCGTGTTGGCTTTTTTAGCATGGCCGCTCTCAGGCTTATTCGCTCTGCTCTCTTTCTTGTCGGCAAAGCCAAGCTGAATCGCTTCATAGCCATCATTCTCTTGGTCTTTCTTCTGCAGAACCACGCAAGGGCCAGCCTCGATAACTGTAACAGGCACGACATTGCCCTCGGCTGTAAATACTTGCGTCATTCCAAGTTTTTTACCTAAGATACCTTTCATGTTGACACCTCGTTTCCTTTGCTAATCCGTTCTGAATTAAAGTTTGATTTCGATATCTACACCGGACGGCAGGTCCAAGCGCATCAATGCATCGACGGTTTGCGGCGTTGGGTTGACAATATCGATCAGACGCTTATGTGTGCGCATTTCGAATTGCTCCCGCGAATCCTTGTACTTGTGTACCGCACGCAAAATCGTGATGATTTGCTTTTCCGTTGGAAGCGGAATCGGACCGGACACGCCTGCTCCGGAACGCTTTGCAGTTTCAACAATCTTCTCTGCGGATTGATCAAGAATTCTGTGATCGTAAGCTTTCAAGCGAATACGAATCTTTTGCTTTGCCATATAATTCCCTCCTTCTATCGCCCAATTAGGTATCGGACATACTCCGTGAGAAAACCCGATCGATGCCCCATGGCAAAGGGGCCGGGTGTGTCGGCAACCTCTCACATCATCGCACAGTCACAGACCAACTTCACTAGTATACAAAATTATTCGGCCCATTGCAACATCTAGGCGTAGATTTATTCGAATATTTTCCCTTGTTGCAAGCGCACGGCCAACCTTACTACACAGTATAGACGACTCTGGAATAATTATCCTGACTAGTCGATCGTATAGATGCTCCAATCCCCCTGCTTGCTCTGCCGAATCGCATACATGAGCTTGACCTCTTTGATGTCCCCCGTGTTACTGTCCAACTGCTCTCCAAGCACATAAATTTGATACTGGTGATAGGAGCCTTTAAACGTTTCAATACTATCGATGCCCGTAAATCTATACTGGAGGTTATCGCCGTAATAAAAGCCGAGAATATCCGCCATCTTCTCCTCGCCGAAGCCTGCTTTGAACGCTTCATAGTCATGCTCCACCAATGCGGTCAGATGCTTCTCCAGCACTTCCAGCACAGTCTGTTCATTTTCAGCCACCTGATCAGCATAAGACTTGGGATCAAAGGCCAAGCCAGCTTGAAATGCTGTTGGCTGTTGCTGCCCGTCAGCTTCCGTATTTTGCTTATACGCCGGCTCTTCGGAATTTTGTATCTCGCCCGCCTCTGGCGCATCGTTCCCACATGCCCCCGTCAGTAAGAGCACTGTAATCATAACAATCAAAGTATAGCTCTTCTTCATTGCACTACCGCCTTCTAGGGCGTGTCTGAACACTCTGAACGGAACAGATCTGGCCGAATTTTCGTTCCAGGCAAGGCGCTTTTTCGCAGGCGTACCGGGGGTACGTCAAGAAAAAGCAACGCAGCATGGGGCGAAAAGGCGGGGAGAGATGCCCTTGAACGGGTGTTCAGACACGACCTAATATAATGTAGAGATAAATATGTTGACGTAACCAATGACTGGAAGGTTTCGCTCCAGCAGCGAATAGCCCGCAGGGTGACAGATGATCCTGCCTTCCCTGCGAGCTATTTAACCTCATGAATGAATGAACGATTAACCCTTTACACCGCCAACGGTCATCCCCTGAACAAAATACTTCTGCAAGAACGGATATACGATCAAGATCGGGACACTGGCGACAATCGTCATCGTAGCCCGAATCGAGGTTGGCGTCACATTCGTGCCGCCGCTG
This sequence comes from Paenibacillus sp. J5, assembly GCF_054955055.1. NCBI lineage: Bacteria > Bacillati > Bacillota > Bacilli > Caryophanales > Paenibacillaceae > Paenibacillus > Paenibacillus sp. J5. Next base: position 221,567 of record NZ_JBUEDD010000009.1, on the reverse strand, counting down.
CCTGCAGATTGATAGACATCGCCCGCTGAGGCGGTGGCCGAGGTGTTGGAGGTCTGTAATATTTTCATCAGTTCATATTGCAGCGTACTTAGTTTAATGTTGGAAGAGTTGTACAGAAAGACGTCGAACCAGGAATTCCATTGCCCCACCGCCACGAACAGCGATACGGTCGCCATCGCCGGAACCGTCAGCGGCAGCACGATGCGAATAAAGGTTGTGAATTCGCCTGCTCCGTCGATTCGCGCGGATTCTAGTATGCCATCTGGCAGACCCTCGATGAAGGAGCGAATAACGATCATATTGAATACACCGATGATGCCTGGGAAAATATAAACCCAGAAGGAATTCACCAAGCCGAGATCCTTGATGAGCAGATAGGTGGGAATCAATCCTCCGCTGAAATACATCGTGAACACGAAGAACATCGTAACAAACTTGCGCAGCACGAATTCGGATCGACTGATCGTGTAGGCTAGCATCGCTGTACAGAATACGGCGATTGCGGTGCCGATCAATGTGCGTAGCGCCGAAATCAGGGTTGCACCATATATATCACTTTCCCCGAAAATATACTTGTAATTATCCCATGTCCACTCCCGCGGCCATAGATAGATGCCCCCTCGAACAGCATCATTAGCATCATTGAATGATACGGCGATCATATTCACAAAGGGGTAGATAGTCACAACCATCAGGCAGATCATCATTGTTATGTTCCCTATATCGAACAAACGGTCACTCAGACTGAAGTAGCGCAAGCGGGATGTCGGTACTTTCTGCATGGCTTGAGGCCTCCTTGAATTAGAATAATCGGCTTTCCCCCATCCTCTTGGCAATATAGTTCGCCGAGAAGAGGAAGGCAAAGCTTACTAAGGTTTTGAATATGCCCGCCGCAGTTCCCAGCGAGAAGTTCCCCAGCCCCATGCCATACTTCAGTACAAATATATCAAGGTTCTCCGAGTAATCGACATTCATCCCGTTACCTAGCAAATATTGCGGCTCGAAACCCGATTCCAGAATATGCCCCAAATTCATAATCAACAAAATAATAATGACCGGCTTTAACCCTGGAAGCGTAATATGGAGAATGCGTTGAAAACGATTGGCTCCGTCAATCTCAGCCGCTTCATATTGAGACGGATCAATGGTTGTGATGGCAGCCAAATAAACAATCGTGTTCCAGCCAACATCCTTCCATACCTCGGTAGCGCCAAGAATGCCCCAGAAATATTCCCCCTTGCCCATCCATAGCACAGGACTGTCAATCAGGCGAAGCTTCATTAGAAGCAGATTGATTATGCCATCCGGAGACAGCACCGTCAGCACGATACTGGATGCCACCACCCAGGAGATGAAGTGGGGCAGATAGCTGATGGTCTGAACCACCCGTTTGAAAATGATATGTTTCAATTCGTTCAACAGAATGGCCAGCGTAATGGCAGTCACAAAGCCCAGTACCAGCTTAATGGAGCTCATAGCCAGCGTATTGCGCAGCACCCGATAAAAGGTGTCATCCTCAAACAAGGTTCGGAAATGCTGCCAGCCTACCCACTTCTGCTCCGAGAAGCTCTTGGACGGCTTATAATTTTGGAAGGCCGTTGTCCAACCCCATAGCGGAAGGTACTTGAAGACGAATGCCCATAGCACAAAAGGAATGCACATGAACAGCAGCACTTTTTGCTGCAGCACACGCTTGAAAAACAGGCCACTTCTACTTATTTGGATACCGTTGATTTCAACCGCTGAATCGGCGGGCTGTATCGGCTTCTCCACTGTCTGCAGCTCCTTTCCGTCGTTACCATCGACTCTAGAGGGGGGAGAGCCGCTCCAGCTCGCCCCCCTCTACGCAGATCCTATGGTCTACCTCTTTCTTACCATTTGCCCGCTACCCGATTTTTCACAGCCTCTGTGATGGTTTCCTCATACTTCGCCTTATCGAGCTTGTTCAGCTCGCCCATATAATCGTTCCATAGCTTCTCGAAGTTGCCTGGCGACTCCAGAATCAGGTTCGGCAGATATTTGCGCTGCAGATCATCCGCCTTCGTAATGATAATTTGCTCCGGCGAGCCCTGCTCGATCGCAATCGACCAGGCCGGGAACCATGGACGCTCCTCAGGCTTGCTGAACAGCTCGCTAAAGGTTTGGATACCATAGGCGTCCAGAAACGCCTTGTCCCCATCGGTATAGGTGCCGCGAGCAACCTCAGGCTGATTGGCAGGGCTATAAGCATTGCCGCTGGACAACGTAGAGTTGCCGCCATACTTTGGCCATTCGCTAACAAAGTAGGTGAAGCCGAATTGACGACTCATCTCCACATCATCATGGTATTTCCGTTGCTCTTCATTGGCATAATGGAAGCGTCCGTTCTCATCTACACTATAGGTCTGATCCTTGATGCCCCACTGCACCAGAATCTGATTTTCTTCCTTCAGCAGATTGTCAAAATACTGAATAATACGCTCCGGCTCCTTCGCCTTGATGCTGATGCCGACTGCATAGTTCGCGATAAAGCCTGGCGGGTCGATATACTGATCCTTGATGTCCTTGTCAAATACGATCGGCAGCGGGGCATAACGCTTCTCATCGATACCTGCTTCACGCAGATTTTTCGTCGCATCCCCAATCTGCCAGCCGTAGTTGAAGTAACCGAGCACACGTCCCGATGTCAGCTTCGCCAAGTATTGATCCTTGTTCATCGTGAAGGACTCTGGATCGAACAGCCCCTGCGAATTCACCTCATTAAGCTTTTGAATCCAGCGCTTCTGCTCCTCGGTTCCAGCTACCATCCGCGCTTCATGCGTCTCCATATTGACCATCACACTGCCATCGTTCGGATACCCTGCCAGATGCATCGCCGGGTTCTGCAGGGTGAAGAAGTTATTCGGCACACCAGCCAGGGACACGAAGCCGATCGTCTCCTTCCCGTCTACAGTCGGGTACTTCTCCTTGTATTGCTTGATCAGATCGAAATATTCATCCAGCGTCGTAATTTTCGGATAATTGAATTCCTTCAGCACGGAGCGCTGAATCCAGAAGGCGCCTCCGCCAATGTTCGGATCACCGACATATTCCCCCTGGTTGGCAGTGTAGGGCAGCGTATAGATTTTCCCATCCGTGTGACGCATTTTATCAAAATAAGGCCCGTACACCCGCTTAATATTGGGGCCATACTGCTCGATCAGATCATCCAGCGGAATATATGCCTCTGCGTCCATGAGCTTAGCCATCTCGCCACTGGAGCTGATTACATCCGGGTATTCGCCGCTAGCAATCATGACACCCGCTTTCGTCACACTGTCCCCGACCAGATATTCCATTTTGAAATCGACGCCCGTCTGCTTCTGAAGCTCCTTGCCGATCGCCGTCTCGCTTGCCAGTGTATCCTTCTTCCCTGAACCAAAATGATAGTAGGTGTAGGTAACAGGTGATGTGTCTTGTGTGTCGGCTGCCGAGGCATCTGGAGCCGTATTGTTAGATTTATTCGGAACATTGCTGTTCCCTCCATTCCCGCAGGCTCCCAGCACTGTGGCGAGCAGGATGGCCATGGAGACGGCCATCAGCTTTCGTGTCAACATGTGGATGAATCCCCCTTCATTCTTTTTAAATGTAAGCACTTTCATTATAAATGGAAAGCGCTCCCTTGATGACCCGACAAACCATACTATCTGCTTTGAAAAACATATTCGTCCGTTTCTGTGCGACAAGTTGTGCGACGAGTGGAGAACATAAACCCGCAGCAGACAGCCTTACTTGTTACCCAGCTCTTGTGGCAGCCCGATCCTAATGCATGTTCCCTCGCCCTTCTGGGATGTGATGGAGAAGTCGAAGCGGGAAGGATAGCACAGCTTGAGCCGATAATACGCATTTTTCATACCAACCTTATCTCCGATCTCCGAATCCTGGGTCAAGTAACGCTGAAGCTCCTCCAGCTTATCTCCCGACATCCCTGCACCGTTGTCGCGCAATGTGAAGATGAGGCGGTCTCTCTGCACCGATACAGAGATTGTAATGATCCCCTTCTCCGGGCTGGACTCCATCCCGTGGATGCTCGCATTTTCCACGAACGGGAGAATGACCATTTTGGGAATGCGATGCTCCAGAGCCGCCGGATCAGCAACGACACTGTATTCCAGCTTGTCACCGAAACGGTATTTCTGTATTTCCAGAAAGCTGCGAATCAGCTCCAGTTCCTCACTAACCTTGACCTCATTCTGACTCCATGAGATGGATTTGCGAAATATCTGCGCCATATTATGAATGATCTTGGCCGTTTCCTTCTCTCCCTTGATGAGACTTCGCATGCGCACCGACTCCAAGGTGTTGAACAAAAAGTGGGGATTAATCTGACTATGTAAGGCATGCAGTTGCGCCTGCTGCTGCTTCAGCTCCAGATCCTTCTTCTGAATATCAGCCACATAGACCTCATTAATGAGCGTATGAATCGTCTCCGTCATCCGGTTGAATTCTAGTGTGAGCTGCCCAATCTCATCGCGTGCGTCCTCATGGGGTATCGTCTGGAAGTTCTGGCTCTTCACCTTCTTCATGTGTCGAAGTATGCGCACGAGCCGCACATGCAGGGAGCGCGACATGGCCGCGATAATGATCGTGGGCAATACAAAGTTAATACAGGCCAGCCAGATGACAAAGGAACGGGACTTCCTCACCTCATTCAGAACCAGCTCCTCGTCCATGACCCCGTGCAGTGTCCAGCCCTCCAAGTAATTAATTCCCGTGTAGTCTGCTTCAAATAGCTGAGCGCTGCGGGGCAATGCAATATCCTCGAACTGCAGCTTCCGCGTTCGCCAGTCCTCCTCCATACTGTTGCCGAAGCGAATCGTTCCCGCAGGATCAACCAAATATAGCTTCCCGTTAAACGCGCTACTCATAAATTTCTGTCGTAGCAGCTCCGTGTTCAGATCAATCTTCATTAATTGCTCGATGCCGCCGGTATGATAGTTATTGAGCTTTTGAATCAGGCTAAAGGTGTCGCCGGAGTAAACAAACGAAGGATAAGAGGCGGTTGATGCGTTGGATTGAATATACCAGTCCGTATGGCGAATCGTATCGGCTAATTTATCGATATAGCCAGAGGCGAGGACAGTAGGGTTGTCGGTATAGACCTGATACCACCGGACACCCTGGATATGCCGATCTGCCAGCGTTCCCACAAGATAAGCATTATAGGTCTCGATATATTCCATCTGGCTGACAAACGGCCGCGCAATCGTCTTATTAAAGATCGGGTCGGCGTAGAACGAGTAGGATAAACCTACAGCCTGATCAATCATCACCCGCAGGTCGTTCTTGAGATTATCCAGTGCGGCTGCCGCGTCGCTGGTCTTCTGGCTGCGAACATTGGCTGTCGTGACTTGATAAAAGACGATGTTGGTCACAACAATAGGGATGAAAACAGACAAAAGATACATCAGGAGCAGCTTGTCACGCAATTTCATATAATTCAGATTCAGATGAATTTTCATTGCTCTCCCCTCTCCCGCTCAACAAGCAGCTTGTTGCGATACTCCGTTGGCGTGAGCCTCTCCAGCTTCTCGAACTGAGTGACGAAATAATCTGCATTTGGGATACCGATGCGTGCCGCGATCTCATATATGCGCAGGTCAGTCTGGCGAAGCAGCCTCTTCGCCTCCTGCACACGTAGCGTGAGCACATATTCATTGAAATAAACGCCATAGCTCTTGCGAAATAACCGTCCGAGATAGACGGCATTCATATAAAACCTTGCCGCAATGCTTTTGAGACTGATGTTGTCACAGTAGTGCGCATCAATATATTTCTTGATTCGGTGAATGTCCCCTTTCTGCTGCTCCTTGCGCAATTGCGCAATATAGTCGTCCGCTTCCTCCAGCGCGGACAAGACATGCTCCTGTAGCAGCTTTAGGCTCCATAAGAGATAATCGCGTTCGGCCAGCTCCTGCACGTGTTGAAGCCGTTCATCCATGCCTCCCATCTCCTTGATAACAGCCTGAATGCCGCCGAAGCATCTGGAGAGAGCGCTGGCTACCGCCTGTGGAGCGAACCGCTGCTCCTGAAACTGCCGGAACATGCTCAGGGCGGCAGCGTAGTATTCCGTCCTGTTCCCTTCCTCCACATGCATAATCAGCTCCTGGCACAGCTCCTGGCTCATATCAAACACATAGAGAGGTTGATTCTTAATCTGCTCGAACAAGATGACCTCTCTGTTCTCGGCATACTTATGCTTAGCAGCCTCGTTAGCACTAGTGTAGGAACGCCGAAGCTCGGAGAGACGATTAACGCCTTCGCCAGCATACAGGCTGACCGACATTCCCAGACGTCTCGTCAACTGATCGCGTAGCTTCGCCAGTGCCTGCATCTGATCCGAGCCATATTGCCTGAGCCAGTCCAGTCTCAACAGAATCCCTACCTCCCCCAGCCGTTGCTCCATAACAGGGAAGGTGGCAGAGGTGATAGATTGCAGCGCATCCTGCAACTGCTTGATGCTTGTCAGCTTGTCATCTGTTGCGCCGTGAAGATGTAGCACCACGTATACAAAACCAGCAGCCTTCTCCAATCCTAGTGCAGCGGCATACCGCTCCGCTTGTTCGCCATGCTCCTCATGCACGAGCGCCTCTAGCATACGATGGCTTGGCAACGTCATAGGATGGCGCTCATCGTATACGACAGCTTGCGAAGCGTACTTACCATCTCCTCCTCATCGATTGGCTTCAGGATGTAATCATGCACCCCGTAACGCATCGCCTGCTGAGCATACTTGAAATCATCATAGCCGCTAATAATGACAAATGCCGGATTACACTCGTTATGCTCCTTCACATTGCGGATCAGCTCCAGCCCGTCAACAATCGGCATGCGAATGTCGGTAATGACCAGATCCGGCTGCAGCCGCTCCATCAGTTGCAGTGCCTCCCTCCCGTTCTCGGCCTCTCCTGTAATCGTATAGTTGAGTTGCTCCCATGGTATCAGCTCCAGCAGTCCCTTACGGACGAATACTTCATCGTCTACAAGCAGCACCTTGAACATTCAATTTCCCCTTTCCGTCTAATCATCACTCTTCCATATATGGTATTTTATAATATTTCCCCCAAATGAATTATAAAGAAATAACCGGCAGACAACTACCGGTTCCATCATAAATATAGTAATGCGGCCTCCACGAAAACAAAAAAAGTGCAAGCCCCGGGCAATAAACCCATGAGCTTGCACTTTGTGTAAGCAGAAGCAGCTAATGCTGCAGCCCGCTTATTTTTGGATAGTAGCAACAGCGCCAGCGCCTACAGTACGGCCGCCTTCGCGGATCGCGAAGCGAGTACCTTCTTCGATCGCGATAGGAGCGATCAGTTCAACGGTAACGGTGATGTTGTCACCAGGCATTACCATTTCGCTGCCTTCTGGCAGGTTGATGATACCTGTTACGTCAGTTGTACGGAAGTAGAACTGTGGACGGTAGCCTGTGAAAAAAGGCTTATGACGTCCGCCCTCTTCTTTAGTCAGGACGTAGATTTGAGCTGTGAAGTTAGTGTGAGGCTTAACGGAACCTGGTTTGGAGATAACTTGACCACGCTCGATGTCTTTACGCTCAACACCACGCAGCAACGCACCGATGTTGTCACCAGCTTGAGCGGAGTCCAGCAATTTGCGGAACATCTCTACGCCAGTACATACGGATTTGCGAGCTTCTTCAGCCAGACCAACGATTTCAACCTCGTCGCCTACTTTAACAGCACCGCGCTCTACGCGACCTGTAGCAACTGTACCACGACCAGTGATTGTGAATACGTCCTCGACAGGCATCAGGAAAGGCTTGTCAACGTCACGCTCTGGAGTTGGGATATAAGCGTCGATCTGTTCGAACAGTTCAACAACTTTGTCAGCCCAAGGACCATCTGGGTTAGCCAGTGCTTCACGAGCAGCACCACGGATGATTGGAGTGTCGTCGCCTGGGAACTCATATTCGTTCAGCAGGTCACGAACTTCCATCTCAACCAGTTCCAGAAGCTCTTCGTCTTCAACCATGTCGCATTTGTTCAGGAATACGACGATGTAAGGAACGCCTACTTGCTTGGACAGCAGGATGTGCTCGCGAGTTTGCGGCATAGGGCCGTCAGCAGCGGATACAACCAGGATTGCTCCGTCCATTTGAGCTGCACCAGTGATCATGTTTTTAACGTAGTCGGCGTGACCTGGGCAGTCAACGTGTGCATAGTGACGGTTAGGTGTTTCATATTCTACGTGGGAAGTGGAGATTGTGATCCCGCGCTCGCGCTCTTCTGGAGCTTTGTCGATTTGGTCAAAAGCGATAGCTGCGCCGCCGTATCTTTTGGAAAGAACGGTAGTGATGGCAGCAGTCAGAGTTGTTTTACCATGGTCAACGTGACCGATGGTACCGATATTAACGTGCGGTTTATTACGTTCAAATTTAGCCTTTGCCATTGAACTTAATCCTCCTTAATAATTGGGAATTATATGTGTGGGCCAGATAAAAGCCGGTGAAGGCAATCATCAGGCCAAATGCACTTGTGTGTTCAGACAGCTCTTATTGAGCGCCTTTGGTTTTGGAGATAATCTCTTCCGAGATCGATCTTGGAACCTCTTCATAGTGAGACAGCTCCATTGCGAAAACACCGCGTCCTTGTGTACCGGAGCGAAGCGTTGTGGAGTAACCGAACATCTCAGCCAAAGGCACCTTGGCACGGATAATTTGTGCGCCTGCACGGGAATCCATACCTTCGATGCGACCGCGACGGGAGTTCAGCATGCCCATAACGTCACCCATGTACTCTTCAGGAACAGTAACTTCCACTTTCATGATTGGCTCAAGCAGAACCGGATTACATTTATCCTTCGCTGCTTTGAGCGCCATGGAACCTGCAATCTTAAACGCCATCTCAGAGGAGTCGACGTCATGGTAAGATCCGTCAACGATTCTAGCTTTGATATCAACGAGCGGGAAGCCAGCCAGAACGCCGTTCTTCATCGACTCTTCGATACCAGCTTGAACAGCCGGAACATACTCACGCGGTACAACACCACCGACGATTTTGTTCTCGAATACAAATCCTTCTCCTGGCTCTTGAGGCTCGAACTCGATCCATACGTGACCGTATTGACCACGGCCGCCGGACTGACGAACGAATTTACCTTCAACTTTAGCAGGAGTGCGGAAGGTCTCACGATAGGCTACCTGCGGCTTACCAACATTGGTTTCCACTTTGAATTCACGACGCATACGGTCAACGATGATTTCCAGGTGAAGCTCACCCATACCAGCGATGATCGTTTGGTTCGTCTCTTCATCCGTGTACGCGCGGAAGGTTGGATCTTCCTCAGCCAGCTTGGAGAGCGCTACGCCCATTTTGTCCTGGTCGGCTTTCGTTTTTGGCTCGATAGCAATCTCGATAACCGGCTCAGGGAAGTTCATGGATTCAAGAATAACCGGGTTTTTCTCATCGCAGAGCGTGTCGCCAGTGATGGTGTCTTTCAGACCCACCGCAGCAGCAATATCTCCAGAGTATACCACGGAAATCTCTTCACGACTGTTCGCATGCATCTGAAGGATACGTCCAATTCTTTCGCGCTTGCCTTTAGTGGCATTCAGCACGTAGGAACCGGAATTCAGAACTCCAGAATACACGCGGAAGAACGTCAGTTTACCCACGAACGGGTCGGTAGCAATCTTGAACGCCAATGCTGCGAACGGTTGATCGTCAGCAGATTTGCGAACAGTTTCTGTTCCGTCTTCAAGAACACCCTTGATGTCTGGAACGTCGGTTGGAGCTGGCAGGTAATCTACAACAGCATCCAATACGAATTGCACACCTTTGTTGCGGTAAGAAGAACCGCAGACAACTGGGAAGATTTTCACTTCACATACGCCCTTGCGGAGCGCAGCTTTGATCTCAGGGATCGAAATCTCTTCGCCTTCAAGATACTTCATTGTCAGCTCTTCGTCAAGCTCGGCAACTTTCTCTACCAGCTCAAGACGAAGCTCTTCAACTTTCTCTTTCAGTTCAGCCGGGATTTCGATTTCTTCCGGATCTTTACCCAGATCATCTTTATACTTGTAAGCTTTGCGCTCAACGATGTCTACCAGGCCGATAAAGTCGTTCTCAGCTCCGATTGGAAGCTGAATCGCTACCGCATTTGCTTGGAGACGCTCACGCATGCTAGTAATTACATTCAAATAATCTGCACCGATGATGTCCATTTTATTGACATAAGCAATACGTGGAACACCATAACGGTCAGCCTGACGCCATACGGTTTCAGACTGAGGCTCTACGCCCTCTTTTGCACTGAAAACCCCAACGGCCCCGTCCAATACACGCAGGGAGCGTTCAACTTCAACAGTGAAGTCAACGTGACCCGGAGTATCAATGATATTAATGCGGTGACCCTTCCATTGAGCGGTAGTCGCAGCGGAAGTAATCGTAATTCCGCGCTCCTGCTCCTGCTCCATCCAGTCCATCGTAGCGCCACCATCGTGCACTTCACCGATTTTGTGGGTACGGCCTGTATAGAACAGAATCCGTTCGGTAGTCGTCGTTTTACCCGCATCGATATGCGCCATGATACCGATATTACGCGTATTTTTCAAGGAGAACTCTCTAGCCATGAATTTGTCTCCTTTCGTGTTTTAAATCCTACCAGCGGTAGTGAGCAAACGCTCTGTTCGCATCCGCCATTTTGTGCGTATCTTCACGTTTCTTAACGGAAGCGCCGGTGTTGTTGGAAGCATCGATAATCTCTGCTGCCAAACGCTCCACCATTGTTTTCTCTCCGCGATTGCGAGAGTAGTTCACCAACCAGCGCAGACCAAGCGCAGTACGGCGCTCAGGCTTAACCTCGATCGGCACTTGATAGTTGGCACCGCCGACACGACGAGCTTTAACTTCAAGCACTGGCATGATGTTTTTGATTGCAGTCTCAAACACTTCCATAGGATCGTTGCCTGTACGCTCTTTGATCAGGTTGAACGCATCATACAGAATGGTTTGGGCTACTCCGCGCTTACCGTCGAGCATGATACGGTTGATCAGACGAGTAACCAGCTTGCTGTTGTACACCGGATCCGGCAGTACATCCCTTTTTGTTACTGGACCTTTACGTGGCACTGAGGAAGTCCCCCTTTCTTCTCATAGTCATCCTGCGTGCCGGAACTTTTTCCGACTTCAGGCTATCTTACTTTTTCTCTTTCGGACGCTTCGTGCCGTATTTGGAACGAGCTTGTTTACGGTTGTTAACACCTGCAGTATCAAGCGCACCGCGAACGATGTGATAACGTACACCCGGAAGGTCTTTAACCCGGCCTCCACGAACCAGTACGACGCTGTGCTCTTGCAGGTTGTGCCCGATCCCGCCAATGTAAGCCGTAACCTCAACGCGGTTCGTCAAACGTACACGCGCATATTTCCGCAGGGCGGAGTTCGGTTTTTTCGGAGTCATTGTCCCTACACGAGTACATACACCGCGTTTTTGCGGGGAGCTTTGACCTGTCTCCTCACGCTTGAGCGCGTTGAAACCTCTCTGAAGTGCAGGAGATTTGGATTTTACCACTTTAGCCTGACGGCCTTTGCGAACTAGCTGATTAATTGTTGGCATGCTGCCACCCCCTTCCCATAATTGACCATGAACAATGCCTTGCCCTACTTAAAATTTAAGCCCACAGACCCAGGCGGTTCATTCATAAACAAACAAAAGTTTCCGCCAGTCAATCTCAAGAGTTAACCAGCAAAAACGGGTGCAACCATCATTCTTCATCAGGAACCCAAGCGGCCATCGCAGCCCCGACTTCAATCCCGCACATCTGTCCGAGATGCTTCATCGTCTCTACCCGGATCACTTCAATTCCAGCTTGCAGGCTCCGCTCGACAATGCGTGTTGTCAATTTCGGATCTGCATCATCAGCCACATACACTGCGACAGCCGAGCGCTGTTCAACAGCTTTAGCCGTTTGCTTCGTGCCGATCTTAAATGCCATGGGATCTCATCCTTCTATACTATCTTCTCGCTCGCTCAAGTACAGAACCATCCATACATTCTAGGCACACTTCGCTATATTAGCATCTCATAACCCATCATGTCAAGCTACTTGTGATCCTAATATAAAAAGTGCAGCAAACTATTCTATAATATCAGGTAAAGGGGATGCAGGTCAAGACAAAATGTCTGCCTTAACCGCACCCCCGATTCCTATACAGCTCCGAATTAGGATTCTACAGGAACGCTCTCCAGTTGTTCTTCTCCGGCCAGCGTCTCTTCCTCCATACCGGCAAAGCGAACGCTGCGATAGCGGTTCATACCTGTTCCCGCAGGGATCAGCTTCCCGATAATGACGTTCTCCTTGAGTCCAAGGAGTTGGTCGACCTTGCCCTTGATAGCAGCATCAGTCAGGACACGAGTCGTCTCCTGGAAGGAAGCCGCAGACAGGAAGGAGTCGGTTTCCAGTGACGCCTTCGTAATCCCGAGCAACACTGGTTTGGCAACGGCCGGTTCCTTGTCAGCGAAGATCGCCTCGCGGTTAGCTGCCTCATATTCATGAATGTCAACGAACGCGCCTGGGAGCAGTGTCGTATCTCCGGCATCAACGATTCGGATTTTACGAAGCATCTGCTTGATCATTACTTCAACGTGCTTGTCGTTGATTTCTACACCCTGGTTACGATATACGCGTTGAACTTCCTGCAGGATATAGTTCTGAACGCCGCGGATGCCCTTGATGCGCAGCATATCCTTCGGATCGATGGAGCCGTCAGTCAGCTCATCGCCTGCTTCAATCTGCTGCCCCTCCGTTACGCGGATACGCGAGCCGTAGGTAACAGAATACACTTTGGACTCCGCTTCGCCTTGAACCTCGATCTCGCGGCGATCCTTCGCTTCACGAATCTCCTTCACCACGCCGTCCAGCTCGGTGATAATCGCTTGGCCTTTAGGATTACGCGCCTCGAACAGCTCCTGAATACGCGGAAGACCTTGGGTAATATCGTCTCCGGCAACGCCCCCGGTATGGAATGTACGCATCGTGAGCTGCGTTCCCGGCTCACCGATCGATTGCGCTGCGATGATGCCTACAGCTTCGCCGATCTCGACATGCTTGCCTGTTGCCAGGTTGCGGCCGTAACAGATTTTGCAGACGCCATGACGGGCACGACAGCTCAATACAGAACGGATCTGCAAGCGTTCAACACCGGCTTCAACGATCGCATCTGCCTTGTTGGAATCGATCAGCTCATTGCGATTGACGATTACCTCGCCCGTCTTCGGATGACGCACAGTCTCGAAGGAGTAACGACCCTCGATACGGTCGTACAGATCCTCGATAACCTCTTTGCCATCTTGAATTTTGCTAACACTGAACCCTTTATCTGTACCGCAATCATCCTCGCGAACAATCACATCCTGGGCTACGTCTACAAGACGGCGAGTCAGATATCCTGAGTCTGCTGTCCGCAGCGCCGTATCCGCCAGACCTTTACGCGCGCCGTGCGTGGAAATAAAGTATTCCAATACGGTCAGGCCTTCGCGGAAGTTCGATTTGATAGGCAATTCGATGATCCGACCGGATGGGTTCGCCATCAGACCCCGCATACCACCAAGCTGGGTGATCTGAGATTTGTTACCCCGCGCCTTGGAGTCCACCATGAGCATGATGGAATTGTAGCGATCCATGGATTTCATCAGAATATCTGTAATCTGATCCTTCGCTCTGCTCCAGATGCCGATGACACGGTCGTAGCGCTCCTCGTTCGTAATCAGACCGCGACGGTACTGATTCGTAACCACTCTGACCTTCTCGTCAGATTCAACCAGAATCTGATTTTTCTCCTGAGGCACAATAACGTCGGACACTGCGATCGTAATACCGGCCTTGGTCGAGTAGGTAAAGCCAAGCTGCTTGATTTTGTCCAGAATGATCGAGGTTTGCGTAGTATGGTAGATACGGAAGCATTCTCCGATCACTTGTCCGAGATACTCCTTGCCGACTGCGCCGGCGACGGGCAGGGACATCATGAATTCACGCATGTCGGTGCCTTTTTTGGTGATAAAATATTTATCCGGTGTTCCATTCAGCAGATTGACCTTGGTGGCCTCATTGATGTACGGGAACGTGTCCGGGAATATTTCGTTGAAGATAACCTTGCCGACTGTTGTGGCAATCAGCGAATTTTGCTGTTCTTCTGTAAACGTCTGTTTCTTGAGCACCTTAACTGGGATAACGATCCGCGCATGCAGCGAGACAATACCGCGCTGATAAGCAGAGATCGCTTCATTCACTGTGCCGAAGATGGAGCCGGAGCCTTTGGCTTCTGGGTTATCCATCGTCAGATAGAAGCTTCCCAGAACCATATCCTGAGAAGGCGTAACGACCGGCTTACCATCCTTAGGGTTAAGGATATTGCCCGAAGCCAGCATCAGCAAGCGAGCCTCAGCCTGTGCCTCGGCCGACAGCGGAACGTGAACCGCCATCTGGTCACCGTCAAAGTCCGCGTTATAAGCGGTACAGACGAGCGGATGCAGCTTAATGGCGCGACCCTCTACAAGAATCGGCTCAAATGCCTGAATACCCAGTCTATGCAGCGTAGGGGCACGGTTCAGCAGTACCGGATGCTCCTTGATGACTTCCTCAAGCACATCCCATACTTCCGGGCTGACACGCTCTACTTTGCGCTTGGCGCTCTTAATATTATGAGCCAGACCTTTGTTGACCAGTTCCTTCATAACGAACGGCTTGAACAGCTCCAGCGCCATTTCCTTCGGCAGACCACACTGATACATCTTCAGGCTTGGTCCGACAACGATAACCGAACGACCGGAGTAATCGACCCGTTTACCCAGCAAGTTTTGGCGGAACCGCCCCTGCTTGCCCTTCAGCATATGGCTGAGCGACTTGAGCGGACGATTGCCCGGTCCAGTGACCGGACGACCGCGGCGACCATTATCGATCAGCGCGTCCACCGCTTCTTGCAGCATGCGCTTCTCGTTCTGAACGATAATATCTGGCGCTCCCAGATCCAGCAGGCGCTTCAGGCGGTTGTTACGGTTGATGACACGGCGATACAGGTCATTCAAGTCGGAGGTTGCGAAACGTCCGCCATCCAGTTGCACCATCGGGCGCAGCTCTGGAGGAATAACAGGCAGCACATCGAGAATCATCCACTCCGGCTCATTGCCGGAATTACGGAAAGCCTCGATAACCTCCAGGCGCTTGATCGCGCGGTTGCGACGCTGACCCTGAGCAGTGCGCAGCTCTTCCTTCAGCGTTTCCAGCTCGCGCTCAACGTCGATGTCCTGCAGCAGCTTCTTGACTGCTTCAGCGCCCATGCCCGCCTGGAAGCCATATCCGTACTTCTCACGGTAGCTGCGGTACTCCTTCTCGGACAGCAACTGCTTTTTCTCCAGCGGTGTATCTCCTGGATCAGTCACCACGTAGGAAGCGAAGTAGATAATCTCCTCGAGTGAACGAGGAGACATATCCAGCGCCAGACCCATGCGGCTCGGGATGCCTTTGAAATACCAGATATGCGATACCGGAGCGGCCAGCTCAATATGACCCATCCGCTCGCGGCGTACCTTGGCGCGTGTTACTTCCACGCCACAGCGATCGCACACTACGCCCTTGTAACGCACTCTTTTATATTTGCCGCAGTGACATTCCCAGTCCTTCTGGGGTCCGAAGATCTTCTCGCAGAACAGACCTTCCTTCTCCGGCTTCAGTGTGCGGTAGTTGATCGTTTCCGGTTTTTTGACTTCCCCGCGCGACCACGAACGGATCTTGTCGGGAGAAGCCAGACCGATTTTCATATACTCGAAGTTGTTAACATCCAACAAGGAGCAACCCTCCTTAAGACTGTGTCAGTACCTTAGTAACCCATTCCATCCAAAGCCTGCTGTTACTCGGCGCCTACCTCTGCACCTTCCAGGTTGAGGTTCAGCTTATCGCCCGTATTGTCATCTTCATCGTCGATCTCTTTCATCTCGATCTCTTCTTCGTTCTCGGTCAGGATCTTCACATCCATCCCCAAGCTTTGAAGCTCTTTAATAAGAACCTTGAACGACTCTGGAACGCCTGGCTCCGGCACGTTCTCGCCCTTAACGATCGATTCATACGTTTTCACCCGACCAACGACATCATCGGATTTGACGGTCAATATCTCTTGCAAGGTGTAGGCTGCGCCATAGGCCTCAAGCGCCCATACCTCCATCTCCCCGAAACGCTGTCCGCCGAACTGGGCTTTACCGCCGAGAGGCTGCTGAGTAACGAGCGAGTACGGCCCTGTAGAGCGAGCATGGATTTTGTCGTCAACCATGTGCGCCAGCTTGATCATGTACATGACACCAACCGTAACCTCGCGTTCGAACGACTCCCCTGTTCTTCCGTCGTAGAGGATCGTCTTACCGTTGCGCTGCATGCCGGCTTCTTCCATCGTGTCGAATACATCATATTCATTCGCTCCGTCAAATACCGGAGTTGCAGCATGAATGCCCAAATGCTTACACGCCATGCCAAGGTGAACCTCCAGCACCTGACCGATATTCATCCGTGAAGGTACCCCTAGCGGATTGAGCACAACCTCTACAGGTGTGCCATCCGGCAGAAACGGCATATCTTCTTCCGGCAGGATGCGGGCGATAACCCCTTTGTTTCCGTGACGTCCCGCCATCTTATCGCCTTCAGAGATTTTACGTTTCTGAGCGATATAGGCACGAACCAGTTGATTCACTCCCGGTGGCAGCTCATCGCCGTTCTCACGGGTGAACACCTTCACATCAACCACGATTCCGTCGGTACCATGCGGCACGCGCAGCGATGTATCGCGAACCTCACGCGCCTTCTCACCGAAGATCGCATGCAGCAGCCGCTCCTCCGCTGTCAGCTCCGTAACCCCCTTAGGCGTTACCTTGCCGACGAGGATGTCTCCTGCGCCAATCTCGGCTCCAACGCGAATAATGCCGCGCTCGTCGAGATTCTTCAGCGCTTCTTCCCCGACGTTCGGGATGTCGCGCGTGATTTCCTCAGGTCCAAGCTTCGTATCACGAGCTTCGGATTCATATTCCTCAATGTGAATGGAGGTATACACGTCCTCTTTCACAAGCTTCTCGCTAAGCAAGATCGCATCCTCGTAGTTGTAGCCCTCCCACGTCATGAAGGCAACGACGACGTTGCGCCCCAATGCCAGCTCGCCCATCTCGGTCGATGGTCCATCTGCCAGAATCGTGCCCTTCTTGACGAATTCGCCCTTGCGCACGATCGGACGCTGGTTGATGCAGGTACCTTGGTTGGAACGCATAAACTTATGCAGCTTATGCTTCACCAGATCCCCGGTAATCTGCTTGCCATCTACAATCTCAACGCGGCGCAGCGCAACCTCATTGGCGGATACGCGCTCAATGTAGCCATCATATTTGCTGACGATACATACGCCGGAATCCTTCGCCGACTTATGCTCCATTCCTGTACCGACAAGCGGAGCCTTCGGAATCAAGAGCGGCACCGCCTGCCGCTGCATGTTGGAGCCCATCAGCGCACGGTTGGAGTCATCATTTTCAAGGAACGGAATTAGCGCCGTTGCGACCGATACCACCTGCTTCGGCGATACGTCCATATAGTCAACTCGCTCGCTCGGCATCGTCAAGATGTTATCCGCCTGCTTGTTGTAACGAACGATGACATTCTCTTCTGCAAATTTGCCTTCCGGTGTTAACTGCGCATTCGCCTGAGCGATAACATAGTTATCCTCCTCGTCCGCAGTCAGGTAAGCAATCTGCTCTGTAACGATACTGGTCTTCGGATCGACCCAACGGTATGGAGCTTCAATGAAGCCATATTCGTTGATGCGGGCAAAGGTAGACAAGGAGTTGATCAGACCGATATTCGGTCCCTCCGGCGTCTCGATCGGACACATGCGGCCATAGTGAGAGTGGTGAACGTCACGCACCTCAAAGCCTGCACGCTCACGTGTCAGACCGCCCGGACCGAGCGCAGACAGACGGCGCTTATGCGTCAGCTCTGCGAGCGGGTTCGTCTGATCCATGAACTGGGACAACTGCGAGCTGCCGAAGAACTCCTTAATCGATGCAATGACTGGACGAATATTGATCAGAGCCTGAGGCGTGATCGCATTCGCATCCTGGATGGACATACGCTCACGAACAACCCTCTCCATGCGGGACAGGCCGATCCGGAATTGGTTCTGGAGCAGCTCACCTACAGAGCGGAGACGGCGGTTGCCAAGATGGTCAATATCATCTGTGCTTCCAACACCATGCAGCAGGTTAAGGAAGTAGTTAATGGAAGCGATAATGTCAGCCGGTGTAATATGTTTGACGGACTTGTCAATCAAGCCGTTCGCAATAACTTTAATAATCTTGCCGTCTTCGTGCGGAGAGAATACGCTGATGGTCTGCAGTGGAATACTACTAGCATCCATGACGCCGCCGGCAACATGGTATGTCTTAAAGCCAACGTTCTTCTCCAGAAGCGGCAAAATTTCATCCAGCAGACGACGATCAATCATCTGTCCGCTTTCAGCCAGAATTTCACCTGTGCTTGGATCAATCAGTGTCTCTGCAAGACGCTGGTTGAACAGTCTGTTCTTAATATGAAGCTTCTTGTTGATCTTATAGCGACCTACATTCGCCAGATCATAACGCTTCGGATCAAAGAAACGGGCAACGAGCAAGCTCTTCGCATTATCCAGCGTAGGCGGCTCGCCCGGACGCAGGCGCTCGTAGATTTCGATCAATGCCTTATCCGTCGAATCGGTGTTGTCCTTGTCCAGCGTATTGCGGATATACTCATCATGCCCGAGCAGATCCAAGATCTCGGCATCGGTGCCAAAGCCCAGCGCACGCAGCAATACCGTTACCGGAATTTTCCGTGTACGGTCGATCCGCACATAGACAATATCCTTTGCATCGGTCTCCAGCTCCAGCCAGGCCCCGCGGTTTGGAATCACTGTCGCTGTGTACGTCTTCTTGCCGTTCTTGTCTACCTTTGTGCTGAAGTAAACGCTGGGTGAGCGCACCAATTGGCTGACGATTACCCGTTCTGCCCCGTTAATAATAAAGGTGCCGGTTTCAGTCATCAGCGGGAAGTCGCCCATAAACACTTCTTGTTCCTTCACTTCGCCGGTTTCTTTGTTAATCAGCCGCACCTTAACCCGTAATGGAGCAGCATACGTGACGTCGCGTTCCTTTGACTCGTCAACCGAATATTTCGGTTCGCCCAAACTGTAATCGATAAACTCCAGCGACAAATTGCCCGTAAAATCCTGAATAGGCGAAATATCTTGAAACAGCTCAAGTAAGTCGCGCTCCAGAAATTTTTCATACGATTTTTGCTGAATTTCAATCAGGTTCGGAACCTCGAGCACCTCGTTAATGCGAGCATAGCTTCTACGCGTGCGTCGGCCATACTGAACAAGTTGTCCTGCCAACTTAACCTCACCCCTCATGTCTGCTTCAACGCTCAGGTCTTCCATTTCAAGAACCAGGCGCTAACAATACTGACTGTCAAATTGCTTCAACAGTGCATATAAATGGAACATAAGAAAGCTATGCTTGAAAACGCCACTTTCTTATATCCCAATAAAGAAAAGCCCTTATCGAAAGTAGTTCGAAAAAAGAGCGTGTTTCTCAGCGGTCGGCGCGGCACAGTTGCCGCATGATCTCATATCAAGTAATTTTGCCCAAAATCTAAACATTATACGTCAAATGCTAAAATATTATGCATGTCTGCCTTCAAAAAATAACACTTGACATTTTAATCAGCTAAAGGGTTTTCACCTAGCCTAATGCTGACATTTTATAATAATACCACAAACAAAAGAACAGGTCAACTATTTTCTGATCCCTGCTTGACAGCACGAAAGATACGATACCCCTTATCCTTCGTTATTTCCTCCACCTTGTCATACAAGGCTTCGAGCTTTGTCCAGGCTGAAGGAGCCCCCTGCTTTTTTTGAATCACTACCCACATTTGCCCGCCAGGACGCAGCAGAGACCAGCCCTCCTCGAAGATACGATGAACGACAGCTTTACCGGCACGGATCGGCGGATTCGTCAAGATAACATCGAAGCTGCGACCTTGGACAGCAGCATACAGATCGCTTTGCAGTACTTCAACATTGGAAATTCCATTATGTGCGGCATTGTACATGGCAAGCTCAACCGCCCGTTCATTGATATCTATCATGGTGACTCGTCCCTGTGGAACGAGCATGGATGCTGCCAGTCCGATCGGGCCATAACCGCAGCCCACATCGAGCACCTCATCTGCAGCATTCAATTGCACAGCTTCAATCAACACTCTGCTGCCATAATCGACACCCGCCTTGGAGAATACGCCAGCATCCGTTGCAAAACGGTAGGTTTTCCCCCGGAGGATGGCTTCATGAATTTGACGATCCTGCTTGGCTGCCGGCTTTTGTGTATAGTAGTGATCGGACATCATTTCCCTCCTCTTCTAGTCTGCATGCTACCAAGAGGCACAAACAGATAATAAGCGTAAGCAAACCCCTTGAAGCACGGCTCCAAGGGGTTTGCTATAGTGCAAGAAGGCTATTACTTCACTTCTACGGAAGCGCCAGCTTCTTCGAGTTTTGCTTTAACAGCTTCAGCATCCTCTTTGGATACTTTCTCTTTGATTGGTTTTGGAGCATTGTCAACAACGTCTTTCGCTTCTTTCAGGCCAAGACCTGTGATTTCGCGAACAACTTTGATAACGTTGATTTTGGAAGCGCCAGCGTTAGTCAGAATTACGTCGAATTCTGTTTGCTCAGCAACTTCAGCAGCGCCGCCGCCAGCTACTACAGCTACAGGAGCTGCTGCAGTTACACCAAATTCTTCTTCGATTGCTTTAACCAGGTCGTTCAGTTCAAGAACGTTCATGCCTTTGATTGCTTCCAAGATTTGCTCTTTACTCATGGTTGAACCTCCATAGATTTAATTTTGTATTGGTAGTCATGCAATGCATTGTTTTGGTTCATGCTTTGGCCTCGGCGTCCTGCCATAGGGCAGCGCTGCTCTGCCAACTAAAGTTGGCATCAGCCGTTTACGCTTGTTGTTCTTGCTTTTCGGCAACAGCTTTAACTGCAAGCGCGAAGTTGCGGACAGGTGCTTGCAGCACGCTGAGCAACATGGAGAGCAAACCTTCGCGAGAAGGCAGATCAGCCAGAGCTTTCAGTTGTTCTACGCCTACAACTTGCCCTTCAACAACGCCGCCTTTAATTTCCAGAGCGTCGTTCTTTTTGGCGAAGTTGCTCAAAATTTTCGCTGGAGCAACAACATCGTCTTTTGCAAATGCAATCGCGGTTGGACCGGTCAGCACTTGGTCAAGCTCAGTCAGCTCAGTTGCAGCAGTCGCACGACGAACGAGCGAGTTCTTCAGCACTTGAAATTCAATGCCGGCTTCACGAAGCTGCTTGCGCAGTTCAGTTACTTGAGCAACGTTCAGACCACGATAGTCCGCAACAACTGTACAGTTGCTCTCGCGAAACTTCGCAGCAATCTCTTCAACCGCTTGTTGTTTTTCTTGAATGATTTTTGCGTTAGCCAAGCTTTACACCTCCTGTAGTATTTGTACAAACCGTAACCGCAAGCTCCATTCCGATGTCCGATACATGAGAAAAGGCCCCCGCTAACCGAGCGAAGGCCATGATTACGCTATGTGTTCCCAGGCTATAGAGCTCCAAGATCAGCATAAACTATATATCATAACACCTCGGTAGGAAATTAAGCTGAACGCACCTACTGTCTACGGCATGCATGTTCAATTGTCAGAGCGAATTCTTAGCGGTATACCGCTGTGTTCACACGAGCGCTAGGGCCCATAGTGGAAGAAATCGCGATGTTTTTCAGGTAAACGCCTTTGGCTGCAGCCGGTTTAGCACGCACCAACGCTTCAACCAGAGAACGAAGGTTTTCGTTCAGCTTCTCAGCGTCGAAGGATACTTTACCGATTGGAGCATGGATTTGACCTGCTTTATCCAGACGGTACTCGATTTTACCAGCCTTAATCTCTTGAACCGCTTTGGCAACGTCAAACGTTACAGTACCGGCTTTAGGGTTAGGCATAAGGCCTTTACCACCGAGAATACGACCCAGTTTACCAACTTCCGCCATCATGTCTGGTGTTGCTACGCAGACGTCGAATTCGAACCAGCCTTGCTGAATTTTGTTGATCATGTCGGCATCGCCTACATAATCTGCTCCAGCCGCTTCGGCTTCCTTCACTTTTTCGCCTTTCGCGAATACCAGTACGCGCTTTGTTTTACCTGTGCCGTGCGGCAATACAACTACACCGCGAACAGCCTGGTCTTGTTTCCGAGGGTCAACGCCCAGACGGACGGCAACTTCTACGGATTCATCAAACTTAGCAGATGCTGCTTTTTTGACCAGTTCAATCGCTTGAGCTGGCTCATATGTCGCTTCGCTGTCGAACAGCTTAACGGCTTCTTGGTACTTCTTGCCACGCTTTGCCATTTAGATATTCCTCCTCATGTGGTCATAACGGAAAATCCTCCATAACGGATGATCCTCCCACTGCAGCCGACACGCTTGTCTGCTGCACACAATTCACCGAAATTAGTCGGTAATTGTAACGCCCATACTGCGGGCTGTACCTTCGATCATCAGCATTGCCGCTTCAACGGACGCTGCATTCAGGTCAGGCATTTTTTGTTCTGCAATCTCACGAACTTTCGCACGCGAAACGGAAGCAACTTTCTTCTTGTTTGGCTCGCCTGAACCTTTATCGATTCCAGCAGCTACGCGAAGAAGAACTGCAGCCGGCGGCGTCTTGGTCTCGAACGTGAACGAACGATCCTCAAACACCGAGATAACAACCGGAATAATCAATCCCGCTTGATCTGCTGTACGAGCGTTGAACTCCTTACAGAATGCCATGATGTTAACACCTGCTTGACCAAGCGCTGGACCGATCGGCGGAGCCGGATTCGCTTTACCTGCTGGCACTTGCAGCTTTACCATCTTGATGACTTTTTTTGCCATAGTAGACACCTCCTTGCCCTGTAGTGTGGTCAGACGGGTACAGCAATTGCCATTCCCTCCCACCATCGCAGCCGCGTGTCAGCTAACTGCGAATGCTGTCCAGAAAACCAGACGATTATATCTTCTCCACCTGAGTGTAGTCCAGCTCAAGAGGGGTTTCCCTTCCAAACATGTTAACATGAACCTTCAGCTTGCTCTTGTCGAGTAGAATCTCTTCTACTGTACCGACAAAATTAGCGAAAGGCCCTACTTTGACGCGAACCGATTCTTTCAAATCGAATTCGATCACCGGTTTCGGCTCTTCAATGCCCATATGCTTCAGAATCTGGTCTACCTCATCTGGAAGCAATGCGGTCGGCTTGGAGCCGGACCCTGTAGATCCAACGAAGCCCGTCACACCAGGCGTGTTGCGAACAACATACCAAGAGTCATCGGTCTGCACCATCTCGACTAGAACATAGCCGGGATATACTTTCCTCATAACGGTCTTCTTCTTGCCGTCTTTGTTGACGATCTCTTCTTCCATAGGTACGAGCACACGAAAAATCTTGTCCTCCATGCCCATAGATTCTACACGTTTCTCGAGATTCGTCTTCACCTTGTTCTCATAGCCGGAATACGTGTGAACTACATACCATCTTTTTTCCATAACAAGCCACCTTTGGACACTTCTTAATCAATCAGTTCGACCAATCTAGAGATCCCGATGTCAAGAAGCCAAAAGTAAATGCCGACGGCCAAAACTGTCACGATAACTACAATTGTGTAGCTTGTCAGCTCTTTACGATTCGGCCAGCGAACTTTTTTGAGCTCAGCATAGGCGTCCGCAAAGAAGGCAAATGACGAACCAAAACCCTGCTTCATCTTCGCTAGAAATGTCACGTCCACACCTCCATTAACTATCGAGTCTCGCGATGAGGAGTATGCTCGTTACAAAACTTGCAGAACTTCTTCATCTCGATGCGGTCGGGGTGATTCCGTTTGTTTTTGTTGGTTGTGTAGTTTCTTTGCTTGCAGTTCGTGCATGCCAACGTAATAATTACCCGCATTCAAGTACACCTCCCGAAACTAACCTTCTCATTGCATGTCGTACACTTGCATAAACGTTTATGTTGAATCCGAGGATTCAAAACCCGTTCAAAACATATGCATATTTTGGGCTACCTAAAACACTTTATCACAATCACCATGCCATGTCAACGAGAAACTCGTTCGGTAATGTCTCCCAAGCCTTGACCTGCTTGGTCTCGCGGCGTATCCACCCCGCTCCAGTATTGCCCAGTATAGCCTATCTTATAGCCCCAGCAATTACTTTTTTTGGAATGGCTTGGGCATCTGCTGCATCACTGTCGTCGGCGAAGTCTATAAAAAAAGCGCCGGCCTACCTCCCGAATATCTCTTCGGCAAGCAAGCCGGTTAGCCTGATACGTCACGAATCTCCAGATAACGCTCTAGCTTGCGCTTGACACGCTGCAAGGCATTATCGATCGACTTCACATGCCGGTCTAAATCTACAGCGATCTCCTGATACGAACGACCATCAAGATAGAGCCTTAGCACTTTGCGCTCCAGATCACTTAGAATTTCGGCAAGCTTGTCCTCCAAGCCAATGAATTCCTCTTGGTTAATAATCAATTCTTCCGGGTCGGATACTCTCGAGCCACAGATGACATCCAATAATGTACGGTCGGAGTCTTCATCATAGATAGGCTTATCCAAGGACACATAAGAATTAAGAGGAATATGTTTCTGTCTGGTCGCTGTCTTAATGGCGGTAATAATCTGTCTCGTTATGCACAACTCTGCAAAAGCCTTGAATGAAGCCAGCTTGTCTCCCTTAAAATCACGGATGGACTTGTACAGGCCGATCATGCCTTCCTGAACAATATCTTCCCGGTCCGCTCCGATCAGAAAGTAAGAACGCGCCTTTGCCCTGACAAAATTCTTGTATTTGTTAATCAAATACTCCAGGGCAATCCCATCGCCTTCCCGGACCGCTTCAACCACATCTTCATCCGTTCTGCAATCATATTCGTGCATATTCAAATCTCTGAGGTCGATGCTCACTCACTATCCCTCCGGCCTGCAAGGCATACACTGCTCTGACCTAGCAACGAATAATCTAGCATAAAGGTGGCTGCTGCCGTCTGATAGATGCTCATCGTTCCACAGCAAACAAACTATCAAACTGCTGGTATTTCATAGAAACTAATATTTATACATAGAGCCAGTATACATTATGTAACCTGACATCGTCAATAAGTCTGAGTCCATAAAATTTCCAATTTTATTCAATTAATACTACTAATTACTTCAGGAATCGCCTCTGCGCATTCTTTCCAAGCGGCTCCATACATCCAAGCTCACAATTCCATCCAATGAATTGCGGTTGCCGTCTTGACCAGATCTCACCTGTGCGCCAATCTCCTTCTGATTTTGCTCGATGTTAATCAGCAGCTCCCGCGCTGAAATCCGCAGCGCCCCCTTGCCAAAGGCCACATGCTGCTCCACCAGATCGGAGGTGGCTACATAGATATGGCGTCCACGCCGAGTCAGCTCAATAACCAGACGCTCAATGCATTCATCGGCCGTCTCCTTCTCCTTGGTATATTGGATAGTCAGTTTATGTTGCTTGTAGGAAGCCCCCAGACCCGGAACCCGGTGCGCATCGAAGATGACATAGACCTTCATTCCTGTAAAGCCTTGATAATCTGCCAACAGATCAAGCAGACGGTCGCGTGCCTCCTCTAGCCCAAGCTCCTTGAGTCTTTCGAGTTCGGGCCAAGCCCCAATGATGTTATATCCGTCCACCAGCAGAATATCTTGAAGACGGCTCATGGCTTACGTTTCCTGCGCCGCTGCGCCTGTCGCAGCCTTGCCCTTGCTGCCATAGCCAAGCCGTTGACGCACCGCTTCATACATGAGCACGCCTGCTGCAACCGAGGCATTCAATGAATTAAGCTTGCCGAGCATCGGCAGTTTCACCAGGAAATCGCATTTCTCACGGATGAGCCTGCCTATTCCCTTGCTCTCATTGCCGATTACGATGGCAAGCGGCATGTTGAAGTCGGATTGATAGACATCGCCCTGTGCGGCCACATCGGCTCCGGCGATCCAGACCCCTCCATCCTTCAGCTTGTCGATCGTCTGTCCCAGATTAGTCACACGGGCAACGAGCATATGCTCCGCCGCGCCGGCCGATGTCTTGGAGACGGTCGCTGTCAGCGAAGCGGATCGACGCTTCGGGATGATCACCCCATGAACACCAGTGCATTCTGCCGTCCGCAGGATAGAGCCCAGGTTATGCGGGTCTTCGATCTCATCCAGCAACAGCAGCAGCGGCTGTTCACCGCGGGAGGCTGCAAGCTCCAGCATTTCCTCCACCTCGGCATAGCGGTAAGCAGCTACCTGGGCGACTACCCCTTGATGCTGCACGCCCGCAGCCAGTTGATCCAGCTTGCGTTTATCGACATGCTGGATGACAACGCCCAGCTTTTTCGCTTCGGTTACAATTGGCAGCACCGCATGCTTTTGCGCCTGCTCTGCAACCAGAATTTTGTTGATCTCACGACCGGAGCGCAACGCCTCCAGCACCGGGTGCTTCCCGGCAATCCATTCTTCCTGTCTTTCCTGATCCGTCATGTCGTTTCCTCCTCTTCGCCTGCCGCGACTGAAGTTCTCTGAATAGCAATCTCTAACAGCTCCTGTATCCGGGCGCTGCGCTTATGGTAATACAAGTAACCGAACAAGCACTCCAGCGCGGTTGCATGGCGATATTCCTGCGGGTCTGCATTTTTGGGCGGGTTGCCCGACTTGGCATTGCGTCCCCGCCTGACGACATCCGCCTCCTCGTCCGTAAGCAGCGGCATCAGCCGATGCAGCAGCGCACATTGCGCCTTCGCCGACACCATCGAGGTCGCTTCCTTATGAAGATGATGCAGACGATGATTGGGCTGCGCGAGCAAATACTGGCGTACCAGCAGCTCAAATACGGCATCCCCGATGTAGGCCAGCACGACCGGACTCATCTGCTGCGGTTCCTTTGCTGGGGGATGGAACCACAGCCCGTTCTGGACGCCGCTCTCCATGGGCTGCTTCTGCTTCTCCGCAGGCGTACCACCTGCCTGTTCCGGCTTCATCATTTGCGCCGCCAGCGGATGCCTTGCGGCGTATCCTCCAACACGATGCCCTGCCCCGCCAGCAGGTCGCGAATCTCGTCTGCACGCGCCCAGTTCTTCTCCTGCCGAGCTGTGTTGCGCTCCGCAATCAGCCGATCAACCTCCTCGTCGAGCAGCCCATGCTCCGCTTGCTTCTGCGGCAGGAGACCCAGCACCTCGTCGAAGCGACGCAGCATAGCCAGCAAGGCCTCCAGCACTACAGCTTCAGCAACCTCTTGCTGCAGATACTGGTTCGCCTCATTCACCAGCTCGAACACCGCTGTAATCGCATCTGGCGTATTGAAGTCATCGCTCATCTTGCTATGGAATCCGGCCTCGATCCCCTCCAGCCGCTTCAACACCTCGGCGGCGAGCTCCGTCGGCTGCTCCGGCTGTCCTATAGAAGGCAGCGCTGCCAGCCGATGCTCCAGATTCGCTTCGCAATTGCTGATCCGCTCAACGCTGCTCTGAGCCTGCTCCATCGTCGATTCGTTGAAATTCAGCGGGCTCCGATAGTGGGTAGCCAGCATGAAGTAACGAATCGCTTGTGGCTTGGCGCGTTCCAGGAGCGCGCGAACGGTAACCCCATTGCCGAGCGACTTGGACATTTTCTTATTGTCGATATGGATATAGCCGTTATGCATCCAGTAGTTGGCAAGCGGCTGCCCTGTGCAGGATTCCGACTGAGCGACCTCGCATTCATGATGCGGAAACTGCAGATCTGCACCGCCGCCATGAATATCCAGCGTGTCCCCCAAATATTCTCGCGCCATAGCGGAGCACTCGATGTGCCAGCCCGGACGTCCAGCTCCCCACGGGCTATCCCAGTTGATCTCGCCCGGCTTGGCTCCCTTCCATAGGACAAAATCCTGGGCATTCTCTTTACGCTCGCCGATCTCGATCCGAATGCCCATCTGCAGCTCCTCCAGATTCTGATGCGACAGCTTGCCATACTCCTCGAAGCTGGAGGTTCTAAAGTACACATCGCCTTCACTCTCATAAGCGGCTCCCTTATCCACCAGCGCTGCAATGAAGCTGATAATTTCCGCAATATGCTCTGTCACACGGGGGTTGCTCGTCGCCTTGCGCACACCGAGCGCTTCAATATCCTCATTGAACGCCGCAATGAATGTCTCCGCCACCTCGGGCACCGTCTGCCCCGTCTGCTCTGCCTTGCGAATCAGCTTGTCGTCCACATCCGTAAAATTCATGACATAGTTGACATCATAGCCTCTATGCTCAAGATAGCGACGCACCGTATCAAAGAAGATTACCGGACGAGCATTGCCGATATGGATATAATCGTAGACAGTCGGCCCGCACACATACATTTTTACCTTGCCCGGCGATTGCGGCACGAATTCCTCCTTCTCGCGGGTCAATGAATTATAGATCAGCACAGTCATAGGTCACTCTCCTCCGCTGCCCACCGGCAGTCTCGCTTCTTTCTTCATGTTATCCATCTGCTCCCGCAGCTCATCCAGCTCCTGCTGCAGCCTGCGGCATGTCTCGATGACCGGGTCAGGAAGCTGGCTATGATCCAGGCGATCACTGACGCGCTTGCCGTTGCTGCGCACGATTTTGCCTGGAATGCCAACGACCGTGCTGCCCGGCGGAACCTCGCGCACGACCACCGAATTGGCTCCGATGCTGGACCCTTCTCCTACCGTGAAGCTTCCCAGCACCTTCGCTCCCGACCCTACCACGACTCCGTTGCCAATGGTGGGGTGCCGCTTGCCCTTCTCCTTGCCTGTTCCTCCGAGCGTTACACCCTGGTAGATGACCACATCATCACCAATCACACAGGTCTCTCCGATGACAACCCCCATCCCGTGGTCAATAAACAGCCGCTCTCCGATGACAGCGCCAGGATGAATCTCGATGCCCGTGAAAAATCGGCTCGCCTGCGAGATGACCCGTGCCAGTGTATACCACCGTTTCCGATAGAGGAAATGAGCGATTCGATGCCACCATATCGCATGCAGGCCAGAGTAGGTGAAGATCACCTCAAATTTGCTACGCGCCGCAGGATCATTCTCGAATACCGCCTGAATATCCGATTTGAAATGCCTGAACATAGCACGCCCCCCTTTCAGAAAACAATCTGTTATCGCTCCGATGCGTGATAACCTGCTCCAGCCGGATGCTTTCCTCGATGCTTCAAATAAACGTCCTGTATAACAAAAAATCTTCGCAGCCATATGGCTGCGAAGACGTATCATCGTGGTTCCACTTCGCTTCAGACAACAAGGCTCAACCGCTGTTGACACCTGTATCCCTCACATGCTCTTAACGCGAGCGTCACGTTGCCGCCTACCCCGCATAGGCAAGCAGCGTTCTGCCCGCATCTATCCGGCTCGGAGCAAAGCTCCCAGGTGCATGTTCCGCCTTCGGGAATGGACAACTTCCAGCGGGCAGCGAAGATGCGCACTCCAAAGAGCGTCAGGGTTCGCGTGCGGTTGTCCTCTCTGGGAATCCCTTCAAAACGTACTTTTCCTGTTCTATGCCTGTTTCGTCATTATTTGAACCTAGTATACCCCTTTGCATCAGGGTTGACAAGCGGCAAGATGCAGCCTGCGAAGCGACCGCTAGCCGAGCCTAGCCTGAAGACGGGTCAGCACCTTGCTGCGTCCAAGCAATCGGATCGTCTCATTCAGATCCGGGCCATGCGTCTGACCTGTCAGCGCAGCGCGAATCGGCATAAACAGTTGCTTGCCCTTGCATCCCGTCTGCTGCTGAACCGCCTTGATCATCGCCTTGATGCTATCCGCCGAGAAATCGCCGTCCGCTGCGCCCTCTACCTGAGCGGCGAACGCCTGCAGCACCGCAGGCACCTGCTCCTCGGCCAGCACCGCGGCAGCCTCCTCCTCGTCTGCCGGCTCCTCGCGGAAGAACAGCTCGGTCAGCTCGACAATATCGGCCGCGCAGCGCAGCTTATCCTGATACAGCTTGACAAGTGCGCTTACCCATTCATATTCCGCAGCATCCGTCTGCGTGCTTGCTTTGCCTGCGCGCTGCAGATGCGGCAGGCATAGATCAACGATGCGCGCCGTGTCCGCTTTCTTAATATATTCATTGTTCATCCAGGCCAGCTTCTGCGTATCAAACACCGCTGGACTCTTGCTCAGACGGGATTCATCGAAGATGTCCGCCAGCTCCTCGCGGGTGAACATCTCCTGCTCGCCCTCGGGCGACCAGCCCAGCAAGGCGATGAAGTTGAACAGCGTCTCCGGCAGATAGCCCAGCTCGTCATACTGCTCGATGAACTGGATAATCGACTCATCGCGCTTGCTCAGCTTCTTGCGCTGTTCATTGACGATCAGCGTCATATGGCCGAATACGGGCGGCTCCCAGCCTAATGCTTCATAGATCATCAATTGGCGCGGCGTGTTGGAGATATGATCCTCTCCCCGTAGCACATGGCTGATCTTCATCTGGTGATCATCGATAACGACAGCAAAATTATAGGTCGGAATGCCATCCTTCTTCACGATGACGAAATCGCCCATCTCCGCCGTATCGAAGCCGATCTCGCCCTTGACCATATCCTGGAACGTATAACGCTTGCCCTCAGGCACGCGGAAACGGATGCTTGGGATGCGCCCCTCCGCCTCGAAGGCTTGGCGCTGCTCTGCGGTCAGACCGCGATGGCGTCCAGAATAGCGCGGCGTCTCGCCTCGTGCCATCTGCTCTTCACGCTCCTGCTCCAGCTCCTCCTCAGTGCAGTAGCAGTAATACGCCTGGCCGTTGCGAAGCAACTGCTCATAGCATTCGCGATACAGCTCCAGCCGCTCGGTCTGACGGTAAGGGCCGTAGGCGCCGCCGACGTCAATACTCTCATCCCAGCTAATGCCCAGCCACTTCAGATAGGTTAGCTGATTCTCCTCGCCGCCCGCCACATTGCGCTTCACATCGGTATCCTCAATGCGAATAATGAGCTTGCCGCCATGCTTGCGCGCAAACAAATAGTTGAACAGCGCCGTGCGCGCATTGCCAATATGCAGATGCCCGGTTGGCGAAGGGGCATAGCGTACTCTTACTTCCTGTGCCATCGCTTCATTCTCTCCCTTATGTAATAACGTATATTATAAGCCGCTGTAGCGGCTGTTGCACACTCAGACGCACATCATAGCACATCCTTCACGAGACAGACAACCGATTGCGCCGCGATCCCCTCTCCCCGGCCGGCAAAGCCGAGCTGCTCCGTCGTGGTGGCCTTTACATTGACCTGCGACAGGTCGGCCTCCAGCGCGCGCGCGATCACCTCAGCCATCTGCGGAATATAGGGCGCCATCTTGGGCTTCTGGGCGATAATCGTCGAGTCGATATTGCCAAGCTTGTAGCCACGCTCCTTCGCAAGCGCCCACACCCGCTCCAGCAGCTTCAGACTATCCGCATCCTTGAAGGCCGGATCGGTATCTGGAAAGTGCTTGCCGATGTCGCCCAGTCCCAGCGCACCCAACACGGCATCGCTAATTGCATGAAGCAGCACGTCAGCGTCGGAATGGCCGAGCAGCCCCTTCTCATACGGCAGCGTCACGCCGCCGATAATACATGGTCTACCCTCTACCAGTTGATGCACATCAAAGCCTTGTCCTACTCGAATCATATTGATGAGTCCCCTTCCCGCTTGCGCAGCGACAGCCACAGCTCTGCCAGGGGCAGATCCTCCGGCGTCGTAATTTTAATATTGGTATATTCCCCTCCCGCGACCGCAACCACCACCCCGGTACGCTCGACAGCAGCCGCGTCATCGGTGCCCAGGAAGCCCTCGGCTAGCGCCCGCTCCAGCGCCTCCTGCAGCACCTCGCGGCGAAAGGCCTGCGGCGTCTGGATCGCCCACAGCCCCTGTCTGTCCGGCGTGCCTGTGATCACGCCCTCCGCATTCACCTGCTTGATCGTATCCTTCACCGGTACGCCAAGCACAGCAGCGCCATGCTGCACCGCCGCCTCGCAGCAGCGCGCGACGGCAACGCCGCTTACCAGCGGACGGACGCCATCGTGTACCATCACCCATGGCGCAGTCAGCGCCTGTAAGCCCCGGTAGACCGAATCCTGACGCTCTGCGCCGCCAGCCACAACTGCTCTTACCTTGCGCAAGCCATGCTGCTGCACAAGACCGCGACAATAATCGGCGTCGTCCTCGCCCACTACCAGCGCGATTTCGCTGACCTGATCCAGCCGCTCGAACGCCTCCAGCGTATGGACCAGAATCGGCTTGCCTGCCAGCGGCAAATATTGCTTGCTTATCGCCGAACCCATCCGCTTGCCCTTGCCTGCGGCGACGATTACAGCCCCCCATACAGCTTGCTTGTCCATTATGCTCCCTGCCTTCATGCCTCGCCAGAGATGGCATCAGCACAAACAGCCGAAGGCGCAGGGTCTCCCCCGCGCCGCCGGCGTAATGCCAATGCCGCCCTTGCTTCATGATATGATCCTTCTTCCCTCTATCATACCACAATCGCAGGGCTATTGCGCCTTCTCCAGCAGCTTTGGCTTGGCAAAGATCATTCGTCCTGCCGAAGTCTGCAGCACACTGGTCACCAGCACCTCCATCGTCGTGCCGATGAACTCCCGTCCGCCCTCTACTACAATCATCGTACCGTCATCAAGATAGGCGACACCCTGCCCATGCTCCTTGCCATCCTTGATCACCTGGACGACAATCTCCTCACCTGGCAGCACCACCGGCTTGACCGCATTAGCCAGATCGTTAATATTAAGCACGGACACCCCTTGCAGCTCACACACCTTGTTCAGATTGAAGTCATTGGTGACCACCTTGCCGCCGAGCGCCTTGGCCAGCTTCACCAGCTTGCTGTCCACCTCGCCGATCTCCTCATAGTCTCCCTCGTATACGAGCACCCGAACATCAAGCTCCTTCTGAATCTTGTTCAGAATATCCAGGCCGCGCCTCCCTCGGTTCCGCTTCAGCAGATCGGAGGAATCAGCAATATGCTGTAGCTCCTCCAGCACAAATTCAGGTATAACCAGCGTCCCCTCAATGAATCCGGTCTTGCATATATCCGCAATTCGGCCATCTATAATTACACTGGTATCCAAAATTTTATGCTCCTCAAAGCCAGACTCATACGGCTCCTCCCGCTTGCTAGCACGGGATTCCATAAAGGCTGTATAGCCTGCAGTCAGCTCGTCCTGCTTGAGCATTCCGATGCGCAGACCAACATAGCCAAGCAGCACCATGAGCGCTGCCGACAGAATACCCCCCGCCTCCTGCCAGCCAGACAGGGCAGGCGACAGCAGCGCCGCCATAACCAGACCACCGAGCAATCCTGCGCCACGGGCAGCAAGCTCCCCCATGGACAGCTCTGCCAGTCTGTCCGCTGTACGCTGCAGCAGGCCGATGAGCGGCTCGGCGGCAATCCCGGCGGCGATCAGACCGCCGAACATTCCGAGCCCGATGCTGGAATAGTACAACGCGCCGCTCTTGGCCATGAACAGAGCCGGTTCTCCCCAAGCCCCTTGACCGCTCAAGCTGCTGTGCAGCCATGCTCCCGCATATCCACCTGTAATGATGCCAAATAGCTGTATAATTCGTTTTAACATTTGCGAACACCTCCATTACAAGTATGACCATTTCAGGGCAAGCTAATCGTTCCCTTCAATTTTTTTCCACATGTTTACGGCAAACAGCTTTGTCATTTCCCTTAGCATTATTCTATAATGGAGTCAGTACAGCAAAAATTGAAAGAGGTGGGAAAATGAGTACGCCTACACTGGAACATCTGCAGCAGCAAGTATCCGAATTACTGCTACGTCATCGCAGCCTGATGGATGTCATGTCCAAGTACGGACAGACTGGGGCCACTGTGAATCGCGCCGTTACCAAAGCGGTGACGGAGTGTGGCTGCATTCAGCTCCAAGCCCGCAAGCAGAATTTCCCGAATGATACCGACCTGCAGGAAGCGAAGAGCAATGTGGAAAATCATCTGTCTGGAGAGTTGTGTGAGGTTTGCAGAGATACCGTGAAGGATGAGCTGGGGCGCAATCTGTTCTACATGTCTGCCTTATGCAACCTGCTGGAGATTAACCTGAATGATGTCGTGGATCATGAGACACAGAAGTGTGCCACACTGGGCTTGTTCAAGCTTAGCTAATAGTCTGCCAGAGCGGGGTTACACGCACATCCCCCCTCCATAACAACAAACGGCTTATCCGCATCATGGCGGATAAGCCGTTTGTTTAATGTTACAAAATGTATACAAATTCTCTCATTGTAGCCGTTATGAGCTTAGCACGGCCTTTATGCGCTCTGGTCAGACGATAGAGGCTCCTCTACCTGTTGACGTTTTTTACGCTTGATGCGAAGAAGACGGAGCTTAACGTTTTTTTTTAACCCGTACAGCGCGTAGAGCAAGAGCGGTACAAAAATAATTTTGGCGAGATGCTCGCTATACAGCAGCCCCAGCACGACTGCTGCGATGATAATAATCGGAATCACCCACAGCGCGCCCTTGGATACACTCACCTTCTTGAAGCTCGGATAGCGAATGTTGCTCACCATCAGATAGGACAGCAACAGCATACTGATCACCAGCACCGACACGGGTATACTCTTGTAGAACAGAGCGAGCGTACAGAGCACGCCGCCAGCGGCCGGAATAGGCAATCCAATAAAATAACCCGGCGTACCGGAGATGACATTAAATCTAGCAAGCCGCAGCGCCCCGCAGATCGGGAACAGCGCCGTAACAATCCAGCCAGCGGCCGGACTCAGGTTCTGAAAAGCAACAACATACATAATAAAAGCAGGAGCTACCCCAAAGGAAATGACATCGGATAAAGAATCCAGCTCCTTGCCGAATTCGCTCGTCACATTCAACGCTCGTGCAACTCTGCCGTCGACGCCATCAAGCAGCATCGCAATCAGCACCATAATAGCGGCGTAGACCGGCTCCTCGTTGAACACCAGAATAATCGCCACAATACCCAAAAACAAATTCCCAACCGTAAAAAGACTCGGTATCGATTTCGTTATCATCAATTTCCACCTCATCTTTACTATGCCCATAGCGATCTTCAATCGTTCTGAACAGATTTTCCCAAACCATTACAATACAGCCATCTTAACATTGTATGGGATTTAGATTTGTCTGTCAATGAACACTTGATCCTGAATACGCTTCAGGCCCTCCTTGATCGCTCTTGCCCGCACCTCTCCGATGCCATCCACCTCATCCAGTTGGTGGATCGTCGCTGCAATGATGTTGGGCAAATGACGGAAGCGCTCCACCAGATTATGCACGATGACCATCGGCAGCCGCGGAATCTTATTGAGCAGACGATAGCCGCGTGGCTGGATGGCTTCCTCGGTAACCGAGATCGTGTACGGGTACCCCAGCAGGCGAATGATCTGGTGAATATCCAGCAGCTCCTCGGAGCTGATTTTTTTCAGAGCGGCGCGAATCTCCTTGATCTTCTCGTCGCTGTTGTCCCGCGAGTAATCCTTGAGCAAGAACCAGGCATCCTCCTCTACGCCCCCAACCAGCTCCTCCATCTGCATGCTGATCAGCCGTCCCTCGGTGCCCAGCTCATTGACATAACGGTTAATTTCCGTCTTGATGCGCAGCACCATCTCCACCCGCTGAATAACGTTGGCGACCTCCTGGAGCGTAACCAATTCCTCGAATTCGGAGGCAGACAGATTGGTAAAGCTCTGATTCAGCACCGCCTTATATTTCTCCAGCGTCTGAATCGCCTGATTCGCCTTGGTCAAGATTACGCCAATCTCCTTGAGCGAATAGCGCATGCTGCCTTGATACAGCGTAATAATATTTCTTCTCTGCGAGATCGATACGACAAGCTTGCCTGTCTGCTTGGCCACTCGCTCGGCTGTCCGGTGTCGGATGCCCGTCTCGCTCGATGGAATGCTGCTGTTCGGGATCAACTGGGTATTGGCGAACAGGATGCGGCGGAAATCCTCACTCAGGATGATCGCTCCATCCATCTTGGCCAGCTCATACAGATAGTTTGGTGAGAAGTCGCAGTTGATAGAGAACCCTCCATCCACAAGCTCCATCACCTCGGGGCTATACCCCACTACGAGCAACGCGCCTGTCTTGGCCCGCAGCACGTTCTCCAGCCCTTCGCGAAAGGCTGTTCCGGGCGCAACCAAAGGCAGCAGTTGATTCATCATTTCCTGGTGATTTAATTCTTTCGTCATGTTTGGCCCCCCTCTCTAGCTGAGCGCCGCTGCGAGCGCTTCGGATACCGTACTTACACCAATAATTTCAATGCCAGATGGCGGCTTCCAGCCCTTCAAGCTCTTCTCTGGCATAATGATACGCTTGAAGCCAAGCTTCTCGGCCTCCTTGACACGCTGCTCGGCGCGGCTGACTGCTCTCACCTCTCCCGTCAACCCCACCTCGCCGAAGATGACATCATATGGCTTGGTTGGGACGTCGCGGAAGCTGGAGGCCAGACTGACCGCAGCCGCAAGATCCACTGCCGGCTCATCAAGCTTGACGCCTCCGGCTACATTAAGATAAGCATCCTGATTCTGAAGGAACATCCCCATCCGCTTCTCCAGCACCGCAATAATGAGCGCCATCCGGTGATGGTCGATGCCCGTGCTCATCCGCCGCGGCGAAGGGAAGTTCGTCGTGGCCACCAGCGCCTGCAGCTCGACCAGCACAGGGCGAGTTCCCTCCATGCTCGCAACGACCGTCGAGCCGGACACCCCCAGCGGACGCTCCGACAGGAACAGCTCCGACGGGTTCGTCACCTCACGCAGCCCGCTCTCTTGCATCTCGAAGATGCCGATTTCATTCGTCGAGCCGAAGCGGTTCTTCACCGCACGCAGCAGCCGATACGAATGATGGCGCTCGCCTTCGAAGTACAGCACGCAGTCCACCATATGCTCCAGCAGCCGTGGGCCTGCGATCGCCCCTTCCTTGGTGACATGTCCGACCAGCACCGTCGCGATGCCCCGCACCTTGGCGATCCGCATGAAATGCGCCGTGCATTCCCGCACCTGCGCCACACTGCCGGGCGCCGACTGGACAGAAGGCTCATATACCGTCTGAATGGAGTCAATCACGAGCAGATCGGGCGATACGGATTCGATCGCCTCGTCGATCAGCTCCAGATTCGTCTCACAGAGTACATAGAGCGATGCAGACAACGCTCCGAGGCGGTCCGCCCGCAATCGTGTCTGCCGCACGGACTCCTCCCCCGATACATACAGCACCGTCAGCCCCCTTGAGGCCAGGGCGTGGGAGGTCTGCAAGAGCAGCGTCGACTTGCCGATACCCGGATCGCCTCCAACCAGAATGAGCGAGCCAGGCACGACGCCGCCGCCCAATACCCGGTTCAGCTCCCCGAGCCGGGTCTCGATTCGAGGCTCCTGGCTGCCTTCTATATTTATGATGGACTGCGGCTTTTCTTTCGTGCCGACAATCGAAGATTTCATGCCCTGCGTGCGAACCTCTGTCTCCTTCTCCTCCACCATCGTATTCCATGCACCGCATCCGGGGCATTTGCCTAACCACTTGGGCGCCTCCGTGCCGCATTCGGTACAGCAAAATTTTATTTTTATTTTAGCCATTAGCGGCTCCTTTTAGCTCAGTAATTTTCATTGCGTGGATGGAGCACCACGAAACGAGCCGCATCCCGCCAGCAGAGCGCCTCACACTCTGACCTGCGAATAGTCCAGCCCTCGCTGCCTATATTGTACACCAACCTATCCAGCTCATTCCAGCAATCAGCAAAATTGAGACTATGGGCGCATAAAAACAACTCTTGACGACACTGTTCCCTGCTTAATCAGCGCATTATACGTGTCCTCTCAAGGACAACACCGCGGCTTTGACTGGTCTAGGTTGGTTGGATTTCTCATATGTTGGGGTAGAACAAAAAGCAACTGGAAGCCGTCTTCCGAGCGGCTATGCTAATTGAAATGAGGTGATCTTCGTTGTTTACCCGCATTAACAAGCTTGCGATTGATCTGCCCGGCACCACCTACCCCGATGCCAATGCCGCTGCGGCTACCCAGGAATTGATGGGCGGGCGATTCGGCGAGATGTCCACCCTGAACAATTATCTCTACCAATCGTTCAATTTCCGCGGCAAGAGCAAGCTTCGCCCCTTCTATGATCTCGTAGCCAGCATTACTGCCGAGGAGGTCGGTCATGTCGAGCTAGTAGGCACGACGATCAATCTGATTCTGACCGGAACCACCCGCCCTGGGAAGCCGGACTCCACCCCGCTCCATGAGGGGCTCGACAAGCGCAACTCCTACTTTTTCATCCAGACCGCGCAGACCTCGCTTGCCGGAGACTCGATGGGTCAGCCCTGGCGGGGCGACTATGTATTCAATAGCGGCAATCTCATCCTTGACCTGCTGCATAACTTCTTCCTCGAATGCGGCGCCCGCACGCACAAGATGCGCGTATATGAAATGACGAACCACCCGGTCGCGCGGGCAACGATCGGCTACCTGCTTGTCAGAGGCGGCGTTCATGTGCTCGCTTATGCCAAGGCGCTCGAAATTGCCACAGGGGTGGATATGACCAAGCTGATTCCCATTCCGAATCTAAGCAACCAATCGTTCGAGGAAGCGAGAAAATACGAAAATATGGGACTCGGCAACAAGCTGTACACGTTCAGCTATGAGGATTATCGTGACATCGATCAGATCTGGAAGGGAACCCATCCGCAAACCGGCCAGCCGCTGGAGGTCATTATTGGAGTGCCTGAAGGCGGGGCCGTGCCTGACCTGAAGGAGCTGCCTGAGGAATTCGCCCCTGGCATATCTGCCGAGGATTATATTGAGATTGTTAAGCGGCTGCGACAAGGAGCGGGGATGAAGAATGATTAAGTTAAGCATGGAGGGGAAGCGTGATGGTCACAGTCATTACATTAAAAAACAAATCCATCCCAGTCTATCTGTCTGCCGGGCAGCAGCACTATCTGGAGCCGCTTAGCGCGAAGCTGGGCGAATTATCGATGCAGCTAGATTTCTATAAGAAGTGGAAAAGAATACGCTCCGTCGAACTCGTTCGCGACGTTGCTATCCTCAGCTATTCTGACGGAACAAAGCTGTACCTTGAGGTTTCCTGAGCGTGAGGAATCCGTGTCATCATACGCTTCGTCCCTTGAACGCCGATTCTTATCCGCTACAGACGGCTCCAGGTAATCCGTTCAACGCTGGCAACAAACTGCCCCATCCGCATCGGATGAGGCAGCCCGTCTAGCCAGCGGCCATCTTATCTCGGGCTCAGACTAATGCCCCCCGAGCCGGTCTTGGCCACGAGCTCCGCTTCGCCGTTACCGTAGGTTGCCGACAATTTCCCATCCGTCTCCTCCATCTCGGTGTAGCCGCCGAAGCCCAGCTTCAGGTTGCCGCTGCCTGTATTCAGCTTCACCCGTAACGACTCAGGCTGCTGTGTCAGCAGTACAGTAATATCTCCACTGCCCGTCTCCAGGCGTGAGCTGCCGCTTAGTTCCTCTGCCGTCACCGTAATGCTCCCGGAGCCAGTCTCCAGCTTCAGCTCCTCGAATGCCTGGCCATTGAGCACGATACTGCCAGAACCGGTCTCGCCCTCGACCTGCTTCGCATTGGCCGTCACCACTGCTTTGCCGCTGCCCAGATGGAATTGAAGCCTCTGCGCCTCGACTTGATCCAGCTCGAGTCGCCCCGAGCCGCTCTCCAGCTTCAGCTCCTTGGCCTGCAAGCGATCCGCCTCGACCGCGCCGCTGCCTGTTGACAACTCGAAGCGCTCCCATTCTCGGGCGGGGAGAGCAATCCTCAGGTTGATAGAGGTGAAATTAAAGCCAATCGTAAATTTGGGCTGCTCCAGCTCAATTCGCAGCTCGTCCCCGGATGGCTTCACGACCAGCCTCGTATCCTTCAGCAGCCGCTCGCTTACTTGGCCGGAGGCGATGACCTCTGCCTGCTCGCCCGCCCCCTCCACAAGGACAACATCCGAGCTGCCCAGATTGATTTTAACCTTCTTGATCCCCTCCAGAGGAACCGATTGCTGCTGCTCGAACGGAACCGTGCCGAGCGCGCCATCAAGCGTTCCCTGCTGATAAGCAACGAGCAGGCCAACTACGCCCAGTACAACAAGACACAAGCCTACATAAATAGATTTTCTCATGTATTATTTCTCCTTTATCATCCTGCTGTTCCACTTCAAGTAGCGAACCGTCATCGCCATAAACCCCTTGGTCAGCTTGCGCATCCCGGTGGTAGCCAGCAATGCAAGTCCCGCCAGCAGCGCCATACCCGACACGGCAGGCAAGGCAGCTAATCCTTCGTTGATGATCCACTCGACAGCCAACGCCAGCGGCGCGAGCCATAATGCGACCACCGCCGCCCATAAGCCTATGATCGCGGCGAACAGACCGAGGTACGGACCAAGCACAAAGACGAGATTGAAGAAGCCCAGGCTGACTGCGGCGAATACTGCACGCGATACTCGCACCGGTGATTGCTTCTCCTCTGCCTGATTGACCCGATATTGAAGCATAAGCTCTCTGGCTATCAACTGCGGGTCCCCCAGCTCCTGGATCGCTTGCTCCTCCGTCTGTCCATTGGCGCTAGCCATCTCAAAATGCAATTCATAATCGGACAACAGCTCTCGCCGCTGCTCTGACGACATCGGGTGCAACAGATGATACAGTTGGTTTAAATATTGCTCTTTCGTCATTATGGACGCAGCCCTTCCTCAATAATTTCATTTACTGCTCCAGTAAATACGTTCCATTCGTCGATTAATTGGCGCATATAGTCCCACCCCGAATCGCTAAGCCGATAGTACTTGCGGGGCGGCCCTTCGCTGGACTCTTTGAGATAGGTTGTGAAATATCCCTCTTGTGTCAGCCGACTTAGCAGCGGATAGACACTCCCCACCGCCACCTCGAATTTCTCGGATATTTTCACAGCAAGCTCGTAGCCATACCGATCCTCACGGGAGGCAAGCACCAGTACGCATATTTCCAGAACGCCTTTTTTAAATTGAACATTCATTCGGCCTACGCTCCCTATTCTTCAATGCTCACTATTCAATATTGCTTCATATCTAGCTGCGCGGATGCCTCATACTGTACCTTTTACAATCCACTATACTATAGCACTTACTATTCAACATTGCAATATACCTGACAGATCGGACTCGAATCGAAATTTCTCCGCTTCTGTGGTATGCTTGCAATTAGGTAAGTGAACCCTAAGGAGGCAATGAACACCATGTCCAACTACAGCATAACGAAGCTGGAGAACGGCTTCACGATATACGAATTGTCGGAGAGCAGCACCTCATCCTCGGTGCGCATCTGTCCTGAGCGCGGGGGGATTGCTATCAGCCTTGTACTGCACGGCAAGGAGCTGTTCTATCTGGATGAAGCCACCTTCCTTGACCGCGAGGCTAACATTCGCGGGGGCAACCCGATTCTGTTCCCGATCTGCGGCCAGTTGACTGATGCGCAATATGAATGGAACGGCGTCATCTATCCGATGAAAAACCACGGCGTCGCCCGGATTAAGCCATGGGAGGTTGCAGGCAGCAGCACCGACGGACAAGCCAGCCTGACCTTGATTCTGCGCAGTGATGCCCAGACATTAGCCTCTTACCCATTCGAGTTCGAACTGGAGTTTACGTATATTCTGAAGGATGGCAAGCTGCGGCTGGAGCAGCAATACCGCAAT
Source organism: Paenibacillus sp. J5 (assembly GCF_054955055.1). Taxonomy (NCBI): domain Bacteria; kingdom Bacillati; phylum Bacillota; class Bacilli; order Caryophanales; family Paenibacillaceae; genus Paenibacillus; species Paenibacillus sp. J5. The sequence goes on along the minus strand of NZ_JBUEDD010000009.1, from coordinate 179,732 downwards.
CACTCGAACAGCGCGATGCCCGTCTATGCCGGCTTCCATCCGTACTTTGCCACCACGGGCAAGGCCGTTCGCTACGAGACGGATGCCACCTCCTACCTCGACTACAACGACATGGAGACCAAGCCAATCGAAGGAGCTATCGACCTTGCCGGCAAGGTCGAGTCGCTCACACTGCTAAATGCGAAGTCGGGGGAAATCGCCTTCCCGCTGGACGGCTCCACCCGTGTCCGTATGGCCTACAGCGATGTGTTCCAGTATGTCGTGCTCTGGTCTGTGGAGGGCAAGCCGTTCATCTGTGTCGAGCCTTGGATGGCGAAGACGCATGAGCTGAACCGCAAGGAAGAGCTGCCGCTTATTGAACCGGGCGCGACGCTGGAGGCCTGGCTGGAGATAGGGCGCGAGGCTTGACCTGTTGCAATCGCCGTTGGTAGCATGCGATACGCCTCGGCACACCATTGCAGGTTAACTAATTGACACACAATTACAGAGAGGGTATCCCGCATGGCTGCAATACGCAGCCCGCGAGGATACCCTCTTATGTATGAGGCCATAGCTATGCCTCAGCTATATCGCCACCTGCTCCATGCCCAGCAAGCTTGCTCCCTTGTGACAACCGCAAGCTTCCATAGCCTGCTGCCTTACATGGGCGGCGTCATCCGCCGGCTGCTCGCAGCCGGCCCGCGTCCGAACAGCTCCAGCAATGTACCCTGCTTGGCGGCTGTGTAATACTCGGAGCTATCATCTGGCGCCAGCACGATGCCCAGATGATGATGATCGCCATCGAACCGCGCCCGCTGCTCGAATCTTACATGGCCATCATAATTGATGATTTCCAGCTTGCAGAACGCCGAATGGATATGGAGTGCTTCGTGGAAATCCTCCGGTGTCAGCGTCTTGCGGCCATTAACCTTATGAACGAGCTCTCCAGGGACAATGCCCAGCTCAGCGGCAGGCGAGCCCGGGACGACAGCAAGCACACATAATCCCTGCCCGTTATGCACATAGAACGGGCTCCGTCTTGCTTCGCCTGCTGCACTGATCCAGCCAATCGCCTCATGCAGCAAGAGTGCGCCGATGGCCGCGACCAGCGTCAGCGGTGGCCACCATATAGCGAGCGCGGCGATAGCGCCGAGCGCCAGACTGTACCAGAGCAGCGTCTTGGCCGTCTGTCTGGCTCGCTGACGGGGCAGCAGTGACCGGGTCAGCTCGCTATAGCCGACGATCATCGGCAAGCCGAGCAGCAGCCAGCCCCCGCCTGGGCCCTCGCCTCCAAGCAGCGGCGCCCATGGCAGTGCAAAGCCCGCTGCCTCCGCAGGGACGAGCAGCAGCAGCGGAATCGGCCAGTAGCCCTGTAGCTGATAACCGCCGATCAGCTTGCCGCGCTTGCTCTTCATCACGATCGGACTAGCCAGCCTCTCTCCCTGCGACCGCATGAACCATGCTTCAGCCAGATGCAGCATAGCGATCAATAGCAGCAGTCCCGGAATATCCAGCCGTTGCAGGGAAGCCACATATGGAGCTGCCCACGCGCCCAGTACATCCTCGTTCACCCAGCTTGCCGCCCAGTGGAGAACACCCAGCACGCCAGCACTGTAGGCAAAGCACAGATACCGGATGCGGAACAGGACAAGGATCGCTGTAAGCCCCCATAGCCAATAGACCGTCTCGATCTGGATAGCCGCACCTATGCCAAAGGAGAGTGCCGACACACCGATGCCTGCAGCCATCCCCATCACCAGCAGCTTCAGCAGCAGCAGCGGCCATGGCCGCATACGCACATGGAACAGCTTGCGTTCTGTACGCGTCTGCCTTACAAAGTGCAGCACAACCAACAGCACCGCTATGTAGTAGAACGGCTGCAACAGCAAGCTCACAACCGCTTCTCCTGCCTGTCGCAATATTTCCAGCGTCAGCTCCATCGATTCACTCCCATTTCTCAACAATATCAACCGCTCTTCACTTGCCTGCATAGCGACTGCCCAGCATCAGAACCACACCCACGCCACGCGACCGGCGTCTACCTTAACTGCCTGTTCAGGCGACTACTCTCCCTATGTATGCCATACCCCATGCGCCAGAATGCTAAACCTAGGACGAAGTCTGAAGCGAGCGGTTACGTGTCGACATCTAAGATTCGTATAAGCAAATACCGCTTTTAGTTTCTGGAATATCGAAAAAAGAAGGCTGGACATCTGCTCATTGGGAGCAGACAACCAACCTTCTACACATTCGACACACCAGAGCAGTAATCCTGCTGCCATCGTTACCTGCTAATTTTTTCCTTCACTGTTTCAATAGCCTTGATAAGCTGTACGTCATTCTTCTCATTGCGCACAAACAGAATAAGCTGCTGCTCCAGTTTCTCCGCGCTCGCCTTATCCAGCTTGCCCGTTACGGACAGACCCTCGGCACGCTGGAAAGCCTTCACAGCTTCCGCTGTCTGCTTGCTGAAATAGCCGTCCTTGCGGTCAACCTGGTAGCCCAGCCCGCCCAGCATGAGCTGCATGCTGCGAATTTCCTCGCTCAGCATATCCTGCTCCAGCACCGTCTGCTTGGATAATCGCGGCGCGCTATAATAATCTGGCGGGAGAACCTCGACATCCGGGGTAATTCCCTTCTCATGCACCCAGTTGCCATCTGGCGTCAGCCATTTGGCAATGGTCATCTTCACCAGGCTGCCATCCCCCAGCACCTTGTTGTAGCTCACCTGCACTGTCCCTTTGCCGTAGGAGGTTTCACCGACGATGACCGCTCCGGCACGCTCACGAAGCGCCCCGGCCAGCACCTCAGATGCGCTCGCACTGCCCTTATTCGTCAAGACGACGATTGGGTAGCTTCTCCCGTTCCCCTTGGACAGCGTCTGCTCACGCGCGCCGCCCTTCTCCTCGATCATGACGATCGGCTCGCCTTTCTTGATGAACGGCTGGGCGATGGACACCACAATCGGCAGCACGCCTCCCGGATTGTTGCGCACATCAATAACGAGACCCTTCAGCCCCTTCTTCTCCAGCCCCTCCAGCTCCTCTAAGAAGCGCTCACCCGTGTTCATCGAGAATTGCCGGATCTCGATCAGGCCGACACCATCCTCCAACAGCTTCGCGTAGACCGTCTCCACATCGATGTCGTCGCGCACGAGCACGAGCGAGATCGGCTGGTCGACGCCAGCTCGCCGAATCTGTACCTTGGCCTTCGTCCCCTTGGGACCGCGGATTTTGGCTACCGCTTCATTGAGCTGCAGCCCCGACAGACTCTCTCCATTTACGGACAGCAGAACATCCTTAGGCATCAGGCCTGCTCGCTCTGCAGGCGAATCCTTGATCGGAGAGACGATCACGATATTGCCGCCCTCCATCGTCACCTCAGCTCCAATGCCGGAGAAGGAGCCTTCAATCGACTCCGTGAAATGCGTTGCTGTCTCCTTCTCCATATACGCCGAATATGGATCGTCGAGCGCAGCCATCATGCCATTGATTGCACCGTCAACCACCTTGCCTCTGTCAACGTCCTTGTAATACTTCGTCTCGATCAAGGACAGCACAGCGCTCAGCTTGTCCTCCTCCTGCTTGGTCAAGCCTTGCCCGTTCACAGATGGCACCGCTGAAGCAAGTCCTCTGCTGCCATCCAGCACAAGGCGGTCAGCGAGCACCAGTGTGACGAGAACGGACGATGCCATGGTCAGCAATATGAATACAAGCACTGTACGCCCTTTGAATTTCATCGTTCTACCTCCACCCTCACCATGCCGGTTCGTTATCCTTGCTAGTATATGACAAGCCGCTGGTAATTATTTGCGGCTGCTCGTGCGAAGCGGAAGGAACTTTCCGTTGCTAGGGCGCACAACGTTTAAGATTAGCGAATATAATTCATTGGATTTTGCGGTTTTTCATTCAAGCGCACTTCGAAATGCAGGTGATTCCCTGTCGAATTGCCTGTTGATCCAACCTCCGCGATCTTTTGACCGCGCTTCACCTCTTCGCCCACCTCAACCTTGATTCCGCCTTGGCGAATATGCGCATACAGCGTCCACAAGCCGTTGCCATGATCGATAATGACCGTATTGCCATAACCGCTCGTCGCCTGAGCTACCAGCACAACACCAGATTCCGCTGCATAGATAGCCGTGCCGCTTGGCGCAGCAAAGTCGACGCCATTATGCATCTTTCCTTTCTGCCCGGTAATCGGATGTGTACGCGGCCCAAATCCCGAGCTGGTACGGTACCCATCGCCGATCGGACGCAGCAGCTTGCCGCCGGCCTTGTAATGCGACTGCACACGGTTGCGTTCCTTCTCCAGATCGGAGGCCTTCTTGGCCAGCTTGAGGATCAGCTCCTCCTGCTCCGCCGATACCTCCTCCAGCTGCTCCATCTGCTCGGAATAGGAGAGGATCATTCTCTCCTTCTCCTTCTCCTTGTCTACCAATTGCGCGTAGTATACCTCCAGGCGACCGTAGAGATCCTTCACCTCTGCCAGCTTCGTCTCTACCTCGGCCTTCTTGACCTCAATCAGTTCCTTATCCTTCTTATGCTCCGCCAATATCACCTTATCCTGAGACAGAATCGATTGTATCGAATCGAAGCGATCGAGGAAATCAGAGAAGCTGGTGGCGCTCATCATCACATCCAGATACGATACAGAGCCGCTCGTATACATCAACCGAACACGCGACTTCAGCAGCTTGTCCCGCGCTTCAATCCGCTTCTCCGCCTCCTGAAGCGCCTCTCCGGCCTCCAGCAGCTCGCGCTCTGTAACGTCCAGCTTGTCGCGGGTGGACTGCATGTTCTCGGTGGTCTGATTGATCTGATCCATAATCTTCATGATCGATTGGGCGGTCTCTTCCTTCTTCTGCTCGATTTCCTTATACTCTTGCTCTGCATTCGCCTTGCTGTTGGCCGCCGCCTTCATCTCGGAGCGAACCTTAGCCAGCTCGCGATTGATCTTGTCCACTTGTGACGTCGCCGCCTGCCCTCCTGTGGGCTGCAGCAATATGATCGCCATTGCCAGAACAGTAAGAAGCGTTAAGGCTTTTTTCACCTATCTCTCACCTACACTTTCAAGTACTTGCGAACCGAAATCGTACTCCCCCAAATGCCTATCAACGTTCCGATGCCGAGCAATATGCCTGCAACCATCCAGGCAGCCTCCTGAGTCTGAACCAGCTTAATCATCATCAGGCCAAGCTCGAACTGCGACATCTGCACCAATTGCTCATACAGCACCAGCAGCACGCCCGCTGTAATCGCCGATCCGATGATGCCAATCAGCGCTCCCTCAATAAAGAACGGCCAGCGTATAAAATGATTCGTCGCGCCCACAAGCTTCATAATCGCAATCTCGCGACGGCGCGCCAAAATCGTAACCTTAATCGTATTGGAGATCAGGAACATCGCCGTCAGCGCCAGACCCGCGACAATAACAAGCCCGATATTGCGCACGGCTGTCGTGAATTTGAACAGCGTTTCCACCGTACCCTGTCCATACTTCACATTTGTGATGGGCAATGTCGGGTCGGCTTCATTAATCGCCTTGATCTTATTCGCTACAAATGAGATCGTCTGCGGCTCGAACACCTCGATCGTGAACGAATCCGGCAGCGGATTGTTCGTCTCGTCGAACCCCTCGAGCAGATCCTTGCCGTCCTCGCCCAGACTTTCACGCAGCAGCTCCAAACCGTCCGCCTTGGAGACGAACTCCGCCGACTTCACCTCAGGCATATTGGCAATCGTATTGCGCAGCTCCTCAATCTTGCTCTGTTCTACCTCTAGCTGCAAATAGACCTTAATCTGCACCTGGCTCTCGATCTGGCTCGCGAGGTTGTTCACGTTAAGCGCCAGCAGCAGAAACACACCCAGAATAAACAGCGAAATAACAATCGAACTAATCGAAGCAAACGACATCCAGCCGTTGCGAATAATATTTCTGACGCCTTCTCGGATATGGCGGAGAATGGTGCTAAATCTCATAACCGTACTCCCCTCTTGCCTCGTCCCGCGCAATCAAGCCATCCTCGATAGCAATAACGCGCTTGCGCAGCTTGTTCACAATGTCCCGGTTATGAGTCGCCATGACGATGGTCGTACCGCGAAAATTAATTTCCTCCAGCAGATTCATAATGTCCCACGACGTCTCCGGATCGAGATTGCCCGTAGGCTCATCCGCGATGATAACCGCAGGGTTATTCACGATCGCTCTGGCAATGCCGACACGCTGCTGCTCTCCACCCGAGAGCTGTGCAGGGAAGCTGTCATGCTTGCCCTTGAGCCCTACCAGCTCCAGCACCTCCATCGTTCGCTTGCGAATCTGCCGCCGCGGCGTCTCGATGACCTCCATCGCAAAAGCAACATTCTCATAAGCGGTCATCTTGGGCAGCAGGCGAAAATCTTGAAAGATAACGCCGATATTACGGCGAACATACGGAATTTTGCGCGGCTTCAGCTTGCCGATATTAAAGCCGTTGACCGAAATCTGTCCCTTCGTTGGAACCTCTTCCCTATAGATAAGCTTCATGAAGGTCGATTTCCCGGCGCCAGAGGGTCCGACCAGATAGACAAATTCATTCTTTTCTATTAAAACGGAGACGCCGCGCAGCGCATGCGTACCGTTCGAGTACGTCTTCCAAATGTCTTGCATCTCGATCACATTATCACATCCTGTTGAGTGTCAGCTTTATCTTCTTCGACAGCAATCACTCAATTCCTTTCAAAAAACAGAGATTCGACAATTTTCTAATAATTCTAATCTTTTTTTGCATGGGAAGACACGCTCTGCCTTCTCCTGAATACGCCTGATGAACAGCTTCGCGAAAGCATGGCATACTCTCCCTCAGTCATACATAGACATAAACTGATGCCGTCGCATTATATCTCGATTGATCACGCAGCAAGGAGGAAGGGATTGTGAAGAAGCTGCATCTTGCTTTTATCATTGTCGGCGTCATTCTCCTCATCCTCGCCACCGGCTGGGGGCTGCTCTACATCTATTCTACGGGCAAAAAGGTTCCAGAGGGGGCGCACGCAGGCGCCGTGGAGATTGGGGGGATGAGCGTACAGCAGGCTTGGACAGCACTAAATGAAGCCTGGGACGAATTCGAGCAGCGTCCCGTGCACATCCTGCTCAACGAAGCCTCAGGCCTGGAGCACAGTTGGGCGCTGCGGCAGCTCGGCATTGCAGTAGAGCGTGCCGCCATCAAGCCCGTGCTCGACCAGCTCCAGGAGGGAAATATGATTCAGAGGGCGCTCTATCGCTACAACTTTGCCCGCGAGCTGCCCGTCGCGCTGGCGCTCGACGCTCAGCAACTGGGACTTGCGCTTCGCAAGCATTGGGGATGGCTCGAATTCAACGAGCCAGCCAATGCACGGCGAATCATTACGTCCCAGGATCGCATCATCTATGAGCCGCATCATAATGGCTACAGACTGGACATCGAGCCAATGGCTGGCGCACTGACCGCCTGGGCAGGACAAGCTCTGAATCGCCCGGAGCAAGCGGGAGAGGGGCAATTCATGCTGGGACTTAAGACGCTCCGCCCGGCGCTGACACTGGAGCGACTGCAGCGTCAGGGAATCGAGCGTAAAATTGCCAGCTTCAGCACCAGCTTTGCCCGAAGCTCGGAAGGGCGAGCCTATAATGTAGCCTCCACAGCTCAAGTTCTTAATGGCTGGGAATTGGCTCCCGGCGAGGTGTTCGACTATAGCCGGATCATCCAGGCCGCTAGAGAGCACTATGGCTTCCGCGAGGCTCCAGTCATCGTCAACGGCAGGATAGTGCCCGGTATCGGCGGCGGAATCTGCCAGGTGTCCAGCACATTATATAATGCTGCGCTGCTCGCCGGACTGGAGATTGTGGAGCGTCGCAACCATTCGACCCCGATCTCCTATGTGCCCATGGGGCGGGATGCTACCTTTGCCGAGGGCTATCTGAACTTCCGCTTTCGCAACACGACCGGGCATCATCTGGCGATACGTACAGAGGTGTTCGAACGGGTGCTCACAGTCAAGCTGTTCGGGACGATGCCTGCGTCCACAACCTACCGGATCGAGAGCAAGCTGGTCAAGCAGCTTCCGCCCCCGACTCGCAAGGTGCGGAGCGGGGCCGCTCCGCGCGGCGGACGAGTTCTGATCCAATCCGGCAAGCCTGGCTATGTCGTCGAGGTGTACCGAATCAAGCTGGAATCAGGGAAGCAGACCGCTCGCGAGCTGATCTCGACCGATACCTACCCGCCACAGGCGACGATCATTGGCGTATCCGCTGCCGATCCTCTCCAGCTCGAGCCGGCGCCGCCAGCAGCCGCCTGGGATGCGGAGCCCGAGCTATGGCCGCGTGAGCCGCTCATCGTCGAGGATGGCTTCCTGCCAGATAGCGATACGAAGCATAGCGATCAGGGGCTACTGCACGGCGAGTATAATTAGAGGATGCCGGATTTGTAGCTTCACCCCGAGATTCATTTAGAAGTACAGCCTGCACTCTTCAATGTGACGCGAATTCTCAACAAGCCGTTATTCATGCAGAGCAACAAGACGCCTGTCAGGTTGACTCCATACTCTGGAGCGAACCCGACAGGCGTCTTGTTGTGGTGCTGTACAGGATGCTAATCCTGGTCGACCACGGTGACCGGTCGATCTGGCTGCTGTATCGTGAAGCTGTTGGACAGATACAGCAGCTCCAGCGCACGGTTGTACTCCTGCTCGGTCGTGCTGCTGTGATGCGAGCTGTCAGCCCCGGACAACGCATGGAGCGGGTATTCCGTCCCGTCCTCGAAGCCGCTGCCCGGCATAAACAGCGAGCTCTCGCTCACGAAGGAGCCCGACGGCAGGTAATACCGCTGCGGCAGCAGATTGTACGTCTGATTGATCAGATCCTCGCCGAAATGAATCTGGCGATCAAGCGGAGCGCCCAGCAGATTCGCCACCGTCGGCAGAATATCCACCTGCCCGCCCATCTGCTCTATGACCGCTGGATACGTTATGCCAGGCCCAATAATGCTAAGCGGAATGTTAATCATATCCGTGTAGCTATATTCGTAGCCGTAGATTTCCTCCATCAGCGCCTTGTCCTGAGCCGTCAGCGAATAGATCGGCAGCCCCAGATGATCGCCATAGACGACAAGCAGGCTATGATCCCAGACGCCGCTCTCCTTCAGCCCGTCAATGAACTGGCCGAGCGCATAATCAGCATAATTCTGCGAGCGGATATAGTCGCCAACGAACGTGCCCTCATACCGCTCCGGCAGCGTCATCTTGTACTTCTCCTCCGGGATCGTGAACGGATGATGCGCCGTCATGGAGATCACCTGTGCATAGAATGGCTGATCTTCGGCATCCATTCGTGCTAACTCCTCAAGCGTCTTGCGGTAGAGCACCTCATCCGAAGCTGCGAAGAACACACGGTCCTCATCGCCGAAGAACTTGGCGTCATAATACTTGTCGAAGCCCAGTGCCTGGTAGAGCTCGCCGCGGTTCCAGAACTCCACCACATTCGTATGGAAGGTCGCCGTATGATACCCCTGCGACTTCAGCAGCTTGGGCAGACTCGGCAACTGCTTGCCAGCGTACTCGCCCGATGCGGCGCCCCGCGGCGGTATATATTGCGACGTGTTGACTATAAATTCGGCATCCGATGTATTGCCTTGCCCCACCTGCTGGTAGAAGTTCGGGAAATAGAAGTTCTCCTTCATCAGACGGTTCATATTCGGCGTAATCTCCTGGCCGTCAATCTTCAGACCGATCAGAAAGTTCTGGAATGATTCCATCTGAAGAAGGATCAGATTGCGCCCCTGAGCCGCGCCCGCATAACGCGGATGCTCGACCGGCTTCACCTGCTTGAGCTTGTTGATCCGCTCCTGCGTAATCTCGGCGAGCGGCGTCCACTCCTGCTGCTCCTTCGAGAAGATCGTATAGGCCTCATAGTTGAGAATCCCCATCTCCTCGGCCTTCTTCAGCTCATTCATCATCGCCCGGTTCGGGAAGATGTTGGCGAAGCACAGGGCGAGCGAGACGATGAACAGCGCGCTAACCCAGCCTCTGCGCTCCCGCCGGGGCATCGTCAGCCGCCACTCGCGCTTTGTCCGCATCTTGAAGTACAGGAAGGCCAGTACCAGAATATCCGTGAAGATGAGCAGATAGTACGGGTGCATCAGCGAGATCACGCTCTTGTTGACCGCCGTCACCTGATTGACCTGCTCCAGCGCATGATAGGTGACAAACACACCGTAATATTTGTAATACATAATCACCGCAAAAAAGATCGCCGTGACCAACAGATTCGTCATGAAATAGTACAGCAGCTTGCGCTTGCTCGCAAACCATTCGATGAGGCAAAAGATCAACCAGATGAATGGAATCTCTGTCAGTAGTGGAGCCAGCGAGACACCACTGCCGAAGATGACCAGATAAGCCAGATAGCTTTTGAGTAAGAGCAGCACGGAGAAAAACGCAAACGGCTTTGTCCGCAAAGCCTTGAACGCATTAAACAATGCCATCACTATTCCCTTCCTTTCATAAAGCAAGCAGACGAACCTGATATTCGCCTGCTCCGCCAATAAAACATGCACATAATTATGACGCGCAGCTCATCGAAAGTCAAAACGAAGAAAACGTTCCCATCGCTACTAACGAGCCAAAATACGAAATGGTTGCAGTAAAAACGCAGATTTTCGCCCTATATAGCCGATCTGCGCAGCCAGATAAGCATTTCCTCGAAGGTATCCACAGGGATAATGCGTAGACCTGGCGCTCCTGCCTGCGCCTCCTCCTCCTGCCCCTTCGGGACAAAAAACACATCGGCTCCATCGCGCTTGGCAGTGAACGCCTTCTGCCGAATGCCGCCGATGCGCCCGATCTGACCATCAGCGTCGATCGTACCCGTGACCGCCACCCGATGCCCATTCGTCACGCCCCCCGGAATGAGCTGGTCGAGCAGCGCCAGCGCCAGGGCCGCGCCATGCGAAGGCCCGCCCTCATGGGCAAAGTAACGGCGAAAGGTAACCTTGCGCGGCAGGTCCGGCTCCAGGCTGTCCGTCACCTGAATGCCCATGATCGCTTGCCCTGGCTGCTCTGGATTGCCCTTGGTCAGCACCTCGCGGCTCAGGCGCTCTCCGTCGCGCAGCAGCGCGAGCCGCACCGTACTGCCGGGCACCACATCCGCCATCTGTGCCCTCAGATCGACAAGCCTCGCCACCTGTGCATCGTTGACCTGCACGATGATGTCGCCCGGCTTCAACTCCCCATGAGCCGGCCCTTTTACCTCCACCAGCACCACCTTCGCGCCGCTGCGCTTCACTCCGGCGCCAATGCCTGCTTCATGCAACGCAATGGCGCTGCCAATCTGATCCGCCTCTGCCTTCAGATCGCGCACTAGACTCTCATACTGGCCAAGCGACATGCCGAGCGTCTCGATCGGCCGGAAGGTATACGCCGGGAACAGTTTGGCATATAGCCAATCTGCCAGAAAAGCGGGACGATCGAACACCAGCAGTCCCATAATCTCGCCATGCGGCTGCCCGCCCTCCACATGGACGTAGCGGTTCATATTAACCGCCAGCCCAGGGTAGGTGACCATCTGCGAGGTCGGCCAGAATAGCCCGGACAGCAGTGTGGCGGATAGCACCAGTGCGAGCAGGCTGCGCCAGGGCAGGCGACCTCCTCGATACCGTTCATGAAGTGCGGCATCCCAGATCGCAAGGAGCCAGATGAGCGCGATGCTCCCTGCCGCAACAGCCAGCAGCAGGAGAGACAGCTCGCCCACAATGCCCATATAACAGAGCAAGCCAGCAGCCAGCGCCGCCATGAGCAGAATACTGCCATGCCGGACGAGCAGCCAGCGCCGTCGTGCCTTGAAGTCGGCAGCAGGCTTGCCCCCTTGGGCTTCCCCATCTTGGGGGGAATATCCCTGGAACGAGGCGAGCAGCGCCATCACTGCCCCGCCCACCCATAGCAGCGGCGGAACCACCAGCGCAAATACGAGCCCATTCAACAGATCAATCCAGTACAATTGACCAATTCGGAGCACATCCGGCACCCAGATCAACTCGCCGAACGCGCAGAGGGCAATCACTGCCGTCATCCCGTATAGATACCATCGATGCCATCGCGCCATGGGCCACCCTCCGTTCAACATGTTAATGAACCTATCATATCATTTTCGAGCCACCAAGCGCCAAGCACCGCCCTAGACAGCCTTCCATACAACACCTATAGGGAGACAGCTTCAGCAGGAGCTGCGGCGTTCTCCATGCGCGACATTATTCATCTTGGCTGGGCACGATGCGCTAATGGCCTGTACGCTGTGGCCGATGGTTTTTTTTCGTGGGGCTCTTTTCAAGCAAGCTTTACCTGTGCTATAATTGAAAGCGCTAACATTATTGTTGCAAATCTCTAATGGGGGGAGCTTGAAAGGATGAGTGTAGCGTTGGAAACCAAAAATGTATACGAAAACTTTGAGGTGGAAACGGACATTCTTTTTTTCAAAGTCGGCTCACTGGGCATGGTCAGCTTTCACGGCAGAAACTATAACATTAAAAAGAGGATGTCTGCAGAACAGCTCCAATCCATGCTCGCCAAAGCCTGCTTTGTGCAGGTGAAATCGGATTGTTACGCCAATATCAGCAAGATTACCGCCATCGAGAACGATCATCTCTACTTCGGACAGGAGCTTGGCGATGCCAAGACGATTCCTGTGTCCAAACGGAAGCAAGCGATGATTAGAGAACTGCTGCTGCGCAAGCAACACGCCCTGCAATAAGCAGATGCCCTGCGGCAGTGTAATCCGACTTCAAGACCCGCCTTGGTGGCAGGTCTTGTTTTTTGTGCCTGTGCTCGCCTCCTCCCCTTCACCACTTCCCTCTCCTCGCCCTCTTGATCGTTCTCCCCCAGCGCCCTACACCTCAAGTCTGGCGTTTACAACCCTAGGCCCCCTTATGTATAATGAGCTTGATTCCAAAATACGACAGTGGTGGTGGGGAAAATTCTGTACTTTCTTGGCTTTATCGTGTCGTTTATTATCGTCTATGCACTTATACCGCCGTTCGCCAAGCTCGCCTTCAAGCTAGATTATGTGGACAAGCCCCGGCAAGATGTCGAGCGCAAGCTTCACCGGCAACCTATTCCGCTTACAGCCAGCTATCCGATCTTTATCGGCTTTTTTATTACATACCTGTTAATTACACGCGATTTTTCGCTACAGACAGGAGCCATGGTGCTTGGTGGCGCTCTGCTGCTGTTCATCGGTACGATCGACGACTGGTACAAGACCAAGGGCAAGGACTTCCCTGCACTGCCCAAGCTGCTCGTTCAAGTATCTGCAGCCGTGCTCGTCTACGCCTCAGGGATTGTGTTCACCGGCTTTGTCAATCCGTTCTCGGGCGAGTACATCGTCCTGCCAACACTGCTGCAATTTGTGCTGACCATCCTGTGGATCTTCGGCGTCACAACCGTCATTAACTTCTCGGACGGACTGGACGGGCTGGCAGGCGGCCTATCCGGCATCTCGGCGCTTACCCTGTTCATCGTAGCAGTCGCTATGGGGCAGTCCAATTCGGCGATTATGGCGATTATTCTGGTCGGCATTACGGCTGCTTATCTGCGCTTCAACAAACCGCCGGCCAAGGTGTTCATGGGGGATGCCGGAGCAACCTTCCTCGGCTTCATCCTGGCGGTGATCGCACTGGATGGCGCATTCAAGCAGGCGACGGTATTGTCGCTGTTCATACCGATCCTCGCACTCGGCGTGCCGATCTTCGACAATATCTTTGTCGTCATCAAGCGCTTCATCCAGGGCAAGGCGATCTGGCAGGCAGATGCAACACAGGTACATTATCGCCTGCTGCGTGCGGGATTCAACCATAAGCAGGCGCTGATGGTTCTGTTCCTCATTAGCACCTGCTTCAGCTTATCTTCTATTATACTACTGCTTGTTCAATCCTAGACGGCTAGATCGGCCCCTGTCCTGTGTGACAGGGGTCTTTTCTATGCTTACACCGCCCCGAACGCCAGTGGCAGAGGCTCTCCTGCATTCGCCGCCGGCTTCATCATTTCATTGCTGGCAGGCAACCACAGTCAAATGAACCCGCAAGTTCCGACACTGGCGGTAAAGCGCTTGCATATTGCATATGCTACAATGAAAGCATCATATGGCAAGGGATGTGCATACAACGCATGAACAAGGTTCGCATTGGCATAATCGGCCTCGGTAATATGGGCAGCGGCCACGCCCGCTATCTTGTGCAAGGCGAGGTCGAAGGCGCAGTACTCGCAGCAGTTGCAGACTCACGAGAGGAGCGACTGAACTGGGCCGCTCAGGAGCTAGGCAGCGAAGTCGCATTATTTAAGGATTACCACGAGATGCTCCAATCAGAACACATTGACGGCGTGCTGATCTGCACCCCACACTACAGCCATCCCGAGCAGGCGATCGAAGCGTTGCAAGCTGGCATGCATGTCTTGATCGAGAAGCCTGCTGGCGTCTATACCAAGCAAGTGCGCGAGATGAATGAAGCCGCCGCCGCCAGCGGCAAAGTCTTCGGCATCATGTACAACCAGCGCACCAATCCGTTATACCGCAAGCTTAAGGACCTGGTCGATTCCGGTGAACTGGGTGAGATTCGCCGCACCAACTGGATCATCACCGACTGGTACCGTCCGCAGAGCTACTATGATTCCGGCGGCTGGCGCGCAACATGGGCGGGCGAAGGCGGAGGCGTGCTGATTAACCAGGACCCCCATCAGCTTGATCTATGGCAATGGACAACAAGCATGATGCCCAAGCGGATGCGCGCCTTTTGCTCCTTCGGCAAGTTCCGCAACATTGAAGTGGAGAACGATGTCACTGCCTATGTCGAATATGAGAACGGCGCAACTGGACTGTTCGTCACCTCGACCTTCGAAACACCGGGTACCAATCGCTTCGAGCTGTCTGGCGAACGCGGCAAGATCGTCGTCGAGAACGGCGCGATCACCTTTTGGCGAACACGGGTGTCCGAATCCGATTTCAACCGCACCTACACCGGAGGCTTCGGCCAGCCGGAATGCTGGAAGATCGACATCCCTATCGAGGGGCGTCATGACGAGCACAAGGGCATTACACAGAACTGGGTCAACGCTATACTCAAGGGCACGCCACTGCTCGCACCTGGAGAAGAAGGCATTCATGGCCTGATGCTGTCCAATGCGATGCTGCTGTCGACATGGCTCGACGATTGGGTCGATCTGCCGATTAATGAGGATCTGTTCTATGAGAAATTGCAGGAGCAGATTAGCAAGTCCAAGACGACCAAGTCATCCGATGCATACCGTACACTGGATGTCAGCGGCACCCATTAACGAATACCAACCCATGCGAAGCAGGAGGACAAATTAATGAGCAGACACGACGGAATGAATTATGCGCCCCAGGGCAAGCCGCGGCCAGTAGTGGAGCCCGGGCAATTCCAATTTGCAGCCATGGCGCTGGAGCATGGTCATATCTATGGCATGTCCAACGGACTGATCGAGGCAGGAGCAGAGCTGAAGCTCGTCTATGATCCCGATCCGGCAAAGGTCGAGGCTTTTTGCAAGCAGTACCCTGGCGTACAGGTCGCCTCCTCCGAGCAGGAGATTTTGCAGGACCCGGACATCGTGCTCGTCGCAGCAGCGGCCATCCCCTCCGAGCGCGGAGCGCTTGGCGTGAAGGTTATGCGCCACGGCAAGGATTATTTCACGGACAAGACGCCATTTACAACCTTGGAGCAGTTGGAGGAGGCGCGCCGCGCCGCGTCAGAGACTGGCCGGAAATATGCCGTCTACTTCAGCGAGCGGCTGCATGTGGAGAGCGCGGTCTTCGCCGGACAGCTCATCCAGAGCGGCGCCATCGGCCGGGTAGTCCAGGTGATCGGCCTCGGGCCGCACCGTCTGAACGCCCCTTCGCGCCCAGGCTGGTTCTTCGAGAAAGAGAAATATGGCGGCATTCTGTGCGACATTGGCAGCCATCAGATCGAGCAGTTTCTCTACTACACCGGCAATACGGATGCTCAGGTCACCAGCAGCCAGGTGGCGAACTACGCCAACAAGCAATACCCTGAGCTGGAGGACTTCGGTGATGCCAGCCTTGTCGGCGGCAATGGCGCAACCCAGTATTTCCGTGTCGACTGGCTGACTCCATCAGGTCTGTCTACATGGGGAGACGGCCGGACACTGCTCCTTGGAACGGACGGATACATCGAGCTGCGCAAATATGTGGACATCGCCCGCGAGCGGGAGGGCAACAAGCTGTACCTCGTCAACGGCGATGGAGAACAGCGGATTGATCTGGATGGCAAGGTGGGCTATCCATTCTTCGGCGAACTCATTCTCGACTGTCTGGAGAGAACCGAGCGGTCGATGACGCAAGCCCATATCTTCAAAGCATCGGAGCTATGCTTGAGAGCACAACTGCAAGCCGTCCGTGTCGAATAGACAGCGCTGACAGATAGGGACACTTGGCTAACTACAAGGAGGAAGCAATATGAAATTATCTGTCTTCACTGTCGCCACACCGGATCTGACGCCCGAGGAACTCGCAACGGCAGCGCGCGATGCCGGGCTGCATGGCATCGAATGGCGCTTCAAGGAGACGCCCGAGGAAGCACGCGACGAGGCGCCTTCCTTCTGGCGCAACAATCTATGCTCCATGTCTCCGCTTGAGGGCGAGCAGAGCTGGAGTCGCTTCAAGCAGGCAGCCGAAGCTGCTGGGCTGACCAGTGTGAGCGTGACCCCTTATCTTGCCCCCGGAGACTTGGAAGCGACGGAACATGCCCTGCGAGCCGCGCGCTACATGGGCGCATCGATGATCCGCCTTGGCGTGCCATTCTATGACCGGAGCGTTCATTTTGAACAGCTATTCGCACAGGAACGCGCCTACTTGAAGGAGGCCGAGAGCCTGTGCAGGCAATACGGCGTCCAGGGCGTCATCGAGACGCATCATGTGACGATCGCGCCTAGCGCCTCCGCTGCCCGCAGACTCGTCGAAGGGCTGGACCCGCAGCATATTGGTGTTCTGTATGATCCGGGAAATATGGTCTATGAAGGCTTCGAGAACTACCGGATGGGTCTGGAGCTGCTGGGCCCTTACCTTGCGCATGTCCATATCAAAAATGCGCGCTGGGTGCGCCAGGAGCAGACATCAAGCGCTGCCTACAGTTGGAGCTGCCAGTGGGCTGGCATGAGAGAGGGCATTGTGCCGATCCATCAGGTCATAGAGGACCTGCGCGCGGTCGGATATGATGGTTATCTTGGGCTGGAGGATTTCAGTGGTCAGCTCGCTTCGGTGCCGATGCTGAAGGACTATGCCGACTATATGAGAGAATTGTTGAGGGGGTAAACCGATATAGGGTGAGCAACACGTATACCGTCTAATCCTTCAAGGACAAAGCGGCCCCGATTCTGAATCGGGGCCGCTTCTTATGGTACAGTGCATATGAAGGCAGCCAGGAATGTGATGCGCTGCAATCAGCTTCTCAGTACAGGCAGCAGCTTCGTTCCTTCATTCATCTCAGACTGGCAGATCGGACACAAAGGCTGGGACTCAAATGAAAAGTCATTGCGCATCCAGCAGCTGCAGTTGTCACTGCTGCATGTCCAGATTGCAGTCTGCTCCTCGGGCGTCGGCTCTACATTTTTTTTGGAATAATAGATTGCGATCCCTCCTTATGCTACGGACTATCCAGCTCCCCCCTCCTAGGCGAATGGACGCAAGAAAGGAGAGGGCCGGATGAAGCCGTTACCCTATTGTATCCCATGCCCCGCGAAAATAGTACCAAAAATGAAAAAACAATGCATTGCCTGCCCGAAATGCTACCCGCCTGCCATTTAATCCATCTTTAAGCGCTTCATGAACTCCTCAGCCGCGCTGTAGCCCTGCTGCTTCAGATACCAGCTATTGGCTGCGGCCTCGATCAATCCGGCCACATCCCGCCCAGGCTGTAGCTGAATTTCGATGTGTGGGATTTTGACATCCATATATTCGGTGAATTTCGGCTCCAGCTCCAGCTCGTTGTTGAGTGCGTTCTCTTGCCACTTCGTCAGCTCAATGTCCAGCACAATCCGGGTCTCCTCCTGAAATGCCTTGCGCCCATATAGTCGGGCGACATTAATAAGACCGATGCTGCGCAATGCCAGCAGCTCCTTCGTCTTCTCATCATGTGACCCGAGCAGCGTCTGTGGACTCAGCTTCTTCAGCACCACGATGTCGTCAGCGACCAGCCGATGGCCACGGCGGATTAGAGTATGTGCCGTCTCGCTTTTGCCGATACCCGACTTGCCGCGCAGGATGATCCCGATACCCGACACATTGAGGCAGACGCCATGAATGGCAATCTGTGGAGCCAGCGTCTTCGTTAAGTAGGCATCCAGCCTGCCGAGGAATTCCGTCGTCGTCACCGTCGTCCGCAGAAGCGGAATCCCCTCCTCCTCGCAGTATTTGGTCAGATATTTGAGCCCCTCCTGATTAGCAGTCACAATGAAGCACGGCGGATGATATTTGACAATGTTGCCGATTCGCTGCTTGCGTTCTTCCACATCTAATTTATGCAAATAGTTAATTTCCTTTTTCCCTAATACTTGAACATGCTCCTGAGGAAAAAAGTCAAAATAGCCGACAAACTCCAGCCCCGGGCGGTACGCCCGAGATTTGCTGATTGTCCGGCTCAGCCGATCCTCTCCAGCAAGCACCTCTAATGAAAACCTTTGGGTCAGCTCCTGAACGGTGATGGTCTTCATCCCTTTTCCCCCCGCCATTCTTAAGTAAGCAATACATAAATTGATTGTACCCTATTCGACATGCAGCAGCCAATCCCTGCAAGGGCAAGCCCTTGGCTAGCCGCTCGCGCAGGGACACGATTTCGCCCAACCTCCTAAGGTTTACTAGCGGGACAAAGAAACGTATACTATAAAGTATGTGATTGAGTTGCGAGGTGGAGCATGATGGACAACTTGAAACAAGCCCTTGAACTGCTTGGGCTGCCTGAAGACGCTTCCAGAGAAGATGTGGAGAAGCGCTACATGACGCTCGTTCGCCGAGCCAAGGCGAGAGGGGGCGCTAATGCGACCGAAGACGGCTTCGACTTCGACGCCATCACCCGCGCCTACAAGTTCGTTCTGGAACAGGACAAGCAGCAAGCGATTGAAGAGCTTACAACAAATCAGTATGGCAAGTACAAGAAGCTGGCAGGCGCTGCCGAGAAAACCGATCATTTTTTTCACTATTATAAGTTTCATGTGCTGGGTGCAATCCTGCTGATTCTTTTGGCAGGTTATGGCATTAAGAGCTATATGGACAATCAGGCGCAAAAAGCAGCGGAAGCACTGCTTCCTCCGGTTGAGCTATATGTGATGTATCATGGACAGTTCTTTCTGGAACAGAATGATAATAACATGAAGCCGGTCGAGGACAAGCTGCTACCGTTGTTCCCAGAATGGCAGCGACTCAAGGTTGGCTTGACCTACGTCCCTAAGGAAACACGCAGCGAGCTTGACATGGCCAGCATTCAGAAGGCTGTACTGTCGATTATGACGGAGAAGGCAGATGTATACCTCTTCGACAAAAGCACGTTTGCGCAGCTATCGGCACAAGGACTGCTCCAGCCGCTAGATGCTGCTGTCCGTGGCGGCACGCTGGAGCCGTTGGTATCACCCGAGCAGCTAATGGCCTCCCGTACCGAGGATGACACCGAGGATCATATCTACGGGATTGATCTGAGTAGCAATCAGACGATGGCCAGTATGCCGATGTACGGAGAGGAGCGGATTGTCGGCATCCGTACAGATGCACAGCATGCCGACAATGCCCTACGGTTTATCCAGCGTATGCTGGAGAAGAAGTAACAACTGCCCATACAGCCCTCCACGTCAGCGACCGTTATGCTGACGTTGGAGGGCTGTATGGTGTGTGCGAAGAATCTGCTAAGCATTCTCCTGCCCATTATGCTTGAGGTAGAGACGGCGAATCTCCTGCTCGTCCACCGCGGCGCTGATCAGATAGCCTTGCCCTTCATCACAGCCCTTCTCTCTCAGAAAGTCAATATGCTCTTGTGTCTCAATTCCCTCCCCTATTACCTGTATATCCAAATAATGCGCCAGATTAATGAGCGAGGACAGTATAATATTGTTGTTCAGATCATGATTAATATCCTTCACAAAGGAACGATCTATCTTCAAATAATCTATCGGGAACGTCTTCAAATAATTCAATGAGGTATAGCCCGTTCCAAAGTCGTCAATCGCAATATGTACACCTAGCTTCCGTAGAGCCGCCAGCCTGCTCTTCGTCATCTCTTGGTCCTCTATAAGTACACTCTCGGTCACCTCAATATCCAGCCAGCCCGCCTTCAGTCCACTCTCTGCCAGGATCGCGCCCACCAACTGCGGAAAATCCGGTTCCTTTAGCTGCACCAACGAGACATTGACACCGACGCGCAGCTTCAGCCCTTCGCGATGCCACTGGCATACCTGACGCAAGGCGCTTCTCAGCACCCAGTTCCCGATGGCGATAATATCCCCCGTCTCTTCGGCGATCGGAATGAAGTCGGCAGGCGATACAAAGCCCAGCTCTGGATGATCCCAGCGAAGCAGCGCCTCCACGGCCTCGATCTTGCCCGTGACTACGTTAATGATCGGCTGGTAGCGCAGGTACATCTGGTCAAGCAGAATCGCCTTGCGAAGTCCGCTCTCCAATTGCAGCCGATTGGTGAACTGGGAATCCATCGCTTCGTTGTAGATCGCATAGCGCCGCTCCTGGTGAAGCTTTCTTACATGCCTCATCGCTATGTTGGACTCGCGCAGCAGCCTTCCCGGTTCAAACTCCCTGTTCCTACCCGCTAGCGTAATGCCGATGCTCGCCGACACCACGACCTCCATTCCCTCCATATAGATTGGAGAGAGCAGCTTGGCTATTAGCGATTGGGCGGCAGTAGCCGCAGCCTGCTCACTGGCTATGTCCGGCAGCAAAACAGCGAATTCGTCTCCTTGCAGCCTGGCTATGACGGCCTCTGGGGAGAATAACTGCCTCAGCAGCGACGAGAATTGCTGCAACAGCAACTCACCCTTGGCATAGCCGAGCGATTCATTGATGAACTCAAACCGATCCAGGTTAATTGTCAATACAGCGTGCAGTTGCGAAGCGTCACCGTCATGAAGTTGCTCCAGGCGCTGCAGAAACAGCTTGCGATTCGGCAGCCCCGTCAGCAGATCGAAGTTGGTCATCAGATTCATCTGATGCTTCGTTTCCTTCTGCTCGGTTATATCCTTCACGATCCCAAAAACCACCTCAACGGAACCGTCGATCGTAATGGGAATGGTTGTGCATTGTACGTAGACGATGTTGCCGTTCTTGTGACGGGCAGCCATCTCAAATTGCTCAGGATTTCCCTGAAGCGTGCGCTGGAAATGCTCATCTGCCCGGGCATGCTCCTGTTCACCAACAATTAAGTCGCTAATATTCATAACGAGCAGTTCCTCGCGCGAAAATCCGGATAGCAAGGAGCAGTGGGAATTGACATTCACCAACAGACCCTCCCTGTTCATCTCAAACACTGCATCCGGGTGATATTCAAATAAGCATAAATAACGGCGTTCCATCTCCATTAGCCTTCTGGCTGCGCAGCTATTGTCCATCATATCCTTCACTTTCCGCACAAGAGCTTCCCTGCTTTTGCTGTAATGGTATTACTCGCTGCCCTGCTCTTCCTGGAGCAGGCATTCGTTCCTGTCTTCTGCGGCCTTCGCCGCCGAAATCCGATGGATGAAGTCGATGTCTCATGCTCTGTTCCCCTTCGATGTTGTTCTCGCTCTTCATATTAATCTGTAGCCGGCAACTCAGACAGGTCGTATTTTTTAGCATCGTCCTCTAGCATTCCTTCGTCTAGCCCTGTACTGATGTGCAGGATGCAAGCGAATCTCGTATCCAGTATATCCTAATTAATCATTCATTTAAATGAAATTTCATAAGTCAGCCTTCCCCAGAAACACCAGGCTGCGACCCCTCATAGAGCACTCTCCTTACATGCGGATGGACACAAACTTCGTCTCCAAAAAATCCGCCAGGCTGTCCGGGCCGCCCTCACGCCCTATCCCGCTCTCCTTCATCCCTCCGAATGGCCCTTCGACAGCAGTCGGCACCGCATCGTTGCAGCCGATGATTCCATACTCCAAGGACTCGTATATTCGAAACATCCGACCCAGGTCGCGAGTGTAGTAATAGGCCGCCAAGCCATAGACAGCGTGATTCGCCTGCTCGATGACCTCTTCCTCCGTATCGAACAGACAGACTGGCGCAACCGGTCCGAAGGTCTCCTCTTGCATGATCAGCATCGTATCATTCACCGCCGTCAGAATCGTCGGTTCATAGAAGTAGCCAGGCAGCCGACTGATCGCCTTGCCTCCCGTTACAATCTGTGCGCCTTTTTCGACAGCCTCATCCACCTGAAGCCTTACCTTGTTAAGTGCCTTCTCGCTAATGAGCGGGCCGATCGCACTCTCCTTCTCGAAGCCGTCGCCGACGACCAGTTGCTCGACCGCTTGCTTGAAGCGCTCCAAAAATTCTGCAGCAACGGAGCGTTGCACATAGATTCGATTCGCACAGATACAGGTCTGTCCGGCATTTCTGAACTTGCTGCTGACGGCTCCGGCTACAGCTATGTCCAGATCAGCATCCTCGAATACGATCAGCGGGGCATGGCCGCCAAGCTCCATCGATACCCGCTTCACCTGCTCGGTAGCCGCCTTCATCAATTGCTTGCCGACTGCGGTCGAGCCTGTGAAGGTAATCTTCCGAATCGCCGGATTGGACAGCAGCTCCTCCCCGATCTCCTGTGGATGGCCCGTCACCAGATTGAGCACGCCCGCAGGTATGCCCGCTTCATGGGCCAGCTCCATGAACCGCACCATGACCCCCGGCGTCTGCTCCGCGGGCTTGAGTACCAGGGTACAGCCCGCCGCAAGCGCCGGGCCAATCTTGCGCGCCGCCATCGACAATGGGAAGTTCCATGGCGTAATCGCCGCAACCGGCCCTACTGGCTGACGGATGGACAGCAGACGCTTGTCTGGCGAGCTGGACGGAATAACCTTGCCATAGACACGCACCGCTTCACCCGCACTCCAGCGCAAATATTCGGCTGCAAGCGCCACCTCACCGCGCGCTTCGGCTAACGGCTTGCCCATCTCCAGCGTGATAAGCCCTGCCAGCTCCTCCTTGCATTGCTCCATCGAATCAGCAAGCTTGCTCAGATACGCTGCTCTCTCCTTCGCCGTCAGCCCCGCCCAGCCCTTGTAAGCACCCTGAGCCGCAGCGATGGCTGCTCTGGCATCCGCTATGCCGCCCTGCTGCGCCGTCCCCGTCACTGCTCTTGTAGCCGGATTAATCAATAAATAGGTACGCCCGGATGTCGACTGTACCCATTCCCCATTGACATACATCAGCCATTGATTCATGCCATCGTTCTCCTTTCCTTGCTCGATACTGCACATGATGTTGCACATCGGCCTTGCCAGGCCGGCTTGTCCCCAATCTATTGAAGTCCAGCCTTTCAGAATGTTATGTCATCTACTATCCTATTGCCCACTTGCCCAACAAGCACAAAATTTGAATTGATCAAGTCTATTATAACCGATATAATGCTAACACAAAGAAATAAAAGTCCAATTACATATTACTTTTTGCACCGAATTAAGCCGATTTGGCCGGCAAATGGAGGGTACCTATTCCATGCAGATGACTACCCGGCACAACGCTGGAAGATAAGGAGAAGGAAATGACAGAAGCAGTATCATCAGGGTTCTGGCGGCAACTATGCTGGGCCATGGTTAAGACAGGTATTCTCGGCTATGGGGGCGGTCCATCAGTGATCCCGCTTATCCGGCATGAAGCGGTAGCTCGCCATCAATGGATGAGCGATGAGGAATTCGGCGAAATCCTGGCGTTCGCTAATGCACTGCCTGGTCCGATTGCGACCAAGATCGCCGCCTATCTCGGATACCGCCTCAAAGGGACGGGAGGCGCTACAGTCGCTGTGCTTGCCCATATTATGCCATCTGCCGTCGCCATGATTGCGTTGTTGTCGGCGGTTAATTTTCTAAGCAGCTCTCCCATTGTGCAGGGCATGATCGGCGCGGTAATTCCGGTTATTGCCGTCATGCTGGGCATGATGGCTTACGAGTTTGGCGAGCGAGCTCTGAAGGGCTCGGGCAAAGTGCTGGGGGTCATTTTCTTCGCCTGCGCCTTCATCCTGCTCCAACTGCTCGATGTTCATCCTGCTCTGGTCATCATGGTGTTCCTGCTCTACGGCGCCTTCCACTTCAAGCTGAGGGCTCGTCTGGAGGCACGGCAAGAGCAGAAGCGCTAATACGGTTTACAACAGCGGCTCCGCTTCAGGTTGCGCTCAACCCGGGGCCTTCGCTTCGAGGAGCATGGCAGAAGAATAGAAAAGAGGTTGCAGCATGGATTGGTTTCATTTGTTTCTCGGCTTTTTGCTTGCCAACTTGTTAGGCTACGGAGGAGGCCCCGCCTCCATTCCGTTGATGTATCAGGAGATCGTGACCCACTATCAATGGATGACCGACCCGCAATTCTCCAACTTGCTTGCGCTCGGCAACACACTGCCTGGACCGATCGCGACCAAGATCGCCGCCTTTGTCGGTTATGATGTATACGGAATTCCTGGCATGGTTATCGCTCTGTCCGCCACCATCATCCCGTCAGCCGCCGCTCTCATCGGACTGCTCAAGCTGCTTGAGCGCTATCGCAGCTCCAGTGTGGTAAGAGGAATGACGCTGCTCGTCCAGCCTGTTATTGCTATCATGATGGTGCTGATGACCTGGCAGATGGGCGCCAGCTCGCTGGAAGCGATCGGCATCGTGCAATCGCTCGGCATCGCGCTAGTCGCCTTCTGGCTGATGGTCATCCGCAAGATGCACCCAGCTCTCGTGATCGTATGCGCCTTCGCCTACGGCGGCCTTGTCCTTCCGCTAATGTGACGAACAAGCCCTGTCATGCACATCGTCATTAGGCACAATCAGAAAAGCCCATGCCGGGTTCTCCTGTATTATGGTGCTGTACTGACCATTTTACACGAATCCCTTCATGGGCTTGCTTGTATTTAGCTGTCACCATTCTCCCGCCCAGGTTAAAAATCACCTCGTTATGGTGTCTATTATTTGTTGCATCGCACGCCTGGCTTCTGGTATAGGGAACACCGGAAATACATGGTTCATTTTGGGATACTCAAAATAGTTGATGTGTACATTCTCCTTGTCTGCGCGTGCTTTGAACTTGCGAGCATCCGGCAGGAAGAACTCATGAGTACCTATAAACAATGTGATCTTTCCTAAGCCCCGCAGCGGGCCATTGATCGGACTTAATAAGTAATGACTTCGCTTTGTCCCTCCCGCGTACACCTTTCCTGTCTCGATCAGCAGCTCCAGATTCAGCATAGGTTCTTTTTTCTCCAATGCTGCGATGTCAGGGTGGTCTAAGGCGATGTCTAGCCATGGGGATAAAAGGATGATATTTCCTGGCTGTGGAATCCCTTCCTCCAATAATAGCTGGGCCAATGCCAGAGACAGTCCACCACCTGCAGAGTCGCCCATGATGACAATATCTTCCGGTGCGGCTTTGGTCAACAAGTCTTGATAGATCGGAAGAACCTTCGCGAAGCTCTCTTTATAGTGATGATTGGGTGCCTTGGGATAGATGGGGACTGTAATCGTGCAATCCAGTTTTTGGGTTAATTGATGCAAGAAACGCCAATGCCACAGCAAGGGCTGCTCCGTATAACCTCCGCCAGGCAGAAACAAAATTTGTCTTGTACTTGGCTCCGATGAAGATTTCATCAAGTACGTATCCA
This sequence comes from Paenibacillus sp. J5, assembly GCF_054955055.1. Lineage (NCBI taxonomy): Bacteria > Bacillati > Bacillota > Bacilli > Caryophanales > Paenibacillaceae > Paenibacillus > Paenibacillus sp. J5. The sequence goes on along the minus strand of NZ_JBUEDD010000009.1, from coordinate 153,892 downwards.
TGGAATAGGATGACGTCTTCATTATATTATATTTGCGTTGCAGTCGGGCTGGCAGCTTATACGGAGATTTATTTTCAATCCTTTTTTTCTCCAGATAGGTGGCAGGATTAACGTTCTTTCTCGTTAGTTTCAATAACCACTCGATAAGAAAACTTTGCCAACTTCTCATCCTGTCGTCCCCCTTGTTGTGAACTTGTGAACAGATATAATAGCTGTAGAATTCCCTTTGCTATCTGTATATTAACAAAGTATTTTGATAAAATAAATTTAAATAAAATTTACTAACCTAAATATTTATTTAAGGATGCGCTATTATGAATATCACCCAGCTACACTACTTGATCACAGCCGCTAATTACGGTTCCTTCACTAAGGCTGCTAGCATTCATCATATTACAGTTCCTACCATTAGTCAGTCGATCCGACAGTTGGAGGAGGAATTGGATGCCGTTATTTTTCATCGGACGAAGAAAGGGATTGTCCCAACAAGGGAAGGGGAACTGATCCTCCAGCATGTCGCATCGATCCTCAAAAGTCTGGATTCGATGAAGCAGGAGCTGTCCCAGCTTAAGGAAGAATGTTCGGAAGACATTATCATTTCAACGATCCCGGGGATGGTACCGCAGGTTGTTCAGGCCACGATTGAATTTGCCAACAAGTATCCGACGCTCAATGTTCAGTTGATCGAAGGGGATACACAGACTGTAATGAATCATGTTCACGAAGGCTATGCAAGTATGGGGTTGATTACTTACAACTCCGAGCAATACCAAGATCCCGCATTGGAATGGATGCCCATTATTCAGGGGAAGGCTGTCGTAATTGTGAACAGAAATTCATCCCTATGCGTGTTGAACACCGTAGCCGCAGAGGATCTAAGAAATGAAGCCTTTGTTCTATATAAAGATGAGGAAATTGAACGTATTGCCCAACAGTTGGTAGCGGAGCAGCCCTCCAACCGTATTGCCCTTTCGACGAATAATATGGAGGCTCTGTATCAAATGGTTGTTCGAGCGAATATGATTACGATCGGCCCGGATTTTGTTATACACTCTCTGCCCTCTAGCTATCAGGAACAGCTTGTGACGATCCCGTTGCAGCAATATCATTTACAGCCTGTTCTATTGGGACGAATCACCAGAAAGAAGGAACGGGCCTCAAGAATGGTCAATGAATTCACAGCCAGACTATCCGAATTATTTAACGGAGGCTAGGGCGTGTCCTCCCCAGGGCAGTATCTGCTCCACGCGGAGGAGTCTATAACACGCCTTAGCTGCAGGACGCGCGTCACGAGTGTCTCGCCAGCGCTGGCAAGCTGCGCTGGAACGCTGACCCAAGCTCTGGTATAGTGCTGCAGCAGACTGCTCGTTCAGCCTCAACAGACCAGCGTGTCCCCAGGCTCCAGCGCATATAGCCCGCTATGCCCCTCCTGCTGAAGCAACTCAAGCAGTTCTACAGTAGGCGTGCGCGCAGCATGAACCAGCACCGTCGCATGGCTAGGGACAGCAGCCAGCATCCGGCGCACATCGGGCAAGCCCTGATGCACCTTATAGCGTACACGCAGCACCTGCAATGCTTCATCCTCCTGCGCCAGCAATCGGGCTCCGAAGGAGCCACGCCCCAGATGGCCGGTCAGCATCACCAGACCGCCTCCTGTGTTCTTCATATACCTGCAGTACCACTGTGCACACTCCGTCTCCATCATGCCGCCAGCCGTGAAGATAAGCTTGGCTCCCGTTAAGGACAACAGTCGAGCCCGCTCAGCATTATTTCCCGCAACCGCGACGCGCGGCGAGCGCAGCAATGCCTCCAGTTGCTCGGCACTGTGCTCACGCAACCAATAGCGCTGCTTGACCAGCTCTCGCAACGGCGTCAGCAGCTCCCCGTCTACAATTAGCGGCACCTGCGAGAAGCGGTGATGCGCCCACAGCAGCAACTCCTGGCCCCTTCCATGGACAGGAACGGGAAAGAGTACAGACCTGCCTCTGCTGAGTGTATCTCCTGTCGCCTCATGCAGCGCGCGCAGCTTGTCCTCCTGCGTATCTGGATCGGCGCCGCATGCCGCATCGATAATCGACAGATCGGCTGCTCTGTCCAGCCTCGGGCGATCCGCAGCAAGCACCTGTGATTCCTCGGAGTAATCCCCGGAGAAGAAGATCAGGCGGCCACACCAGTCCAGCGCATACCAGACCGAGCCGGGCATATGCCCGCTCCTGCCCCACATCATCTTGACGCCGGGCGCTGCCTCTATCCAGTCTCCAGCCTCGCCAGCGTCTTCCAGATAAGCATAACGTACCCTGGCGATGTCCCTGTCGTCATAGGGAAGCGTTAAGCCATACGAGGCGGCATAGCTCTTCCATGCGCGGTAATAACCAGGAAGCCGCAGTGCCGTTGCCCGGCTCGTCCATACCACACCCTTGTAGCCGTATTTGTACAGCAGCGGGAGCGCCATGGAGTGATCCTCGTGGGCATGGGACAGCAGAACTGTCTTGAGCCGACAGGCGACGGACGGATCAATCCGAGGATAGATGCCGCCTGACTCCTTCTTGCCCCCGCAATCCATCAGCACGGCTTCATTCTGATGCTGCAGCAGGTAGCTGGAGCGACCATGCTCGCAGGCTCCTCCCCATATGGTCAAAGATAGCATCATTTCAGTCCACTTTCTCTAGTTTGCTGTAATTTGTTCATAACAAGCAGTAGGATGGTCGTTATGCCTACGGTGACAACTGCCATCGCCATGCCCATCGATACTGCCCCTTGCTCGAATTGGGCGTAGATATAGGTTGCAGAGGTCTGCATGGATGGAGGCAGGATGAGCAGAGAGGCTACGAGCTCGCGATTGGCGATGGTGAAGGTCATCATCCATCCAGCCAGCATGCCTGGCAGCAGCAGCGGCAGCAATATTCTCCGTCCCACATACAGCCAGCGGCCGCCGAATACTTGCCCGGCCTGCAACAGCGACACATCTAGCTGTCCATACCCGGCCTTGACATATTGCACCGTATACGGCAAAAACAATAGGACATACGTCAGCACTACCATCCCATAGGTATTGTACAGCGGGATTGGCATCCACTTTGCATTCCAGAGCAGAATCAAGCCGACAACAATGACAATCCCTGGCACGGTGTTCGGCAACAGGCTGAACAGATCGGTCAGCCTCTGACTCCGCGTCGAGCTGTTCTTAATCGTCAAGGCCAGCCAGGTGCCCAGCAGCAGCGCGATGGTAGAGGCCGCCACCGACAAGCCAAGACTGTTCGTGATCGCTCGCAGACTATCTGTACCTGGAGCCAGCAGTGCAGCATAATGCTGAAGCGTCAGGTTGCCCCAAGCGAGTCCTTCACCGCGCAGCTTGAGCAAGGAAGCCACGATTATGGAGAAATAGGGAATACCCACCGCAGCGGTCATGAGAAGCACAATATATGCGCCGCACAGCAGTCGGCTCCAGCCTCGGATTGGACGCAGCGCCCGCCCCTTTCCCTTGCCTCCTGGCAAACGAAACGTATGGCGGCGGCTGATGGCACTCTGGATGTACCACATGAGCAGACAAGTCGCCAGCAGCACAGAGGATAGGGAGGTCGCCTTGCCAAAATCAATCGGCCAGCTCGAGATGTAGCGGTGGATTTCCGAGGTCATCACAAAATAACCGATCTTGCGACCAAAGGTTGCCGGTGTCCCGAATTCCGCTATCGTCTTGACGAAGATAAGCAGCGTGCCCATCACATAGCTTGACAGCAGCAACGGCAGCACAATGCGCCGTATCCGATACAGGAAGCCGCCGCCATGAACCGCGGCTGCCTCCTCCAGACTGCCGCTGATCTCCAGCAGCGTATTGCGCAGCATCAGATACAGGAAGGGGAACAGATGCAGACTCATAATAATCACCATGCCGCCGAAGCTGAAGAAGGCGGATGTTATCACCGATGATGCCGGCAGCAACTGCTCCATATAGCCGTTGCGCTGCATGAACAGCATCCACCCCATCGAGCCAATGTAGGGCGGCGTCATGAATGGAATCAGGAACATAATATCCAGCCAGCGATGACGACCCATGTCGGTTCTGGCCATAATCCATGCCAGCGGCAATGCAAGCACCGTCGTGCCGGCGACGACGCACACTCCAAGCCATATTGACTGCAGCAGCACCTGCCCTAGACTGGCGTCCAGCACGCTGCGCAGAGGCGCGAGCAGATCGAGCTCACCGTCCGGCACTATGCTCGTCCAGAAGATGAACAGCAACGGCAGTACAATGAGCAAGCCTAGCAATAAGATCGCAAGGATGAGGCCAATTCTGGAATAGATCCGTAACGGAGTTGTATGCATATGGTACCCCTATATAAGACGGTCCCGGCACTCGCCGGGACATCGGATTCTTGATGCTTACTTGAATAATTGGGTGAAGCGCGTAGCAACCTCCTCGCTATGCTCCTTCATCCACTGCCAGTTCACATTATACGTCTTAATATCTGCTGCATTGGTGCGATCCTTCGCCTGAATATCCTGGCGTCCGGGCAGCAGGTATGCTTCGGCAACGAGCTGCTGCGCTTCATCCGACAGCAGATAATCCATGAAGGCCTTGGCATTGTCCACATGGGGGCTCGACTTGACGATCGCTGCGGGACGGGGGCTGATGACGGTGCCTTCCTTCGGATAGACGATGTCGACCGGCTCTCCCTTGGCCTTGGCCTTGTAAGCCATATAATCGACGCCTGCTGCGACAATGGACTTGGCTCCGGTAATAACAGGGTCCAGCGCCTCCTGATTAGCGCCCGCCATCGCAACGCCATTTTGCTTGAATTGCTCGAACAGCTTCCAGCCTTCCTCTCCCGATTCGCTCAAGTAACCAGAGATGAAATCCAGCGCCGAGCCGGACAATGAGGGATCGGGGATATTCACCTGTCCGCTCCATTGTGCTTGTCCCAGCTCCGCCCATGAAGCAGGCGGGGTCTGTACCAGCTTCGTGTTGTAGACGATACCTAGCGCCGATGCGCTATAGCTGAAGTAATGCCCCTGCTCATCGGACCATCCGGGGATTAGCTTATCCGCACTCGCCGCCTCTGGATAGGACAGCAGCAGCCCCTCGCTGTTCAAGCCCTGCATCGAAGGCAGGGAGGCCAGCACGACCACGTCCACCGCCGGATTGGACTTCTCCGCCTCCATACGCGCCAGGATTTTGCCTGTTGTCCCCTGGAACATCTCTACCTTCACGCCTGTCTTGGCCTCGAAACCCTCTTTAATCTTATTCGCCAGCCCCTCTGGCCCGGCACTATAGACGACCACGCTGCCGCTCAGCGTCTTCTCCGCTTTCTCCTTCGTCTCACCTGTGCTCTGCACAGTCGTCGCCGCCGTATCCAACGTACCCCCAGCATTGCCTCCGCCAGATACGCCGTTCGTGCTGCTTCCTGTTGTGCCACAAGCCGTCAGAGTCATCCCCATCCACAAGGTCAAGGCCAACAGCATTCCCTTTGATGCCAATTTCATTTCATCTTCCTCCTTCTATTGTTCCTCACTGGACGATTCAACTACGCAATGTATATGATCCTCACTCACGTACAGCTCCACCATCTCGCCAGGCTGAAGGCGGCGGTCGGCATATGCAATCCACATATCCCCCCCTCTCTCCATCTCCAATCCCAGCTCATAACGATCGCCGATATAGCTTGCATGTGCGACTCTGCCTATCAGTCGCTGGTCGCTCTCCGCCCCCTTGCTCCATCGCAGATGCTCGGGCCGAACCATCAACCGATCCGGCTCCAGCCAGTTCGATCTGCCGATGAAGCGAGCCACGAATGGATGACTTGGCGCACGATAGATATGTTCTGGCGTCCCTCTCTGCAATACCTGGCCTTGCTTCATCACGATTACATCATCCGACATACTCATCGCCTCAGTCTGGTCATGCGTGACATACAGCGCGGTCATGCCTAGCTGCCTGACCAGACGCATCAGCTCGCCGCGCATCTCATCGCGCAGTACCGCATCCAGTGCGCTTAGCGGCTCATCGAATAGAATCAGCCGCGGCGATACCGCAATTGCCCGCGCGAAGGCGACCCGCTGTTGCTGCCCGCCAGACAATTGATGCGGCAGGCGCTGCTCCAGCCCTTCCAGCCGCACTGTCCGCAGCGCCTCCTGCACCGCTTCCCGCAGCCCTTCCTTGCGCTTGCGGGCGCGGAGACCGAAGGCTACATTTTCAAATACCGTCATATGCGGCCATAAAGCAAAATCCTGAAATACCATGCCCAGTTGCCGTTGATGAACCGGCATGCTCACCCGCCGGGCACTGGAGTAGAAACACTGATCCTGTACATAAATTTCGCCGCCATCCGGCTCCTCCAATCCTGCGATCATACGCAGCAGGGTTGTCTTGCCACAGCCCGAAGGCCCCAGCAACGTGGTGAAGCTGCCCGCGCGCACTGTCAGGTCAGTCGGCTGAAGCGCCTGCGCAGTGCCAAACGATTTGTGCAGCGAGCGAATGATTAGTTCTCCCATCATTAGTTTCCGCCTGTCCTTTATTTCACTCGATTGAAAGACTATGCCTTGTACCTGCGTCGTCCGTGGAGCGCATAAGCGTGGCTCGTCTGAATTCAGTATAGGAAGCGATTATTTGGCCTTTATTTCTGTCATGTAAATGACATATTAATCTTTTGGCGGATTTCTGTTAACACACATCGAATTATTCTATGGTACATTGTGGGCATCCTGACCGATCTGGAGGTTGTGTCGTTGAATCTGTTAAAGCTGCAAATACTCGAGCTGATCGCCAAGAACAAAAAAATAACCGCAGCCGCGGGAGAGCTCGGACTAAAGCAACCGACCGTCACCTATCATATGAAAAGCCTGGAGCAGGACTTGGGTGTGAAATTGTTCGAGAATCGATCAGACAAAATCTTCCTCACAGATGCCGGCAAGGCATTGCAGCACTACGCCTCGCTCATTAACAGGCTTGCAGCCGAAGCGCAGCGCATTACCGCCGAATACGGCAGTCTGACAAGAGGACGGCTGAGCATCGGGGCAAGCTATGTTCCGGCCACCTATCTGCTGCCGCAGGTGCTCAGCCACTTCAACGCCGCCAATCCAGGCATCGAGCTGGCCGTTTCCGTCAAGCCTACCCCCATGATTAAGGAAAAGCTGCATAACCATGAGATCGATCTGGGCATCTTCTCCTCCGAAGCTGTGGAGCTCTCCGGTATTCGCGCCCGCAGCCTGTGCGACGACGAGATGGTCGTGATCTGCTCGCCCGGCCATCCGCTCGCCAAGCTGCCAGAGCTGGACCCTGGCTGGATCGCAGCCTCCAATTTCATCCTGCATGGTGCGGCCTCCAGCACGCGCAGCCTGACCGACCGCTGGCTGGCTCAACACCAGGTGCAGCTCGTTCAACCACTGGAATTGGACTCGATCGAAGCGATCAAGCAGACCGTTCGTCAAGCCAGACACATCGCCTTCATCTCACGGCTCGCCGTCCTGGAAGAGCTGCAACAGGGCACACTCGTTGCCTATCCTGTGCCGCGCAATGACTTTCGGCGTTCAATCTACTGCTGCTACAACACGAATCGCTATGATTCCCGCCTAACGGAGCGTTTCATTGACGCGCTGGCAGCTCCACAAGCAGAGTCAGTATTTTAGAGGAATATACGTTCCCATTTCGGTTGACATCTTTTCCTGTAATTTGTTATAGTAGGATAAATCCGAAATTCATAGGAATGGATCTTACGTGGGAAGCACCCGTAAGAGCTGGGCATCAGCCTGGCTCTTCGGGTGCTTTTTTGACGTTGAGGTTCCACAAGGAGGAGATAGAAATGAAGCGTAGCGTAATAGGCCGCGATCGTCGATCTTATGAAATTGTAATTCCAGGTTCCCCCCAGCTTCCAGCTCAGATGCTGCTATGGCTGACCGCCCTGCTGCTGGCTCTAATCTGCAGCGCCACTGTACTACCCGCAACCGCACTCGCCGCCTCTCTTGAGCTTGGCCCGGCCACCTTGCAGCGGCTGGATAAGGCGCTTGCAGACGCCGATCGTCTCCATAGCACATCCATCCGCAAGCTGTACGTCCAGTTGGAGAGCCTGCAGCAACAGGATACAGAGCTGGAGTCCATGACCAAGACGGAGAAGCTGCGCAATGACGGGGCGTTGCTGACCCTGCGTGAGAGGATGAAGAGTCTGGACAAGAGCAGACTGGAGCAGCTCACACGGCAAGCCGAGTCGGCTCGCAAGCTGTATCAGCCGCTATTCACCGCCTACTCCAGCTTGAATAGTCAGGTGCAGGCGGCTCGCAAGTCAGGCAACAAAGCAAGGGCAGAATCGCTCTTTGCACAAGCTTCAGAGCTGAAGCTGGCGGTGCAGCTTGCAAGACAGGATCTAAAGCTCAGGAAGGACACGCTCCAGGCGGCCAAGCAGCAGCGTGCCCGGACATTGCAGGCTGTGCGCCATGTGCTGGCCGAGCTGGACAGGGTGAAGCTGAAGGCCAAGCAGCAGCGCCTTGAGATGAGCACAACTAGAAAAAGCTTGACCACGACGTGGAAAAGCTTCAACCAGCATATGAAAAACAAGGATGCGCCTCGCATGAGCACATCCCTCACGGCCTTGACTCGCCTGGCCCATACGATCGTCCAGGCTCGGCAGCAGCTCTATGATCTGGAGCGGCAGCGGGGTCGTATCCTTACTAGAGCTACCTCCATACTGCCAAAATAACAGCAGGGCAGCAACGATAACGATTCCAGAAGAGTTGCGAGTGAGCGCGCCTTCCAGACTGAAGCCACATGACCAACGGCGCTCACTCTTCGCTTGGACATGTCCTCTATCTCCCACGGGAGCAGCTTGCATCGAAGGCTCGTTATCGCGCAAGCTGCTCGCTCATCGTCATAGCAAGGAAATGATAAGCAGCACGGGGGAGAACGTCCGCAAGCGGATATTTCTCGACAGGTGTTATGGCACCCTGGCTTAATTGTGGCTCGAACGGATTAGCGGAGTCGGCTCCCCTACGTACAGCAGCTCCAGACGGTGCAGCGCCCGTGTACAGCCGACGTAGAGGAGCTTGGCATCCTGCGGCATTTCCGTATAGCTGTGGGCATCAGCGTCAATCACGAGCGCTGCGTCGAACTCTAGCCCCTTGGTCAGATGAACCGGCACGACAGATATGCCTCCGCTATATCCACGCTGCCCCTCCGTGATTAAGCTTGCCTCGATGCCCGCCGCCTGCAGCGTGTCGAACAGCTCATGTGCGCTCTGCTCGGTGCGGACGATGAGCGCGACCGTTGCCATACCGCCCTGCCCATTGTCCATGATGAATTGGCGGATGCGCGCCAGCCGATCCGCAGCGTCTGCCGCCAATGTGATACGGACAGGCTCACCGCTGCGGAATACGGGCTGGGCAGGAGGCAGCAGCGTGTCGGTGAAGGGAAGAATTCGGTTGGCGAATTCGATAATCTCCATCGTGGAGCGGTAGCTCTGGCGCAGCTCGTGATAGGAGCGGCGCTCCGGCTCGAATAAGGAGCTGAACTCCTCCCAGCGATGAATACCGCGGTAAGCGTGGATGCCTTGGGCGAGGTCGCCGAGGATCGTGAAGGATGGCTCGTTCATACAGGCCTTGAGCACCTCAATCTGCAGCGGGGGCACATCCTGCGCCTCATCCAGTACGACATGGTCGAAGGCGGGCGACGGTACACCGTGGAAGGCCAGATGCAGCCAGGCCAGCGGCGCCAGATCCTCCTGCCGGACGATCCGCTTCTTCAGATCGTTGCGTGTCTGCTCTATGATCGGCTGAGGCAGGCTCGCCGTCTCCGTCTCTTGTCCAAGCTGTTCGAACAGTTGGCTGTACAGCTTGAGCACATCCACCTCGCCCAGCTTCTTCACATAGGTGCGAAGCCGTTGCTTGGCTGTCTTGCTGCGATCCTTGCGCTGCTTCGGATCACTGATCTCGCCAAGCGCCATCGTAAGCCAACGGTTCATCCTCGCCACCAGTCGCTCACGCCTAGGGGCGAGCGGGTAGTAGCGGTACTCCACCTGGAACCACTCTCTGATCTCATCTGTGGAGAGCGTCTTTCCTGGCCAAGCCTCCATATCCTGCTGCGGGAGGTACTCCGCTTCATAGCTCGCTATGAAGCGGTCGAGCACTTGCTTGAAGGCAGCCGACCCCTTATAGCGGCCAGGAGCCAGCTTGAGCCGCTCTGCCCGTGCAGCCGAGCCGGCTGCGCCGCTTCCTGTCGCGGCAAACCACTGCTTCCCTTCTCCATCATCCTTGGACAGCAGCTTCGGCACCCCGAGCAGCTCGCTCGTCCAGTCTGCGAAGGTCGTCTGCCGGACATCGCCAACACCCAGCTCCGGCAGCACACCGGAGATGTAGTCGAGGAACATCGCATTGGGCGCGAAGATCACCATCCGCTCCGGTCGCATCTGCTCCTGATATTGATAGAGCAGATAGGCCAGACGGTGCAGCGCGACCGTCGTCTTCCCCGAACCGGCGGCCCCTTGAATGATGAGCGCTGCCTGTCTCGGGGCGCGAATGATGCGATCCTGCTCCGCCTGAATCGTAGAGACAATATCCCGCAGCCGATTATCCTTCTTCTCCCCCAGCCTGTACAATAGAAATTCATCGCTCAGCCCGAGATTGTCTCCGCCCCGTACATAGCTGTCCACTACCCTCTCCAGCACCTGCTTGCGGATCGATAGATTGCGCTTGAGCAGCACCTCGCCGTTCACCGTCCCTCCCGGCGCCTCATAGGCTACTGGCGCATCTCCGCCAGTGAAGGTGTAGAACAAGCTGGCTACCGGCGCGCGCCAATCGATGATATAAGGAGCGCCGTTAGCGCTATGCTCCATTCCCCGCTTCCCGATATAGAGCGGAAGCGGCTTGGGAGTATCCTGCTCCAGGAAATCCAGCCTGCCAAAATACGGCTCGTTCTGCAGCAGTGTTAGCCGCTGGCGCTCCCCTTCTCGTTTCTCATCGAGCAGTTGCTCCGTAAAATCATCTCCATAGTAACGCCCCCCGATGGATGCCAGTTGCTGTCCGATCTCCTCCAACGTGTCGCGGAGCCGAAGCTGCTCCTGTTGAATGCTTGTATTCGTTTCCATTGCTTGACAGATGCCTCCTTTGCAGACCAAATGTACCTGTGAACGTCAATCTGGGCATGCACAACGATGCTTCAGATTACAATTTTATTCCGGGCAGGCTCATCCTTCAGATGAACCCTTGCCCACTTTCTTGATCATATGAGCATACTCATGGCCGACCAGCGTCAGCCCTCCAATCTCCTCATAGCCTAGCGATTCGTACAGCCGCCGTGCACCTCCATTGTCACGCTCGACATTAAGCGAGATTCGGGAGTGACCCTGCCCAGCTCCCCATTGCTCCGCCGCTGCCAGCAGTTGCGTGCCCCACCCCATTCCACGAAACTCCTGATCGACACATAGCGCATCTATATACCACTCTCCGGGCTGGGTCTCCTGCTCCATCTCCAGCGGCATATCCAGAAAGCTCGCGTGCAGGATGGCCAGCAAACGTTCATGCAGCTCGGATTCCGCCGCCCCATCGTAGCAGATAACGATACCGACCGCGCGCCCCTCCTCGTCCGCCTTGACCAGAATATTCCGATGACTGAACTTGTTGAACGAGTCACTGACAGCCAGGCTAAGCCCTGTCTGCACCGTGGCCTTGGGATAGGCACGCAGCAGCGGCAGCTCCATCCCCTCCCATATCTCATAGATAAGCTTGGCAATATGATGGCTATCTTCTGTTGTAGCCGGACGAATCATAACACTCACTCTCCTTGAAGCTTGCGCATTTTGCTAACCGCTATTATACTACTAGCAACCATAGACAATGTACAACAAAGGAGCGGAGACAACCAGATGGGCTACAAAATCGCCTTTTTCGATATTGACGGGACACTGGTAAATGAGGAGAAGCAGATTCCTCTAGATACAATCGAAGCCATTAAGGAGCTAAAAGCACGCGGAGTTGAGGCTGTAATCTCGACAGGGAGAGCTCCCTATTTCTTCAAGCCGATCGCCGAGCAGCTCGGTATCGAATCCTTCATCAGCTTGAATGGGGCCTACGTGGTCTACCAGGGTAAAACGGTGTATAAGCGGATTATTCCCAAGGACAGCATGCAACTGCTTGTCGAGCATGCCAACCTGCAGCGCCATTCCCTTGTATTTGAGGGGGAAGACTATTACTACGCCAATGCCGAGAATCATCCCTTCATCATCGAGTCAGTCAACTCGCTGCGCGTCGAGCAGCCGCACTTCCGTCCAGATTACTGGCAGCATGAGGATGTATTCCAGGCATTCCTGCACTGCACACAGGAGGATGAGCACCTGTATGATGGCCATTTCCCTGATCTGCGGTTTGTACGCTGGCATCCGCAGGCTGTCGACGTGCTTCCGGCAGACGGCTCCAAGGCGCAGGGCATCCGCTATCTGCTGGACACACTCGGCATCGCCAAGGAAGAGGCGATCGCATTCGGAGACGGGCTTAACGACAAGGAAATGCTTGAATATGTAGGCTTGGGCATCGCGATGGGCAATTCACACCCCGAGCTGATCGCCCATGCGGATTATGTCACCACCTCGGTGGATGAGCATGGCATCCGCAACGGACTCATCTATGCTGGAGTGCTCGAAGCCCAGCCCGTATAGCAGTTCAAGCTTAATGCAAGAAAATAGCGGTTATGACAGCTTATCACTTTATGATGCAATTAGCAATAGGCCCATGCCCGGCTCGCAGCCGGGTATGGGCCTATAAGCATCTGTACGATGGTTAGGCCAATATATCATCAATGCGTTGCAGTTCCTCCGCCGTAAATCCGATATGACGGAGCGCGCCTACGGCGTCCTCAATCTGGCTCACCTTGCTCGCTCCGATCAGTGCCGACGTCACGCGACCGCCACGCAGCACCCAGCAGAGTGCCATCTGGGACAGCTTCTGTCCGCGCTCCCGCGCCAGCTCATTCAGAGCGCGCACCTTCTTCATCGTCTGCTCGGTCAGCTCTTCCGGGCGCAGGAACACGCTCGGCCCCGCCGCCCGCGAGCCAGGAGCAATGCCATCCAGATAGCGGTCCGTTAATATTCCCTTGTGAAGGGGCGAGAAAGCGATGGAGCCGATCCCTTCCTCTGCCAGCACATCCAGCAGCCCCTGCTCCGCATGGCGCGACAGCATGGAGTATTGCGGCTGATGAATCAGGCAAGGCGTACCTAGTCTGCGAAGTATCTCTGATGCACGCCGCGTATCCTCCGGGCTGTAGTTGGAGAGGCCAACGTACAGCGCCTTGCCCTGACGAACGATCAGATCGAGTGCGCCCATCGTCTCCTCCAGCGGGGTGTCCGGGTCAGGGCGATGATGATAGAAGATGTCCACATAATCAAGCTGCAGCCTCCTAAGGCTCTGGTCGAGGCTAGAGATGAGAGATTTCTTGGAGCCCCACTCCCCGTATGGGCCTGGCCACATGTAATAGCCTGCCTTGGTCGATATAATCATCTCGTCGCGATAAGCAGACAGCTCCTGCTTCAGTATCCGACCGAATGTCTCCTCGGCCGAGCCGGGCGGAGGGCCGTAGTTGTTCGCCAGATCAAAGTGGGTAATCCCCAGATCGAACGCCCGCTGCACCATCGCCTTGCCGTTCTCATAGACATCGATGCCCCCGAAGTTATGCCATAAGCCAAGTGAGATCGCCGGCAGCTTCAACCCGCTGCGTCCGCTGCGATAATATATCATCGTGTCATATCGATTTTCCTGTGCGCTATATGCCATTCAATGCTCCCCCTTTATGATAGAAAGGCGATCTGGCCAACCTTATTAACTATTACAATAACGCAAAGCTACAGAAGTGACTATGGCAGTAAGGAAGTACTTTATGGAATAATGTCTTGTTCCGTATATTGGCTACGGTATTGGCGAGGCGACATGCCGTATTTCCTGCGGAACATGCGCGAGAACAACAGCGCATCCCGATAGCCAACCGAATGGGCAATCTCGCCCACGGAGTAGCCGGTATCGCGCAGCAGCCTGCTTGCCTTCTCCAGCCGATAATGGAGCAGATACTGCTGTGGCGGCATCCCGACAGCCTCCTTGAACAGCACTGACAAATATTTGCGATCCAGCCCCATATAGGCCGCCAGCTCGCCAATCGTCACCTGCTCGCTATAGTGCGCATGCAAATATTCGAGTCCTTGATGCACATACCCCTCCTGCTTGCCGACAGCGGACCTGGCAGCACGGGAAGCAGGATATTCACCGATCAGCGCCGCCCAATATTCATGCAGCAATATAGATAGTCGCAGATCGCTCGCCGCTCCGAGCTCCAGCGCTTCTGTCATCCGCTCATAGAGGAACGGCATCACCTGCATATCCATCGGGAACACCGGGCGCTCCGGTGTCAGTCTGGTACGCTTCAGCAGGTCCGGCACACGGGTGCCTGTAAAGCCGAGCCATGAATAGACCCACGGCTGCACCGCGTCCGCCTCATAGTACGTCAGCACCTGTGGATAGATCAGAAAACCTTCGCCTGCTCCCAGCGCATACTCCTTATCCATCACCCGGACGATGCCTGTGCCCTGATGCACCAGATGCACCTTGTATACATCGCGCACCCCCGGCCCGACCGCATGCCCGGGCGCACAGGCCTCCTTGCCCCAGAACAACAGATGCAGCTCCGGCTCCGCCGTATGCGGAGCCAGCGGGTTATATTGAAAATCTGCCATGCCGCAGCTCCACCCTCCATCATCAAGCATTGTCGTTCTATTCTAGCACAGGGGAGTCGCGTGGCAAAACCAGCGGGTCCAAGACGGAGTCTAGCCGCCTAGTGGCCGCAGGGTTAGCGTCAGTTGCTGTCTCACCGGCTTGATCAAGTAGGCATCCAGCGTCGGAGCATAGCCACAACTGTGATTGCCAAGTCCACTCTGCGCCAGATCGGCATGCACCCATATGGAGCCAGACGGCTGCAGCTTGTGGACATGGCTGGCCGCGCTCAGCTCAGCGGTAGTATACAGACTCGCTGCCAGTTGCAGCAGCGGCTGTCCCACGAGCTCGATCCCCGCCCCGCTGCCATCGGTCAGTCTCGCCCGCCGAACATCTGCCTTGGCGCCGTTCTCCTGCGGCTTGATATAAGGCACGAACTGCTCCGCCACCGTGCCCTCATAGATGCCCAGCTTGCCGCTGAGCTTGCGGTCGGCATAGCATTCGTGCGGGCCTAGCCCGAACCATTGCAGATGGTCGAATCGTTGCGGCAGTTGCAGCTCCACGCCGAAGCGCGGCAACGGCGGAAGCGGCTGCGGCGGAAGCGGCTGCGGCGCACAGGCTGCCGTGCGCGGCTCCAGCAGCACCTCCATGCCGAGCTCTCCTGATGGATCAATCCGGTAGCTGACTGCCGCCTCCAGCATGACGCTCTCTCCGCGAGCAGCCAGCGCGAAGCGGGTATGCACCCTCAACCCATCCTGTTCCAGACTCGTGACGAACTCCCGCATATTGACCTCAAGCCGGTCATAGCCTGCCTTGCGCCACGCCTGAGCCAGATGAACATCATTGTCTACCGGCGCCCGCCATAGACAGACCCGCGGCCCACGCTCGAGCAGTTCCCGCCCTTGCCAGCTCCAGCCCTGCAGCAGCCCGCTCGTCTTATCAAAGGTGAGCTCGAAGCTCTCACCGCATACTGCCAGACGGGAGGCATCCTCCCGAACCTCCAGTTGGTGTCCGCGCTGTATTCTGTGCGCCATATCCGGTCGAGCCGGTTGCCCTTCCCCGTCCTGCTCTTGCTGCTGGAGCTCCGTAGCAGGCTGAAGCGGCAATGGTATATCCGCCCATGCGACTTCATGCCCCTGCTCCGCCCATGCGGCATCCTCTGCCAGCACAACCCGAATATGAAGCCAGGCTTCAGGCGGGCAAGTCTGCTGCTCGAAGTCAGCCGCTCCGCTTAACAAGCCGTCTCCTCGCCCGGCGAAGCTCCCCGGCTGCTGCCCGTAAGTCTCATCCCCGCCCTTCCATGTCCCCACTGCACCGTGAGCCATTCGCTGCGGCACAGCCTCGCGGTTAGCCTCCGATTGGCGCTCACTATAGGAAGACAATCGAGCTGCTGCACAGGCAGCCTCACGCAACATGGGCGGCACATCAACCCTAACCGTTTCGCTCTCTCCAGGCTGCAGCTCAGGGAGTACCAGGTCGCCGCTCCCGAGCAGCTCCCCGCCCCGCAGCAGCTTCCATTCCGCGCGCAGGTGAGCGAGGGTCAGCATATCATAGCGATTCGTCACCTTCACCTGCCACGGCGCCTCCGCCTGCTCGATTAACACAGGCTCGATGACCTTCTTGTATTCCAGCAGAGAGGCCTTCGGCGTCCGATCAGGGAAGACCAGTCCATCGAGGCAGAAGGAGCCGCTATGCGGCTGATCCCCGAAATCTCCGCCATATGCATAATAACTCTCGCCATTATCCTCCTTGAGCAGCGCCAGATCAGCCCACTCCCAGATCAGACCGCCCAGCAGCCGCGGATAGCGGTATACCGCCCCCCAATACTCCTGCAGGTTGCCTGCAGCATTCCCCATCGCATGACCATACTCCACCATCAAGTACGGCCTCGCATCCGGCTTGCGGCCTTCAGCGATCAGCATATCGACTGAAGGGTACATCGAGCTGACTATATCGTTCACAGCCGCCTCATACGCCCGTTCATAATGAATCGGACGAGTCGGATCAACCCGACGTATCCAAGCCGCCATCGCATCATGATTCGGCCCATACCCGCTCTCGTTGCCCAGCGACCAGATGATGACCGAGGGATGATTCTTATCGCGCTCGACCATCCGCGCCGCCCGCTCAACGAACGCCTCCTCCCACTCTGGACGGGAAGACAGCCATCCCTCATTGCCGGCAAAATGAAAGCCATGTGTCTCCAGATCTGCCTCATCCATGGCATATAGTCCGTATCGGTCGCACAGTTGCAGCCAGCGCGGCACGTTGGGGTAATGTGCCAGCCGCACGGCGTTCATATTATGCTGCTTCATCAGCTTGATGTCGCGCACCATCGCCTCCTCCGAGACGACAAAGCCGTGCCGCGAATCGAATTCATTGCGATTGACCCCCCGCAAGATGACGGGATGGCCGTTCACCAGCAGCAGGCCATCTGCAACCCTCACCTCCCGCAGCCCCACCTCAATAACCTTGACCTCCAGCAGCTCACCCGCCTCATCATGCAGGGAGAGCACCAGAGGGTACAGCTCTGGTGTCTCCGCGCTCCATAGCCGCGGCTCGTCTACCTCCATCGACCATGACAGACGGCATTGCTCTCCTGGAAGCAGATGGACTCCCTGCTCCCGCTTGGCAATAACCCGGCTGACCGCTCCTGCAGATGCCGATAGAGACGTACCAGGATAAGCGCCCGGCCTCCTATCTACCCCGCATCCGTCCGCTGCTGCAAAGTGCACCGACTCCGGGTCTGTTCCTTGGTCTGTTCCCGGGTCTGCTTCCGGTTCAGCTCGCCAATCGCCTGCCCCCTGTGGTGAATACAATCTGCTTCTTACTGTGCAATTGGCGTCTGCATTGGGGAACCAAGACGAGCGCGCCAACTGCAGCTCCACATGCACCCTTGCCTTGCGATACCCATCACACAGCTCGGTGCGCACCGATGCATCGGCCACGGTCACAGCAGGCAGCAGCATTAGGTACACATCACGAAAAATACCGCTCAGCCGCCATTTATCCTGACTTTCCAGGTAGCTGCCATCACACCATTGATACACCCTAACCGCCAGCACATTATCCCCTTGCTGCGCGAGTCCGGTCAGATCAAACTCCGCTTCATAATGGCTGCCCTGCGAGTAGCCGGCCAACTGCCCGTTCACCCAGACATGGAAGGCCGAATCCACCCCTTCAAAGACGAGCCTCAGTTGGCGTCCGGCAAGCTCCTCCCCCATAGAGAACTGCATCCTGTAGCATCCGGTCGGATTAGCTGCGGGGACATGCGGAGGATCGATCGGGAACGGATACGGACAACTGCTATAATGAGGCGTACCGTAGCCATGCAACTGCCAGTTGGACGGGACGGGAAGATTATCCCAATCCTGATCGTCGTATGTCGGAAGCTGGAACAGCGACGGCGCATCCAGCGGAGAACTGGCGTAGTGGAACTTCCAGGTACCATTCAGCAGCTTGAAATAGGGTGATTCCGTGCGGCGACCGCGGATCGCTCCCGCCTCATCCGCATAAGGGATCAGCTCCGCGTGCGCCCGCTCCCGCCTTCTGTGCAGTATTCTCAGGTCTGTCACATCCCGCAGCAGCTCAGCCTCTTGAATCCCGTCATCGCTATAGGCAGCATAGCGCTGCCTCTCTCGGTTGTCCGCCCTGTCCCGCAATTTCCATTCCCTAGCCCCAGTCATCCCGAGTGGCAGTTGCTCCCCTCGCTCTCTCATTCTACCCGGCCTCCCTCTATGATTCATCTGTGAAAATAGGGCGCACCCGCATCTGCTGCAAGCACACCCTATTTGCTTCTATTGGCAGCCCCCGCGTCACGATCCTCAAGCTCGGGAGCGCAGGAGCAATCTGTCCATCTGTACCGATGACCACGGAAGCCACCAGGCTCGCTAGCGACATCGGCATCGCATATCGCATGAACCTGATGGCGATGCCGTCAAGCAGCGAGCCATGGAAGGCGAGCACCCACGCTGCACGGTTTGATCGTAGCAGCCTGCTTACCATAGCAGGGCGACTGCCACTCACTGACTGCTGCCCACTGACTACCGCTTCATGCCTGTTACTGCCTGCCTCGAAACTTGGCGATCGCCTGCATGAGCGCCGGATGCTCGGCCGCATACTGCTCCAGCGGGATACCGCGCACGGCTGCCTCCCAGCCCAGCTTCATACTCAGGCAGCCTGCGGCAGGGCCGCCGGGATGTGCAAGGATACCGCCGCCCGCCAGATGCATCACATCCACACTGGCTGCCGCAGCATACGTAGCATGAGCCATCCCCGCCCATTGCCCTGAAGAGACGACAGGCATCGCCTTATAGCCTCCCAACAGCGGCTCGACACAGGCTTGGAGCGACGTGGTGACGGACTCGTTGCTCTCGTAAAATTTGCTGTTCAGGCCATTCACATGGATGTGATCTGCTCCTGCCAGGCGGCATAGCTTCTGGTAGGCCGTAAAGCTCATGCCCAAGCCGGGAGAGCGCGTCAGCATCCCCCATTGATTGCGATGCCCGTGGATCGGCACCTCGCTGTATCGGTTCAGATGCGCCAGTCCAGGCAGCCCGATGCTGAGCAGACTGACCATGACGCAGTTGCCGCCATGGCGCACGATCATATCATGGTGCCGCTTCATCTCGTCGATCTCTCCGGTAATATTGAAGGCATACATCAGCTTGCGCCCCGTCACGTCCGCTGCGCGCTCGACCGCCTCCATGACCGCCTGCACCTTCTGCTCCATCGGAGCAAACGGCGGGTTGGCATTCAACTCATCATCCTTCACGAAGTCAAGTCCGGCCAGCGCCATGTCATAGACGAGGCTTCCCAGCTCCTGCGGCGTAAGCCCGATGCTCGGCTTCACGATCGTGCCCAGCAGCGGACGCCCCTGCACCCCCGTCAGGCGGCGTGTGCCGTCTACCCCGAACTTCGGGCCGGGGTAGGCAGCGGCGAAGGATGGCGGCAGCTCCAGATCGAGCAGTCGCAGCCCCGAGAATTCCTGCAGCTCGTACAGATTGCCAGCAACAGCGGACAGCAGGTTCGGGATCGACGGCCCGAAGTTATGGAGCGGGAACGACAGCGTCACCCGTCCTCGGCGATAGAGGCCATCATGTCCGGGCGGCGTTGCCGCTCCCGGCAAGGTCGGCGCTGCCAGCGGCTCCAGCGGCTCGATATGCTCCACATGCGCCGCATGGCGCAGCTTGAGGTCATCTGTCTCGCCCGGAACGGCGGTGAACGTGCCAGTCGACTGCTCCCCGGCCATCACAGCGGCCGCTCTCTCCAGCGACCAGGGCGTCTCAATCAGATAGACCGCACGCACCCGCTCCTGTGTACCTGCTCCAGCGACGCCGCTCATACGCCCGCTCCTTCCTGCTCCAGCGCCTCCAGCACCGCCTTGACAGCCTCCACACCAAGCCGCGGACTGGACAGCACCGGTCTTCCTGTCACATCGCGGATGCGACTCTCCATACGCGCCATGGAGCCTTGCGCCAGCACGAGCACCTCTGCCGATTCGGCCGCCTTGCGCGCAGTCTCCAGCAGGAGGCGGTCATGCTCCTCCGGCCTGCCCCCGGACAGCGCCTCGAACGCGCCCTCCGCGAGTCCGCTGACCAGTTCGACCTCCCTGCCCGCCTCCTCCGCTTTGCGACGGATGAGACGCATCGTCGGATCAAGTGTCGTCGGCAGTGTCGCCAGAACAGCGATCCGCCCATACTCGATGGCCGCCTTCGCCGCCATCGCATCGTCGATCTTGACGAGCGGCGTGGCGATCATGCTGCGCGCCGCATCGGCTGCCTCGCCTACTGAGGAGCACGTATTGAGGATGACATCTGCCCCCAGCTCCTCGCCGTGATGAAAATATTGCATCAGCCTGCGCGCAACGCCTGCGGGCACATGCCCGGCCTGAATGACCTCGCCGATCAAGCTATCGTCCACGATGCTCACCAGCTTCACCTCGGGCAGCAGCTCCTGAAATACTGCGCGCAGCGGCTCCGCCAGCGCCAGGCCCGTATAGACCGCGACGACCTTTCGTGTCCTCTTCTCTCCCATATGAATCCTCCATTCTCCCGACCCGGCTCGCTTCAGCTTCCCGGAATTGATAGTACCTCCCGCCACGCCCTACCGCTAAGTCCCCTGCTCGGCCCTCGACACTGCCCCCGGCTCTGGCCTCGACCTGTCCTAACCTTATCCCGTCTCGCTTGCGGACAAGGACAGCTTACCAGACCAGCTCCTGCTCATGGCGGACATAGCTGCCCTCGCGAAGCGGCGCTTCATCATATACCTTCCGCCCGCTATAGAACGGATGCTTGGTGCCCTGAGGAGAAATATCGATCACATCATCGCCGCGCCACAGCGTTTCGAAGGTCTGACCAATTGCCGTCTCGATCGTCTTGCGCACCGACAGCGGGAAGGTAATGGTGATCTTCTCGCCTGCCTTGGCTGCGCCCAGCAGCAGGAATACCTCATTCACCCAGCGGCTTGGCTCACTGCCGTTGCCCTCCGAAACCTCGCCGCCCTGCTCACGGACGAAGCTGACCTTCGCCCAGCCTGCCCACTCCGGGATGCGCACGCGCAGTCTCGGTATGTCCCGATGAATATGGAGCACCACCTTGCCCTCATGCGGCAGATAGCTGTCCACATCGAGCCAGGCAGAGCCGCGGTTCAGCAGGAAGTTGACGCTGACCGTCCCCTTGTGCTCCGTTACTGTATTGCTCCAGCCCATATAGAGACCGCGCGTACCAGAGCCCAGACAGCAGATTTGCAGATCGCTTGTATGGCCCCGGCCATGATTCACGTCACAGCAGAAATCGTTAGGCGCGGAATAACCCGCGAAGGCGCCTCTCGTCCGGTCGGCAATATCGCTATAAGTGATCAGCCCCGGCACATTGCCTGCCGTATCCTTCGTCTCCTTCACCCAGCCCATCTCCAGTAGCTGCGACTCGGCCAGATGGTTGCGGATGAAGCGCTCGACCGTGCCCCAGTATTGGGTGTAGCCGCTCTGCGCCAGCGTAATGCCGGTTGAGATCAGATCGACGAGCGAGCAGGTCTCATGCTCATAGGCTTGCTCCTTTAGATCGCCCGGCGTCCAGCCGAACGCGGTGCATTGGGTGAGCGCCCACGCATAGCTGCGCTCAACGAAGTTGATGAGCGAGGCATCCTTGGTGAAGGCGCCGAAGCGAGCCAGCGCATCGAGCGTACCGAGCCGGGTATGAAAATGCCCGCTGCGATACGCCAGCGAATCGTTGAAGCTGCCGTCCTTGTTGAATACACCGCTGCGCTGTACGATTAATGCAGCGAAGAATTCGCATAGCTCCAGGGCATCAGCGTTGCCTGTCAGCTCATGGTATTTGAGCAGCGGCATAATCAGCCGCCCGCAGAAGGCCGCCGGGTCGGGAGCAAGGCGCAACTGCACGGCATTCGAGGACGGCCAGCCGCCATCCTTATATTCCGAGGCTGGATAATACCACACCTCGCGCTCCTTGATCGCTACCCGCTTGAGCGCCGCCACATGCTTGTCGGCTGCCTCCTTGACACGCTCATCGCCTGATGACATATACCAGGTCGTCAAGGACAGAATAACGGCGCGCTGGTCGATGAAGTTGGCGTTCGGCTCCCAATCGCGATGCGGATTCTGCTGGCGGTAGCTCAGGCCATCCTCCTTGAAGAAGGAGAGCAGATTGGCTCTGTACTTCGCCTCAATCTCCGTGCCCTGCTCAGAGCCGGACATATGGCGTGCCAGGATCATGCCGTCCACCATCCGCCCATGGGACGAGCCGTAATCCCAGTCGCCATGCGTCAGATGCGCAGGCTCCTGCATCAGATTGGCGGCAAAGAACGGAATATGATCAAAATCCTGATCCGCCATCCCTGTCATCGCATTCAAGGCGGCAGCAGCACGCTCCTCCAGTGTCAGCGTATCCGGTATCCATCTCGTAGTCATCGCTCACTCTCTCCTTTATACGTAAGATTACCTGTATTCTTGCGGTATTCACCAATGGTCTGACCCGTCTTTTTCTTGAAGATCTGACTGAAATAACGATAGTCGTCATAGCCGACCAGCTTGGCGATCTCATAATTTTTGTACCCGGAGCGCTGCATCAGCTCCTGGGATTTGCGTATCCGATAATCGGTCAAATAATCGACGAACGTCTTCCCCGTCTTCCGCTTGAACAATCGGCTGAAATAATCGGGGTTCATATAGAAGCTGCCTGCAATCTCTGGCAGCGACAGCGCCTGATCATAGTGGGCCTCGATCAGCCTCAGCACATCGCTCATCGCCTGATCGCCCTGGCGGCTGCCGCTGCGCGTACAAGCCTCCAGCACCGCCGGCAATAGCTGCTCGGCCAGCAGTATACGGATCGACTCCGCATCGCAGCGGCAGGACAGTTGCTCCGTCACATGGAGCAGGCTCTGCCCGGACGCCTGCTCCAGCCCCGAGCCCACGGCGATCAGCAGCTTGTCAAGCGCATGAACGAGCAGCGCCGCGCTGCGCTGGAGGCTCTCGACCGTCATCTGCGGCGCAGATAGCTCGCCGTACAGCCGCTCGAAGGCAGACAGCGCTGCCTCGCGATTGCCGGTCTGCAGCGCGAGCAGCAGCGCGCGCTCCTGCTCCTGCGGGTACGGAGCGGCTGCCCCGGCCGTCGCGGCGGGATGCTGCACCAGCACCCGCTCCTGCCCGAGCCGACGCGCGAGCAGCGCCGTGCGCGCCTGCCGATAGGCGCGCCGCATCTCGCCCGGCTCGCGCAGCGGTGCGCTGCAGCCGAAGCTGCACCCGCCGCCCTGCTGGCTGGCGCCGCCCAGCAGCAGCGCTGCGAGCCGCTCCAGCTCCTGGGGCGCCGATGCTTGCGCGGGCGCATGGAGCAGCACCGCAATCTCGCCGCTGTCGCCCAGTGCGCACGCGGCGAAGCTCCAGTTGCCGCCGAGGTGGAAGGCGCGCTCCTTCTCCAGCTTCGCCTCTAGCTGCGGCAGCAGCGCCGCCCCGGCAGGCTGCGCTCCATAGCAGTCGGGCAGGCCGACATACAGCCTGCACTCGCCTGTCCCGCCTGGCAGCGCCGCGAACGGAAAGCTGCCGGGCGGCTCCTCCTGCTGGCTCAGCGCCCTCTGCAGCCAGGCGCCGCGCCCGCCGCGCTCGGTTGCCTGCGCCCCCGCGCGCCTGCGCTGCAGCTCGGCAACCGCCTTCTCCAGCACCAAGGCCAGCTCCTCCTTCCTCACCGGCTTGAGCAGATACTCATACGCCTTGTGGCGGATCGCTTCCTTCGTATATTCGAAGTCGGTATAGCCGCTGATGACGATCGTCAGCAGCTCCGGCAGCTCCCGGCTCAGCATGCCGATCAGCTCCTTGCCGTCCAGACCCGGCATCCGCATATCCAGAAACAGCAGGTCGGGGCGGAGCTCCAGCGCTAGCTGGTAGCCGTCCTCCCCGTCTCCTGCCTCACCCGCCAGCTCCAGCGGCAGCTCCTCCCAGGGGATCGACTGAATCAAGCCCCGTCTGATCCATTTCTCATCATCCACCACCAGCACCTTCAGCTTCTCCATCCTGTCTCTGCTCCCTCCGGTTGAGGATTAACCCTTCAGCGAACCCGCCGTCAGGCCGTCTATGATGTAGCGTTGCAGCAGCAGATAGATGATCAATACCGGAGCCACCACGATCACCATGAAGGCGAACACAATGCCCCAGTTCGTTGAATACATCGTGACAAAATTGAAGATTTGCAGCACGATCGTCCACTTCGTACTGTCTGTCACCAGATAGAACGGTCCGAAGAAATCATTCCACACCGACACCATCACGACGATCGTCACCGTAACGAGAATTGTCATCAGCAGCGGGAGAATAATCTGCCAGTACAGCCGGAAAAATCCGCAGCCCTCCAGCATCGCCGCCTCATCCAGCTCCCGCGGAATTGACTTCATGAAGCCGACCAGCAGGAAGACCGAGAAGGGCAGCAGCACAGCGGTATAGTACATGATAATGCTGAAATACGTGCCTTTAATCGCCAGGTCATTCATCAGCTTGATCGTCGGCACGATCGAGACCGGAACGATCAGACCAAGGATGAAGGCATAGTAGACGCCGCGCAGGAACTTGTCGTTGCGCCGCTGGATGACAAAGGCTGCCATCGAGGCGAACAGGTTCACGCAGATCACGACCAGTCCGGAGATCAGAAAGCTGTTTTTGAAGCCGCGCAAAATATTAGCCTGGTTCAGCACATCCTTATAGTTGCTCACCATCCACTCTGACGGGAGAGAGAGTCCGAACAGCGCCGACTCGCGAATATCCTTGAACGAGTTCAGCACAATCATTATGAACGGCACCAGGATCACCATCGCCAGCAATATCGCGATGATCTCCAGACCGATCAGCATGCCTCGCCGCTTCATCACATCTCCACCTCCCGTTTCTTCATCGCCATCAGCACAGGCACGCCAATCACCGTCACCAGCACGAACAGCACCATATTGACAGCCGTCGCATAGCCCATCTCGCCCGAGCTGAACATACTGCGAATATAGGTGTAGAATACCTCTGTCGTATAGCCGGGGCCGCCCTCAGTCAACACCATCACCATCTCGAACACCTTCATCGAGCCTATCATGGACAGCAGCACGTTCACCGTAAATGCGGGAGCCAACAGCGGAAACACAATATGACGGAACCGGCTCCAGTAATGAGCCCCGTCGATCGAAGCACTCTCCGTGAGATCTTTCGGAATGAATTGCAGCCCGGCCAGATAGACGACCATTGAGAAGCCGGCCACCCGCCAAATATCTGTCGCGATAATCGCCATCAGCGCATACTTGGGATCATTCAGCCAGTCCTGTGCAAGAAAGCCCAGCCCCACATTGTTAAGCAGCACATTCACAATGCCATGCTCCGGGTGATAGATCGCCCGAAAAATATAGCCAATGACAATCGGTGCAATGACATACGGCAGGAAAAAGATCATCCGCAGCACATTGCGCAGCACCAGCGCCTCATTCAGGATGAGCGCGAGCCCCAGCCCGCTCACATTTTGCAGCACCGTCACTGCGGCGGCAAAAATCATTGTATTGATCAACGCCGTCTTCAATCGCGGCTCCGCAAACAACGCGGCATAGTTATCCCAGCCGATGAACTTGATCGAGTCGGCATTTATATTCCAATCCGTGAAGCTGTAGTAGAAGCCTATAATAGTCGGTGTAATAAAAAATGTCAGAAATACGGCGAGCGCCGGAAACGAAAAATACAATGGGTATTTGAGTCTTTCCATGGCCTCCCCCTCCTATCCGTCGATGCTGCTGTCTGTTATCTATTAGAGAGTGCCCCTGTATGAGGCACTCTCGATTGCCAGCCTCGCCTGATGGCGCTGCGGCAGTTGAATCTCCCATCATGCTGCTTGCCTATGCTTCTTATTCAAACCCTGCCAGACGCTTCGACTTGCCATCCTTCTCGTAGTTGGCGCTGAACTCCTTGATCGCCTTATCAATATCGCCATCGATGAAGAAGGTTTGCAGTGTTTTTTGGAAGTCGGCAAAGCTGGCTGTCAGACGGTTCTGAATGTTCACCTTCGATTTGCCTTGATCCATCAGGTCCTTCACAATCTGCTGCACCGCATACAATTCGCTCGTCGCGCCATCGAAGATCGGAATGCCCGGTTGGGTTTTGTAATACAGGTTGACCATATCCGGCGAGATCATGAATTTGACCAATTCCTTAGCTGTCTCGGCATTTTTGGCCTTGTTCGGAATCATGAGCTGGTTCGGCGGCGTAACGAGTGCCGTGCCCGCATCCGTCGCAGACGGGAAGGGGAAGAAGCCCAGCTTGCTGTTCACGAACTCCTTGCCGAATTTTTTCTCGAGCTGTGGAATGATGCCGTCCAGCATGAACGCCATGCCAACCTTGCCTTCACCCAGCAGGTTCTGCAGCTCGTCAAAGGTACCTGCCAATATATTATCCTGGTACAAGCCCAGATCCTTCAGCTCCTTGGATTTCTCGAACAGGGCGCGCAGCTCTGGAATGTCGGCGAGCTTCAGCTCGTTCTTCTCCAGCTTGGCGACGCCCTCGTCGCCGATCGCCGGATCGATATACGATACCCATCCTGTCAAGTAGAATACTTGTGGCGGCCATGCATCCTTGACGCCCTCATAGAACGGCGTAATCCCCTTCGCCTTGATCTTCTTGGCGATCTCCAGCAGGTCAGCGTAATTCGTCGGCGGCTGTACTCCAGCAGTGGTGAATACATCCTTGTTGTAGTAGACACCCATCATACCGGTCGCTCCATACGGCACGCCGTAGATTTTGCCTTCCTTCTCCTGGAACTCCTTCATGGAAGGAATAATGCGGCTCCACACATCGGCCTCGCCCGACCATTCAACAAGCGTCTCATCCGCTCTCAGCTTGACATATTGCTTCGGTCCCGGCTGCATGAGGAACAGGTCTGGGAAATCTCCTGTCGAGAAGCGGGTTTTCATCATATTGTCGTAATCCCCGCCCGGCAGCGCCTGCAGCTCCACCTTGTTCCCGGTCGCCTTCTCATATTCGGCAAAGATATTGGTGAATGGTGTCGTATCCACCGTATTCGGGATGACGAAGGTTAACGTCACCGGGTCTTTCGCTGGCTTACTGCTCTCCTCTGTCTGTTCCGTTGTAGTTCCGGTCGTTTCCCCGGAGCTAGTGCCGCCAGATGAAGCGCCGGTATTGCCTGCATTGCCCCCACAGGCCGACATAACCACTACCATGAGGCTGAGCATGAGCAGTGATGCGGTTCTGTTCATTTTTCTCATATCCTGTAACCTCCCCGTTAGCTGAAGCTTGCTGTAGTAATCGCTTACACACACATTATATTGCAAGCGCTTTCTTCGCTTCTATCCACAATATCGACCAATGATGTTGAAAATTCCGACCTGCTGCACGTCCTCATCCTTCCGACTCGGACAGACGTAGCGTAATGCAGGTACCGCGCCCCTTCCGACTATCGACCGTCATCGCGAACCGCTCGCCATAACGGATCGCATAGCGCGAATACACATTGCTGATCCCGATCCCGCCTCCCCCTGCTGTCTCTGCTACCGGGTCGGACAGCGAGGATGGACGCAGACGCGCTAGCAGCTCAGCTAGCCTCGTCTCTGATATGCCGACGCCATCATCAGACACAGCCAACACCATCTGCTCCTGGTCTCTATAAGCAGCGATATGGATAAGCCCCTTGCCTCGCTTGCGCTCAATGCCGTGAAAGACCGCATTCTCCACAAGCGGCTGGAGCGTCATCTTGAGCAGCGGGAAGCTGTACAGCTCCTCTTCAATCTCCGTTACATAGGACAGCTTGTCATCAAAACGAATCTGCTGGATGTTCATGTACGCTTCAATCTGCACCAGCTCCTCCTGCAGCGTCACGACATCATCGCGGTTTTTCGTATTATAACGGAACATATCGGCAAGCGATTGGGCCATAGCCCCGATGTCCTGCACCTTGTAGTAATCGGCCATCGCCTTGATGCTATCCAGCGTGTTATACAGAAAATGAGGGTTAATCTGGGAATATAGCATTGCCAGTTGCATCTCCTGCAGCCTGATCTGGTACAAATATTTGCTCTCGAACAGATGCTGCAGCTCATCTTGCATCGCATTGAAATTCATCGCGATTCGCCCGATCTCGTCATTGCGCCCCACAGGCACCCGCAGCGAGAAGTCGCCCCGCTTGATGCGATTCACCGTCTTGTACATGTCTAGAATCGGCTTGGTGATGCTGCGCCCGAACAGCACCGAGATGAGGAACGCCAGCACGAAGGCGACCGCAACCGTCATTAACGCGCTGGTCTTGATCTTCTCCAGCGGGGCAAAGATCTCTGCCTGCGGCGTCATCAGCACGATCTTCCAGCCCGAATACCGCGACTTGACATAGGACACCAGATCATCGCCTGCTGCCCCAGCATGCCAGAACTGCCCGCTTGCGCTCCCGAGGCGGCTCATGAGTCTCGTCGCCAGCGGCTTGTCCGCCCCTGCCGTATCATAAACTTGCCTGTCCTGAGAATCCAGGATGATCATTCTGGTCGCGGCTGATTTCGGGCTGATGTTGCGCAGCAGGTCATTGCTATACTCAGCCCTTACAATGATGAACTGATCCGGGTTAGCGAAATCACGAATCAGCAGCGAGGTAGCATACGCCGCCTCCTCTGCCCCTGCCTGCTTGGCTGAGATGCCGCTGAAGAACACCTTGCCATCCAGCTCCACTGTTCCGCGGAACCAGTCGGATGCGCGAGCCTGCGCCGCCGTCCAGGGCTTGTAGTTGTCGGAGGAGGATAGCAGCTCGCCATCGCTATAATAGATCTGGAAGCGCACAAAATCACGGATGGGCGTAATATTGAAGCTTTTGAGAAAGAGATTGCCCAGCTCCTGGCGGAACAGGAAACGCGACTGCTCCTTCATCGAAGCATAGTCGTTGATGCCGTCGATCATCGCTTCACTGTAATAGGGTGCCAATAGAACATTGCGTTTATTATGAAAGTCGTTGTCCAAGTTGACCTCAATCTGCCGCACAAATTGAACATTGGAGTCCTCCACCTGCTTCTGCATCGAATTATAGGCGATGCTGAATGCGACCGAGCCGACCAGCGCGATGCAAATCAGAATAATCGTAAAATAACTCAACAGCAGTGTGGTGCGTATATTCAGCGTTCTGCTGCCACGAATTCCTTTGAACCTTCCAAGCACCCTTATCCCCCCTATTGCTGGAAGCCTGGCTAGGATGATGCCGCAGCCCCAATATATGTAAGCGTATTCATTATTGTTGACATTGAATTGCTTCTCCCTCAGGCTGACTCTAGCTTACTACGATTATTCCCGCTGCTCAAAGCACAAATTTACCCTGTGTGTCGCAGGAGAGACATGAATCCTCCGACGACGCATAATTCCGAGAGGACATCGCTCTGCATGTCCCTTTAAGCTGAATTTAAGGTTCGTTTGCTATCGTTAGAATTATCAGATACTCATCTCAGATCTTGCTAACAGTCTAGCCCTTACGAGGCTGTGATCATGTTGCGGGATACAATAGAACACTAAAATAACGGAGGGATTACGAATGAACCCAAAACGTATGTTTATGATCGCTACACTTGCCGTTGCCTTGACATTGGGTAGTCTCGGGACAAGCTCCGACACGCGTGCAAGTGCAGCAGCCGAGCTGATGAATGTAGCTGATCGCGCAGAAGCAGAATCTCCCGTCGCCAGCGAAGATGATTTCTTGCAGGTGCTGGGCGCATCCAGTGACGATGATGTCTATGAGCAGCTACAATCCGGAATGTCGCTAGCTGCTATCGCAGATCGCAATCAGAGCGATGTTCGCCAATTGATCCAGTTGCAGACGACGCAGATGCAACAACTGCTTCAGGATCGGCTTCTGCAGGGGCAGATCAGCTTTGCCGAATATGAAGCGCAGCTTGAGGAGCTGGAATCGCTGCTGACAGAGAGCGCCCATGCCAGCTATTTCACTCCTTAACGAACACGGCATTTCCATTCGTCGCCAGGGCTCATGCCGAGCCGCAGGCAGGGGAGCTGGCTTGACACCAGCCGTACTCGGGGCGATTCTGATCATCCGCTTGCGCCCTTCTCCGGCCTCTCCTCCCGCTGCGTCTGGCTATATGCATTGTTTCACGTCATGCTTGCAGCCTGCCTGCTGCAAGTGTGCGGAGTCTTGCAGCATACGCACGCAGTTAATACACCGTTCTCTTAGGCTCTTGCGACGAATACGGCCGACCCGAGCTTGGTGCGATAGCGCTCCAGTATCCGAGCATTCATCTGCCCGAGGTAGAAGGCCGCTTCATCGAAGAACAAGGTTGGATCGACCTCACGATTCGGATCGACATCATCTAGCGTCACCATAATCTCCGGTCGTACATCCTCGCTCGCATAATGGGTGAAACCTGCTAGGCGCATCATTTCCAGCCATCCCTGCTCATCTGCCATCGTTCTCATGCCGTATAATTGCCGCATTGCGCCCTTCATCAGCGCCGTCGACTCCTTGGAGACGGTCAGCTCGCGGTCAAGCAATGTTCCTCCTGGCTTCAGCACACGACGATACTCCGCCAATGCCGATCGAGCGTCTGTGAATATCGAGACGGACTCCACGAATACAAGGTCAAATATGCCGTCCGGGAAAGGGAGCTGCTCTGCGTCTCCCCTCACCAGCTTCACCTTAGCCTCTTCTCTGGCTATTCGCCGTTCCGCGCGCTTTAGCATGGATTCATTACTGTCCACCGCGGTCACCTGATAGCCGCAGCGTGCGAGATGGCATGAGGTTCTGCCGGTTCCACAGCCGATCTCCAGGACGCGGCTTCCCTGCGGGAGCGGGTAACGCTCCACCAGTTGCATCGTCGCCATAAATCCGCCAGGGTGGGCGCTGCCTTCCCCGAGCCGTGCCAACAAATCATGGTAATTCACGCTGCATCCCTCCTCCTGCGCCATTATATGCAGGAGGGCTTCCCAGTTTCAAGAAATAGGAAAAAATGTACGCTGTACAGGTCTTCCGTCCACGCCAATTCTCCTGCTGCCGACTATGATATGACAGGGGATTGTCTTGTGCCCCATGAAGGAGGGAATCGACCGTGCATCGAATACACCCGATCTGTATGGAGACGGTGCAGCCACATCTCGGGCAGCAGGTCTGCATTGTGACCCATGACGGAAGACATCTCTACGGCTGCCTGGACGGCATTCGCGGAGGCAAGCTGTATCTGCTTGGCTGCCAGGAAGGCCCCCGGTTGTCTGCCGTAGGACGTCATGCGAAGTCAATGGCTGCCCAGAGCGGACGCAAACAACGTCCCAAAGCCAAGACCAAATCATACCCTTACGGCTACGGTCCCGGGTTTGGCCCCGGATACGGCGGCTACCCGCCTTATGGCTATGGCTATGGCCCTGGACGGGGCATTGAGCTGGCGCTGATCGCAACCTTGTTTCTGCTGCCTTTTCTGTTCATCTAACCGCTCGCCGTGGCCCGAGTGCCCAGAGCCTCCTGCCTGCCGCAGGCAGCAGCTCCGGGCACTCGGGCAGCTCGGGCGCTTGTGTGGCTATCGATAGATGGGAAAGGCGTCCTATGCTATACTATGAATGGACAAGCACGCGCTACTTACATATGACTACTACAGATGCACATTAGAAAGGGGATTCGGTAATGAGGCTTCATCATCGCAAGCGCTGGAGCATAACATTGCTTGTGCTCGCATCGCTCCTTCTTGTTCTCTCCGGCTGCGGCAGCCGCACAGCAACGCCCGGGACAAGCAGCGGATCGCAGACAGCAAGTGAAACAGGCAAGGAGACGGTCAAGCCGGAGAAAAACCCGGTCGTCACCATCGAGCTGGATAATGGCAAGCAGATCAAATTGGAGTTATATCCAGAGATCGCTCCCAACAGCGTGTATAACTTTATTCATCTGATAAACCGTGGTTTTTACGATGGAACAATCTTCCACCGTGTCATTCCCGGCTTTATGATTCAGGGCGGTGACCCGAAGGGTAACGGAATGGGTGGACCAGGCTATGATATTAAGGGCGAGTTCACAAGCAATGGCTTTCCCAACGACCTGAAGCATACCCGGGGCGTGCTATCCATGGCGCGCACGCCGGCGCCAGATACAGCAGGCTCGCAATTTTTCATTATGGTGGCCGATTCGCCTCAGCTCGACAACGAGTATGCTGCCTTCGGCAAGGTGCTGGAAGGCATGGACGTTGTAGACGAGATCGTGAACCAGCCTACAACCGCCGGCGATCGCCCCGTGCAGCCGACGGTAATGAAGCGAGTATCCGTCGATACCTTCGGAACCACCTATCCCAAACCAGAGGTTATCCTCTAAAGTTCATAGCCAAGCAGACAACAGCAACACGCCAAGAACCTTCATCGTCCTATGCAGTAGGCGCATGAAGGTTCTTGGCGTGTTAGGCGTGTGTATGCAAACCCACATCGAGGTTCTGCTACGCCTGTGACATAGCGCCTGGAATGGAACGTAAACGCAGCAACCTCGGTCCCTGCGGAGTTTGTATACACACCCTAGCGAGCTGCACGGACTTAACGAAGTGGCGCAGCTTAGCCTCCTCGGCTGATGGATCTGCTCTTTTGCGACATCATCAGGAAGGCCCCAGCGAGCACAAGCACAATCGCCAGTAACGGCTGACCTAATACACGTTGTCCGAGCAGATTGCCTATCGAGAATGCCGTGTAGAACAGCACCGATAGAATCGTCAAAATATAAATGGGAATGAGCAGCCACTTATTGCGATTGCCGAACCAGTAAAACTCAAACAACCCTACAGCCACCGCAAGCAGGAAGCCCGGCCACATCGTCCCCCAATTATCCATCAACATGGCCACTTGGCATACGACGCCCGCAGTAAACAAGATTCCCCCAGGGATCAGCAGGCCGCTGGCTCTCCTCCTCGTCATGGAAAAGTACATCCAATGGAAAAACAAGCTTAGCGGGATGACAAACATCGTCGGCCAAAAGTACGCAAATACATGCCCTGTGCTCATTGATCCGCCCGGATTCAATAGAAAATAAACGCCTAGCAATAATAATAGAGCCCCCACAACCGCCCGATTCAACATCTTACCCTTCACTCCTGTCCGTCATAGCAACCTTATGTATTGGCTTATTCAGATTACCATAGGGTTCAAGCGAATACCTCCTTCTGCGGGGAAGGAGCTAACTGGACTAAAGTCCAGGATTCAGCCATTTTAAAATTTTTTTTGAAAAGCTATAAACTTTAAATTGCGACTGCCGATATATTAATTAGGCGCTAAAATAGGCCGGTAGTCGCAGTGAAATACTTCATAATGGAATATCATAAAGTCAAGGATGGCTTATACAATCGTGACTCCTCTGCAGGATGCGGAAGGGGTGCGGTTCTATAAGCCATCCTTTTTTTGTTTTCCACATTGATAAGGGGGATGCTTCATGCTTGTAGTAGGTAGAAAACCTGGGGAGTACATTATGATTGGCGGCAATATTAAGGTTGAAGTAGTCAGAAGCAAAGATGGGCACCTGCGTCTAGCCATTGATGCGCCGAAGGACATCTCCATTTTGCGCGGCGAAGTATATGAAGCAAATCAGGCGCTTCAATCTACTACACTCGGCGTTTCTCTGTAGCTGACCTTCCATCTTACGCATGTTTTTTCTGTAGCATCATGAATTGCAAGAGAGCCTTCACAGGCTCAACTTAAAGATACAAGCGCTCAAGGACGAGCTCGCACACCCGCTATTCCGGTACATTCACCGGAACCGGCGGCGATGCGACTCGTCCTCTTTTTTGTTTCTTCGCGGAAGCAAGATGGGCTTGTATGAAGCAGTCCGCGCAGGCCATCCGCCATGAGCGCACGGCCGCAGTTCATCCCGATAATAAGCCGCCTTCAGACGGTTTGTTATAGATACAGGTGAAAATGGAAGTTCACCTTTAGACCATCCAAGGAGGAGATTCAAGATGAGAATTAATCACAACATTGCAGCAATGAACACGTACCGCCAGTTAGGTGTGAATACCGGTGCAACAGGCAAGTCACTGGAGAAGCTGTCCTCCGGTCTGCGGATCAACCGCGCAGGAGACGACGCTGCTGGTCTGGCTATCTCCGAAAAAATGCGCAGCCAGATTCGGGGGCTGGATCAAGCAACCCGGAACTCCCAGGATGCCATCTCGCTGATTCAGACTACAGAGGGCGCATTGAACGAAACCCACTCGATTCTGCAACGTATGCGTGAGCTGGCTGTTCAAGCGGCGAGTGATACGAATACGGGAGATGACCGTTCAGAAATTCAAAAAGAAATTAACCTGCTGACATCGGAGATTAACCGGATCGGCAACACGACTGAATTCAACACGAAGAAGCTGCTGAACGGCGATTTCGACTTTGTGGCCGCTACTTCAGGCAACACGAAGGCGGAGCTCGCACTGAATGCGACAACTGTCATTACCAACACGGACACAGCAGGCTCGGCAACTGGCGGCGCATATGGCGCAGCCGGCAACCGCAATCCTAAAGCCTCCGCAGCGACAGCTACTGGCACGGGCGCCGCCAACGCGGTAGCCATCGCTGGTACAAACAACGAGCTGACACTGAAAATCGACGGTACAGAGCAAACGGTCGTATTCACCAATGCGGCGGCTGGCGCTGCGGCCCTGACTGAGATTAATTCCAAGCTGAACGCGATCGGCGCAAGCGCATCGTTTGGCTCGAGCAATGAGTTGATCATCAAATCGAATACGCTCGGCAGCGGCGGATCGATTGAGATTATGGGCGGCAACTTCGCCTCCACCTTCATGTATGACGGCACAGGCGGTGAGTCTCTCGATGACATTACGCTCGCTGAAGGCAAAGACGTGAATGATGTATGGGTTCACGGCGCAACCGCGGGCGAAGTCACCGGAAGCACCATCTTTACCGATACGACGCTTGGCGGCTCTGCCGGATTCACCGTAGCTGCTGGCGCCAATGAGCTCACGGTGACCATCAACGGTACCCAATCGACAATTAGCCTGAACGTGGGCAACGTGTATGACGGCACCGCGGGTCAAGGCGTCACGAAGTTGCTCACTGACCTGAATACGGCTCTTGGCGCGTCGGGCAAATTCTCCGTCGATTCCGGCAACAAGCTGGTGCTGACCTCCGCTACGACCGGCACTACCAGCAATGTGACGATTGACGGCGGCGGCCTGGCGAATATCCTGTTCGGCGCAACGGCTTCCCGCACTACCCAAGCCGGGCTTACAGCCAACAACTCGATTTCGATTGATGTGGACGGCACAACGAAAAGCGTGACGCTTGCGAACAAGACCTATCAGGATCTGGATGATTTCGTAGCTACGAATGCGGCAGCCTTTACGACGGCTGGCGTAACTGCCAGCAATGAAGGCGGCGTGCTCAAGCTGACCAGCACAACAACAGGCGTCAATAGCGATGTGACCAATGCTGTTGATAGTGATGCGGCTAGACAGTTGGGTCTGGTTAAAGCCGATGGCAGCGCATTGGCTGCTGGCAACTTCGTTGCCGGCTCGAATGGCAACACGACGCTCAGCTTGACTGTAGACGGAGAGAGCATTAATGCTGTCATTCAACAAGGCACCTATACCGACCGTACATTGCTGGCGGCTGCTGTACAGAGTGCGATCAACAATGCCAGCACAACAGCAGCAGATGTGAAGGTATCGGTAAATGACAACAATGAGCTGGTCATTACGAGCGGCAGCGATGGCTCCTCCTCCTCTATCACCATCGGGGCGCACGCCACGAAGGATGCAGCGGGCATCCTCGGTCTGACGACCAATACGGCAACGGCAGGAGCGGCTCAGGAAAATGCAGAGCTGACCTTCCAGATCGGCGCCAACCAGAACCAGTCGATGTCTCTGAGCATCGCTGATATGCGCTCATCGGCTCTAGGCATCACAGGTACAGGAGCAGGCTTCTCTGCCTCCAATAATGTCACGAACGGCACGAATAACAATAAAGTCGAGAAAGCATTGGATGTGACGACAGCCTCCAACGCAGCCAATGCCATTACGGTTATCGACGCTGCGATCAAGAACGTGTCGAGCGAGCGCTCCAAGCTGGGGGCAAGCCAGAACCGTCTGGAGCATACCATCAACAACCTCGGCGCATCCTCCGAGAACCTGACCGCAGCCGAATCGCGTATCCGCGACGTCGACATGGCGAAGGAAATGATGGAGTTTACGAAGAACAACATCCTCTCCCAAGCAGCACAAGCGATGCTGGCTCAGGCGAACCAACAGCCGCAAGGCGTGCTTCAATTGCTCCGTTAATCGCATCGTAATAAGGGGCTCCGGGCTTTTACTGCCGGAGTCCCTTTTATTTTCTACAATAGGCCTCAATATCCCGGGCTCAGCCCGTGAGGGTCTTAGCTTCTCCTTCCCCACCACCAAACTTCAGCCCCCTGCGCAGGTCTGCCCGCTGAGCCACAGGATTCAGTCGTCTGTCCTGTCGCCCAGCAGTGCCTGCAATCGAGTCTGGTCTGTGATGGTTAGCACCCTGCTTCCCGTCTCCAACAGCCCCTGATCCTGAAGCTCCTGCAGCACCTTCGTCACCGTCTCCCGTACAGCACCCACCATATCTGCTAGCTCTTGATGCGTAATTCGTATACGGCCCGGCGCAGCGGAGCCCTCCTGCTGCTTCAACAGATGAAGCAGATGCTTGACGGTGCGCAGCTTGACACTTAGGAAGGTCATATCATAGATATGACGGTTCGCCTGCCGCAAGCGCTCCATAATGTCATCCAGCATCAGCAGCACGAGCCGCGGGCTGGAGGCTATGAAGCGTTCAAAGCAACTGCGCTTCAGTAAGGCCAGCCGCGTGCCAGCCGCGGCCTCCGCTGAAGCAGAGCGCACCTGCTGCGGGTTGATCATGGCCATCTCACCGAAGAAATCTCCCGCGCCAAGTGTGACGTAATTGATTTTTTTGCTAATCTCGAACGAAAAAATATGAACGGCCCCGGATAATATAAAATAGATTTCGTCACCCGTGTCTCCCTGCAATATTATTAGCTCTCCCTTGCGGTAGTGACGCTCTCTTATATCCGGGAGGATGGCCTGCACCGCCTCCTCGCCAATTCCTCGCAACAGTGGCACGGTACGGCAGAGCAATGCTGCGGTCAGCGGCTCCATCCTATTTGACGACATAGCATCTATCCTCCTCAACCTGTTTGCCTGCCTCCAATGCGGCGCGGATCACTGCGGCTACCGCCGCTCATTTGCAGCATTTGCCTTTGGTTGGCGCTTGGAGTCACTACAGATTGTAGCATGATATAACCTCTAATTCTGTAACCGCCGACACAAAAACCCGAATCTCGGTCTAACCGAAATTCGGGCCTGAGAGCCTATTGTGCGCCTGTCGCCGAATCGTTCCCCTGACGGCTTACGCTTGCAGCAGCCCATTGGGCAGCAGCCATCCAGGATGACGGTAATGCAGTCAGTCGGAACTCATCCTCTCCGACCCGTACCACACTGCCGAGCGCCAGCGGCACCGACTGATGCAGCTTCACGGTCACAAGATAGGCCGGGAACCTATCCTGCTGCCCCTGTGACGAGCTCCCACCCGCCGCGCTTCCCTCGTTCGACTCGTTGGACGTTTGCTGCTCAGCGCCTTGGCCTGTTGGCTGGATGCCGCCACTCTCCGCAGCTACAGTCTCTCCCGCAGACCGCGAACCGGAGCCTGCCGGCTCGCTGCTTTCCCGCGATGTGCCCGCATCTGGTGCAGCGGGCTCGCCTGCGGATGTGCCCTGTCCTGCTATGCCATCTGTCACTCCGACACCTGAAGCCTCCGTATCATTCGGAGCTGTGGCCTCCGAACCCGCTTGTGGCGGCTTGCTGCTATCGACTTCGCCTTGTCCTAATGACGAGGCGCTCTCCCCGGCAGGTGATTCGCAGGTCGTCGCATAGGTCACCTTGCCGAGCTCCTGCTCCCGCCCTTCAGGATCGATGATGATAATCCGTTCCGGTCGAAGCGTCTTACAGGAGGACGTATCGGTGAATGGGAAGAGCAGTGCAGACACCTCTTCCCCGCTGCCCGCCTCTGCCTCGCTGTCCAGTACCGCGTAGACACGCGGTTCGGCAGCAGCTTCAGGCATCTGCACCTGCAACTGCGGGGCTGATGGTGCATCTGCTGCCTGCTTATCCCCCGCCAGCCAGATTGCCCCAGCCGCGACGGCTATGCCGCCAGCAATAATGACAGCAAGTGCGGTCATTCTCGGGCTCTTGCGGAGGAGGCGCGCCAGCTTGGACGACAGCTCCAGCTTCGCCTGCTTATAGATTTCCTGCAGATAAGGCCCCGCCTTAGCCATATATTGCCGCTTGAACTCCCTCTGCTTGAATGCTTCGCGGTCATATTGCTTGAAGTAAGCCAGCACCGCGCTGCGATAAGCCGGCACGAAGCCGCGCGGCCGCATAAAGTCCGGGTGCTGCTCGGACCATTTGAAGAAGGCATAGATCGTCTCTTTGCGCCGCGCATGCTGATGCAGATACTCGATTAGCGCAGGATAGGATAGCGCCTCAAGCTGCGGACTGCGGTAAAAAGCCAGAATGATGCTCTCAAAGGGGGCCGTGTCCACACGATCCGCCAACAACCGCCGCCCAAGCTCCTGAACCTCGTCGATCGACTCTGCATTCAAGCCATCCATCAGCTCCGTAACCGGCGCGGACTGGCTCATCCATCGGTGCGCCGCCTCCAGCATCGCGGCGGTCTGCCGTTCTGCAGCGGTCAGCTCCTCCTGACACCTCTGCAACAGCTCGCGACGATCCAGGAAATACGCCTGCTTCAGTTGCTCGCGCGTTACTGTGGTCAACTGCAGGACGCGCAGCAGCCGCACATAGAGTGCCTGCTCCAACTGCTGAAGGAAGCTCGCCTCGCCTGGCTGCTCGGCGCTCTCCTGACGAGCACGCAGCCGCTCCAGTTGTTCGCTAACGATGCCCAGCAGGCGGTTGCCGGAATGCAGCTTGCTGGCTAGCTGCTCACTGACCAGATTGCGGAACCACTCCAGCCTGTACAGATCCGGGTAGGCCTCCGTCCATTGGTCGGCAAGCTCGAGGCTATCGTGCAGGGTGGGCAGTTGATGAAGCTGACTGGCCAGATAGGGCTCGAACAGCAGAGCGCTCAACCGGATATCGCCCAGCACCCTTCCGAAGAAGGCCTCGCCAAGCTCAGTATCAGAGGTTATCACTCGGTATAAGCCAGCCGCTTCCTCCTCCATGCCCTTCACATTGGCATGGGTCAAGGCATGGACGAAATAGGCGGTCAGCTTGTTCGTGTTGCGTCTGCGATCCTGCAAGCCGTAACGCACCAGCAGCTCTGCGGTTTCCCTGGCTGGCACCCGCCCCTCTCTCACCAGATCATACTCTCGGTCGAAGCAGGCGTTGAACAGATCATGCAGCCTGATCTTGCCTGAGGCCGGGACAGAACCCGAAGACTCTGTACCCAATCCGGCTCCCGACCTGTCCGGCATATACTCCAGCATAGACAGCAGCACATCGTTCTTGTGCTGCTCGTACAAGGCGTCATGACCCTCCTCGATCTGGAACAGCAGTGCCAGCTCATGGTAGGCCTGCAAGGTCAACTCCTTGCCCGGCTCTGTTCCCTGCAGCATCTGCGCAGCAAATTCGAAGAAGCGCTCCCTCCGCTCTGGCTGCTCCAGGCTGCTCCATATAAATTCAAAATACGGCAGCACCCTGCTATCCATATCGGCATTCATAATACGGTCATTAACCAGATCGAACAGGAACTCCTTCTCCACCTGGCGGTCACCGGCGCGCAGGCTGCCCCGTTCGACAAACATCAGATGAATACCCTTGCGGCTCTGGGGCTCCTTGGCGTATGTCATAAAGCCCAGTTGCCTGCGAACCGCATAGGGGAGATGGCTATAGAGCAGCTCCAGCAGCTCGGAGGCTCGGCTAGAGATATGACCAGGAGCCACATCGAGCGCAATATAGACCTTCTTCTTACCGCCGACCGCCGTCATCGCCGCATACAGCAGTTGCATGAAGCGCCGCTCGCCCAGAATCAGCTCGGCCAGCAGCGCCCGCGGCGGAGGCTGCTCCTTCTCCTGCTCGTTCTGTGGCAGCTTATCCAGCTCTGGAAGCTCGGAGCCGCTGTCCAGCTTGTAGCTATCCATGAATGCTGCCCTCAGTGCATGATGGACACTGATCTCGCCACTCTCCCAGCGGCTCGCGGGAATGACATAATGATGAGTAAAAAACGTGCTGCGCAGCCCTGTAAAATCAGCAGCCTGATAGATGCTGCGCCCCAGAAGCGCGTCACCGTTATCCAGCCGCAGCAGATGAATCGCCTCAGGATAGGCCTCCTCCTGCTTCTCTCCACTCGCTGCCAGCTCGGCCGGAGCATCATACATGCAAAGCGGATGCAATTGCTTCTTGACCAGTTGATGATCGAGCCCGGCAGAGACAGCAATTGTATCGTAGCCCTCGGTAGAGCGGAAGATGCCATGACGCTCGCGGGTATACAGCTGCTGCTGAATCCGTGCGAATCCACTCATAGCTCTCTTCTCCCCTCAATATAATTGAGCTTGTACAACAGCCAGACGAACGGCTCATCGACACGGATCGGGCTGACTACGGTCTGCATCCTCTGATCCACCGGATTGCTTCCCAATGCAGATACGGCGAAGTACGCCGTTTCCTTGAAATAGACATCCATCGTTCCCTTGAAGGGACGATCAACCTTCTCTATGAAGCGGCGAATCTCGCCGTCGATATTTTCGAATTCAGTGAAGTTAAAATAATCGCGATGCACCACATTATGGAACACATTGCTGTTGGACTTGATGTACTCCCCATCCTCGTCCTTCAGATTATGCAGCATGTCGCTTTTGGTCAGCACAACAGCCGTCGGAATATCGGTCTTGTTATTCTCCTGGTAAGCAATAAAGTCGCCGAACAGCGTAAGCACCACATCCCGCGGCTCATCGTATTGCGATACCCATTCTCCCGGCTTGCTGCCGAATTGCATACGAATTTTCTCGCGAATCGAGCGGATTTGCAGCGGATCAACCAGCAGCAAAATACCCGCGGAATTTTTGATATGCTGCCCATGCAGCCCCAGATAGTCCTGCTCCACCATGCCCTCGCCTGCGACATCAAAAAAAACAAGCGTGAGCGGCGGCTTTGTATCATCCTTGAATACAAACTGGAAGATGAACGGCTCTTGCATCCTTTCCTTCTGCGTCGAAGCCAGCAGATCACCGCGTTCAAACAGCGGCTCCTCATAATTGCTTCGGAATTTACGGCTAATCTCCGCATTGAGCGGCATACAAGCTGCGTGAAAATGATCAGCGGTCGTATGCTGCAGCGTGTGAATTAGGGAGGTCATGTAGACCGACTTGCCGACTTGCGAGGCTCCGATGATCGAGATAATATTGCTCGGCACCTTCCCCGCAGTGACAGGCAGCTCATTATGACAGCTCGGACACAATCTGCGACGCGTCAGCTCCCCATAGCGATCGGTTAGCCCAATCAACACATGGTCGGAATAATGAAGATACTCCTCAGGCACGTCGCGCGGATCGAGTACAGCTTCCATATCATGCACCCAATCCAGCCCGAAGCGCTCGCGATACCGATTGAGCTTCTCGTCCTCACCCAGCGCATAATCCTCATCATCATCCCGATGGTGGGTCGCGCGGAACACCACCTCATCTGGAGAAAACTTGCTGAAGCAGTAGGGGCATACAATATCATAATATAAAGGCCGAGCCTGCTGCTGCGGCCGCTTCTTGAACCAATCCATTATTCCCATCGTTCTTCCCTCCGTTCCTTGCAGACGCTTAGCCGTTACATTGGAATCAGCTCATACAGTTGCCCGTACTGCTTGCCATCGGACAAGAACAGTCGGACATACTCCTGCTTGCCCACCTCAATCGGAGGCAGAACCGTTGCCCCAGCAGCAAAATCGGATACAAACGGGTACATCATCCCGTCGTCGCGACTCGCTGGCGCACTCCCCTGCTTCTTCACATAGCATAGTGCCTCCTTAGGCACAGGCACCTCCGCGGCGATGCGGATCGTCACTGCCTTTACCGGCTTGAACCAACTGTTCTTGTACTGCACAGCATAGCGTATCTTCGCTCTGCCGGTGCTGACTGCAATCTCATTATCCCCGGCAGGCTGCCGCACAAGCAGCGGCTCGCCGTCATCCTCCAGCACGGCGTAGACGGTATACAGGTACCGCCCAATCCCCTCCAGACGCGTAGAGTACCCGCCGTTGGCCTTGTATTCCTCTCTCGTATACAGCTTCAGCCCGCTGCCGGGCTGATGTGCTGCTGCCTGTGGAGCGATGTCTGCCGCCGTCCTGGCAATATAGACCGCCCTTAGCCCTGGAGGCCAATGCCATCGAAGCACACAGCGATCCTCCTGAACCTGGCAGGACAGATCCGAAATCATAGGCGTGCCAGACGTTGCCTCAATATATCTCATGTCTCTCCGCCTTTCCGTTCCCTGAGCTTAGTCTAGAAGCCGCTGTTGCCCCCGCGCGATCTGCCCGGAGCGGTCGACAGCTTCGCATCGCGTCCGCCACTGCGGTAGATGCGACCGTTCTCCCGTATAGGAACGATCAGCGTGAACAAGGACATGATCGCCGTCAACACCAGCATAGCCGCCAGCCGCACCATGAGGTCTGACATGCTGCTCCCGGACAACCCCTGCTCCAAGATAAGACCGGCAGCCAGCCCTCCGACCGCTCCGCCTATCGCGAAGCTGCGCGCCAGAAAGCGATTATCGAAGATAAGTCCAAGCCCCAGGCCGATCGCAGCGCCCAGCAATGCCAGCGCCGTCACACGCAGCAGCGCATACAGCAGGCTATCTGCCGTAATTCCTTGGCGCTGCGTCACTAGCATCCGGTCATCGAGCATCTTATAGATGGACTGGAATACCGCTGTCAGATTGACCGCATCCGTCACATTGGAGTATGACCCGCCAGTCTGTGCCGCAATGTGCTGCAGCAGTGCGCCGCCCTGCTCATTGTCAACATTCAGACCGATGGTATGAATCGCTATCTGCCGGTTGCGATACTCCTCCAGCTCGCGCTCGATCGGGGAATCGCTGTAGCCATCCGACAGTAGAATTACCGCTGTCCCGCGTCCTGGCTGATCCTTGACATCGATGACCCCCAGTGCATCCGCCAGCACGCTCTGAAAGTTCGTGCCGCCGTCGGCCTTGCCAATCTGCGCCAAGGCAGTTGCGATCGTACCCTGTGAAGCCGCTGACTGTGCCGCCGTGAATGCCAGTAGCTCCTCGCTCTGGTCAGCGAACAGCAGCAGCGCTACCCGCTTATCCTCCTCCATCGTCGCGGTCAGCCGCTCCACTGCGGCGAAGCGCTCGCTATCCGGGTCGGTCTCATTCATGCTGCCGGAGTTGTCGAGCGCGAATACGATGTCCTGCGCTGGCTTGATGCCGCCCAGATTCAACTGATAGCCAAGCTGCAGCAGCGCCCCCGCCACAAACAACAGCACCAGCGTGGAGGGAAGCAGCAGCTTCCACGACAGCCCGGTGTAGCGTTGACGCCATGAGGAGCCGTTCAGCCTTGGCGAGATCAGCTCGGCAATCAGGCTGAACAGCCCGATGAAGAACGCCAGCACGCCGAAGTACAGCCCTGCAGCTACTGCCCGCGGCATGGCGGCTCCCAGCCGCTCCAGCATCAGCTCCCCTGCGGCGAAGCCGATGACTGCACCAAGCAGACTGAACAATAGCAGAAGCCCGTTCAATTTGCGCTGCATCTTCCTTGCCCCCTTTATTTTCCTTCTCTCTTATGCCCGCATGATTAGCGTAGCTGCGGAAGCTTGTCCTGCTCCATATAATGCAACTGACAGCCCTTCTGCGCATAGGTCTCATAATAAACTCTGCTGTTGCGATAGAACATCAGATCCTCCACATGGAAGCCGCCCATCAGGCTC
This sequence comes from Paenibacillus sp. J5, assembly GCF_054955055.1. Classification (NCBI taxonomy): domain Bacteria; kingdom Bacillati; phylum Bacillota; class Bacilli; order Caryophanales; family Paenibacillaceae; genus Paenibacillus; species Paenibacillus sp. J5. The sequence continues at coordinate 109,811 of NZ_JBUEDD010000009.1, read as the reverse complement.
AGCTTATCTACGCCGCTGGTGCGCCTCTCATGCACGCAGCCCAGCCTGTGGACGAGCGAGCCCTCCCCTTCCTTGAGCGCATACCGCACGAACTCGCTGCGGCCATCTCCGAACAGATATTGCTCCTCATAGCGATGCTCATGTGTATAGTCGAGCAACCGGATATTGATGGCTGCCTGCTCATCCAGCGTTCGCATCAGTCGGCCGAACAGCTCCTCCTTGGACAGCGCCTGACGATTGCTGTACTCGATCGATACATTCGCCCGGTCGAGCAGCTCCTCCTCGAAGGTGCGCGAGAACGGCGAAGCCCCCAGCACCTCCTTGCGGCAGATGATCATCAGCCGCTGTGCCAGCTTGCTAGCCCCCTCCTCTAACTGACGGCTAATGCCGCCCACATAGCGATCATCGAACCAGATTCCAGCGCCGCGACGGTTCTCCAGCTCCAGCATCACCTCTGCCGTTACCCGATCGTAATACTCGAAGATGTTCTGCCCGGTATAACGGTCGGTCCGCTCGATCGCAGCCAGCGCAGCCTCGCGGAAGGTGTCCGCCAGCCATTCCAGCTCGCGAACCTGAGCCTGGTATTGCTCATGCAGTTCCTCTATTGCTCCAGCAAGCATGCGGCAGACAGCAAGCTCCGTCTCCAGCTCCAGCAGCGACCAGGCGCGCTGATACACCTGCTCGAAGAACTGCCTCAGGAAGGCGCGCAGATTATGCTTATCCATCATGGGCAGCTTCTGAAAGCGCAGCTCCTCCACCTGTGTATACTTGTACTGCTCCCATTCATCCCGGAGCTGCTCTTGCTCACGCGCCATATCCCTCATACGTGTATGCAGCATATGCAGTACGCTATCCGCTCCGCCTTGCTCATCTGTCCAGGCTGCCAGTTGGACAAAGCTGATCTGCGGCCACTGCGCGAGCTGCCGCGCAAGCGCGCCCCTCAGCAGCTCCTGCGGCTGGAGCATAGTCAGCCGTTCACGCGCCGCTGCACGGAAATGCGTCTCGAAGAACCGCTCACAGCTATCTCCGAACAGCTCCTGCTCTGCCTCCCTCAGCGTCATGCGCCGAATGTGCTCATACTTGACGCCGCTGCGGGTCAGCAGCGCGTTCATATCGCCCACCTGCTCCCGCGGCGGCAGAAGCCGTCCGAGCAGCTCGGACAGCGAGAGCGGATCGACAGCGAAGAAGGCCAGGCGCTCGCGCGGCTCCGGCTCGTGCACCTGCTTCAGCCGCTGCATGAGCTGACGGGTGAAATGATAGAGCACCGTCAGCGCAATCGCCTCGTTAGGCCGGTTGACAACCGCCAGTCCAGCCGAGACCAGACCATACCTCCCCGAGTCCGCCAGCAGGCTGCTGCGGAACGCAGCATTGTTGTACACCGCGCCCTGCATCGCCTCAGCCGCTTCCTTCCGCTGTCTGTTCTTCAGCAGCATGATGTGGCTGATAATCGCATAATTGGTCTCCATGCCATTCCAGGCGGCGACGCCCTTCTCGTTGCGGTCCGACAGCATATAGACCAGATCGAACAGCGGCGAGGGTGGATGACTGACCGGGATGGACAATCCATCTCCTGTCACCCTAAGCTGCGCCGTATAGGTGTAGTCGGACTGCTGCATCGCCTCCACTTCACGCAGAAAGCTGACGCCAACCGCGCCAGCCATTGCATAGTGATCCGATTGCTCCCGTTCATTTAATAGCACGTACAGATCCTTCTGCACCGACTTGAATGATTGCATCAGAATCGACTCCGCGAGCAGGGCAATGTCCGGGACCAGCACATTAAGCGAATCATCAGCCCGCGTAATGACTGCCAGATGCAGACGGTCGAACGACACATACATTCGCCCATAGTCTGCGATGATGTCACCGACCCTCCGAAAAGCGCGGTTCAGCTCCGCCAGACAACTGCGCTCCTCATGGAACAGCCGTCCCAGCTCGCGGCGCATGCTATGGCTATCCTCCAGCGCTGGAGCGAGCCGTGCAAGCTGCACGCGAATAAGCGCTGCTTCCTGCTGCCTCCCCACGATCGCTGCCTGCGCCGCATTCTCCGTCATTCTCGGCTCCGCAGCGCTATACGCAGCAGCAGGTGCCCGCCCCCCTGGAGCGCTACCCCCGGCTTGAGCTTCCGCTGGGCTGTCTGATCCTGTACGCCGGACGAGCACAGAGCGTTCCTCCGCGCCGCCCGTGTCTGCGCGGCTGTGCTCCTCACGGATAGACCCTGCCGCCCCTTGCAGACCGCTTACGCCCACATGAAGGTAGACGACTCCCTCACTATTGTCCCATCTCTGGCGATGGGCAAGGATCATCGGCTCGATCGCCTCGGCAGCCAGATCACCGATGAACAGGAATACCGTCGGGTAATGGATGCTGCTCTGATCATCCCCGCGTCCGCTCTGCCGCTGCTCGGCCGCCGCATATTCGGCCGCATACCGTTCCAGCATCGCTCTCATCGCTATCTCAACCTTCTGAGGATGTCATGCAATCTGCTTGCCATCTCCCGATAGAATAAGTACATCTCCTCGCCTCTGGCCAGCTCGATCCGCTCGTACTCCAACCGCTCGCGGGCATCCAGGAACGAGCCATACAGCTCCTCCAGCTTCGCTACCAGCGGCGCAGTATCCTCCGCTGCGGTCAGATCGTTGACACGACGGGACGCCTTGCGGAGCAATGCCGCCCGCTGCTTGTCCTCCAGCCGCCCGAAGCTCTCGTACACCTCGAACTCCACGAAGCCGCCGCTCTTCATCAGATTGGCGAACGGCGACCATGGCTCCTCCTCCGGGTCGCGGTCATACACGTAGAGCGCCCCCTTCTTGGCAATGGTGCCCGTGTACAACGCCTCGATGAACTGATCCATCGCCCGCCCCTCGCTCTGATGAGCATCGAGCAGTTGCTCCAGCTCGCGCGCCTTCGACTCTATCGCCTCGTATGTGGCCAGCTCTTGGCGCACCCGCAGCAGCAGCTCCGGCGAGCGGATCAGGTTCTCCTTCGCCAGCTCCTCATTCAGACTGCCGAATATATCCTTCTCCCCGGCCTGTGGAAGCCCTTCAGCCAGCAGCCTGCGCAGCTCGGCCTGCGCGCGCTTCACCTCGCCCAGATTCGGCTTGCCGGTGGATGACTGCATCGCGTAGCCGGACAGCAGCTCCTCCAGTTGGAAGGGCTGTGTGAACCGTACAGAGTAGCGGCTGCTGGTCGTGTTATCCTGCCCCTTCTCCACGATGACGCCCAACGCCAGCGCCCGATCGAATTCGGCGCGTACCCGTGCGTTATAGGCCTGCACCCGCGCGTTCATGTACGTATCGCCCCAGGATTTCTCCGGGATCGGAGACGGCAGATAGGTCCAGTTCACCTTATCCGTCTGTACCAGATGGCGCCCGATGCCCTCCTTATCCAGAATCGTCCGCTCGTAGCTCTCCTCATATACCCGTAGCGGCGTGTAGACGAACAGAGGCACCCCGTTCTTCGTATTGAGCCAGAAGATCCGGTTCTTCACTTCGCTCTCCTTGATCGTGAAGTGCGATTTGCCCAGCGCATTGTTCTGGTAGTTGCGTATCCCCTTGAGGATGCTCGGCGCCTTGACGGGCACGGAGACGAAGCCCCACGATGGAAAGTGGAGGTTGCCCGAGCTGTTGCTCAGATGGAACACCGGGATGGCCTCCTCATCCAGCTTACTGGCAATCTGTCGTTCGACGAATTTCTCCACCGGCTCATCATTGCCATACTTGAGAACCAGAAACTCCTCCATCGACTTCGTGATCAGGTCGCCGAACTTCTCCGTCAGAAACTCCGAGATGGAGCCGATAATGTCGATCTCCTGCTCCTTCACCCATTGATTGGAACGGTTAAGCAGCTCTTGAGCGAAGTCGCGGATCAGATCGTCGCCATCCCGCTTGTCCATCATGCGAGTAATCATATCCGATATATCCGGCACGTTGACCAGATTCCAATAGTAGGTCTTGTTGCCGCGGTGATCGAGCTGTTCGTCTCCGCTCAGCAAGAGATCGCCATTCTTGGAGAAGATGCCGCTCAGCACATTCAAAATTTCAGTGAAGACCTTGTAGATGCGGTTGTTCTCATTATTGAGCAGCTCATACAGATCCTCATAGAATTCAATCATCTGCTCCATCCGCTCGACATCGGCATGCAGCCAGTATTCATTAATTTTGGCTTCGATATAGTAGTTTTTCTTCTTGTCCTTGGACACGAAGGCGCTCTTCGCATCGCCCATCCGCTCCTCCGCCTGCTCGCGAGCCGCTTCGATGTCGCGCGGCAGCCGCGTCTGGCTCTCGCGCAGCGTCTCGATGTAGGAGAGCAGCATCTTCAGCAGGCAGAAGCCCTTCTCGTTATAGAGCAGCCGCGACACATAGAACGGCCCCTGCTCTGGATGAAGGAACATGCGGCGAATCTGCTCGGTGAACTGCTGCACAATTTCGCCTGGGAGCTGCTTCTTCGCCTTGATATATTCCTCGCGCGCCCGTGTCAGAAAGCTCTGCTCCAGCTCGGTGTCCATATTGACAACCTGCAGCTTGATCACATTGGCGTAGCTCAGGCGCTCGCTGTTCTCATAGCCAGGCAGCGGCTCCGGCACCCGCGACTCGAAGTTTTTGACCATGGAATCCAGATCGACACCCAGCTTGCGGGCAAACTTCTCAACATCCTCCTGGCTCGGCTGCTTGGCGAACATCTTGTCCATCTTGTTGAACAGCCGATAAGCCAGATAGGTGGTCATCTCCTCAATCGGCAGCACTGCCGATGACGCTCCAATAATGTTGTAGTCATAATTCGCCGGGTAGAGCTTGTTCATCTGGGCGATGTTGGTCCGAATGTTGCTGATATAGTCATGAATGGCGAATTCCTCGCCCGACTGCTTATCCTCGCTCGCCATGAAGTTCGTAATGTTCTCCGCCGTGACATTCATGCAATAATCGTAGGCATTCTCCAGCAGCTTGCCCTCCGTATTGGTCGCGGAGATCAGATGGCATAGATTGAATGGCGGCAATGGCGAATTCACACTGAGAATGCTGCCGTACTGCTGCTTGAACCGATCGCCGCGGGCATCCACATTCATCCAGTAGTCCAGTTCCTTGAGCGCAGCATAGCCGTTCTTCTTGATATATTCGCGGGTATGCTCACTCAGGCTCTTGTTCGCCAGGTTAATATCCGGCGTGAACAGATAACCCAGGATATTGACCCGGTCAACGCCCCCCGCCCCATGATCACGCTCGATAATGCCGCGCACGATATAAGAGATGTCGAGGAAGCTGCCGCTCCCTGTTCCGCCTGACAAGCCGGTCAGCAGGAACACCATCAGCTTCTTGTTCGTGCCGACCGACAGCGTCTTGATCTTCTTGTCGATGCTCTGAACCACCTGATTGATCTTCGTGAACAGCAGCAGCCGTCCCGCCTGGCGCACACCTGCCGCGCCGTTCATGCCATCGGTAATCGACAGCTCCGGCGAGAGCCACTCTGTAATGTAAGGCTCCAGAATGCTGCGGTTTTGCAGTAGCCCTCCCACCTCAGGGTTAGACAGCAGCACGAATTCATTGATCGGATCGAGCCCGATGCCTTTGTATTTCTTGTTGCGATCCTGCTCATTCGTCTCGAACGCGAGAAATTCCACGTTATCGGGCTTGTCCCGCTTGCGTCTGGAAGCCGCGTCCTCCGGCAGGCGGAAGCGGCGGTTGATCTGGTATTTGAGACGCAGCAGCGCGTCGATGCCTGTGCCTCCCAGCCCGATGATCAGTATCGGATTGTCGATCGTATCGACCCTGATCTTTTCGCTGACGATGCCGCCTCCAAGCGATACATCCAATTGCTGTATATGCTCTCTGACGATTGGTTTCATCCTGCATCCCCCCGTGCTCGATTTATACGAGATATTCTACGAATATAGTTTTATCTACTTGTTGCAGTTGCACTGTTATGCGATCCCCGCTCTTGAGCTCCAGCCCCTTGCTCGCATCCAGCGCCCGGCCTGAGCGCTCGATGGCGCAGCCCGACTGATTAAGCAGCCGGATACGATCGCCGGGAGCCGGGTTGAATACGATCCGCTCCGTCTCCTTCAGCTCCGGCGCAAGCTGCACCATCTGATGCAGTGTCATCTTGCCCTTGTAGGCAGATAACCGCCGATATTGCGGCGTCGTGCGATCGCCTGTGTTCTCATCGCGAATCTCGATGACCAATTGGCCGACGAAGCCGCGGCGCGCCTGCTTCATATAGCGCCAGATGAACCAGGCGGCAGCCAGCAGCGCGACGAGCGCGCCTGCTCCGAGCAGTACGTTGACGAGCGGGAACGACGCCTCGGCTGCTCCGGCCGCGCCTGGCTTGGCGCTGACACGCACTGGAGCCGTCTCACGGTAGAAGCTCGACTCCTCCGCCCTGACAACCAGCTCATAATCATGCTCCTCAGGCAGCTTATAGCTCCCTTCGAACTGCTCTCCTGTATTGTCCAGCTCGATCTGCTCTGTATTCCCTGTATCCATATCTTTGACGAGCAGCATGGCCTTCATGTTGCGATATTGCTCCGCATCCTTAAGACGGCTGCCGCCGCTGACCAGATAGGCTTCGATGCCAACGGAGCCGCCCTTGTTGAGCACTGCCGACTTGAGTGGCGCCATCTCCAGCTCCAGGTCATAGTTAAAGACGAAATTAATGTCGATTTTGTCTCTGGGCACCCCTTTGACCTGCAGCTTCCACTCCCCCACAGCCGGGGTCAGCAGCTTGATCAGCGAGTAGCTGGCCGACTTGGAGAGCAGCGCATGATCAGACGGAATCGGCACCTCTGCCCCTGACGGATCGACCAGCCTCGCCTCGACAGGCTTCGACGACATAATCGAGATGTTTGCCTCCAGTACATTGGCGTTAGGCACCTTAACCGGAACCTCCTGATAGGAGCCATCTGCTGTGATCGAATCGACGGGGACAATATTCAGCTCCATATGGCTTGCGAAGATTTCGCTCAGGATTTGCGGGAGATCGTCTGCGGTATCCGTCGCGAAGCTCTTGGCCCCGGTTCTCTTCGCAATCGCCGCCAGCGCCTCCTTATTCAGCTTGCCGTCGGCATTCAGCCCGATCGTATAGACCGGAATCTGCTGCTGCTCGGCTATGGAGAGCGCCTGTTCCATATCCTGATCCGACTCGGCCTGGTTGCGCCCGGACTTGGGATTGAATTCATTGTTGCCGTCCGCGAGCAGGACGATCATCGGCTCATGGCCCGTATTCCCGCTATCCTGCAGGATTTGAACCGCCTCCTTCACTCCGACTGCAATATCCGTGTAGGAGCCGCGGTTCAATTGGTCGATGAAGCCCTTGAGATTGTCCTTGTCCTGAGCCGACCGGATCTCCAGCAGCGCCTTCTCGCGCTCAATCTGCTGCGAATAGGCAACGATGCCAACCCTGTCCCCTTGCGCAGACAGCATGTCGATGAACAGCTTCATCGCTTCATTGCCGATATTGTTCGGATCGCTGGTGCTCATCGAATGGCTGACATCAAGCACCAGCACCGCATCAAGCTTCGAGGATGAGCTGGCGGCTGTGGCCGTGTGGGGCCAGCACCCGACGATGAGCAGTACAGCCAGCAGCAGCAGTGTAGCTGATCGCAATCGCAGAAGCAGCGGGGCGACCCGCTCAGCGGCGGGGACATCTATTCGTTTGGGTGTTATTTTTGAAGTCATGGCACAGCTCCTTTTGTGAATAAAAACGGTATAATGGGCAGCATGAGCCGCATGGGTAGCGCCAGGCTGCATGCTTGTCACCCGGGACAACAGGCCGTAGCGCAGCAGTCATCAAGCATAGTATAAAGGTGAAACCTTATAAAAATCTTAGTTTTTTATAAAAATCTGTCACAGTTCGGCACATCCCGGCAATTTTCTTAGAGCAGACTCTTCAAAAGTCAGTCAGGCTGCCCGTTCCATGCCTTGCTTGTTCACCACGCTTTTGATGATGTTATACTGTTAGTATAACGGATCATTTTTTATAAATCACTTTCTTGCAAGAGAGGAACTTCCTATGGTTACATACGTATGTCTGGGACTATTGTTTCTTTTTGTCGTATCCAAGGCGATCGCTTATACCTATAGCAGCCGCCGCGCCCCCTCGGAGGACGAGGTGGAGAAGACTGTACTGTCGATACTGCGGAAGGGAGAGGGTGAGGGCGAGTGACTACGAAGATTCCCGTACAGATCAGACCATACGAACGAACGCGCTATGCGTATCAGAGGTTGAAAATATGCCGCCGCTGCGGAGAATTCACAGTGCTTGGCGATGAGGAATGCGCCGCGTGCGGCAAGCCTAGCCTGGTGCCGGTGGAGGAGCATGCCGAGGCACTGCGCCATCGCAAGGTGTGGAAGGAACGCATCCTTGCGCTCGTGCTGTGGGCGGCTGCGATCGCGCTGGGCAGAAGCGATCTCGAATGGGCTGCAGCCGGAGCCGGCGGACTGGTGCTGTTCATCCTGCTGGTCGTCCTGCAGAACAAACAATCCGAGGCGCAATACAGAATACAACTGCATCAACTATTTGCCGGTCATGAGGAAGCGCTGGTCGAAGGGTTGGCGATGGATCATGAAGCCGCTGTCGTCGTGTTCAAGGAAGGGGATAAGCCGCTCGCGTATGAGATGCTGCGGGAGGTTGGGCTGCTCGTCCACACCGAGCAACTGCGGATCGATCAGATCGTGCTGCTGCAATCCTTCATCCTGCGCAAGGATATGGATCTGATGCTTGAGCCGCTGCTGCTGCGCCGCTTCAGTCCTGATCTGGCCCAGTATATCGGAGAGATTGCCAAGATCAAGCGGGAGCTGCTGAAGGAACGAACCTTTCGCTATGTCCTCGTCCATGAGCTGCAGATATTGCGCATGCCGCAAGGCGAGAAGATTATGGCGCTGGTCACAGGGGCCGCGGTGCGTATGAAACGGTACGTGACGATGTATCCCCATCTTGTCATTCGCTATGCCCGCCTGCTGCCTAAGGAGCGCTTCCTCCGGCTCTGTCTGATTGTGCACAGCGATCCGCATCGCAACTGGGGTGAGGTTGGGGCAGAGGTATACCGAATCTATCAGGAGCAGTATCGGCATGACCCTGACTTCGACCGGATGAGCAGCATGAGCCATCTTGCCGCCGCCAGCCGCTACTAGCCGCGCCCCCCTGCCACTGCCCGTGGCCGAGCCTGGGACAGGCTGCTGCATCACGTTATTCACCTCAGCAAGGCTCAGCAACGCGATCCTGGGAGCAAGCGCAAACAGGAGCACGCTATCTTGCACCAAAGACCCCTCTTGATTGGTCTTGAGCTGCATTAGCGTGCTCCCGCTTGCTCATGTTATCTCTGCAATCTAGGATGCGTAGGCATCACAAGCCATGCGCTCGCGAAGCGATACCGATGCAGTACCGATGCGGCATGCTCGGCGATGCTCCCGTCTCGCCGACTCGCTTGGTCCTCTCCATCGCTCCGATGTGACACCCAAGCCGTAGCCAGCGCTCCGACTGTTGCCCTCCCTACTATCGCTGCACATACCGTGAAATATCGAGCTGCAGTCGATCCGCCAGCCGCTGTCCCAGCTCGGCATCTGCACGATAGAAGTTGCAGATGGCAAGCAGCTTCGTCTGCTCTGCCACCGGCTCCAGATCGGCGGAGAGATTATTCACGACCGCCTCCTGCTCCGCAGCCGTATAACGGCGCCATACCTGACCTGCCTGTCCAAAGTCATTGGTCTTGGCGAGCGTGCGCCGCTCCGCCTGCCCGTGCACCGGATAGCCTATGTCCTCATAAGCAGCATCTTCCTTAGGCGTATGCGTGTAGCGGTTCGGCTCATAATTAATATGCTCGTTCTGCTGCCGTATCGGCATGGCGCCATCGCGCTGGTTGTTGCTGACCTGGGCGAACGGGCAATTAATCGGCAGTTGCAAGTAGTTCGGCCCGATCCGGTAGCGCTGCGTATCCGAGTAAGAGAACAGCCGACCCTGCAGCAGCTTGTCCTCCGACGGCTCGATGCCAGGCACGACAACACCGGGATTAAAGCCTGATGACTCCGTCTCTGCGAAGACGTTATCCGGGTTGCGGTTCAAGGTCATCGTGCCAACGAGCTGGTAAGGAACATCCTCCTCGAACCAATCCTTGGTCGGATCGAGCGGATCAAAATCAAAACCGTCCATATCGGCCGGGTCAAGCACCTGCACATACAGCTCCCACTGTGGATAATCCCCGCGCTCGATGGCCTCATACAGATCACGGCTGGCATGGTTGAAGTCCTGTCCCTGAATCTGTGCCGCCTCCGCAGCAGACAGATTGTTAACCCCCTGCTTCGGCACCCATCTAAGCTTCGTATACACCCTGTTGCCATAAGCATTGATCCACTTGAATGCATGAACGCTGGAGCCGCGCATCTGGCGATAGTTCGCCGGTATCCCCTCATCCGAGAACAGATGCAACAGCATATTTGTCGATTCGGGCGTCAGCGACATGAAATCCCAGTAGCGGTCAGGATGTTGAATATTGGTGCGAGGATCGGGCTTGAGCGAATGCACCATATCCGGGAACTTCATCGCATCGCGTATGAAGAAGACCGGCAGGTTATTGCCTACAAAGTCGTAGTTGCCCTCCTCAGTATAGAACTTCACGGCGAAGCCGCGCGGGTCGCGCAGCGTCTCTGGCGAGTGCTGACCATGCACGACCGTCGAGAATCGGACAAATACCGGTGTTTCCTGGCCCTCCTCCTGCAGGAAATGCGCCTTGGTATACCGCTTCATGCTGTGAGCGACTGTGAAGATACCGTGAGCGCCTGCCCCGCGCGCATGAACGACCCGCTCCGGGACACGCTCCCGGTCAAAATGAGCCAGCTTCTCCAGCAGTTGATAATCCTCCAGCAAGGTGGGCCCTCTCTGACCTGCTGTGCGAGAGCTCTGGTTGTTGCCGATCGGCATGCCATGGTTAGTGGTCAAGCGATTCATTCCCACCACTCCTTTTATTGTTTATTAAATTATAATAATTCTAAATTAATAACTTATATCATATTATTTCAAATGGCGATAAAAATCAATAGAAATATATAGAGACAATCACTTCCATTCTGTGATACAAATGTAATCGCAAACAATGTATTTCGGAGGTGAATCTACCATGCGGCTCAGCAGACATCGCTTCAACACACTGCGCAATCAGATGCTATTCGGCTTTCTGTTTGTGATGCTGATCATTTTATCTCTGGTCGGCATGATCACGTTCGATTCCGTATCCCGCCTGTTGCAGGACAATACAGAGAAGCATGTGCAGCAGACGGCGATTCAGGCCAGCGGCAGACTCGAAGCGGTGCTGACACAGATCGATTCGCTCACGACACAGGTCGCCACGAGCGCCTATGTTCAGCAGGTGCTTCTCAATGAGTATAACGGCAAGATGGCAACCTTCTCCGAGCGTCAGGCTCTTGTCTCCAGCGTCAAGCTGGTGCAGGCCTACGCGGAGGGCGTACAGTCGGTGGAGCTATACAATGACCAGGGCAAGCGCCTCTTTCCGCTGGACGGTGACGGGCTGCTCAGTCGCGTCAGCAGTCCCTGGGTCGATACGGCGCGCAACAGCCGCGGGCGCATCGTCTGGATCGGACTCGATCCGAGCGACCCGGAGTCTGTGCTGTCCATCCGCAGCATCAGCTTGATCGATCACTGGTTCGAGCCGGGCGGGTTCCTGCTGGTGCGAATGAAACGGGACATCTTCAATATCAGCCATGCGGCTGGCGGCGAGGGCAGCCCGGAGACGATGCTTCTTGCCGGGCGCAATAACAGCCTGATTGCCACCAGCGATCCCACCTTCACCAATGCCAAGCTAATTGAACTGATGAACGCCAAGGGACCAGTCGTAACGCTGGGAGGCAAACAGTATATGCAGGTTAGACAGCAATCTGAGGTCACCGGCTGGACGTTGCTGCTGCTTACGCCAATCCATGAGATTACAGGCGGCATCTCGGTGCTGCGCACAGCGATCCTAGTATCGGCTGGCATCGGAACCATACTGTTCGCCTTATTGTCTTTTGCGCTATCTACCCTGATAACACGCCCGATCTTCAAGCTTATCAAGACGATGCGCAGCGCACGCCTGGGCGGTCTCAAGCCTGTATCACACATCTCCTCCACGATCGAGATTAATGAGCTGCACTACTCCTACAACCAGATGGTCGAGCACATGAACAATCTGATCGAGCTGGTCTACGAGAAGGAGCTGCTGCAGACGCGGACGGAGTTTAAGGCGCTGCAAGCGCAGATTCACCCGCATTTTCTATTCAACACACTGGAGGCGCTCTATTGGTCGCTACAGGAGAAGGGAGAGGAGAGCTTGGCGGAATACGTCGTCAAGATGGCGGATCTGTTCCGCTATACAATCTCCACTCCCGGTCAGGGAGAATGGGTGACGCTTAGCGAGGAGCTCCAGCATATCGAGCGCTACCTGGATATTATGAAGCTCCGGTTCGATGACCGGATCGCCTGGCGGCTGGATGTCCCTCCAGATTGCAGCAGCATCCGCCTCCCCAAGCTGCTCGTTCAGCCTCTGGTGGAGAATGCTGTTCTCCACGGGCTGGAGCGCAAGCTCGGCGCCGGGTTCATCGCGGTTACCGCACGTCGGGACGATGACCTGCTCCATATCACCGTTGAGGATGACGGCGGTGGCATGACAGAGGAACGGCTGCGAAGCATCGTCTCGGCACTGCATAGCAGCTCAGCCCTCTCCCCCGCTTCCTCGGGGGCGGGCATGGGATTATTGAATATTCAGCAGCGGGTGCTGCTGCATTTCGGCCAGGGCAAGCCGGAAGCTGTAGCTGGCTTGCGACTTGCCGCACGAGTTGGCGGCGGCACGATCGCAACCCTAGCCATACCATTAACCAGTAAAGGAGTGAAGCAGCATGCATGCGACAAAGACGATCCTGATCGTTGATGATGAGCCGCGTACACGGCGCGGGCTGAAAAATATGCTGGAGGCCTGGAGCGGAGGGCGCTGCAACTTCCGCACCGCTGAGAACGGGCAGGAGGGGCTGGAGATTATGAAGCGCGAGTCGGTACACCTGCTCATTACCGATATTCGCATGCCGGAGATTAGCGGGCTGGCGCTGGCCCGCGCAGTTGCCGACCAGGCGCTGCCTGTTCAGCCCTCGGTCATCCTCATCTCCGGCTATGCTGAATTCGAATACGCCCAGCAAGCGATTGTGCTGCGCGTTGTGAACTATCTGCTCAAGCCGGTGAGCAAGGAGAAGCTGATCGCGGCAGTCGAGCAGGCGCTGCAGGCGACAGAGGAGCGCAATCGTACCGTCAGACTGCAGCATATCGCAGACCTGAAGCTGCTGCACCACAGCGAGACGACCTCCCCCCTCAGTGAGCCGGTCAGAGAAGCGCTCGACTACATGGCACAGCATCTAAGCGAGCCGTTCGGGCTGCGCGAGGTCGCCGAGCATGTCCATCTCAACCCGAGCTACTTCAGCGTCTTGTTCAAGGAGCAACTGCAGATGACGTTCAGCGAGTATACGACTCGGATGAGGCTGCAGAAGGCCAAGGAGCTGCTGCTCCAGACGAATCTGCCGGTGACGGAGGTAGCCGAGCGGGTCGGATACCAGACCGCCAAATACTTCAGCAAGCTGTTCAAGGAGTATGAGGGGCACAGCCCCGGCCTGTACCGACACGAGGTCTGGAGTCAGAAGCCCGAGGTCTGATACGTCCCTGCAGAACGCTACGAATGAGGTATTCAGCAGCATAGCCTGCCGTCTACCCAAAAATAGTAGACAATGACCCAAACGCTGTACCCTTATCTGCCCTCAGCCATCAATGCTACACTACGTTGTAGACATGGAAAACGCATTCATTACCACTTCACACAGGCTGTGGGCAGTATCTTATGAAAAGGGGAGGAATACCTTCGATGACAAGAAGAACATGGGCAATATCCTTGATGATTGTAGCACTGACGGCCACAGCTCTAGGCTGTAGCGGCAACAGTGGCTCCAGCGGTCCAGGACCGGGCAAGCAAGATACCGCGGGCGGGACGAATAGCACGACACCGGCTGCCGAGGGGGGGACGAATAGCCCCAAGGAGGGCGAGAGCATCAAAATCAAGATGATGCATCTGTGGCCAGACGGCAGCAACTCGGCTCAGAACAAGCTGGCCAAACAGATTATCACAGATTATGAGAACGCCAACCCGAACGTCAAGATCGAGACCGAGGTGCTGGAGAACGAGCAATACAAAAACAAGCTCAAGGTGCTATCCGCCTCTAACAAGCTGCCGGATATCGGCTTTACCTGGGCAGCCGGCTTCCTGGAGCCATATGTGAAGGGCAATAAGTTCGCACCGCTCAATGATCTGCTGGAGAACGAGCTGAAGGATCAGTTCGTAGCCGGTACAACCGAGGCCTACGCGATGGACGGCAAAACCTATGCATTGCCTGTGGAGCTGAATATCGTCCCTGTCTATTACAACAAGGAGATTTTCGCCAAGCATAATCTGCAGCCGCCGCAAACCTATGATGAGCTGATGCAGGTCATCAGCACGCTGAATGCGAATAAGGTGACACCGATTGCGCTCGGCTCCAAGGATGCGTGGACAGGCTCCTTCTGGTACATGTATCTGGCCGATCGGATCGGCGGACCAGATGTGCAGGATCAAGCCGTCGCTGCGAGCAGCTTCAGTGATCCTAGCCTGCTGGCTGCCGCTCAGGCGGCTCAGGAGCTCGTGAAGAGCAATGCCTTCATCAAGGGCTATAACGGCCTGTCCAACGATGAAGCCAAGTCGGAGTTCATGAATGAAAAAGCGGCGATGTATGCTATGGGAACATGGGAAGTACCGAACTTTACAACCAACCCGGATATTCCCCAGGAATTCAAGGATAAGGTGGGCTTCTTCAAATTCCCGACCTATGAGGGCGGCAAGGGCAATGTGAACGATTGGGTAGGCGGCCCTGGCGTCGGATTATTCGTCTCCGAGGATTCCAAGGTGAAGGAAGAAGCTAAGAAGTTCGTCAGCTACTTTGTGAAGCAATGGGGCGAGCTGTCCGTCACTGAAGCTGGCATCATCCCGGCCACCAAGGTGGACACCTCGTCCATCAACCTGCCGCCGATGTTCATCGATCTGCTGAACGAACTGAACAGTGCGAATAAGGTCATCCTCTATCTGGATGTACAGATGAAGCCTGTCGCTTCGGAGGAGCATCATAACCTGGTGCAGGCGCTGCTAGGAAACGCCATCACACCAGAGGAGTTCATTCGCAAGCAAGAGGAAGTGCTGAAGGCCGGCAAATAGAGCGCTGCGCTAGATCACGCCGGAAGGAGATCCACCATGAACAAAGTCATGTCGAACCGATTCATTATCGCACTCTATACTCTGCCGGCCTTGCTGCTCATTGTGGCGCTGATCTATTTTCCGATTGTGCTAACCGGCTATTATGGCCTGATGGACTGGGACGCCGTCAGCAGCATGGTCTTCATCGGGCTCGATAACTATGTTGCCTTGCTCTCGGACAGCGCCTTCGGCAGCAGTGTATTCCATTCCTTCCTGTTCGCCCTGCTGTCCACCCTATGTCTGGCGCTCTACATGCTCGTTGCGCTGGTGCTGGCAGGGAAGGTGAAGGGAGCTAACCTGTTTCGCAAAATTTATCTGATTCCCATGCTGCTGTCCTCGGTCGCCATCGCCCAGCTCTGGCTGAAGATCTACCATCCGACCAACGGCATGCTGAACAATTTCCTGATCTCGATCGGCTTTGAGGACCCGCCGGCATGGCTGTCTGAGCCCAAGCTTGTGTTATGGGCGCTGTTCATCCCTATATTGTGGCAATATGCCGGGTTCTACATTCTGATCTACTACGCAGCACTCAAAAATATTCCCGAGTCGCTAATTGAGGCGGCGCGAATCGACGGCGCCGGGGCATGGCAGATCGCGCTGCGCATCAAGCTGCCGCTCATCACCGAGGTCGTCAAGGTGACGATCGTGCTGGCTGTTGTCGGATCGCTCAAATATTTTGACCTGATCTATGTCATGACAGACGGCGGCCCGAACGGAGCCAGTGAGGTAATGGCATCCTATATGTATCATAAGGCATTCCGCGGCTTCGACTTCGGGTATGCAAGTGCCATCGGCTTCTTCCTGCTTATTATCTGCATGGTGGCCACCTGGGCGATTCGCAAGGCGACCACCTCCAAAGAGACCATCCAATATTCCTGATACGTACAAGGAGGTGCCTTCGTGAAGCAATCCGGTTCTGCGGCAGCCCTGCCCGCCAGACAGACGAGTGTCCGCACGAATACGGGGCGGCTGGGGCGCAGCGTGCTGTACGTCGTGCTTACTGTGGGAGCAGCACTCCAATTAATCCCGCTCGTCTGGCTGCTCTTCTTCTCACTGAAGAACAATCAGGAGGTATTCAACATGCCTCCCCTCTCCCTGCCGACACAGCCGCGCTGGGAGAACTATGCCAATGTATGGTCGCAAGGCAATATTGATCGATATTTCATCAACAGCGTGCTGGTGACCGTCATAGCGGCGCTGCTGACGATCCTGCTGGCCAGCCTCGCAACATTTGCCATCACGCGGATGCGGTGGCGGCTGTCCAGCCTCGTGCTAGGGCTATTCATGATCGGACTGATGATTCCAGTACACTCGACACTAATTCCGCTGTTCAGCCTCTTCGAGAAGCTGAAGCTGGTGGACTCGCTGCTCAGCATCATGCTAACGTATACGGCCTTCAATCTGCCGATTACGATGATGATTCTGCTTGGCTTTTACTATGCATTGCCTGGCGAGGTGGAGGAGGCGGCGGTTATGGACGGCTGCTCGGTGCATCGCATGTTCCTGCAGATTGTGCTGCCGATGACCGTACCGGTGATTGTGACCGCCGGAATCATTAATATGATCTACAACTGGAATGAGTTCATCTTCGTTAACACCTTCATCAGCTCGGACAGCTTGAAGACGTTAACGGTCGGGGTGCAAAACTTCGTCGGCCAGTATACAACCGACTGGGGAGCGATCGGGGCTACACTCATGATCAGCATCCTGCCGATCCTGACGATCTTCCTGGTGCTTAGCAACAAGATTGTCGAAGGCATCGCAGCAGGATCGGTCAAAGGCTAGCGCCAGCATTTAAGCCGCACTTGCGAACAGCGCACGGAACGGGCATCATGCCATCCGTTGTTCGCAAGTGCGGCTTTTGTCATGCGGGTCATGCGGGTCATGCGCCCGCAGTTGCGAAGAGCAAGCCGTTCGCCGCAGCGTTAGCTGTCCTTGCGAGAGCCGTACAGCTCCTGCTCTGTCTGGTGCCATTCCCGCAGCATCATCCGGTAGAAGCTCCGTTCTTGTCCGCTCAGTCCATGCTTGTTATGCTTCAAGATCATGGAGCCAATCCTGCGCTTCAATATCTCGTTCCGTCTTCCCAGCAGCTCGTTGTAGGTCAAGCTCATCACCCTCCACATATGTGTCTGTTCTATGGTTCAACTGTGCTACTCCAGTATACCGAATCCATGCGCTGCCTGAAAAATCTGCTGCCGCGCCTTCCTCCCCGCTGTGATCGCCTCTCCCCGCAGTTGTGCTCCGTGTGCCGTTACGCTCTGACGGTTACGGCCGTTTTCTCCCATTTGCGCCGCTATTGGCGGCCTCATCATCGTCGAATGATCGCCCCCAAGAAATGTAACCGCTTTAGAATTTCTGGTGTCATGTTGGCAGTTGATCATTTGGAGCGACAGGACTATGATAGTATCACTGCACTGACTATACTTCATACAATTGGGTGAATGATATGGAAGCCAAATTTTGCATGCTCTGCGGAGCACCATTAGAAAACCGCTCCATCGGCGGAAGCCTGCGTGCAGCCTGCACGTCCTGCAGCTATGTGCACTGGGGAAATTACAGCATTGGCGTCGGGGCGCTGGTCATGAGGGAGGGGAAGCTGCTGCTTGTACGCCGGGCGCAGGAGCCCGGCAAAGGGAAATGGACCAATCCCGGCGGCTATATCGAGCAGTTGGAGCCGATCGAGCAGACGATCATCCGCGAGGTGCGGGAGGAGACACAGATTGAGACCCGTGTGCGCAGCGTCATCGCTGTGCGCGACCTGCCGCGCCCTATTCACAATATCTATCTGGCCTTTTCCATGGAATACTTGTCGGGCGAGCCTGTGCCGGATCAGACGGAGGTCGATGCTGCCGGCTTCTACAGCCTGGAGGAGATGGCGGAGATGGAGGTGGCTGACTTCACCCGATGGCTGGTAGAGGTCGCACTGAACCAGACGAAGGCCGGATTGCTCCAGGACGATGCGTCAGGACATCGCTTCTCGGGCTATGGTCTGTTCCGCGTGTAAGTGAGGCATAAGCATAGTGTGATGCATAAGCTTCCAGTCATACAGACGGCTGTCCGCCCATTCGAGCGTGACAGCCGTTATTCACAACGGTATGTCTTCAAACTCCGACGGGAGCAGATTTCGCCGAATTTTCGTTCCGGGCAAGGCACGTTCTCGCAGGCGTACCGGGGGGACGTCAAGAGAACGTAACGCAGCAAGGGGCGAAAAGGCGGTGAACGAATGCCCTTGAGCGGGTTTGACGACACGCCCTAGGAACAGGAGTCCCGCCAGGGCGAGTGTCTCACCGTTACCGATTGCGCCATAGCCGCAATCCGAGCGCGATCAACTCGGCCACCCCTCCGATAATCAAGCCAGCGGCAACCGCTTCGAAGAAGGCCAGCAGGCTGACCAGATCCTCCCAGCCGTTCATATCACGTACATAGAACACCATGAGCATCAGCCCTCCCAAGGTGCCCGCAACAGTAAAGCCCCATAGCCATCTGGCTCCTAGCCAGCCACATACCCCGCTGATCAGCCCCAGAACGGCGCTTAACAGCAGAAAGCGCAATGCATGCGGCCAGGTCCATGCTTGCCCGTACAAGCCAAAACGAATGAGCCACAGCAGCCCTGTGACGGCCAATACCGTCACCACAGTCCACCAGAACCACTTGCCGCTTTTGGCTGCTGGAATCCAGTTCATGTCGTTCCCTCCCTGTCTTCGTATCTGTCTATCGTAATGTGCGTATCTTCGATTGTAAAATAATTTGGCTCTCGTTACAAACAGGTGCTGCATTATCTTCAATAATTCTCACCCCCGCAGCAGTAAGAGCCTTAGCGATAGAACGCTTTCAAGCACAACGTGCCGCAAACCACTGAAGGATGTTGTCTGCACGGGCTTTAATTGACAATGATTATTAATATTAATTATAATCGCGAATATAGAGTGTGTATGGGTACAGAGCAAGGGAGTGAGCCATCATAGGAAAAGAGAGTCACAGACCACATGATGCGATACACAGGCATCTTGCCGAGACCATCAATATATGGACACAATCATCAGTTGTGCTGTTGGATGTACGCTATCAAATCGTCAGCAGTAAGACCCCCATCTTCAATTACCGCATGCCAAGCAGCATGTTCTTATTCTCCTATAACGGTTCTGCGGAGGTTTGTCTGGATGACAATGTGTTCAGCGTAGAGCGGTTTGGGATATTCCATGGTGGGAAGGGGAGTTGTCTGTCCATTCGCCCTAACGAAGGAGAAGTGAATTTTTATACTATCTACTATAAGACGGAAGAACCTCCCTTCTATAAAGAGGAATTAATACAACTTCTTTCCGTCGTCAACCCGTTCCAGGAGCTGTATGGTTTTTCACCAAGAAATCCATTGTTGTTCTTGGAGCAACTCAAAAAACTTCATCATCGCTGGAATGGCGGCTCGCTATTGAACTCATTATATGGCAGGGCGGCTTTGTTGCAATGGGTATGCGCGATTTATGAAGAACTGACCCATAGCGGGACTCAGGAATTGCAGCCGGATACAGTATCTCTGGTCAAACTTTATCTCGACGAGCATTATCATGAGATGATTTCGCTTCAGGATCTCGCCGAAAGATTTCATATTAGTTCCGGTCATTTAACCCGTTTATTCAAAAAACAGTTGCAAGTTGGTCCCCAGGAATACGTAATTAGAAGACGAGTTGAGGCGGCGCGAAGGCAGTTGCTTGACACTGACGCCACGCTGAGAGAAATAGCCTGGAGCTGTGGATTCTCGGATGAATTCCACCTGATTAAAATGTTTAAAAGCTGCTATGGTGTGACCCCAGGGCGATTTCAGGAAAATGAGTTCAATCCGTTTGTCCGATGCTGCCATGGGTAAAGTTGCCCACTTCCCTTATGCTAGTAGAGAGCTAGCTGGACTAGATTTAACAACAAAAGGGGAGTATACCGTGATTGGAGCCAATAAAGGAAACTTCATTCTTTCAGCCGCCTTATGTCTCATGCTATTGCTGTCGGCCTGTTCGGCACCGGCACCGTCGACAGGCGGAGCCAATGCGGCAAATTCTGTGCCGACGCAAGGGGCAGACTCGCAGCAAGCTATCGCAGCAACAAGAGAGTTTCAGCAGGATGGACAATCGACGGTTGTCCCGGCAGAGCCGCAACGCATCATTGCAGATTGGTTCTACGGAGAACTGCTGGCGCTTGGCATTCGACCCATTGGCTATCCCGACTATTTGCTCAAAGAATATCCTTTCGCTGATCCAGATGGAACCGTAGGACTAGGAGAGTCGATTGAGCAAATCATTGAGCTGAAGCCAGATCTCATTATTTCAACGTGGGCGGAGAGCTATGAACAATTTTCCAAAATTGCTCCATCCGTCTTGTTGAAATCAAAGGACGGGGTCATTAACAAAATGCAGGTACTAGGTGAACTTGTGAATAAACAGGAGGAAGCGGAAAACTGGATTCGCTCCTTCAAGCAGAATCTTGAGACATCAAGACAGCGCCTTGCAAAGGATATCGCTCCCGGCACCACCGTTACCATTCTCGGCGTTTTTAAGAAGGACTTGAGGCTCTACGGATTCCATAATATGGGCGGAGAAGTGCTGTACAATCTGCTACAAATGGAGCCTCCTCAACGGGTGAAGGAAATGTTCGAGCAAAGTGATGCATGGAATCAATCCATTTCATTCGAAATGCTAGAGGAAATTGCCGGGTCGCATATCATTCTGACCGTATATGATCCGGAAAACTCGGGACGTGAGACGATTGAGCAACTGGAGCAGAGTGAACTATGGAAAAATCTTGATGCTGTTAAAAACGGTCGTGTTCACAAGATAGACTACTATGATCTGTTTTTTGACGATCCCATCGCCATTGAGCACCAGATTGAAATGTTGACCAATCTGATTCTGCAATAGCTTGGGGGGAGTGAGCTCCTCTTCCCCTTCCTGCTGCTGGCAGCTCATTATACTCGCCGCTACACATTATTCTCCCAAGCTTGGGTTACTCTAAAGACAAGTTTGAAACAGGGGGAATAACTGCTGTGGAGATATGGAAGGATTTCGGAATTGTCGCCATCCGCTCAGTTACGTTGTTTCCATTGCTGCTGGCGACCACGTTGTTTATGGGGAGGCGTTCCATTGGCGAGCTGCCCGTGTTTGATTTTCTCATTATCTTGTCGCTCGGCTCGGTCGTAGGCGCAGATATTGCCGATCCGGACATCCGGCATCTGCCGACCGCATTCGCTATCGTCTTTATAGGACTACTGCAGAAAACGGTCGCCGTCCTGGTTGTTCGATACCGCAAGTTTGGACGACTGATTACGTTCGAGCCAACCGTTATGATCTACAAGGGGAAATTGGTTGCCAAGCATCTGAGGAAATACAAATATTCCATCGATAACATCCTGCAAATGCTGCGCGAGCAGGAGATATTCGATGTCGCCTCTGTCCATCTGGCCGTGCTGGAGGCCAATGGCAAGCTAAGCGTGCTGAAGACGGGAAGCACAATGCCGGTGACGGCGCCACAGCTTGGCCTTGCGCCGCAACAGCCCGAGACCGCTTACCCGGTCATTATTGAAGGCAAGCTGCAATACGATACGCTGCAACAACTGCATATCAGCGAGCAGCAGCTCTATGAACAGCTAAGACAGCGCGGCGTGCTGGCGCAGGACGTCTTCCTCGCCGTCTGTCAGGATATAAGCAGCCTGAACATCACACTCTGCGAGGAATCAGTTGAGCTGCCGCCAGTAAAGCATTAGCGCAGTCGGGACACCCTGGAACAGACGAGCCGAACTATTTTCGGTCATAGTCCGCCTTGATCTCGCCCCATGCCTTCGTCTGCCATTTGAGCACCTTATTGTCATAAGTATGGGTGCGCAGCCATTCCTCTGCCCTCTGAACCAACTCCCATACTTGACGGGTGGACTCGTCCTTCACCAGTGTCGTCGATACCTTCTTCTCCCGCACCCACTTGAGAGCGTTGAGCGAGTCGCTGTATACGGTTTTGCTGCTGCCCTGCTCCTTCAAGTAAGCAAGTGCATGCACAATCGCCAGAAATTCGCCGAGGTTATTCGTACCCTTGCCGATGCTCTCGTTGGAGAATAGCACCTTCCCGGTGCGGGTATCCACTCCGCGGTATTCGATCGGGCCGGGATTGCCATGCGTACCTACGTCAACCGAGATACTGTCATAGTCGATCTCTCCGATCGCTGCCACCGTGCCGCGGCTGCTCCGCCGAGTCATTCCCGTCCCTGACACTGGCTTCTTCCCTGCCGCCCCTTCTGCGCCACTTGCCCCTCCTGAGCCTTGCCCCCAATGCTTCTGCCAGCCATCACGGAAGGCCGCCTCGGCTGCCGCCTTCGATTCGTAGGACTTGAACTTGGCGCCCGCGACGCCAGAGGTGTTGCGCTGACATTCCGCCCATGTCGCGTATACGCCAGGTTTTTTACCCGCCCAGACGACATAATATTTCGCCATTTCTCATTACCAGCTTTCTATTGTTTTGTCGCCATTCTAGCATTAATCATCGGTTCGTTTCAATGCCTCCCTTCAGCACCTGCACCACCCATGACCGAACTCGGATGGACAGTTCCAGTGTGAACTCTATATAATGCAACTAATGGATAGGAAGAACTGTCCTCCGCTGTTCGCAATGTTCGGCGGAACAGATCTACACAGCAAGGAGAGGAATAGGAAAAATGTCTTTTGCCGTACAGAGCATCATTGAACGTTGGACACAGCAGGAAGGATCCGCCCCGAGCACGGTAGACGGCCTGATCGCCGGACACCCGGATATGAGCATTACCGGAGTAGCCGTCACCTTCATGGCTACCCATCATGTGCTGGAGCAAGCCGTAGCTCAAGGGCTGAATATGATCATTACCCATGAAGGGCTGTATTACAGCCACCACCATCCCAATTCGTGGCTGGACGAGAACGACCCCATCGCTGTAGAGAAGCAGCGCTTCATCGAGCAGCATCAACTGTCTATATACCGCTACCATGACCATTGCCATCAGGTCGAGCCTGACTTGATCACAGAAGGACTGGTGCGCAGCCTTGGCTGGGAGCAGCAGGTGCAGCATATTTTCAAGGAGGCAACGACGGTGGAGCTGCCGGGCGACAGGAGTGTAGTAGACATCGCTAGCCATATTAAGCAGCGGCTTGGTCTACCCTATGTGCGTGTGGCCGGAGACGCGAGGTTGAACTGCCGCCGAATCGGGCTGACGGTGGGCTATCGGGGTGGCGGTCTCAATGGTGTAACGCTGCTGCAGCAGCAAGGGGTGGATCTGATCATTGCCGGCGAAGGGCCGGAATGGGAGACGCCCGAGTATGTGCGTGATGCCGTTAGCCAAGGCAGCCGCAAAGCGCTTATCATGATCGGGCACGCCCCGAGCGAGGAGCCGGGTATGCGACTGTTTGCCGAACGGCTGCAGCAACAGCTCCCTGAGCTTCCCGTGCGCTTCCTGGCTACAGAACCGCTGTATCATATCGTGTAACGTTCTTGAGCTGGCCGCATGTATGTAGACCGCCCTCACTCCCGTCAGGCTGCACAGGACTCAGGGGCGGCTGTGCGCTAGATCACAGCCAAAGTTGCAATAATGATGTATACTTGAAGCATTAAGGCACAGGATAACTGTCACAGGACAGTTCAGGCGCTCTGCCTCAGGCACCGCAGCAGCCTGGGCAAACCAATGAACATGCAAGGCAAGGAGGGATCACCCATGAGAAAAGAACATACCGTTTATTTCAAGGTTATGCGCAATGGCGAAACAAAACGGCTCAGAGGCTTGATCTATTTGGAGGAAGGAACGGAGCCGACTGCTCAGGACTTCGAGCAATGCCTGAAGGATTGCGGGCATGAGGTACAGTTGATTGATCCAGAGCATTTCATATATAGGGCTTACCAGGACGGCGAGGAATATCTGATCGATGTGCTGGAGGACTATAGACCGAACACTCGTGATCGCAATACCGAGAATCTTGCCAAAACCTTCATGAAGACAGACCCTATGCTGTAGGTGCCATTACCGCAAGTTCCCCCATATAACACGAAAAGGCTCAAGCGGAGTGAGGGCTTGAGCTTTTTCTGCTTGAAATAATAAAACGACATCTCCGCCACTTTTTCTAAAGCATACTCGCGAATGTTGTTCTTTAAATCGTAAATAGAAGCGCCCAATTATCTAGCCTGCTTCCGTGCATGTTGATTTGCTATCTTCAAGAGCTCTTGGAGCTGTTCTCGATTCTCTATGTATTATGGCATTCCAGAGTATGCTATACTTCTACTTCGGTAAGTTGTAGAAGTTTCTCTAAATCAGTTACTTTATCTGAAGCAACTACACTCAAATACTTCCGTACAACCTTCGACTTTTCAATACTTTCCCTAATAGTCTGGTAGCAAAGATCGACTAGTGTATCCTGTTCGATTAATGTATTTGTTAATGCCTCACCATTCGTTGTATAGATGGGGGTATCTTGAATGACCTCCTTTATATCATAGTCATTGCTACAAATAATTGACGCCCCCAGCAAAAGTACTGCAGCTAGACTATGAATTTCTCCGAGATCATTAGTATTTTTCAAAAGACGGCCTTCTCTTATTTTCTTCTCATTTAAATCTGAAAAAGCTTTATGCATATCTTTTAAATAACTTTCATAG
Organism: Paenibacillus sp. J5; assembly: GCF_054955055.1. Classification (NCBI taxonomy): domain Bacteria; kingdom Bacillati; phylum Bacillota; class Bacilli; order Caryophanales; family Paenibacillaceae; genus Paenibacillus; species Paenibacillus sp. J5. The sequence goes on along the minus strand of NZ_JBUEDD010000009.1, from coordinate 84,868 downwards.
ATCGCATAATCATTTTCTGTCAACGCCGTTTCATCATCAGGATCAAAGAGCTTCCACTTTCCTTGGTCAATATAACTCTGCACTTTTTTCCTAACATCTGATATTAATATTTCATCAAGTACCACTTGATGGATGTAAATATCTTCATACAATGAATCAATCCAATTAAAAACATCAGCAGACTTAAAAGTGGCGGCATGAATCAATATGTTAGCATCAACAAACACTTTTCCATTACGCATCGACTTCATGCCCCCTTGAAAGGGCAACCAATTGATATTGTTCTGCAAGCTTGGGAGCAAATTTTGAAAGCTTATTTGCTGCTATAAGCATATCTAAACCTTTTTTCTCTACTCTCTCTTTTACTGCATACTCATATGCTACAAATCTTGTGTCCTTGCTGGAATAATCTGAAACTGAGATTGGAAACCCTAATTCAGACCGTTTTTCCAACCATTCCACTTCGGAAAATTTTTTAGTCGGTACTTTTTCACCAAGTTCACTTAATCTTCGTACTACTGCCATATAGGGAACGTCAGCAAGGTCAGCAATTTTAAGAATAGCTACTTCATCATCTTGCTTTTTAAACTTCTTCCATAAATTTTTAGTTAGTTCTTTAGGTAGCATTATTGCTGCTGCAAATCGATCCGCTGCACGTTCATGATCAAAATTTCCATCCTGCATAAGACTTCCTTCTGATAAATGCCACAGTTCATGAGCAGCCGTAAAATATCTCGTTCTCAATGAATGAAAAGTATTCAAGACAACAAACTGCTCACCATTCTGATGTTGAATCGCTGCACCATAATAATTTTCATCTTCCACATATTGGTAAATTAAATTTACCTTATCAGCAAGTAAACGTTCAATATGTGAACCAATAAAAATATCATGACCTATTGCGTCTTGCAAGAAACTCGCCGCGTACACCTCAGCAACTTTTTCAGCTTTTTCTCTATGATTCATCAGTTCACCTAATCGATCATCCCGATATAATCTTCAATTGCAAATAGTAAAGAATCAAGTTCTCTTTTAGACCGACGATTAGATACCGTCCCTCTCAAATGTACAGTCAGTAATCCTTTTTCTGTCGATTCATCCCTGAGGAGGTCCACTACTTGGATATCTAATAAATTTGCTATTTGCTCAACGTGCTGGGGTTGTAATACTCGATTACCTGTCAACAGATGTCCTACCATACCTTTACTCAGCCCTAATTCATCAGCTAGCCACTGATAAGATTTCCCTTCTGCTTCTAACCATGCTTTAACCTTTTTAATTACTATCTCCTGTGTTCTCATACATACACCACCTCATGTTTGTATACAAATATTATACAAATTCTTGTAGACGTATACAAATGATTTTTATTATCTTATGCAAAATGTTGTGAAAGGATACATACAACTCAAAGAACTGAACATCAAAGGCAAAAACCACATCCTCTTGCGGATGTGGTTTTACATGGTGGAGGCGAGAGGATTTCAACCCCTGTCCAGAGACAACGGCACATGCGCTGCACCTGCGAAATGATGCAATAAAACAAAATGATTGCCATACCACCCGAAGGTTGCTCTGAAATATCCCTTCCATTGTCACACACCGTCTTCTTTAACGCTTATAGCTACACGATCGGAGAGCGCTCATCGAAATAATCTGAAGGGCTGTGTCCGGTTAGCCGCTTGAAGATGCGGTAGAAATAGGAAACGTCGCTATAGCCGACATATTCGGAAATTTCGCTCACCGTCAACTGGGACTCCGTTAGCAAATATATAGCGGTCTTAATACGCTGGCTATGCGTGTAGGCGCTGATCGTCTGACCCGTTACCTCGCGGAATAAGGTAGCAGCGTAATTCGGCGTTCGCTGTATCGCGTCACCGAGCTGCTCCTTGCTTACCTTCTCCCGGTAATGCTGCTGGATATAATGCTTCATCCGCTCCACGCACCGATGCTTGCTGCTAGTGATCGGGCCGCGATCCAGCTCCTGGCTGACCATGACGAGCGCTTCCGCGAGCAGCGCCCCGGCCATGAGCTCGTAGTACGAGGGCCTCTCCTGCCACTGTATCAGCAATTCCTTCAATCGCTCCAGCACCTTGTCATAGCACCCCAGACGCAGATGTAGCGGCGCTGATCGCTGGAGCAATGACAGCTCGCCTGAGGTAGCTCCCGGGACGAAGCGGATCGAAAGCTTCGTATGGAACACGGTCGGGATGCTCTTCCCGTAAAAAACTTGTCCAGCAGGCAGCAGCAGCAGCTCGCCCTTCTCCATTATATACTTGGTGTTGTTCACCCAATATACACATCTGCCATAGGTGAGCAGCACCAGTCGGCAGTCAGCGCCCCGACCCTCCCCCTTATCGCCTTCCTCGTACCATTCCACTCCATGATCCTCACGCGCCTCCGTAATAATCAGCATAGAAGAGCCTCCCGCTCGCCATCATCTCCGTACTATATTTCATTCAGTATACCATAGTTCATAGTTACAACTGCCATTACAAGCTACAATGAAGGTAATATAGGAGGTGCTTCACATGCAAAAAACTAAAATTATCTGTACCATGGGACCTTCGTGTGATTCGGTAGAAACATTGAAAGAAATGATTCGCGCGGGCATGACTGTCGCCCGGCTGAATATGGCGCATGGCGAGTTGGAGGATCATGTCGCGCGCATTGAGAACGTAAGACAAGCTGCGCGCGAGCTTAATACGTTCGTGCCGATGATGATGGACATTAAGGGGCCTGAGGTGCGGATTGGCAAGCTCAAGGAAGCCGCTGTCGATCTGCAGGCAGGCAATGAGCTGATTCTGACCTCTGAGGAGGTGCTGGGTGACAGCACGCGCATCGGGGTGAACTATGCTGAGCTGCCGCAAGTGGTGAAGGCAGGCGACCGCATCCTGATCGATGACGGCTTGGTTGATCTGACTGTCCTGAAGAGCGAGGGCACAGAAATTACTTGCCTGATCCAAAGCGGCGGCCTGCTGAAGCCGCGCAAGGGCGTCAATCTCCCAGGCATCAAGACGACGCTGCCGGGGGTAACCGAGCGCGATGTGGCGCATATCCACTTTGGCATCCAGCATGACATCGAGATGATCGCTGCTTCCTTCGTCCGCAAGGGAGAGGACATTCTGGAGATTCGTCGTATCCTGACAGAGAACGGCGCGCCACATGTGCAGATCATATCCAAGATTGAGAACGAGGAAGGCATGGTCAATTTGGACGGTATTATCGATGCCTCCGACGGCATCATGGTAGCACGCGGCGATCTGGGAGTTGAGGTTCCTGTTGAGGAAGTGCCGATGATGCAGCAGGAGATGATTACCAAGTGTAATCTGGCCGGCAAGCCGGTCATCGTTGCCACTCACATGCTGGAATCGATGCAGCAAAATCCGCGCCCAACAAGGGCAGAGGTGAGCGATGTTGCGAATGCCGTGCTGCAGGGCGCGGACGTCATCATGCTGTCCGGGGAATCCGCAGCGGGCAAATACCCGATTCAATCGGTGAAGACGATGGCCTCGATCGCACGCAAAGCCGAGACGATGATTCAATACCACCAGCAGTTCACGAAGAAAAAAGCGCAGCACTCCACCAATATTACAGAAGTGATCAGCCAGGGCGTCGTCAGCGCATCGCTGGAGCTGGATGCCAAGGCGATCATTACTTCGACAGAGAGTGGATTCACAGCGCGCATGATCTCCAAGTACCGCCCGCAAGCGCCGATTATTGCCATCACGCGCCATCCGCATGTACTGGCCAAAATCTGCCTGCTGTTCGGTGTCATCCCGATTCAAGGCGAGAGCTACTCCACCACAGATGAGATGTTTGACTCCTCCACGCGACTGGCTCGGGAGAACGGTCATGTCGAGGCAGGCGACATCGTCGTTCTGTCCGCGGGCGTGCCTCTGGGCGAATCCGGTCGCACGAATCTGCTGCAGATCCAGCAGGTATAAGACAAGCCGGCAGTATACGTAGCGGATGCACGCCCTAAGTTGAAGGGTAGTGTCCTGTGTCACGCTTACGCAAGACAGCTCATGACATATCCATAAGGGGTCGTCCCATACGCCCCCAACATAACTAGGCTGGACAGAGACAACGTAACGTTTTCCGTCCAGCTTTTTTTGTGTGCCTGCTGTTACGCCGGCGCCGGAACTTCTGCTTGACAGTTTTTTTCTGACTGGCTTATAATAAAAACAACAACATATGAACATGTATTCATATATTAAATTATAGAAAGCAGGTATCGCTATGGCAGAGCATTCTCATGGCCATGACCACGATCATGGACACAGCAGCAACAACAAACGGACTTTGCTGATTTCATTTGCGATCATCACGGCGTACATGGTGGTCGAAGTCATAGGCGGCTTCATGACCAACAGCCTGGCTCTGATCTCGGACGCGGGACATATGCTGTCCGACTCCCTGGCCTTGGCCATTGCCTTGCTTGCCTTCAGATTTGGCGAGAAGGCGGTCAGTACAGGAAAAACATACGGGTACAGGCGTTTTGAGATACTGGCTGCTACGCTCAATGGGCTAACCTTGATCGGCATTGCCATTTACATCTTCTATGAAGCGATCGAACGCTTTACTAACCCGCCGGAAGTCGCTACGGTCGGCATGCTCATCATCAGTACCATTGGACTGCTGGTTAACATCCTGGTGGCCTGGATTATGATGCGGGGCGGCGATACCGAGCATAATCTGAATATGCGCGGCGCCTTCTTGCACGTCATCAGCGATATGATGGGTTCTGTAGGCGCAATCGCCGCCGCTCTGCTCATGATGTTCTTTGGCTGGGGCTGGGCTGATCCACTGGCCAGCGTCATCGTCGCTGTACTCGTACTTCGCAGTGGCTATATGGTGAGCAAGTCTTCCCTGCATGTATTAATGGAAGGAACCCCGCGCAATATTAAGGTGGAAGATGTCGCGCAGGCCATATTGAAGGTCGATGGCGTCCATGGGGTGCATGATCTGCATATCTGGTCGATTACAAGCAACATGCATGCCCTGACTGCCCATATCGTCGTAGATGGGAACAAAACCGTATATGAAACGGAAGCTATAGTGCACAAGGTCGAGCATATGCTGGAGCATAAAGACATTTCCCATGTAACCTTGCAAGTCGAATCGGAGAAACACGCGCATGAGGACAGCCTCTTATGCAACATTAAAGCAAGCGCGCCCGATGCTCACGCCCATCATCATCATTAGCGTCAGCGGTTTTCAATGGGGCTGTCACATTCAAAAGGCTGGGCGAGAAAACGTCACGTTTTCCGTCCAGCCTCTTTGCCGGCCTGCTGTTGCATACACCCGGCAGATATGAAATTGGCGGCGCAAACTTTCGTTCACACCGCCTCCTTATTATTCTACGCCATCCTTGAAATGCTTGTCGTAGTGCTTATCGCCTTTATGCTCCAGATCGCTTAGTGTCTTCTCCAGCGTCTGCACGATCTGCTCCTTCGCCTGGGAGATCGTATCGTAGAACAACGCTTCCTCTGCGCCAACAATCCTCACTCCGCTGATCGCTTGCATAGAGGTGAAGAGTCGATGCTGCTCAGCCAGATCATCCAGTGCCTTAAGCGTATGCTTCGTCTGCAAAAACAAATCCTTATGATGTTGCTCTGTCAGACGCTGCTCCAATTGCTCCAACCGTGCATTCATGTTATCATCGTCCCCTTCATTATGAATTCGCAAGCCTCCTGATCCGAAGCCGCGTTCTTGCTTCTATTGTATCCGCAGCCGAGCCCGATTAGCAAGGCACCCCTTATCGACGATGCGAGGTACGTTCTAGGATGGCCACGCGGCTAGGACGAAGCGGACGATAAATCCTGCTCTTGAGCTTAGTTAGGGAACAAAACCCAGCCGTCAACAGCAGGTTACTTGCCTTCCTCATCCTCGCGGTAGTCCTCAACAATGACTTCAAGCGCACCTGTCATGGGGTCCATGACAAAGCCATGCACAGGAACCGCCTTAGGGAACAGAGGATGCCTGCGCACCATCTTCACGCTATGCATGACACCTTCCTCTGCACTGGAGAAGCCACGTAGAAATTTCTCCATGCGAATTCCAGAATTCTCCAGCGTCTCGACCACGAGCGGGTCAATCCCGTGTTCGGCAAACTTGCTGACCATGCCTTGGGCATCGAGATTAGTCATGCCACAGCCATGGTGTCCGATGACGAGCACCTCACGCGCGCCGAGCTCGTACACCGCCACAAGCACACTGCGCATGGCACTCCCGAACGGCTGGGTCAGGATCGCGCCCGCATTTTTAATAAACTTGGCATCCCCATTCTTGAGATTCAACGCCTTGGGAAGCAGCTCAACCAGTCTGCTATCCATACAGGTGATGACGGCAATCTTCTTCTCTGGAAATTTATCTGTTACATAGGTTTCGTACTGCTTGTCCTCGACAAACGCTTTGTTAAATTTTAATAGTTCAGGTACAATCGACATATTGTCGCCTCCTAACACTGGCAAAATGGCCTGTAACCATTATTCATAGATTTTCGCTAACAGTCAACGGTTTTGATTGGAAAAAATGGGTTTACAAGCACATATTCTTCAAGTGTGCGAGACTGACGCCGTATCCAAAAAGAAGGCAGCGGATGTCCGCGCATATCGCGAGGTGTCCGCTGCCTTCCATTAATTCATCAGTTTTCCCTCCTTCCGGCTTCTAGTCCGGTATTCCGGGAACACCATGGCCGGGTCCAGCAAGCTGATGCGCTCCGCCCATTCGGGGAGCGTCAATTGAAACTCCGGGTCGTTACTGGAATAAGCTACCCGCAGCGTCTGTCCGATTCCAAGCAGCCTGATCAGCTCAATGTCCCGTGTAAAAAATGCCAGTCTACCCACCACATCCTCTCCCGAGCTGGTCCGAAAGCCGATCTGAAGCCTCATCCGGTATCTCCCGGAACGCTCACCGATCACCTTCTCCATCTCCGCCCCAATGACGGTCCCGACGGTCTCCAGCCGTTCCGCCTGAATCTTGCCTGCCGTAAACCTGTTGGCCCTGTCATGCAGCATGGCTCCTGCAATAAAACAGCCAAATGACAACACGATCATGACCACCCCCAGAAGCATGCCATAGCTGGTTGCCGCCACTGCACCAATCGTAAGCAGCAGGGCTATCATATGGACAACATACCCCATTCTTCTGTAGTCCATCGCCACCCCCGCCTTCCTATGGGTTTGCGGCGTTCTGCCGCACATGTGCCTGCACTCTTGGCTGTTCTGCATCATGCTGCGGCATCGGCAGATGTCCGACAGAACGCATACTTTTATTATAGTGGATGATCATGTTCAGCGTTTGAAAATGAATATTTACTAATGATTATATCCATGCGAGCTTCGCCGTATGCTCTCAAGCAGCGCCCTTCAACCAGCACACTGATAACGGATCGGCGGCAGCCCGGGCCCTTACTGCTTGCTGCTTACTGCTTACTACTTGCTGCTTGCAGTTCACCCAGCAGTTCTCTAGCCGTCTCCTCCAACACCGCCTCATCCTCCGCTTGCATGTAGATCGCCTCTATTTGATTGCGGAGTGCCTTGGCCTCTGCGAGCAAGCTGATCGCTTCCTTCATAGAGGCCTTGTAACGGGCGCTCACATCTGCGATAGCCTCGCTGTGCCGCTCGTCAGTCCCAGGGGCAATGGCCAGCTCATAGACATCCAGGATGCGATCTCCCTCTCGTACAGGGAAATGTTCATGTGGCGCCGTGCTGTCGAAGATAGCCAGGCTTCGTTCGGGGAAGATCAGCATATCAAGACTGCCGGGATCAAAGCCGCAGTGGTATACCTCCACATCCAGTCCCCGCTCTGTCGCGGCGGCAGCCAGCTTCTTGAACAGCGTGGACTTGCCTGACCCAGGCCGCCCCTTGACGAAGACTCGAGTCTGCACCGTCTCGGTTAGATTCGGCACGAAATCCACCGCACCGCTGCAGGTAGCTGCACCGAGAAAGCGGTGCCCCGCGCGCGGCTCCTTCGTAGCTGCCTCTGAGCGATTGCCCAGGTGCGTATCCGCCCATTGCACGGCAAGTTCGTTCATGACCCCGCGGTCAAGCGCCTCAATATAGTATGCTTCCCATTCGTCATGAATACGCAGCGTCCGCTGAAAGCATGCATAGGCTTGTTCATAAGTATGGCTCAGCTCCTGCTCCAAGTGCGCTAGCGCTGCCTCTTCCCGTGTCAGTGCTTCCTCCCGCAATGCGTGCGCTACGGAAATCCGTATCACCTGTGCCGTCGCTACAGTCTCTTCTGTCTCTTCTGTCTCTGTTATCTCTCCCGTCGCTTCCGCCGTAGCGGCTTCATCCCAAGCTTCCGCGTCTATGATCCCGATGCCAAGCTCATGGATGATGATTCCCTCCAGTTGCGTACTATCCAGTGGCTGATGTATCCAGTCGATCGAGAGTGGCTGGCTACGCAATTGTCGTTCCAATGCTGCCAGCACCCTGCTTGTTCCTCCAGGATAGCCATCCAGGATGTAGATCGTGTTCAAGCCTTCATATACGGAAGCTGTTAGGTTGTACAGTCCTTCCGCCGTATTGCCGCGTGCGAAATAATGACGCTGTGTCATAAGCTCATCCGCTCCCTTCCTGCTGCTGCAGGCCATTTGCATTCCTTACACGGTATGCGATGCAGGTGGGCGGGGTGTCTGGCCTTCTGGGCGAAATTAGCGAGCTCTTATTGCGGCAGCGGCAACAGCAGCGCGGACAGCTCCTCGTAGCTGCACACAATATGATGCGGTTGATGATCCGACTCCGGTGTGACGCCACGATGGTTGAACCATATGGCCTGCCAGCCTGCACCAAGCGCGCCAACGACATCATTGCGCCACGAGTCGCCGATATATACGCAATCCTCCGGGCGCGTGCCTGTCGCTTGATTGACATGCTGAAATAATCGAATATCCGGCTTATCCCAGCCCGCTGCACCCGAGATGAAGCGATGACCCGCGGGAATCAGCTCATCCAACTGCAGCGCCTCCAGCTTGTTGGTCTGATGCTCGGGAGCACCATTCGTAATCAAGCCGAGCAGTACGCCCCGATCCCGCAGTGCCGTCATAAGCTCACGAGCACCGGGAAACAGCGCAATCTTGTACTGGCAGCCCAGATACGCTGCTTGCATCCGGGCCGCCTCCTCGTCACTGAGCTTTATGCCATGCTCTGCCAGTGACAGCTTGAACCTCTCTCGCCTCATATGCTGGGTGGCGTTGCTTTGCTCCATGGCTTCGGCTCCGCCCAGCTCATGCGACAGCTTGTCGCTATAATAGCGCATACGGTGATAGGCCTCTTCATATGGAAAGTGGTCTGCGGTTCCGCCGACCTCCCGAACCGCAGTGTAAAATGGAGTCAGGTGGTCATACAGGGTGTCATCCACATCAAAAAATACCGCCGTTGTCTCCGGCGCCTGCTTGAGCTTGCTCATTACGTATCTCTCCTGTCTGCTAAATTGCTGATGTCCATCTATCGTAGCATTGCCTGCTCCTCACGCCTAGCCATAGGGGGCAAAAGTTTGCCGGCTGCTCTGCGTAGCGAGACAATTTTTGATATACTGTTAAGGTGTAAAATGGACGGATACGCTTTCCCTTGACGTACCCCGGTACGCCAGCGAGCAAGCACCTTGCCCGGAACGACATTCGGCAGCATCTGCTCCCGTCGGAGTTGAAGACACGTCCTAGCGCGAAACATAAGGAGAGAAATGAGTTATGCAGCAGCATCTATTGGCACAAGTGGAGACGGAGGACGGCATCATCACCGTATACGAGACGCAGGAGCTTTATGGCGAGAAGGGGCGGTTTCGGATACTGCAGTTCGCGGATGAAGCCATTCAGGGGGCACTCGACCTTGAGCAGCAAGGGCGGATGATCTTCGAATATCCCAGAGCGCTCGTTCATCTCATGGCCTGCCATCGACCTCAATTTGAACGCGCGTTCATTATTGGCCTTGGCATTGGAACGATTGCCAGGCATTGGGCAGATCGGCAGATTCTATCCGCTGAGGCGAGCCGTGATGTTGCCGAGCTGAGCAGGCGTTATTTTGGCTGTGAGCAGCTACGGGTCGAGATCGGTGACGGGAGGCTGTTGCTTACGGAGCAGCCGGATGGACGATTCGACTATATCGTCGTCGATGCCTTCACGAGCGAGGGAACGCCCAGCCATCTCACATCACCCTCCTTCTATGAGCTGGCTGCCAGCAAGCTGGAGGAGGGTGGGGCGCTGCTGTTCAACCTGATGGGCAGACGGCAGCAGGATCATAGCATTCAGATGATCTATGCTGACCTGCAAGAGCGCTTCGCTCATGTGCAAGCATTTATTTTACCTGCCGACAGAGGGCATGATCTGCATAATATCATCCTGGCTGCTGCAAAGACGCCGATCCGCTGCCAGGCGCGGCAGATGGCAGGCTTCATTCCTCATGACCTATAGACAGCCGAGAGGAGCTTTTCGTTGTGAACGTTCGCTTATACCCATTTTTGCTATTCTATGTCTTCATCTATGCGGGCAATGCGGTCTATGGCACCTTCCTGCCCGTTTATTTTCAGCATATCGGCTTTGATCCCATACGGATCGGTACCCTGCTCAGCCTGGGCCCGTTGGTCGCTATCATGGCTCAGCCCGTGTGGGGCGCCCTCGGAGACCGGGCGCGCTCCAAAAATTCAATCCTGCTCCTGCTGCTTGCAGGCAGCGGCATCGCAGCACTACTGTACCCGCTATCGACCATGTTTGTATATCTGCTGGTGATGATCTGTCTGTTCACCTTCTTCCAGACCTCCATCTTCGCCATGGGCGACACCATTACACTGGAGGTTCTGGATCGGCACAGGCTGGCCAGCTTCGGCCTGATCCGCATGGGCGGAACGTTCGGCTTCGCGGCGATGTCGCTCCTGTTCGGCGCGATCGCCCAACAGCATATCGGTTCCATGTTCTATGTCTATGCGTTGCTGATGGTATGCTGCGTGCTAGCTGTGCTGAGGTTTCCTACGATTGCAGGCCACCAGTCCAGTGGAAGCAAGATGTCGACACGGGTTCTGTTCCGGGATCGCCTGCTGATGCTGTACATGGGGTTCAGCTTTATTCTGCAAGTTACCTTAGGGTACTACTACGCCTTTTACCCGATGTACTTCTCAAGTCTGGGCGGTGACAGCCTGCTGCTCGGATGGTCAATGGTGATTTCCTCGCTAAGCGAGGTGCCGTTCCTGCTCTATGCCAACAAGATTTTTGCCCGCATTCGAGTATCGACGATTCTGTTGGTTGCTGCTGCGGCATCCGTTGTCCGCTGGGCACTGTTCGCGGTCATTGATTCCCCCTACTGGGTACTGCCTGTGCAGGCGCTGCATGGGCTGATCTTTATCGTCCTGACGGTAACGATGGCATATTACATTAATCAGCATGTGCCCAAGGAGCTGAAAGCGAGCGGTCAGACACTGCACGGCTTGCTGACGCTTGGAGCAGCGCGCATTATCGGCAGCTTCGCTGGCGGGATCGCCACCCAGCAGCTCGGAATACGCACCGTGTTTATATACAATTCGGGGATTGCGCTCTGCAGCACCCTTGCCTTCATCCTGATCGTATGGGGGATGCGGAACAGGCAGACACAGACGGCGGATGAGCGGAGGGGCAGTTAACTCATAGGACAAAAAGAGCAAAAAGAGCTGTAGCGAATGCTACAGCCCCAGCTTCTGTCCCCGCTCCAGCCGTTTGATCTGCTGCTCCCCAGTGTCGGCCATCTCCCGGAATACATGGATCGTATCGCGCATCTTCGGCAGCGCCTCCTGCTTATAGGTGCTGATGGAATCGAGCGCAGACAGCACATCGGAGAACGCCTGCTTGAGCGTATCGACAGAGATGCTCGTCTCCAGCGACTGCTTGTGGATAGCAGCTCCCTGATTTTTCAACATACGGGAGGTAGCGCCGATCAACTCATTCGTCGTCTGATTTAACATCTCGATCTTCTGCAGCACGATCTTCTGATTATAGAGCGCGCTGGCAACGGTCACTGAGATTTTGAGCGCCGAGATGGTCACGTTGCGTGCACGGTCAACTCCGCGGATCAACTCCTTATTGTTGCGGATGACCACCTCGATCGCCATAATGCCCTGCTGGTTCACGACCTGCATCTGCTGCAGATCCATCACGCGCTGCCGCAGCGGAAACAGCACCTCCTCGGTAATGAACCGAATCTTGTCCTCCGACTCGCCGCGCAGCTTCGCCGCTTCAATCTGGCGCTCGATCTCCTCGTCCATCAGCATCCCAAGCTGAATCTCCTTCTGAAGCTTCTTGGTCAGCTCGCGCAGCGTATGCTGCTCCAGCTCGAGCGTCGTATTATCGTTCTTCAGCACCGTCTTGCCCTTATCGAGCGAGCTGATGATATCGGAGATGACGACGTCGGCCTTCTGGAACTTTGCAAAATAACGGCGCAGCGGGTTGAATAGCTTACTAAGTGGCCCTGTCTTCATGAAGTCGATTGCGCTCGGGTCAAGGTCCTTGAGCTGCAGTTGCAGCTCCGTCAGTCCCTGCGCCACCTGTCCGCCCTCATCCCCTGATCGGGACAGATTCTGAACCGATACCTGCAAGAGCGCATTTTTCTCTGAGGAGGTACGCATCGTTCCCATCCCGAAGCCATCAATAGACTGCAAAATCTGCCTGCGCTTATCGAGCGAATCCAGATCAAGCTCCAATATCGCTGTCACGTTGCTCTGCGCCAACTGCTGAAGCTGAGCCACCTCCTCCGGTACCGGCTTGACCTCCTCCTCGATTGCCGTTTTGATCTTCTCTGGGCTGATTACTTCCATTGAAAAAGACATTCCGACCCCTCCTATTCATCATGTTGAGCTGCTGCGCCGTTACTTGCAGCTACATCTGCACATTCAGCAGGTTGCCGATCTTGTAGACGACATCCTCCGTATCGGCATTGATGCTCGCCGCCTCGTTAATACTGGATATGTTCTCCAGCGCCTTGATGTCCGCGTTATAGCCGATCGTGTAGATCGGAATCTTGAATCCCTCGATGATGCCTCTCACATCATGAAGCGAATGACCGTCACGTGTCTCGCCGTCACTGAGAACGAAGATCAGCGGCTTCACATTCGGATTAGCGGCCATCTCCTCCTGCAGCATCTTCACCGCTACCGCGATAGCATCGAAGGTCGCGGTGCCGCCCGCTGCCTGCAGGCTATTGACGGCACCGACGAACATCGATTGCTGATTCGTATCGTAGACGCCGATTGGCACATGAATCGTTACATCCTGAGAGTAAGAGATGAAGCCGATGCTATTGCTCCGTCCCAGATATTTCTGCCCATTGAGCAGCGACTCCTTCAGTCGGTTCAGCGGCTCGCCCGCCATGCTGCCAGATACATCGGCCACGAACACTGCGGCAACCGGCTTACTGCCATCCTTCTTGTCCTTCCACAGCTTCTGCGCCGCCGCCAGCACATTCCCATTCACCTCAGGCAGCTCCGATACATAATTCTCCAGTCTATTGAAGCCGTTATCGCTGGCGAGCTTCTGGTATTTCTCCTGGACGACGAATTCGGCGAACGCCTTCAGAATCTGGCTTTTCTCCTGCGTGAGCTCTCCGAGCGCATACAGCGGACTGTCATGGCGTGCTCCGAACGGGGTGAACACATACCCGCCTTGCAGATCGGCCGCATTGGCGAAGGTCTGATACTCCAGCACGAACGCATCGAGCATGCCTGTCTTGGCCGCATCCCGCATCTGCAATGTCGTCGAGGCGGTGAATGGCACGTTAGCCTGGAAGCGCTCGAACCCTTCCACCGCCTTGCCGCCGAGCAGGTCGTTGCTGTCGAAGGTGGAGAGCGCAGTAACCAGGAAGTTCAGACCGGTGGAGCTGGCGAACGGATCGGTATAGCCCATCGCCAGTTCATTATCTGCGATCGCATCCGTGACCGTCTTGATGTTGACCGCACCGTATTTCTCAATCATGGCTTCATGCTTCGCCTTGGAGATAACGATGCCGGGCACATTGCCGACCAGACGCTTGGCGACCTGCTCCGTCTTCACGCCCTCCGCCTTGACCATCTCGCCCCATAGCTCATTGGATGGCGTGAACGCATCTGGCACATATTTGCCGGAACGGATATAATCGGTGGCTGTCCCCGAGGCAATGTTGCGAATCCGCACGGACACCGGCTGCCCGTTCACCTCGATATTGGAGGTGTTGAAGGCCGTCGCTACCTCATTCAACCAACCATCCACTCCAGTGCCCGATTTCTCGGTGGACGAGAAAATCTCCACATAGCTGCCGGTCGTCTTCTCCACCGAGATCGCGTACTTGGATATATCCGGCAGGGCATCACCAATCGAGACGGGATCGAGGTCAATCTGACCCTTAATCGGCTCCGCTGCCGTTACGTTAATTTTCTTATAGATGCTGTCCAGCTTCTTAGCCGCGTCCTCAGTCGATACCTGTGCCGTATCCTTCCCCAGATCCGAGGTCAGGCCAATACCGAAATAGATGAGGGCGAACACTGCAGCGGCAATAACGGCCAGCACGGTGAGCGCTTTTCCTTTCCCCATGCTCATCTCCCTTTCAATGCTTATAATATTTGGTCTGCTGAATGAGTGCATCGATCTCTTTCATGCAAGGCATCTCATCGATCTCTCTGTAATCTGTGCTGCCTAGCAGCGAGATTTCCAGCAACAGCTTGTCGAGCTTCAACATAATCTCCTCATTGCCAGCCAAGTAACCTTCAATATATGCCAGATATTTGTTGTACAGACTTTTCCGCTCCTGCACCAGCCGCTCCGAGAAGCGCGCTGCCCCCTGTTCACCGGCAAATTGCGCGAATTCAGAGGGGTCAAATACGCTCAGCTTGTTCAGAATTCCCTTGAGATTCAGATAAAATAGCCGCTCCACCTCCAAGATGACCGAGGTAAACTTCGTGTAGCTAAGCTCTGTCGGCTCGAACCGCTGGCCAAGCACCTCCATCAGCGCTCGCTTCTTCTTCTGCATGCGTTCGATCTGGTCTGTCGCCAGCGCCATATCCTTCTTGAGCACCTTGACGCTCTTGTACTGCCCAAGCGCTGCACTGTATTCCTCTGGATCAGCCTCATTGCCAACCGTCCTCCATTGGATGACTGGCGGTCTGAATAGCAACGTATAACTCTGATACAGCAGTACCAGCAGACTCACAATGATCAGGGTTGCTCCCACAGCCGTCTGCAGGCGGTCTCCGCCTCCAAGCTCTACCCCTAATAGTCCCGGAGAAAACACGACGATGTTGACTACAATAATGATAGCAATCGTTCCCAGCAGCCTGAGTATCCTTGAGCCGTTCACCCTGCACACCTCCTGCGCCCTCATTCTCCGAACATTCTGTCATGATCTATCCTTTCATACGTAGCATCCTGCCAATCGATGCATAAAAATACATCCTATCAAAGCAGCTCCACTCTCTGCCGCATGGACTATTATACCATATGCTCCCAACCCCTTAATTACATGAACAATAAATGCAGCGAAATTCATCCGACTCGGCACATTCTACAGGTGGCAGCTCGCTGCTTAGACCATCCAGCTTCCCGTTCGTCAGGTGCGTAATACGACGTACTGCCTTTTTGCCACAGCAAAAAGAACCTGAGTCTTGGCGGACCAGGTTCTTCGCCATCTATATAGTTAGCTCCATTAACTAGCCAAGCTTGTGCCCACAATTCGGGCAGAAGTTCGCACCCTCGTTCCTCGCGCCACAATTCGGGCAGAAGTTCGGCTTGGCGCCAGCCCCGCCCCCGGCACCCGCACCGCCGCCTGCCGCTCCGCCTGGCTGCGGTGCATTGCCAGACTGCCCGCCTTGACCGCCTTGACCGCCTTGACCGCCTTGACCGCCTTGACCACCCTGACCCTGGCCCTGGCCGCCTTGACCGGCTGCTCCACCTTGCTGCTGATTCCACTGATTCATATTCTTCATCATCTCGCCCGCCATGTTCATGCCCATCATCATGCCAGCCATATCCGCCGCGGCTCCGCCACCCTTCATCTTGCCGGAGGTCATGCCGTCGATCATCGACACCTGCTGATATTTTTGCATATTGCCTATCATTTCATGGGAGGCGGTCTTGGTGATCATATCCTGAATTTCCTTCGGATAGTTAAAGCTCATGATGTGGAAGCCGGTAATCGTCAAGCCGCTGTCCAGCATCTGCATATCCAGATCCTCGCGAATGCCCTGCGCAATATCAAATGAATTGGCCTGAAGGTTGAACATATCCTTGCCCTCGCGGCTAATCCACTTCATCAGCAGTTGATCCAGCACCGCTGTAATCCGCAGCTTCACATCCTCGACCAGATAGCTGTCCTTCACCCCGGCTACCCTGTCGATCAACGCCATGTAATCAGACACCTTGAAATTAAATGTCCCGTTCGCGCGGATCGGCATACCGCCAGGTAGCTGTGGCGTCGGAATGAGCACCGGATTTTGCGTCCCCCATCTCACCATGAATTCCTTCGTATTAACGAACAGCACCTCGACCCGCATGCCGCTGTTGAAGCCGAACTTGAAGCCCTTGAGCGTCGACAGGAACGGAATAATCTGGCTCTCGATGTTATACTCGCCATCCTGCTCGAATACACCCTCGATCTTGCCGTTATTCAGGAACACCGCATCCTGACCGGGACGGATGATGAGCTTGCTCCCCTTCTTAATCTCATTATTGTTCCATTTCCAGAAAATCATATCGTCCCTGAACTCATCCCACTCGACTACATTTGCAAATTGATTGCGAAAAAATACCATCGTCTCTCTGCCACCCCTTCATCGTATCTAAAATGATCCTCTGCTGCCGCTATGTGAATGGCCTCCGCCGCTTACGCCTCCGCCGCCAGACCCGCCTCCGCTGCCCCCAGAGCCGCCGGAATTCGTGTTGGTGATGCGGGTTCTGGTCGTCGTTGTCCGCAAATAGTTGTCGTGATGCTCAATCAGCCCTCCCGAATCAAAGTCCTGATACGTATAGCGATTAACCTCAACTCTCCCCTCACGGTGGCGAACCATGAGGCCGACCACGATCACCCCGAAAATAACCGACACCCCGATCTGGAACCAGAGCTGAAAGAAAATACTGTCCGGGTTCACTCCCGGCGCGTAGTCCATATAACGGTATGCAGTACGGATGTACTGCTCGAACGCCTTGGCGTATTCGCCATTTGCCAGCGCAGGCGTTACGCGGTCGCGGATTTTGTCCAGACGCTCATTATTCAGATAGGACTCCGCCTTGTAGAAGCCAGCCAGATAGATTTCTCTGTGCTTCATATCCATGGTCAGAATAACGGCGTTGCCATGCTTCTTGTCATACCCCGGCCCCCGCTGATCGTAGAAATCCTCTGTCATCTGCAGCACATCGGCGCCCTTGTCATTATTGGAGGTGTAGATGATGATATCGGTCTCCCGCTCAGAGCCATATTGATTAGCCAGAGCATTCAGCTCCGCCCGCTCGTCTGCCGTCAACAGCTTCGCCTCGTCATAGATGAGCTGCTTGTCGCCCCCTGCTGCATGGGCGGCTGGCAGGATGATGAAGAGCGACAACCCTAGCCATAGCAGCAGCGCTGCATATCTTCTCACCACAGTCCGCCTCCCATCATCCATTGCAGGGCGCGCATCGCGATGAAGCCCCCTCCGACGAATAGAGCGCCATATCCTGCCACCTTCGCCTTGCTAATCGGCGGCTTGCCCACCACCTTGCCGGTCTGGCCATTCATGGCGAAGGTATGCTCCATCCGGTCAAAGTCATAATTCACAATCCACACTGGCAACAGGACATAGTCCGCTCGCTGCACCTTCGTGTACACCTGCTTGCTCGGAAAGCTGATGCTGGAATAGCTGCCTACCGTACCGCTTAACGCTTGCTCAATATAAGGGGCGACCTTCACCCGCGCTCGGGAGACCATCTGCTGCTCATCAAAGCTGTACTTCTCCGCCACATAACCCGCCAGATAGGCGGTGTTGAAGCGCTTCAGCTCCTTGAACGTGAACGGCTCCAGCCGATCCATCAGCTCATCCTTCATCTTCTCCGCAGCGTCGACCGGCACATGGACATAGTGCAGACGAAGCTTGCGGTATACATCAAAATGCTGCGTTTCCGTAATCCGATATTCGCCCCGTCTATAGGATTTGACACGTGTGCCATTGCCCGATGCTTCCACATGAGTCTGCAGGTCATAGAGCCAGAAGGGAACATAGATACCGGTAATCGACTTGATCCGGTCTGCGGTCATGAAGCCGCGCGGGGTCATCAGACCGTTCTTGCACCATTTCTTGAAGGCCGCTATCGCTTCCTGCTTGCCGATCTTGAACGGGATGACCTTGACGGGCGCCAGCTCTCCGGTCAGACGATCGCCAAGCGCCACCGCCGAGCCGCAGAAGCTGCATACGGTTGCCGACGTCTCCGGCTCTGTCAGAATGACTGCGCCGCAGCTATTGCAGTGATACTGCCTTGCCTCATCCTCCTCGAAGGTGGCTCTAAGCAGCGGGTCCTCCACAAATTCTACATTGTCTTTCCTTCCGCAGCTTGCGCATGACAGCATGCCAGATGCGCTGTCGAAACGCATGTCGCTACCGCAATTGGGGCATTTATACTGTATGACCGGCACTTTCATTCACCTCGATTATCTTGCTGTTAGGATCGTGCTAACTTGCTCCTTAGCGCAGCCAGTTCCTCCTGCGGGCTGGCCGTCTGCGCGGTGCGACCGCGCGGCTCATGGGCAGCGCCATCTTCATTCGCGGCACTCGCGGCTCCTGCCGGGTCAGACTCGCCCGTCGCTGCTGTGGGGCCGGGTTCATCCGCAGCCAAGCCTGGCGATGGAGCCCCGCTGCCGGTTCCGTTGCCGCCAGCACTTCCAACGCTGCCGCCAGCCTCGCCAGCCTGCTTCTGGCTCTCTACGAGTCGAGCAATCAGCTCATCCAGGTCATCCGGCTGCTGCCCGGCCCTCAGCTCCGCTAGCGCCATCGCTTCATCATAGGCCTTGTTCGCCCGCTCCTCCAGTTCCTGGAGCGCGCCTGTCCCACCTCCTGCGCCGAGCGCATTAAGCCGCTCCTGTGCCCTTGCTGCCGCCAGCTTCTCCCTGAGCATTGCTCGCCGCGCCTCCAGACTTGCCAGATCACCTGCAAGCTTCTGCTCCATCCGCTTCATTCCCTCAGCCCCTGCCGCTGCTTGCTCGTAAGCCGCCAGCAGTCTCTGCTCCTGTGCGCTCTGCTGTGCCTTCCGCTCCAGAAACCGGAGCGCCTCCGCTTCATTGCCCGCCTGGACGGAACGCTCCGCATACCGCTGCAGCTTGGCGATCTCCGCCCGGCATTCCTCAAGCGCTCGCCTGGCTCGCCGCTCCTCCATCTGCACCGTGGCATTCTCCGCTCTCACCTGACCCAGATCACGGCTCAACGCACGCATATATTCGTCCACGGCCTTCTCCGGGTCCTCCGACTTGGCTTGCCAGGCATTCACATTGCTCCGCATGATATCCCGGAACCTGGATAACATCCCCATCCCGCATCCCTCCTTAGGCGATTTGCTCTCTCCCTATAATACCGCAAAATGAGACAAAAGGATTCATTTCCTTCTCTCCCCCAACGGGTACAACAGACTGCTACACGTGATTAGCGCAATGCAAGGCAAATAGCGCAAGCCTCGAAGATGATCCAAGGCTTGCGCTATGTTAACGTATCTATTGTGCTCCGTACCTGTTAGCGGGCTGTCCAGCCACCGTCGGCCTTGATAACATCGCCGTTCACGAAGCTCGAATCATCGGAACCCAGGAACAGCGCCACACGGGCGATCTCAACCGGGTCCGCTATTTTGCCGCTTCCTACATCTGTTAGTGCAGCCATCCCCAGCGGATGAGGCTCCGTAATCGTCGTCTGGATATTGGTGTTGACCCCTCCAGGAGCAATCGCATTGCAACGGATGTTGCCGCCTTCTCTGCCATAGGTTGCGGCAATGTTCTTGGTCAGTCCGATCAGACCATGCTTCGAGGCCACATAAGCTGCGCCACCGCGAGTACCGAACAGTCCTCCTACCGAGGCGTTATTAATAATTACACCGCCAGAAGATTGATCTTTCATAATATGAATGGCTGCACGGGAAGCCATCAGCGGCCCCGTCAGGTTAATGGAGAGGACTCGATCCCACAGCTCGTCCGTTACATCGCCTACTGGTGTGAAGTTGTCCATAATACCGGCATTATTCACCAGAATATCCAGCGAACCGAAGCTGGACACCGCAGTCTGTATCATCGCTTCAATATCTTCCTTCTTGGAGACATTGACCACTACGCCTGTTGCTGCTCCGCCGTTGTCCTTAATCTGCGCGACGACGCGGTCTACTGCTGAGGCATTGATGTCCGCGACGACCACCTTGGCTCCTTCTTGCGCATACAACAGAGCGATTGCCTCGCCCATGCCTGAACCCGCGCCAGTTACGATCGCTACTTTATTCTGCAGTTTCATGGATACACTCCCTCTATGTTGAAGTATGTTCGAACACCCCAATCATATACATTGTAAGCGCTATACTCAATTCACATTTCGTAATCATTTGTCTAAGTCTGTACAGATGTATATACTTTGTTCAAAAGGGCATAAAAATACTTCAAATTCCCGGGGGAATGTCCAATGTCATCGAAGCAAGGCAGCAACGCCGGAGTCATACGCACAAAAAAAGCGCTCAAGCATGCCTTCCTCTCGCTGCTCGCGGAGAAGGAGCTTAAAGCGATTACCATTACCGAGGTGGTTGCCCGAGCTGAATATACGCGGGGGACCTTTTATAATCACTATCATTACCTGGAGGACTTGCTGGAAGAAATTATAGAGGAGACGATTCAAGGGTTCATCCATGCCTTTCGGGAGCCTTATGAGGGGAAGAGGGAGCACTATAGCCTGCAGCAGCTATCTCATTCGACCGTACCTATCTTCCGCTATATCGGCGAGCATGCCGAGGCGTTCGCCCTGCTGTTCCAGATGCCCGGATTTCAGTCCAGGCTTAGCGATGCCATCCGCACCATCTATGACCGGGATTACGAGCTGCTGTTCGCCAAGGTGCCTTCCCATATTAATCGTGAAATCTTTATGAATCAGAGCGTCTACATTATCATTGGCCTGATCTCCTACTGGATTCAGTCCCAATATAAGTATTCCGCCAAGTATATGACCGAGCAGATGCTGGAGATTGCCAAGCTATATATCACTTGACGCGCCTGACTCCAGCCCCAGGCTGTCCAGCCGCAGGAGGCTGCGCGGTGCGATGCACCGCGCGCCCACTCACCCCTAGCGACTCTTGATTAACAGCTCCACAGCCTGCTGTACAATCTTGCTCGTATCGCCGCCGCTGGCCTGCTCCTCTTGAATGCACTGCTCCAGATTGACAGCTACGATATAGGCAATCGCCTTATCCGTCGCGCTGCGCACTGCCGACAATTGGCTAACGACATCCTTGCAGGATTGCTCCTCCTCCATCATGCGCAGCACACCTCTAATCTGGCCTTCCACACGGCGCAGCCGTTTCTTCACATCCTCATCATAATGCATGGCCAATTCCTCCTCGCATACCTATATAGGTATATTATTGCTGAATCGGCATCGAAATACAACCTTCTCAAATAAACAGATTCACCTTGCCGTCTGCCGCTTCTCCAAGATACGCCGCCACGCCTCCGTATTCGATTCCGTCCAGTAGCTCTTCCTTCTGCAAGCCGAGCAGATCCATCGTCATCGTACAGGCGACCAGACGCACACCCTGCTCGCGAGCCAGCTCGATTAACTGGGGCAACGTGAGTACATTGTGCTTTTTCATCACATGCTTGATCATTTGCGGACCCATCCCCGCATAATTCATTCGAGACAACCCCAGCCGGCTCGCGCCGCGAGGCATCATCCAGCCAAACATCCGCTCAAGCACTCCCTTCTTCACCTGCACCGGCCCCTCCTTGCGCAGCGTGTTCAGCCCCCAGAACGTGAAGAAAATGGTGACCTCATGATCATAAGCAGCCGCCCCGTTGGCGATAATGAAGGCCGCAATCGCCTTATCCAGCTCGCCGCTGAACAGGACGATGGTTGATTTCTCTTTGTTCCCTTCCATACGCTCACTCCTTTGCTCAGATGTATTGCCTAATCTGCACCTGGATGCGATTGAATTTTGCAAGCTCCAGCATCCAGCATTTATACCTGGTGGGGTATAAAAAATTGAAAAAATATGGTGTTGTTTCCTGTATAGCCTCAGAAGCCACACGCCTGTCTCTCCACAGCCTCTTACCTCATGAGAATAGGGGCATTACCCCGCCCGTTTATGCATATACCCGTATAGGTATAAAAACACTATAGTCGATTTGAGCTCGTTCGTCAATGGCCTTGTATGACCGCCCATATGCTTCCAGCCTCTGTCGGTTGACCTTGTAAAAGGCCTTACTCTACAATAAAGACATTCTAGATATAGAGAAGCTACAGGGAAGCAAAGGCGGGAAAACAGATGAAAAGAATACTGCTCATCGAAGACGAGCGGAGCATGGCCAGGTTCATCGAGCTGGAGCTGACGCACGAGTCGTTCTTCGTTCAGAGCGCGCCCGATGGGCATAGCGGGTTAGAGCGTGCGCTCTATGAGGATTGGGATGTGATTCTGCTCGATCTGATGCTGCCTGGACTGGACGGACTGGAGGTATGCCGTCGAATTCGCGCAGTCAAGTCCACGCCCATCATTATGCTGACCGCCCGCGACAGCATCAACGACCGTGTATTCGGGCTGGACAGCGGGGCAGATGACTATATTCCTAAACCATTCGCGATCGAGGAGCTGCTGGCTCGCATGCGAGTTATCTTCCGCAGGCAGGAACAACGGGCTGACGGGCAGCGCTCCCTACTCGCCTTCCATGATCTGACCGTCGATCTCAACTCACGCGAGGTTCGCAAGGACGGACGGCTGATCGAGCTCACGAAGCGAGAATTTGGACTGCTCGTCGCCTTCATGCAGCATCCAAACCGTGTGCTGGAGCGGGAGACGCTGCTGGATAAAGTATGGGGCTTCGAGGCCGTCGTCGATACGAATGTGGTCGATGTCTATGTGCGGTATCTGCGCAATAAGCTGGATGACCCTGGCGAGCCAAGCTACATCCAGACTCAACGCGGCATCGGTTATGTGATGCGGCGATGAGTGTGCTATATCGCTACCACTGGAAGCTGCGTCTGCGCTGGAAGCTGACACTGGGCTCCGCGCTGCTGCTGTTCCTGCTGTTCTCCGCCTACAACCTCGTGCAATACGTTTTTGTGGAGAACTGGATGAAGCAGCAGGCGCAGCAAGCCGCTGAGCAGGATATGCGGGAGCTGCTCAATGATCTGCTGGAGAAGGAGCTTGCCTTCAACGAGCAGGAGCTGCCTGCTATCCGCGCAAGGCTGGAGAAGGTCAACGAACGTGGACAGCTTATCCGGGTTCTGGGGCCGTCCGGCCAGCCAATTATAGCTGTTGGGGAGGAATTGCCCAGAGCTTGGGAACACTATTACCCGGACGCCCCACTGGCAGCCTCGGGCTCCTGGTTTCTGGATGGCCAGTTGCTGCTGTTGCGCAGTCCGCTTACGATCTTCTCCTTCGAGGGCACGATAGAGATTATCAGAAGTGTCGAACAATTCGACGAGCTGAGCTCTGCCTTCTTCCAGATCATGCTGCTCTGCTGTCTCGGGGCAGTCATCATCAGCGGATTGGGAGGATGGCTGTTGTCAGGGCAGTTGCTGCGGCCGCTCAAGGCAATGAACGAGGCCATGCTTAAAGTGAAGGAGCGCGGCCTGCGTGAGCGGATGCCGTTGCATGGAGGCCGTGTGGATGAGATGGGCGCACTCATGCAGCGCTTCAATGAAATGATGGACCAACTGGAGCGCTCGTTCGCCCAGCAGCAGCATTTTGTAGAGGATGCGTCACATGAGCTGCGCACGCCGATCGCTATCATCACGGGGCAGCTCCGTATGCTGCAACGTTGGGGAAAGCATGAACCCGCCATCGTCGACGAAGCGTTGGAGGCGTCGATGCAGGAGCTGGCACGGCTTAAGGGGTTGGTTGAGGAGCTGCTTGCTCTCTCAAGAGCGGAGAACAGCTCGCAGACGCACACACAAGCACGCTGCTCTGATCCGAAGGCAGTCATAGAGCGGTCGGCAGCCAAGCTCGGCTCTCTCCATCCGCAGTTCCAACTGCGGGTTGAGGCGGCGGAGCTGAAGGGATCGACGCTGCATATTACCGAGCAGCATCTGGAGCAGCTTCTGCTCATTCTGCTCGATAATGCGGTCAAGTATTCCGGCAGCTCCCGCTGCATAGAGCTGAGCGCGACGTTAGCGGGAGAGCAGGCAGTACTGGCTGTAGTCGACTATGGCATCGGGATTGCCGAGGAGGAGCTGCCCCTCGTCATGAACCGCTTCTATCGTGCAGACAAAGCCCGCATTCGGGAAGGCGGCGGCTTCGGGCTAGGGCTGGCTATTGCCCGCAGACTGACGGAGAGCTACGGAGGAGAGCTGCGTATTCGGAGCAGCCTTGGCAAGGGCACCACCGCCGAGCTTGTATTAGGGGTCGCGCGATAGCCACGCCGCAGACTCCTGGTCTGGAGAAGCTGCCATCCTGGCGGCTAACGAGCGAGCACGAGACACGAGACGCCGACTGACCGAAGCATGAAGCCGTAGCTGCTCTCATACCCCCTGGACGATGACGCCCTGATGGCTGTACGACATACAGAGATTCACTTCCCTTGAAGGCGAATCTCTGCTTTTTTTTATTTTCACAGCATTTTCTCATTTTCATCGGCTACAATAAAATCAATTGATTTGGTAATGATATTCATTATCAAAGAATATGAACAAAAAGGGGTTATTGTATCATGATGAAGAAATATGCATCCTCACTGATCATCCTGACGATGATGATGGGGTTGATTCTGGCAGGCTGCGGGACGCAGACAAGCTCCAACACATCCGGAGCTGGCGCCAATACAGGCAAGGCACCTGCAGCCGAGTCGAACGCTGGTTCTACAGCAGAGACGTCCAGCAGCAATGGAGCCAGCGGGAGCCAGATGGTCAATGTATATACCGCCCGCCACTATGATGTAGACAGCCAGTTGTTTGATGCGTTCACGCAGGCGACCGGCATCAAGGTCAATGAGATCAAGGGTACGGCTGAGGAGCTGGTTGAGCGCCTGAAGCGTGAAGGCGAAAGCTCTGAGGCTGATCTGTTCGTCACCGTCGACGGCGGCGTGTTGAACTATGCGAAGCAGAATGATGTGCTCCAGCCGATCGTATCGGCGACCGTAGATACCAATGTCCCGGCACAGCTTCGCGATACCGAAGATTACTGGGTCGGCTTTGCCACACGCGCCCGTGTCATCGTCTACGCCAAAGATCGCGTGAAGCCAGAGCAACTGTCCACGTATGAGGATCTGGCCACTGACAAATGGAAGGGCAAGGTACTGGTGCGCTCCTCCTCCAGTCTGTATAACCAGTCCCTGCTCGCCTCCTTCATCGAGCTGAACGGTCAGCAGGCTGCCGAGGCTTGGGCCAAGGGCATGGTGGCGAACTTCGCCCGCGACCCGGAGGGCGGCGACCGCGATCAGGCGAAAGCGATCGCAGCAGGCATCGGCGATGTCGCGATTATGAACACTTACTATGTCGGACAGATGCTGCATTCCAAGGATGCGGAGGAAGTGAAGGTCGCAGAGCAGATTGGCGTCTTCTTCCCGAATCAGGAGACGACCGGCGCTCACCTGAATATTAGCGGCATTGGTCTGACCAAGCACGCCAAGAACAAGGAGAACGCCATCAAGCTGATCGAGTTCCTGACGAGTGCAAAGACGCAGACGACGCTGTCACAAGGAAGCTTCGAGTTCCCGGTGAATGCCGCGGCGGACAAGCCGGAGCTGCTGAAGACTTGGGGAGAATTCAAGACGCAGCAGCTTGATTTCGCCAAGCTCGGCGAGAACAACAAGCTGGCGGTCGAGCTGCTGAACAAGGCAGGCTGGAAATAATGAAGGCCGCTGCACAATTCGTCTGGAGAACGATGCAGCGCCAGCTCAACGGCTGGACGATCGTGACGGTGGCGGGAGCTCTGGCAGCTCTCGCCCCTTCCGCTTATATCCTGCTCGGCCTGCTGGCAGAACCGACAGAGAATTGGCCTCATATTCGGGACTATGTGCTGCTGGATGCATCGCTGCAGTCGTTATGGATGGTGCTGGGAGCAGGAAGCTGCGCGGTTGCGCTCGGCGTTACGCTCGCCTGGCTTGTAGCAGTGTACGATTTCCCGTTGCGGCGTTTTTGCCATTTTGTATTCGTCCTGCCACTAGCGCTGCCTCCCTATATCGCCGCATACACGTATGGCTCGATGCTCAGCTATACTGGCAGTGTGCAGGCTTTTTTGCGCAATCAGCTAGGACTAACGCCGAACCCGGCTTACTTTGACATCATGTCGCTGAAGGGCGCCATTTTTATTTTTACGATCTGCTTGTTCCCCTATGTCTATTTGCTCGTCAAAACGATGCTGGAGCGCCAAAGCGCCTCCTATATCGAGAATGCCCGTCTGCTCGGACAAGGGCCGCTGACCATCTTGGTTCGCATCGTGCTGCCCGTATCCCAAACCGCGATTGCGGGTGGAGCCAGCCTCGTCGCATTCGAGGTGCTCAATGACTACGGGGTGTCCAAGCACTTCGGCATTCCGTCGTTCACCACCGCCATCTTCAAAACATGGTTCGGCATGTATGATGTCGATTCAGCCATCCGACTGTCCGCGCTGCTCATGACCTTCGTCATCGCCATCTTCCTACTGGAGCGGCTGGTGCGGCGACGCAAGATGTATCATGCCTCGACCAGCAGGCAGCGTCCGCTGGCCCGTCGCAGACTGCGCGGGCCTGCCGCATGGGCGGCTACCGGGCTCGGGCTGACGGTATTCGCGTTCTCCTTCGCGATTCCGGTGGTTCAACTGATCGTATGGGCGGCCTGGACATACAACGATGTCCTGAATGCCCGCTTCGTGCTGTTGCTCGGCAACACCCTGCTCGTCTCTGCCATAGCCATCCTGCTGTTGATGACACTGGCTGTGATCATCGCCAACGTTGTGCGCTTTGCCAAGCGCTCACTGTGGGGCATCGCATTGTCCAGACTCGTTGCCATGGGCTACTCGATACCCGGCGCAGTACTGGCTATCGGGGTGCTGGCCGTATTCCTGTCACTGGATGGCCTGCTCGGCGCAAGCGGCCTGTACGAACGGCTCGGCTACAGCCCCAGCAAGCTGGTGCTGAGCATGTCGATCGCCATGCTGATATTTGCCTATATCATTCGCTTCCTGCCTGTCGGTTACAATGCTGTCGAGGCCGGCTTTGACAAGCTTGGGAACCGTTATACCGAGGCGTCGCGCATGCTCGGACAGAGCCTAACGGCCAGCTTCTTCAAGGTAGATCTGCCGATGATCCGCGGCGCTGTCCTTACCGGCTGCATCCTGTCATTTATGGAGATTGTCAAGGAGCTGCCGCTAACGCTGCTGCTGCGGCCGTTCAACTTCGAGACGCTCGCGACCAAGGCGTATCAGTATGCCAGCGACGAGCAGATTCATCAGGCCTCTGTCCCGTCATTATTCATCATTGCGGTCGGAGTAGTCTTCGTATGCTTTTATTATTGGCTAGGAGAGAGGAAACCTTCATGAGCTATTTTCAAGCCCGACAACTGACCTTCAGCTATGACAAGGGGCGTGGCACGGTGCTGGACGGCTTCTCGATGTCCGTCGAGCAAGGCGAGGTCGTGGGCATCGTCGGCCCGAGTGGAGGCGGCAAAAGCACGTTGCTGCGCATCATCGCAGGACTGGAGATGCCCCGCGCAGGCTCTATCGTTATGGATGGGGAGACGCTGGTGGATGAACAGCGGTTCGTGCTGCCGGAGCGTCGCAGCATCGGCATGATCTTCCAGGATTATGCCCTGTTCCCCCATTTGACTGTCGCCCAGAATATACAATTCGGATTGCCGCGCACTGCTCGCAAGGAACGGAGAGCACGGCTGGACGAGATGCTGGAGCTGATCCAGATGGAGCCTTACACGCGTGCCTATCCGCATGAGCTGAGCGGTGGTCAGCAGCAGCGTGTTGCTTTTGCCCGTGCGCTGGCGCCGCGTCCACGCCTGCTGCTGATGGACGAGCCGTTCAGCAGCCTCGACGCCGAGCTGAAGAGCGGCATCCGCTCCGAGCTGAAGCGAATGCTGCTCGCCTCTGGCATGACCTGCATGCTCGTCAGTCATGATCGTGAGGACACGGACGCCATCTGTAATCGGGTCGTATCGATCCGCTAGCTCTCACGATGCACCATGTAATGAAGCGCTTGTGTCAAGAATCCGCTGCGCTGCGGAAAACGTCGCAGCGCCTCCATCGCCTGGCAGTAGTGCTCCCACATCTGCCTGCGCGCCCCATCCAGTCCAAGCACCGTCACGAAGGTGGAGCGGTCGTTCGAGGCATCCTGTCCGACAGGCTTGCCCAGCATCGCTCCATCTCCCTCCGTATCGAGCAGGTCATCCCTGATTTGAAACGCGATCCCCGCATGATAAGCATAGGACTTCAATGCATCTAGCTGCTGACTGCTTGCCTTGGCAAGCAGCGCCGGCATAATCAGCGCCGCCTCGAAGGCGATACCCGTCTTGTAATAACAGAGCGTGTTCAGTTGCTCCAGCGTGAGCCGCTTGCCCTTGGAGCCCAGATCCATTGCCTGGCCGCGGCACAGATCCTCGGCGCGCTGTGCCGAATACTTCATCAGAGCCAGCACTGCCCCCGGATCGAAGGACTGCAACGAGGCCTGCTCCTGCACCGCCCGCTGCATAAGCAGCAAGCCGGTCAGCTCGGCTGTCGCGCTATCATGCACCAAGTGGAGCGTTGCCTGTCCTCTGCGGATCGAGGCGTTATCTTGTGTGGGCAGATCGTCAAAAATCAGAGAAGCGGTATGCATATATTCCAGCGAGCGGAGCAGCGGCGTGAGCTGTTCCGCTATGAGCCCATACTCCTGCACACCAACTACCCATGTCAGCACTGGTCGCAGACGTTTGCCTCCGCTCGCCAAGCTGTAATTGGCGGCCATCGTTAGCGGCTCCTCCAGATGCGGCAGATCGGCAGGGGGGTCTAGCGGCAAAATGCGGTTAATCTCATCACGCGCCTTGCGAACCGTCTCATGAAAGAGCTGCTGATGCTGGCGATCCTGCTTCAATTGCCCCGCAAGCTGATCGCGCAGCAGCTTGTCCAGAAACTCAACATCATCGGCCCTCCGTACCATTCGCTGTACGAGCCGATTGAAGGCGGGAGCATCTGGTGCAAGCAGCCTCATCCGGCGCGCATACGCTGTGTCCCCGAGCCGCGCCTTGAACCGCTTCAGTCCATTGATGGCGCGATCCAGTATCACCTCGCGCGCGCCAGCATCACCCTTGTAGACATGTTGGATCAGATGACAGACGACCGTCCAATATAGCTCGAACGGGTTAAGCAGATCGGGGCGACGGTCATGATGAGTGAAATAGTACGTATACGGCGTCACAGCGCCATCCTCCAGGTCGGCATCCAGATCAGCGAAGTCATCAGCCAACTGGTTATAGATTCCGTAGTAGAACGTCCGGCTCTCGAAGCCTTCCTCCTCCGCCGTCCCCAGCACGGAGCGCGCCACCAGGCGAGAGGAGGCAGACTTCAGAATGACAGGAATGAACAGCTCCTCATTCGTATAGCCGGGGTTGGACAGCGATTTGACCCGATCCAGCTCCTGAGAGTGAAAGAATACATAGGATTGCTCGAAAAAGACTGTCTGTTTCCCTGCCGGTTGCTGCTCCTTAATATATTCGAAGGCTTCCCGCAGCTCGCCATGGACATAGTGAATCAGTTGCCGATTCGACTCGCTCCAGCTCTCCAGTTCCAGCTCCGGTACTGTGCCGCGAAGGAGCGCGGCACGGATCAGGCGGCTATAGCGCGCCTTCTCCTCTATATTCAGCACCTTGGCATCCAGCAGATCGTCAATAAACGGATACGTCAGGCCATAGGAATAGCCGAGCCGAATCGCCTGATTGATCCGTTCTGCCCGTTCCCGTGGCTCCAGCCCCTCCTCCATCTCCTCCATCGCGTGTAGCACGACGCCAAAAACAATCTTGATCAGCTTACGCTGGGCATGCTCGGCATTCATCTGTTCCGGGATATGGGTCGCGACGGTATGGAGCTTGCCGATCAGCCACATCGCCGCCGATTCAACACCCTCGGACTGTGCCCATCTGTATACACCCGTCATGTTGATCATATCCAGGCCCCCACCACTCTGCGACGACAGGAGCCGCTGCTTGACACGCGCGGTCATCCGCCGAATGCGCATCTGCGTCTTCGGATCATCCACGGCTTGGCCAAGATCGCGCATATACATATACGATACGCTGCGCTCCAGATAGCCATCCAGTCGGCCTGTACGCTCCAGCCAATTGAGGTAGTGCCCAGCATTGCCCCCCTGCTCCTGCGGAGGGCGAGAGAATAGCGATAGCCAAGGAAAGCGGCGGATATGCTTATGCTGCCATTGTCTCAGGTGTTCGGTCAATACAGGTGCATAGCCTCCAGACTCGGCCAGCTTCAATAGGATGGCAAAGTATTGCCCCGCCTTGTGTTCTGCCTGTTCATAGCATGGATCGGGATCAATATGATAGTCCTCATTCATAGGTGTCACTACCTCAGCTTCTATATAGGTTTCTTCGTAGGTTTCTTCTCATGTATTCCGAATGAGGTTTCCGGGATAACGACACACAATCGGGCGGCCAAAGACAGGGTCAACGTCCAATCCCCAATTAGAAGGGGGCCATGGGAGGGAGAACATCTCTACTGTCGCCTTCCCTCTGCTGACACTGTGGCGAATAGCTGCACCATAGATGTCCTTCATCTCATATTATATATCATGGAAGAAGCGGAGCCACTAGACTTTAGACGGGAATCCCGTGTATCCGGCGCTTTTTTGTGCGATTGAATGTCATGTTAGCGGGGGAGAGTAGTGGTCTATACGGGACAGGGTGTAAATTACCTGTTGGGGGCATAAAAAAGAAGGAATTTGTCAATTTCAGTCGAATGCTATAAATCTGGAAATATCATCCCATAGCTTGGAGGTTATGCCCATGTCAGGCCCCACTAATATCCTGCAATGGACGTTTGTATCCGAATGCCCGGTTCCGCAGGACGTCAACCAACTGCTGGTGGCAGGAGAAACTGCTATCTGTGCATACCAGACCATTCGCGACAGCGCTATATTCACCAATAAGCGCCTGATCGTCCGAGATGCCCAAGGCATAACAGGGCGCAAGGTTGAGATCTATTCCCTTCCCTACTCCTCCATCTACATGTGGTCCACCGAGAATGCAGGTGGCTTCCTCGATGTGAATGCAGAGGTGGAGCTATGGACCAAGGCCGGCCACATCAAGGTCAATCTACGCAAGGGCATCGACATCCGCAAGCTGGATCGGCTGATCGCTGATGCTGTTCTGTAATTCTACAATCGGCCAGCGGCTGACACCACTCTGTAGCTATACGGTCAGCTAATCGCTGACGCTGTCCTGTAAGTCAACAAAAGCGCCGGTTGCGGCGCTTTTCGCTTGATCACAAAGCAGGCCCGCAGCGGTGGGCTGCGCAATCGCGCATCTGTGGTCATAGGTGCGGCCACAGATGCCACCCGCCGAGTCCCCTAATCACTTGAACTGAAAGCCTTGGCTCGTAATAATATCGTACAACTCTGGACGCAGACGCTCTGCACGGAGTCGGGACGCCAGCTCCCCAGACCATGCGGCTTGCTTGCTGCCACCAGTTCGGCTCGCGTAATATTGCGCCAGCGTCTCGTCGTAAGCACGGATATGCTTCACAAGATCCGCCTGATTATAACGCTCCTCATGATATACGGCCTCCATGGCCAGACGGGGTCGCGGAGTAGGCGACTGGTCGGGCTTCCCGATACACATACCGAAGATTGGATATACCAGCTCCGGCAGCTCCAACAGCTCAATGACGCGCCGCATGTCGTTGCGAAGACCGCCGATGAAGACCGTCCCCAGCCCTAGCGCCTCCGCAGCCACCGCGGCGTTCTGAGCCGCTAGCGCCGCGTCCACGGTCGCCACGAGAAAGGTTTCGACATTCTGCGGCACTTGCAGTGTGGCATCGCCAGTATGCAGCCTCACCGCTGCCTGGGCTCGGTGCAGATCCGCGCACCACACCAGAAACAGCGGGCACGCCTCCACATAATGCTGCCCGCCCGCAAGCGCCGCTAGCTGGCGCCGGGTATCTGCCTTGCGAATACTGATTACGCTGTACGCCTGCATATTAGATGAGGTCGATGCCGACTGAGCACTGCCAATAATCTGTGCCAGTTGCTCCTGCGTGACCTCCTCCTGCTTGAAGCGCCTAATGGAGCGGTGAGCCTGCAAGTGCCGGATCATATCATTCATCCTGCTTCCTCCTTCGTTGATCAACTGCCTATCGTATTCAGCCTTCCGCCCGCATGACGCATTCCCTGCTCACTCCTCAGGAAGACGCGCCACAGCAGCGAAGAACACCTCCAGCAGCTCCGTCTGGAACTGAGTCTCTACAAATCTGCTAATGTTGTCCAGCTCCTCCTGGCTGCTATATTCCAGGCATGGCCGCCCTTCGCTCCATAGCACTCGGCATGGGTAAGCCTCCAGCACTCGCTGGATAATATAGTCCTGCTTCAAGGCTTCATTACGTGCCATCCGTGCTCCCTCCTTCCTAACGATGCCCAACCTGCGATTACCGATACGTTTGCCGCGGCATGGCTTGCTCTTCTTCACAAGCCGTCATTGTCAAGCTGTAATAGTCCATCTAAGCGTAGCAATTGCCTCCAGCGACTTCAACCGTTATTGTTATTATATAACGTCTCAATTTCGCCAGTACATGCTACCTGATAAGAGAATAATCATCCATTTAGTCGCGAAGGATGGAGTGTAGCAATGATCGTAGTCCGGTTCGTACCTGTAGTAGACCTTAATCAATTTGTCGAACTAATGACCATATTACCGCAGGCAGGTCAGCCGAACAAGGAGGAGTCGAAGTGAAAGCATTGCAGCAGCTTATCCGTTTTGGTTGGGAGCAGGCGCTATCCTGTCTGTTCCCGGTCGTTATCTTCTCGTCCCTTGCCTTAACGAAGCTTGTGCCGCTGCCGCTTCTGCCGCGCTATGACTGGCTGCTGCTTATTTGTATCGCCATGCAATGGTGGATGCTGCGCTCGGGGCTGGAGACGCGGGATGAATTGAAGGTCATCACCCTATTTCACCTGATCGGTCTGGCGCTCGAAGTGTTCAAGGTGCATATGGGCTCCTGGTCTTATCCGGGGGAAGGGTACTTCAAAATACTAGGCGTGCCGCTCTATAGCGGCTTCATGTACGCAAGCGTAGCCAGTTATCTGTGCCAGGCATGGAGACGGCTGCGGGTCGAGCTAATCCATTGGCCGCCCCAGTGGGCCGTCATCCCGGTTGCCGCGGCGATCTATCTGAATTTCTTCACCCATCATTTCTGGGTGGACATCCGCTGGTTGCTATCTGCCCTCGTCCTCCTCGTCTTCTGGCGGTCATGGGTCGTCTATGAGGTGAACGGCATTCGTTATCGCATGCCACTGTCGCTGTCCTTTGTCCTGATCGGCTTCTTCATCTGGGTAGCCGAAAATATCGCCACCTTCTTCGGTGCCTGGACCTATCCGAATCAGACGGCTACCTGGAGTCTCGTGCACCTGGGCAAGGTCAGCTCCTGGCTGCTGCTGGTCATCGTCAGCTTCCTGATCGTCGCTACGCTCAAGCAGGTGAAGGGGCAGCGGGGGCGGGTGTAGCCCCCGCTCGACACCTTCTCTACGGGATAATGGGAGATGGCCATGAGAACGAGAACCTGCCTCTAACCGCTCACAAGCTCACATGGCGCCCCAATCGCTCCAGCCCGATGTTAGGGCGAACACACCGTAGTTCGGTTGAACAGTAGAAGGGACGTCTCAAAGTCATGAGCGACTTTGAAACGTCCCTGGTTTGTGAAGCGGGTCTGAGTTCGTCTTAGGTTGTCATTTACGGTGTGAATACCGCCTTATGGCTTGTACAGCATCTAGGGCTCAATGCCCCACACCAGTTCGCCACCTTGATAGAGGGTTACCTTGTTCCAGTCTTGATAGGATGTTTTGGTTGGATCGTAGGAATAGTCATTAGTCTCGTCAAAGTTGCTCCAGTCCGTCTTATACATGCGGAGCTGGATGTCCCCAGTTTGTCCACCTGGCTGGATCGAGCCAGCCGCAGCAGTGAAGCTGAGCTCCACATACGTATCGGTGAATGTACGGAGGATGTTGGCGCCGCCAATCTGAGCCCAGTCAATAGCCGAGTCCATCGCTGCGCTACCTTCTTTGGAGAAGTAGTAACGGATTTTCAGATCGCTCAGGTTTACAGCCGTGTTGCCGTTGTTTTTGATATTGAAATACGGTTTGATCTGACTGTCAGTCGCATTCGTATCTCCCGCGCGGTATTGCAGAACCAGATCGCCGCTCGGCGCAACCACACCTTGCGGAGTTGCGGAGGCAGGGGCGGAATTAGCGCTTTCCCCGGCAGCGTTCACAGCACTCACAACATAATGATACGTCGTACCATTGGTCAGACCTATATTCGTATAAGAAGTCCCGCTTACGTTAGCCGCAACAGTTGTGAATGGACCTGCTGCGCTGAGCGCACGCTTCACATTATAGCTCGTTGCCCCCGCGGAAGCCGTCCAGGATAAGCTGACCTGGGCATTACCTGCCAGAGCCGTCAAGGCAGTAGGTGCAGCAGGAGCTGTAGCTCCGGCTACAGGTACAGCACTTTTTACAACCGAATTCGCGCTTTCACCCGCCGCATTCACTGCGCTGACCACATAATAGTAGGTCGTCCCGTTGGTCAGGCCCGTATTGGTGTACGTGGTACCAACTACATTGGCCGCAACGGTTGTAAACGGTCCAGACGCACTCAGTGCACGCTTCACATTATAGCTTGTTGCACCTGTGGAAGCTGTCCAGCTCAGCGATACCTGTGCGTTGCCTGCTGTCGCAGTCAGTGCAGCCGGAGCCGCTGGAGCCGTCGGTGTTCCGCCGCCATTGGAGGCTGGCAGAACAGGGAAGGAATTCTTCACCAGCATGACGAATTGATCATGGAACCAGTGACCTGATACTGGAGCGTTAGGAAGCGCACCTGTCAATACACCATCGCGAGTTGTAAATGTTGGATCACACATCCGGTCGAAGCCCTTGCCTTCATTGTTCGGAATTTCAGAGCTGGAGCCATCGGATTCACCTGGAGGCTTGACCCATACATAGGCATCCAGATGGGCAGGCCCCGGCGCTGCCTTAGGCGCTTCACCCATGCCTGATCCACTGCTGTTACACCAGTTCCCGCGGTGAGTACGGCGATCGACACGCCCGGAATTCACGTAGCTGTTAATATCGCTGCCTGAAGCCGATGTCGGACGGTTTACCCCTCCCCAGCCATTACGGCTGGTATCGATCAGGAAGCCAATGCTGCTCGGCCAGCCTGCTTGTACAAAACCGTTATACAATGCAGCCGTAAAATCCGTTTCGTCGAAATACGGATTCCACTCATAGAACTTGGCCGACCTGATCGGTTGTCCACCAATATTCAGATCTGGATTGGACAGATTCGGCTCATTGAGCGGCGTGGTGTTTGCCGTGTTGGTGATGAAGCCAGCCACACTATTCAGACCGGCTGCAGTTCCTTGAACAATGCTCGTATACTCCGCGATTGCAGCGGTCCGGTTGTTATCCCATCCGAGCCAGCCAGAGTGAGCAATATCCAGGTAGTTGTACACATTCGGAATGGCATGCAGCTTGTCCAGTGCATATTGCACACCCGCTGCGTAGATGCCTGTCGAACTGGCTTGAGCGCAAGCCGGCGTATTGAGGTTCGTGACCAGGTTAGGCAAGCTATCTGGCTCGATGACCGCTATAATACGGATGTCCTGATACTTTGGCTGAGCAAAAATATCAGCTATGACATCGATATAGTCTGTTTTGTAGGTCTGCAATGCGGCTTGAGTCAGCGGTAATTCACCGTTGGAAGCCAGCGCATGGCAGTCACGACCGGGCAGATTATAGATGACGAAGGAAGCCGTGATTGGAACACCAGGTTTCTTTTGCTCCAGAACAGTATCCAGATGCTCCTCGACACTTTTGCGTCCTGCATTGTTCGCCCCGCCATAGATAGCGGCAATCCGGTCAATCCAGACTGCTGTAGGGTAAGATTTAACCGTTTCCATTTGTGCCTTTAACGTTGCATCACTGGTTAACGCAATGGATGTATCGACAAGAGCGGCATAGTCCGGGTTCAGATACGCTGTAGCTCCGACGAATGGATTATCGACACGCGCTTCCGCAGCCAGGGCTCCTGGGCCCATGCCTGACAGAATTCCTGTCGCAAGCAGCGTTGCTGCGAGTAATTGCTTGATACCTTTGCGGAAAGTTTTACCGCCTTTGAGTTTGTTTTTCTGATTCGTCTTCATAAATCCACCTTTCCTTTGATTAGTTAGTATCAAATACTTGTAATGGATCCTCCATACGGCATACAGGCGCACACCGAAGAGAATCGTCAGATTCGTTGTGGATATAACCTCCAAGTCAGTTGAATACGCTTGCAGAAAAGAGACTGATCACTTTAAAGCTTCTTAATGAAAAGAATGGATGACTGAATATGCGAAAATCGGTTTTCTCAGATGAGGGATAAAGCTGTGGGTAAATGCGGGTGGTCATCGTGCTCAAGCTTTAATACCTATAACCATACAATATGGGGAAGCGCTTACTGATTGTGGTTTAAAATGGCTTACCCTCGCTAGACTTCACTTCGCGTGTTCACCTCCTTATAAGCCATTATACTTTATGGATATATTACTGTAAATTGGATAATTTAAAATTAATTATATTTAATGTAATTAAATATGAAGGAATTCGACAAGTCGCCCTCTCATGCCGATACGCGGCCACAGCCACAGCTTAGTCCTGAGCTCATCTGTACCGTTTAATTAGACAGTGACAGTTTAGCCTCCGCTGGCACCACTCAAGCGTAGACGGCTGTCGCTGTTCTTGACAGGCAAGGCTCGGCTCGCGTAGATATAGAAGAACATATAAGGCGGGACACACTCTTACCTACCTAAAAACCGCAAGCCTTAGGGATGGCATCCCTTGCGCTTGCGGTTTCTCATAAAGAGCGGAGCCTTCAGCTACCTTAAATTAAGGGTGGCCTTATCCTTATTTTTTTCCAGCCTTAGAATCAAGCTATCCTGGGATTCCGCTACTGTGTCTGGAACCTCCATAACAACAAACCCAGACTTCGAAGATAGAGGCTTAATACTTTCTTTGCTAAGGTCTTGATCAATCATCGTAATCGTATATTTATACTCATACTTATCCTTGAAGATCGCCTTCATTCCCACGCCTCTAGCCATTGCCGTGAATGTCAATTCAAGTTTGGCGGAACACGATGCCCTGTAGCTTGCTCAAAACCATACGCTATTTGGATTAATATAGGTTCACTGAACGCAGTACCAACAAAGGATATCCCCTGCGGCCCTTTGGTTGTGTAACCTCCCGGAGCAATTATCCCGCTTGTGGCATATCCTCCAGGAACGGTTATGATGGGATAGCCCGCTCTTGCGGCAAGATCAGCTCCTCCCTCGTTTCCGAGGAACATTAGTGCATCCAATCGATGCTTATTCAAGGCATGATCTATTCCATTTTTTCGAGCCATCTCCACATTCCGCGTTAAACTATTCAAATATTCTGCTTCCTTCAAGGTACCACTTGTTTCTTCCGACCAGATTAATGTGCCTTGTCCGTATTTCAATGCTCTGTGTGCATGTGCTTCGTTGAAAGAAATTACTTCCTCCAATGAATGGACTGGGACTTCTTCAGGTAATTGAGCCAGGTATTTGTTGAGGGCATATTTAAATTCATATCGTAGTACATTCGCATCCCATTCTGTGTTCTCACACGGTAGGCTTACGGCATCAACAATGGTCGCCCCCTCGTTCTTCAATGCTGTTATAGCATCTTCAACGATTTTAAGCCTTGCTTC
This sequence comes from Paenibacillus sp. J5, assembly GCF_054955055.1. Classification (NCBI taxonomy): domain Bacteria; kingdom Bacillati; phylum Bacillota; class Bacilli; order Caryophanales; family Paenibacillaceae; genus Paenibacillus; species Paenibacillus sp. J5. The sequence continues at coordinate 46,795 of NZ_JBUEDD010000009.1, read as the reverse complement.
ATCCAAACCTTCATAATAAAATCTGGGAATCCCTATTCTTGCTTGCCTCAAAAAGCTGTTATCCAAAAATTGAGTATATTCTTGGTATCCATGATTTATCCCTAAGGCATCGGCGTCCTGTTCGTTCACATGAACTAAAGCACCTAAAATAATTGCAGCATCTGTCACTGTTCTTGCTATGGGGCCCGCTGAGTCTTGGCTAAAGGTAATGGGGATGATTCCAGTCTGACTAACCAAACCAACCGTCGGTTTAATGCCTACAACCCCATTCTGACAGGCAGGGCTAATAATCGAACCCGTTGTTTCCGTTCCGATCGCTGCCGCCCCAAGATTCGCCGCAACAGCCGCGGCTGAACCTGAGCTTGAGCCACCAACAAATAATTCCCCCGCTCCATACGGATTTAACACCAAGCCGCCTCTAGAACTATACCCTGCCCACATTTCATTCGACATAAAGTTTGCCCACTCGGTCATATTGGTTTTCCCGAGCAGGACAGCACCGGCAGCACGAAGCTGGGCAGCCACAGTTGAATCCTCTATGGCAATCGAGTTCTCCAATGCGATAGAGCCTGCACTCGTATGCATGCAGTCATGTGTAGCAATATTATCCTTGAGGAGTATAGGAATTCCGTGTAGATACCCTCTAGCTCCTTTCACCCTTCTCTCTATATCTAAAGCTTTAGCTATCTCAACAGCCTCTGGATTGATCTCCAAGATGGAATTGATTTTTGTATCGAATTCACCAATTCTTTCCAGATATACATTTACTAAATCCTCAGAGCTTATATTCCCCGACTCCATAGCTTCTTGCATGCTTGGTATGTCCGCTTCTATGATCCAACTTGCAATATCCATATCATCATCCTTCACCATCCGAATATTCTACACTAATAGTAAGAGGCAAGAAGGACTTCTCCACAGTATGCAGATTGGAGAACTCGTCCATCTTAGACCGCTGTGAGCGGGATCTGTGTGACCGTGGTAGGTATGAAAAAGCCACCAACCAGAAGGTTGAAGGCGATCCCCTGACCCCTATGAATTATCGATCTACAGAAAACTCTGTTAATATCCTTGCTGTATCATCCATAGAATGAATTCCTTTGGCGATATCTACAATAAACTCAACGGCATATTCGCGTTCCATTTTTAAATGTTTACCGTTAATCATCAGAAATGATTTAGTAACCAAATAGGCTGTACGTTTATTACCATTGTGGAAGCAATGATTCTTGACCAGAGACTCAAGCAGAGCGGCAGCTTTTTCAAATAATTCAGGATAAGCATCTTTCCCGAATATAGTTTGTTGCGGTCTATGTACCGCAGATTCCAGCAGGCCGTGATCCTTCACTCCTGACTGATCTGCGTCGTTCATTTTTCGCATCATAAAATAGTGGGCTGAAATAACCTCTTCTTTAGTCAGGAATATATTCATCTTATCGGTCCCTTAGGTCCTCAAGAATACCTTCATCTTCTTGAAACACGTCAAAAAAAGCTTCAAGCACCTCTGGTCTTATATGATCAGGGAGCTGAGTTTGCTGAACCTTTTTCAAGACCACTTCGCCGCGATCATTTTCCACAAATTCAATCTCATCACCTTGGGAGATGCTTAGCTTTTCAGTTAAACCTTTGGGCAAGCTCACTCCAAGACTGTTACCCATTCGACCTACTTTACGAGCATATCGCATACCATTCGAATTATCCTTTGTCACCTTGACCACACCATTCATTGTTTGTTCTCCTCTCTATGAGTATATTCCGCATCCCGCAGGTTATACCTTATAACTGTAATAACTTTTATTACGTATATACATATTCTACCCTATTGATCTATAAATATAAAGCAAAAACACCATCCTCATGCGATGGTGCTCATGGTGGTGGAGGCGAACCGTGGGTGTGCAAAACCACAATTCTCCGTTAATATTTACATCCAAATAGCCTGACCTAAAACACTTTTGAATCGTTCCAATGATTTTTCTCCTATACCATCAATTCTTAATATCTCTTCGTCAGATGCTTCGGCTAGTTTCCCTACCGAATTGTACCCATGGTCTTTGAGAATTTCCAATTTATTGTCTGTAATTCCATATGGGAACATATCCGACTTTTTTAATTTTTCTATCGGGAGTTCGAGGATTGATAAGTTTTTATCTTCTGGTATTTCTGGCCAATCAATAAATGATAACACACTGTTTTGTGAAAACTGTACGTCCTCACCTTCTCGTTTACTCCATTGATCAAATAACTCTTTTGTTAATCTTGTTCCTGGTATTACCTCGAGCAGATTACATAAGTTTAAAACAAATCTTGTTCCCCTCCCACCTGATTTCATCCCTCGGGAGACTTCTCTTCTAGCAATAAAACCAGTATACTCCAGTATCTCTAACGCTTTATCTACTCTATTCACAATATTTCTGTGAATGATACAAGAGGTCACATTTTTCGCCCCACAATGTTGATATAATATTTCAGCCAAGTTTTCAGAGGGTTCAATTAATGCTTCATATATGCCAATTTTCAATCTTATTTCATCAATCATTGGCCAATAGTAATCGCGACTTAATTCCAACATTACCTCTGATAGAATGGGAAACCCTATAGTTTTCTCTGTATTCAGAAGTATTGAGCATGCTTTAACATAAGATCGTACATTACCAACAACTGATTGTCCTAAAAAGGAGGCTACTTCCTTGACATTAATTGAAAAGTTCTTTTCATTGAGTTCTTCCTGAAAACGTGATTGCATTACCATATAAAAGAACTGATCAAAATCTTCTTGGTCTTCTCTTCGGGAAATTTCAACAACTGTAGCATCATTATAGATATCAAATCGGTTTCCAAAACGAGTAACTCCTGGGTATATTGCCGCTTTACAAGAAACATTGCTGCTTGAAAGCGTTCTGAACACATCAAAAAATTCTTCCAGAGCTGCTTCCCTACCGATATGTGCCGCATCATCAAAAAACAAAACTATTCTTTTGCTTACGTGCTCTGATAGTCTTACTAATTCTTTATGCACTTCATAAACTTCTGGTTCCGAAGCAAAATTAAAGTTATATTTTTGATATGACTCTTTGCTGATTTTGTCAATTAAAATACGTAGTAGTTCAACTTCATACTGCTTTCCTCGAGTTCTTAATAAAGGGAGGTGTCTCAGACTTAAATATATCCCAACAGCACTAGAGCCTAAACCGTTTTCGTTCAATCTCCTATTAGCTTCACGCATTAAAGCACTTTTGCCTGTACCTCTTCCACCTTTTAATAAGACTGGCCCATGGGCCATAAGCTTTTTTATAATATGTTCTTCATAACTCATAAAATGATGATATTTGATAAATTCTTCTGTTGAAAAATCTTCTGATGCCAATATTAAATTTACGAGTCCATTATCTTGCGCCATGCTCGTACCATCTCCTCAACTTCCAAATATAAATCAAGTGCCCCCTCTTTAGGCAGAGAGGAAGACATCAATCCACCAAAATGACTAACTAGACCTAAATCTGAAATTGTCTTTAACATCCTTAAAACAAAATCCTGTACCGTAGTTGCATCATATACACTATCAGTATTAACTAAAAATTCATAGTGTACTCCTTTTGAAAATGCTGAGAAAAGCTTTCCAGCCTCTGTTTTAGTCATTTCGAAGAACTGCATTTCATCTTTTACTTCTAGCTCATCTTTCCAGTCACTAGGTTTAGAAATAGTATACGAAGGTATAAAGTCTATAACATTCAAAAATCCAGGTTTCCAAAACAACTCTCCAAAATAATTACTAAGTAACGCCCTGTCATATTCGCTGGTCTTAACTTCGGGATTCCAAATATCATTTCTAGGTTTAGTTGTAGCTAAAATATCACCTGACCATTGCAACGCAACGTTAGATCTTTTTGTGACATCGTAGTTTGCTGATGATTGGACCTTATAAACTATTAAAACACGGAAAGGATCTAGTCTTGCAAGCAATGCAGTTCCGGCTGCTTCAAAAATAGTTCTTGCATAAAACGGTGCTAACTCCCTCTCATCTTCATCTAATAAATCAACACTAAGTAGCTTTCTAATGAATTTACTTATTGTTATATTAAGTTTATTTAGGACACTATTAATCTCAATATTAATATCTTCTTGTTGACCACATAATAAATATCCTAAGGGATGCAACGCCACACTCATGTTAGATGCTCCTCCACTTTTACATACTTTTCCCATAAAACTAACTATATCAATAAATAATATCAGCTTCAACAAGATGCGTAGCATATTTTAACATGTGACCGTACAAGACTTGTAAGATTACCGGGCTTCGACGCGAGTACATCGTGAATTATCTGCGGCTCAGCACCAAGAAAAGATTTTTAAAGATGAAGCCATTCTGCTTCTCGCTAAGCAAGCGAAGAAGAATGAGCCTTATAAGAATCAAAGAAACAAGTCTACACATGAATCTAGGCTACACGAAGAAGCAGGTTTGGCACTTCTGTAGAAGCTGGAAAGCATGGAACAGCAGAAAGCGTCGATTGAGCATAAAGTCACTCAACATTAAGAAGCAGTCGTTACATAGGATATGCTAAAATAACTGGTTCTAGCGCTTAAACATCATGTAGCCGGACAGAACATCTTCAAAGTTAAGATGTTCATTTGTAGCTATGTAAAGTTATAATGAGCATGTAAAGCATATTCCGAAGCTGAACGATGAGGAAAGCAAAAATCCACAACCTCGTGCGGTTGTGGATTTGCATGGTGGAGGCGAGGGGAGTCGAACCCCTGTCCGAAGACAACGCCACAAAGGCTTCTACGGGTGTAGTCACAGTTTTGATGTCACCTGGCCGAACGCCCCGTAACCGGCTTTCGATCAGGTCAGCCTGATTATCTTCTTCAGCACACCCCAGGCGGAGATGTGACAGCGTATCCCACTAAAGTTGGGCCCTCATCCCGGTACATGGGCGATACAGAGCGAGAGCACGCGAGCAGGTTATTAAGCTGCTACAGCGTAAGTTGGTTGTTGTTTGCCATTTAATTGGCTTTAGCGTTGATGAAGCGGACGCGTCCCCACTACCCGCAACCCTTGCTCGTACTATCCCCGTCGAATCCAAAAAACGCCCCCGAATGAATAAGCGCTTAGATCGGACAGTATCCATCCGCAGCCCTGTGCCTGCACAAGACTACCGATCAAGTACACCGAGTCGCTGCATATAAAGCCAGAGCGTCACCAACTAACCCGCTCCTGCTGTCTGTAACCTAGTATAACACATCTTCCGCCGCTGCGTCTGTATTGATTACTGGGACGATTAGCGACCAATGGAAGCCTGCCATATCCTTACCATTCCTGACTTACCTGGCAACCTTCTGCTTCTCCCGCAAAGCGCGCTGAATGTCACGCTGAGCATCGCGCTTGGCCGCAGTATCACGCTTGTCATACTGCTTCTTGCCCTTGCCAAGTCCGATCAGCAGCTTGGCATAGCCATTGCGCGTATAGATCTTCAGCGGCACAATCGCATAACCCTCCTGCTTGGACTGACCAAGCAGCTTATGAATCTGCAGCTTGTGCAGCAGCAGCTTGCGCGCCCGCGATGGATCGGGATTATGACGATTACCCTGCTCGAACGGGCTGATGTGCATGTTGTGAATGAACATCTCTCCATTGCGGATCGTGGCGAACGCATCGTTAATGTTCGCACGTCCCTGTCGCACCGACTTGATCTCCGTCCCGGTCAAGACGATCCCCGCTTCATAAGTTTCCTCGATGAAGTAGTCATGGGAAGCCTTCTTGTTCTGGGCGAGCGGCCTGTCATCACTCTTCTTCTTGCCCATGCTTACTCACTCCCTCTCTTATGAAGCCTGAATCAAGCCAGTCTACACCGCATCACAAATGCATGTCAGTTGCACAATGGACTCCCACAGGTTTCAGGAGTCCATTGTAACAAGTTTATATTTGGAAATCAAGCACCCGCACAGGGTTGAGCCCGATTATTTGAAGCTGCTACACACCCAACCTCATCACAATCTACAGCATCATCCCTTATTGCAGCGCACTATCCTTCTCTGCCATGACCGCCACGCCGCCACCTGCTCCAGCGTTTACGCTGCCGGTAGCAACTGCGCTGCCAAGGCCAGCAGCCGCTTCCGCATGAGCGGCGCCAACGCCTGCCTTGCTGCCAGCCGCAGCTCCGGCTGCTCCGCCGCTCTTCTTCTTGCGCGGCGGCTTCCGCAAGCCGCGCGCCGCATCGGCTGCGCCGGCTGCCGCTGCGCTGCCGCCTTGCGCTGCTGCGGCTGGCGCAGCAGCGGCTCCCTTGCGGCGCGAGCCGGTGCCGCTGCTGCCGCCGTCTCCCCGTCTGCCGCGGGGAGACTCGCCGGCTTCGCCGCCGCGATAGGCTTGCCCGCTAATCGGCAAGCCCCACATATCCCGGCGCACGCCACCCTTCCGCGAAGTGGTGGCGTAGCCCCCGCGAGAGCCGCCTTCGGCGATGCGCTCGCTATGGCGCTCCGGCGGCGCTTGGCGGCCTGCGCCGCCTTGCCAGCCGCCCTGGCGGGTCGAGCGGCCGCCGCTGGTGCGCTCGCGCTTGTTCTTGCGCTGCGGCGGCACCTTAGCGCTCGGCGACTGCTCCGCCGCGGCTACCGAATCGCTGCCGCGCTCTGCGCCCTCGGCGCTCGCCGATCGGCCACGCCCTGCTTCGCTGCCCTGCGCCAGCGCATCTGCGCCAGCGCTGCCGTCGCGCCTTGCTGCTCCGCCGCGCCGCTTGCCCTTGGAAGCCGGGCGCTGGAGCTGCTCCTCTTGCCCGCTCCCCACAGCTTCCACGCCTGTCTCCGCAGGCTCTGCTACTGCTGCCACAGACGCTCCTGCTGCCTTGCGATTCTTTCTGCTGCGCTTGCTCTTGCCAGAGTGCTCGCGGATCGTCTCCGTTTGCCCTTGCTCCGCTTCCTTGCTATGGCCCTCTAAGGCCCCATGTTCATTACCATTCACTTGAACTGCATCCATCGCCAGCTCTCCCTGCTCCCAGCCGGGGTCATATTTTGTATTGCTATCTAGCCAGACATTGTCGTCAGCAGCATGCCACGGGTCATCTGAGCCCGCATTCGCACTGGACGCCGTGCCTCCCTTTCCCTTCTTCTCCTTCTTGCCTGCTACAGTCGGCGTCCCTTCCCCTGAGCCGCCCCCAGCTTGTCCGTTAACCGGGCCCTGCTTGCCCTTGCGATCCTTGCCGGGGCGGCCGCCTTGATCGCGGCCAGGCTTGAACAGCTTGCCCGGACTTCCCTTGCCTCCCTTAGACGGGCCACCCTTGCCAGGGCCGCCCCGTCCTGGCCCGCCCTTGCCGGGCTTGCCATTCCAGAAGCCGCCGCCGCGCGGCTTAATATCTACCAACTCAAAATCAATCGTATGGTCATTCATATTCACACGAGCGACACGAATCTTGACCTCATCGCCGATCCGGTACACCTTGGAGGAGCGCTCTCCGATCAACGCCATGTGCAGCTCATGGAAATGGTAGTAGTCGTCATGCATATCGCTTAGCCGGATCAGCCCTTCGACCGTATTCTCCAGCTCGACGAACATGCCGAAGCTGGTCACGCTGCTGATGATGCCCTCGAACTCCTCGCCAACCTTGTCGAGCATGAACTCGCATTTCTTCAACTGCTCCGTATCTCGCTCCGCATCTGCGGCCACACGCTCGCGCTGCGACGAATGCTGGGCATAGTCCGGCATCTTCGCCTCCAGCGCTTCCTGGCGCTTAGGCGGCAAGCTGCCTCCGTTAGCCAGCACCTCACGCATGACACGATGGATGATCAGATCGGGATAGCGGCGGATCGGCGAGGTGAAGTGGGAATAAAACTCGGCCGCCAGGCCGAAATGCCCCAGACTCTGCGCATCATACTTCGCCTGCTTCATCGATCGCAGCATCATCGTGGAGATGACGGTCTCCTCCTTGCTGCCACGAATCTCTTCCAGCATCGTCTGCAGCGCCCGCGGATGAATGGTGTTCGCCTTCCCCTTGACCGTATAGCCGAAGTTCGCGGCAAACCGTACAAAGTTCATCAGCTTCTCCGAATCCGGGTCCTCATGAATCCGATACAGGAACGGCACCCGCAGCCAGTGGAAATGCTCGGCCACCGTCTCGTTGGCCGCCAGCATGAATTCCTCGATAATCTGCTCGGCCACGGAGCGCTCACGCTTCACAATATCGACGGCCTTGCCTTCCTCATTCACAATTACCTTGGACTCTTGGAAGTCAAAATCGATCGCCCCGCGCTTCATCCGTCGCGAGCGCAGCCGCATCGCGAGCTGCTCCATCAGCCTGAACATGTCAAGCAGCTCTGCGTAACGAGCCTTCAGCTCTTCATCATCATCCACCAGAATTTTGCGGACATTCGAATAGGTCATCCGCTCCTTCGTGCGGATCACGCTGGTGAAGACATCATGGCGCACCCGCTTGAGCGTCTTGGCATCGAACTCCATCTCGCACGACATCGTCAGCCTGTCCACTTGAGGGTTAAGCGAGCAGATGCCGTTCGACAGACGATGCGGCAGCATCGGGATGACCCGATCCACCAGATAGACGCTGCACCCTCTGCGATACGCCTCCTGATCGAGCGCAGAATTTTCCTTCACGTAGTAGCTGACATCAGCGATGTGCACGCCAAGCACGTAGTTACCGTTCTCCAGCAGCTTCACGCCTACCGCATCATCCAGGTCCTTCGCATCCTCGCCATCAATCGTCACGATCACTTCGTCTCGAAGATCGCGTCGACCCTGCTGGATGATCTCCTCCTCTGTAATCCGGTCAGGCGCCGTCTCCGACTCCGCCAGCACATCATCAGGGAAGCCCTCCGGTAGCTGATGCTTGCGGATGATCGAGAGAATATCAATGCCTGGATCATCCTTGTGACCCAGCACCTCGATAATTTCGCCTTCCGCAGCCGAGCGCCCCTCGGGATAGTTCACGATGCGCACAACCACCTTCTGTCCGGTCACTGCGCCGCGGAAGCCCTCCTTAGGGATGAAAATGTCACGATTGATGCGCTTGTCATCCGGCATCACGAAGCCATAAGCCTCATGGTGCTCGAAGGTGCCCACGACCTCGGTAATCGCACGAGTGACCACCCGGACGACCTCGCCTTCCATCCGTCCGCCGCCTGCGCTTTTGGATGTAATACGCGCCAGCACCGTATCCCCATTCATCGCACTTTTCAAATCATTGGCATGCAGGTACACATCCGGCTGATTGCTGTCGTCAGGCAGCAGGAAGGCGAACCCCTTCGCATGCGCCTGCACCCGTCCGCGCACCAGGTTCATTCGCTCTGGCACGCCATAGCGCTCACTGCGGGTACGCAGGATTTGACCAGACTCCTCCAGTCGGGTGAGGAGCTGCAGGAATGCCTTGAACTCCTCAGCGTTGCTCGTTCCGAAATGCTGCTCCAGCTCTTGATATGTCATCGGCTTGTAGGCGGTCTCCCGCATAAAATCAAGCAATTCCTGTTCTGTTACCATCTTATCTCGTCTCACCAGCCTGCCCAGTATATTAAGGCTATATCAAGTATAGGCGATACGTAGACCGCTTGAAAATAGCCTTGAGCGAAATGATTCTGCCACCTATACGGCGATAAGCAGGAAGCCCTGCATCCTTAGGCCGTATAGACCATCTATATACATAAATCAAATGTGGATCAGCCCAGAACGCTATGCGGAATAAGACTTCTCGCTGCTCGTGCTCATCGCTCCACAGAAGGAGAATTCTGGAGTCCGATCAACTCGATTCACATCGCTCATAGCTCGTCACTGTTGCTGCATTTGCTTCACTTATATAGTCATGTATTTCATAAGTATATACAAATTATGCGGCTTCCATCCATGAAGAGGTTGTCCTGTCTGCGAGGGGAGCGCAGCCTGCACCTGGCCTGATCTGAAGTCTTCGCAGATGGCAGCCGCACGGATGGGCCCAGCGCCCCTGGCTCAAGCAATAGGGGCATGAAAAGGCTTGGCTGCATACGCTCACTTATATATTAAGCTTCAATAGCTGGCGCTTATGGGCAGCTTCTGTCCCGTTCTAATCGGCGTAGCCCTGTCCCAGTGCGCATATCAAGCCCAAAATAAAGGGGATTTCTGATCGATTCATCTGGTCAATCGCCAGGACGGACTAATGCCATCTTGACGGTGTGTTTGCAGTTCGTTGCATTAATTGCGTCTCAGCCGCCAGCAGAAGAGGGAAGTGAGAGACACGATAACAAAAAAAGCGGGGAACCCCCCGCTTTTTAATGTATTCTCTGTGTCAACCCTTCACCAAATAAGCCACTGTCAAAGACAATAGGAAGAAGCCTACCGCCAACACGACAGTCAAACGCTGTAAGAACAGATCCAGACCACGAGCCTTCTGTTTACCAAACAGATGCTCCGCTCCGCCTGAGATTGCCCCGGACAAGCCTGCGCTCTTCCCTTTTTGCAAGAGAACCGCTGCAATCAAGCCCAGTGAAAAAATTACCAGCAAAATCTTCAATGCAACCACAGTTCCACCTCCCGCTATAGGAGCTCATGAATTAAAGCTGACCCTAGCCATATCAAAACATATATCGCTAGTTTATCATATCTAACGGCCTGCTTGCAATTCCAAAATTCTCTTTTTTCTCTGCGGCCTCCTCGTCAGACCAGGTTCCGATCTTGAAAAAACTGCAAGCTAAGCCTTGCGCTATCTACCGAAGTTAACTCGAATTGCTCCTGACACACAACATAATATTGCACATCCGCCTCCGCCGCCGCCCTCAGCAGCGGATCAAAGTTTATTACACCCTCTCCAATCACCGTATCGGTGCGCTGAGTGCCGAAGTCCCGGATATGCATCAGCTCCAGACGGCTTCCATAGCGGTTAATCAGGTCTGCCGCATGCAGTCCCGCCATATAGACCCACCCCACATCCAGCTCCAGGAACATCAGCTCCGCCGGGATACGCTCCAGCACATGATCCAGGATTAACTTCCCATTCACATGCACAAGCTCACTCACATGATTATGGTAACCAAATTGAAGCCCCGCCGCCCTCACCTGCAGTGCAGCCCGCTCCAGCACCCGAACCAGATGCCGTACATCATCCATTGTAGGCTTTTCCTGCAAGGGGGCCCATGGCGCTATGATCCGGGGTACACCAATCTCCAGCGCATATTGTATCTCTCGCTCCATGTCCTTGCCCAGCGACTTCAGGTTCCCCCAATCGATGGGGACATGGTTGCCGACCGCCTCTAATTGCAGCTCCTCCAGTCGCCTTCTCACTGCAGAGGGCTTCACCCCGTAATATCCGGAGAACTCGATTGCCGGATACCCTATCTTCGCCGCTAGTTCAATCGCTCCGAGCAGATCCATCCTCGCGACGTCCTGCAGCGTCGACAACTGCAGCGCTACCTTTGGCATGCTCTACGCCTCCGTTCGTTGCCCATAGTTAAATCATCTGTTCTGTAGTATGAAGCAACAGGAGAGAGGACATGCATCGCCTTTGCATCTTGCCTCCCAAGGACAGACCTATCCTTCGACAGCGGGCATGTGCACCCCATAAACGTATGAACCAGGCGTAGACCTGTCGCTAATAAAAACATCCCCACACCGCACGAGGCGGCGCAGGGATGCTTGGTGGAGGTTCTCAGTTAAGCCTTGTGGCTTACTTGAAGTTTTTCAGGTTGTAGAATGCTTGCTTGCCACCATAGATCGCTGTGGAGCCCAGTTGATCTTCGATGCGCAGCAATTGGTTGTATTTCGCAACACGGTCTGTACGGGAAGGTGCGCCTGTCTTGATCTGACCCGCGTTAGTTGCTACTGCGATGTCAGCGATTGTGCTGTCTTCGCTCTCACCGGAACGGTGGGAGATTACTGCTGTGTAGCCTGCGCGCTTCGCCATTTCGATCGCGTCGAAGGTTTCAGTCAGGGTACCGATTTGGTTTACTTTAACCAGGATCGAGTTGCCTACGCCTTGCTCGATGCCGGAGGACAGACGCTCGGTATTGGTCACGAACAGGTCGTCGCCCACCAGTTGAACCTTGCTGCCCAGTTTATCCGTCAGCAGCTTCCAGCCTTCCCAATCGTCTTCGGAACAACCGTCTTCGATCGAGATGATTGGATATTTGTCCACCAGGGAAGCCAGGTAATCAACGAACTCAGCGGATGTGAAGGAGCGGCCTTCGCCTTCCAGATGGTACTTGCCGTCCTTGAAGAACTCGGTGGACGCAACGTCCATGCCCAGGAATACATCGACGCCTGGCTTGTAGCCCGCTCTTTCGATTGCAGAGATGATCGTTGTGATCGCTTCTTCGTTAGAGCCAAGGTTCGGAGCGAATCCGCCCTCGTCGCCTACAGCCGTGTTCAGGCCTTTGTCCTTCAGTACAGCCTTCAGGTTGTGGAAGATTTCAGCGCCGATGCGCAGTGCTTCCTTGAAGCTCTCTGCGCCTACTGGCAGAACCATGAACTCCTGCACGTCGATGTTGTTGTCTGCATGCTCGCCGCCGTTAACGATGTTCATCATCGGCACTGGCAGTGTTTTGGAGTTGAATCCGCCCAGGTACGTGTACAATGGAACGTCCAGCGCATCCGCAGCAGCGCGGGCAACCGCCATCGATACAGCCAGAATCGCGTTTGCGCCCAGCTTGCCTTTGTTCGGCGTGCCGTCCACTTCGATCATTCTGCGGTCGATTGCCACTTGATCCAGTGCGTCCAGTCCGATGATCTCAGGAGCGATCAGCGTGTTGACGTTCTCTACCGCTTGCAGCACGCCTTTACCCAGGTAACGGCCCTTGTCGCCGTCGCGCAGCTCAACTGCTTCATAAGCGCCAGTGGATGCGCCAGATGGAACGATTGCACGGCCTTTGCCGCCGGACTCCAGATGAACTTCAACCTCTACCGTTGGGTTACCACGGGAATCGAGCACTTCGCGTGCATACACATCAGTAATGATAGACATGAGAAAAAACACTCCTTCAATGTAATTTGGTTTGGGGTACTTACTTCGAGATCAGGGAAGCTCCAGTCATCTCTGCTGGCTGCGGCAATTGCATCAAGTCGAGAATCGTCGGTGCAATATCAGCCAGAATGCCGCCCTCGCGCAGTTGAACATCCTTCGAGGTGACGATCAGCGGCACCGGATTCGTCGTATGCGCCGTGAACGGACGCTCATTATCATCGAGCACCAGATCCGCGTTGCCATGGTCAGCCGTGATGATGACGACGCCGCCCTTGGCGAGCACGGCTTCAACTACCTTGCCCATGCATTCATCCGTCACCTCAACCGCCTTGATCGTCGGCTCCAGCATGCCGGAGTGCCCAACCATGTCGGGGTTAGCGAAGTTCAGAATGATCGCATCGTGCTTGTCAGCTTCAATCTCCTTCACCGCAGCCTCAGCCACCTCGTAAGCGCTCATCTCCGGCTGCAGGTCATAGGTCGCTACCTTAGGCGAATTGATCAGAATGCGTGTCTCACCTGGCAGCTCGACATCCCGTCCGCCGCTGAAGAAGAACGTAACATGCGGGTATTTCTCGGTCTCGGCGATCCGCAGTTGCTTCTTGCCCTGCTGTACCAGCACCTCGCCCAGCGTATTGTCCAGATTTTTCGGTTTGTAGGCGACGAGTCCGCCCACCGTCTCACTGAACAGCGTCAGACAGACGAAGTACAGATTCTTCGGACATTTCGGTCCGCGGTCGAAGCCAGGGAATTCGTCATTGGTGAAGACCTGGGACAACTGAATCGCACGATCGGGACGGAAGTTGAAGAACACCACCGCATCCTCCGATTCCACCAATGCAACCGGCTGCTTATCTTCCCCTACGATGACTGTCGGCACGACAAATTCATCATATACGTTGTTCTCATACGATTGTACAACAGCCTGCAGCGGATCGACAAATTGCGGGCCTTCGCCGTAGACCATCGCACGATACGACTTCTCCACGCGATCCCAGCGCTTGTCGCGATCCATCGCATAGTAGCGTCCGTGCAGGGAAGCGATCTTGCCTACGCCAACCTCTGCAATCTTCGCCTGCAGTGCCTCCACGAAGGAGCGTCCGCTATCCGGGGCTACGTCGCGTCCATCCAGGAAGGCATGGATATAGACGTCATGGAAGTCCTGGCGCTTCGCCAGATCCAGCAGGGCGAACAAATGTGCAATGTGGCTGTGTACGCCGCCATTGGAGAGCAGGCCGTACAGATGCAGCTTCTTGCCATTCTTCTTCGCATGCTGGATCGCGCTCAGCAGTGTCTCGTTATCGTAGAACTCGCCCTCGCGGATCGACTTGTCGATGCGGGTCAAGTCCTGATAGACGATCCGTCCGGCGCCGATGTTCAGATGGCCCACCTCGGAGTTGCCCATCTGTCCTTCTGGCAGACCCACCGCCTCGCCGCAAGCTGTCAACGTCGTATGCGGATAAGTGGCCATATACCGGTCATAGTTTGGCTTATTGGCTTGCGCCACCGCATTGCCATGAACCGTATCACGCAGGCCGAAGCCATCCATAATGATCAGAGCTACAGGTTTTGGCGCGCTCATCTTACTTGGCCCCCTGAACAAGCTCGATATAAGAAGCAGGCTCCAGGCTTGCACCGCCGACCAGTGCGCCGTCGATGTTAGGCTGTGCCATATACTCTTTAATGTTGGCAGGCTTCACGCTGCCGCCGTATTGAATGCGCACTGCGTCAGCCGTCTCTTGACCATACAGGCCTGCAACCACGCCGCGGATATAGGCAATCACATCCTCTGCGTCTTCAGCCGTGGAGGACTTGCCTGTACCAATTGCCCAGATCGGCTCATAAGCGATAACGACTTGTGCGGCTTGCTCGGCAGACAGTCCCTCGAAGGCAGCAGTTGTCTGAACGTTACACACATTTTTCGTCTCGCCCGCCTCGCGCTCCTCCAGCTTCTCGCCCACGCAGACGATCGGCGTCAGGCCGTGCTTGAATGCAGCATGTACTTTTTTATTCACAATCTCATCGGTTTCCGCAAAATAGGCGCGACGCTCGGAATGTCCGATAATTACATACGAAACCTTCAAATCCTTCAGCATAACACCGCTAATCTCACCGGTATAAGCTCCGTTGTCCTCGAAGTGCAGGTTTTGCGCGCCGATGCCGATGGAGCTGCCAGCAGCAGCAGCCGTCAGAGCAGGAAGTGCAATATAAGGAGCGCAGATTACACTGTCGACTCCCTCGACTTCTGCCTTGCCTTTTACCTCAGCCAGGAAGCTCTCTGCCTCCGAGACTGTCTTGAACATTTTCCAGTTGCCTGCAATAATCGGTTTTCTCACCTTTTCGTACACGTCCTTTCATTTTGAGAAGGGGCAATGCCTCATCTCTTATAATAGCCTATTTTTCGCCATGAAACGACGCTTTTTCCGTAAAAGGAGAAAGCGCCGCTATAGGTCTTTTTATTTATCGTTAAGAGCTTCTACACCTGGAAGCTTCTTGCCTTCCATGAACTCCAGGGAAGCGCCGCCGCCTGTAGAGATGTGATTCATCTTGTCAGCCAGGTGGAACTTCTCTGTCGCCGCCGCCGAATCGCCGCCGCCGATTACTGTGTAGCCTTCGGTCTCTGCACAAGCTTGCGCAACAGCGCGCGTGCCATGGGAGAATGGCTCGATCTCGAACACGCCCATCGGCCCGTTCCATACGACCAGCTTGGAGTTTTTGATGACGTCCGCATACAGCTCGCGGGTTTTCGGGCCGATGTCGATGCCTTCCCAATCAGCAGGAATGCCGTCTACATTGACAATGTTGGTGTTGGCGCTAGCGCTGAAGTCATCGGATACGACGATGTCCACTGGCAGCAGGAAGTTCTTGCCCAGATCCTTGGCCTTCTGGATGAAGCCAAGCGCCAGATCCAGCTTCTCGTTGTCCACCAGCGATTGTCCGATCTCGTAGCCCTGTGCCTTGAAGAAGGTGTAGGAGAGGCCGCCGCCGATCAACACATTGTCGGCAATTTCCAGCATCTTGTTGATGACGTCGATTTTGTCCTTTACCTTAGAACCGCCGACGATAGCGGTGAACGGACGGTCAGGGTTCAGCAGCGCTTTGCCCAGTACAGCCAGCTCCTTCTCCATCAGCAAGCCGGATACGGCTGGCAGATGATGTGCGATGCCCTCAGTAGACGCATGTGCGCGGTGAGCAGCGCCGAATGCATCATTGACGAACAGATCGGCCAGCTCGGCAAATTGCTTCGCCAGCTCCGGATCATTCTTCTCCTCGCCTGGATAGAAGCGCACGTTCTCAAGCAGCAGTACATCACCGTCATTCAACGCAGCAGCCTGAGCCTTCACCGCTTCGCCAACGGCTTCGTCAGCCTTGGCAACCGGCTTGCCCAGCAGCTCGGACAGACGAGCAGCCGCCAGATTCAAGCGAAGCTCCTCCACCACTTGGCCCTTCGGACGACCCATATGGCTCGCGAGAATAACCTTTGCGCCCTTCCCGATCAAATATTGAATTGTAGGCAGCGTTTCACGAATCCGTGTGTCGTCCGTGATGGCTCCGTTCTCAACCGGTACGTTGAAATCCACCCGTACAAATACACGTTTGCCGCTTACCTCGACATCTCTTACACTTTTCTTGTTCATCGCAAGAACCTCCTTGGTTGTTAGGGGATAGAAGGCTATAGAGCTTCATCAAGACAGTGTCCCGGATTTGCAGCAAATCCGGGACGGGAATGTCCGCATCCGCCCCGTGGCAGACCACAGGGGGAAGCGTTCAAGTGTATAGGATATTACAGGCCTTTTGCTGCGATGTAAGCAGCCAGGTCAACTACGCGGTTGGAATAGCCCCACTCGTTGTCGTACCAGGATACAACCTTCACCATGTTGCCTTCAACAACCATAGTGCACAGGCTGTCGATAGTGGAGGAAGCTGGGTCGCCATTGTAGTCGCTCGATACCAGCGGCTCTTCGGAGAAGTTCAGGATGCCTTTCAGCGGGCCTTCAGCAGCAGCTTTCAGCGCGCCGTTCACTTCTTCAACCGTTACGTTCTTGCTCACTTCAACAACGAGATCCGTTACGGAAACGTTAGGTGTAGGTACACGCATTGCCATACCATTCAGTTTACCTTTCAGTTCAGGCAGTACGAGCGATACAGCTTTAGCAGCGCCTGTTGTGGAAGGAATGATGTTCTCTGCAGCAGCGCGAGCGCGGCGCAGGTCTTTGTGAGGCAGGTCAAGTACAGATTGGTCATTCGTGTAGGAGTGAACAGTTGTCATCATCCCTTTAACGATACCGAACTGGTCGTTCAGTACTTTCGCGAATGGAGCCAGGCAGTTTGTTGTACAGGAAGCATTGGAGATTACAGTATGTGCAGCCGGGTCGTATTTGTCTTCGTTAACGCCCATAACAACTGTAATATCTTCGTTCGTTGCAGGTGCGGAGATGATAACTTTCTTCGCTCCGCCTTTCAGGTGAAGCTCAGCTTTTTCTTTCGCTGTGAAGATACCGGTAGATTCCACAACGATCTCAACGCCGTACTCTCCCCAAGGCAGGTTGCCAGGGTCGCGCTCTGCGAATACTTTGATTTCTACGCCGTTCACGACCAGCGCGCCTTCTTTTGCCTCTACAGTAGCATCCAGCGTACCATGAGTTGTATCATATTTCAGCAGATGTGCCAGTGTTTTTGTATCTGTCAGATCGTTTACTGCAACCACTTGCACGTCAGGATTGTTCAGCGCTGCGCGAAATACGTTACGGCCGATACGACCAAAACCATTAATACCCACTTTAACCATTGTGATTTCCTCCTAAAGTTCGGTTTAATTATTCATTTATCTCAACACCCGCGACTTTGCTTCCTGTTAAGCCGCTTAGTGTCATGATCCTTCTGTTGATCTTACAAGCCAAATCGGACGATAATCTCTTCGGCTGCCGCCTCGTCCGTCACGAGTATGTCCTCGTGCCCGAATCGCAGGATAGCCCCGATTGCCTCGCCCTTGCTTCGTCCGCCAGCGACGCCAATCACCACTTCTGCGCGTTGAATGTCTTCAATTCGCAATCCGGCTGTCTGCATCCGGTGAACGACATTGCCATCCTTGTTGAAGTAGAAGCCAAACGCCTCTGCGAGCGCTCCTTCCTCTCTCAAGGCCGCAATCATCTCGTCTCCCACCTTGCGGCGGCGAGCCATCACCATCGCATCCCCGATGCCGTGCAGCACGATGCGCGCACTGCGAATGACCTCGACCAGTTCCTTGATGCCCGGCTCCTGCATGAGCGATACGTAAGCTTCCTCGCCCAGATGATCCGGCACATGAAGCAGCCGATATTGTGCGCCCACTCGCTTCGCCATCGTAGAGACAATAGTGTTCGCCTGATAGTCGACACTTTCGCCAAGTCCACCGCGCGCCGGAACGAACCGGATGCTCTTGAGCGGAACATGGGAATGCAACTGATCAGCGACATGAGCGAGCGTGGTGCCTCCAGTGACGGCGATGACATCATCGCTTCCCATCACCTTCTTGAGCGCCTGTGCGGCCGCTCTGCCTAGCTCCTTCTTCGTATGCACGGACGTATCGGAATCTCCCGCGACAACCCATACCTGCTTCAGATGGAAATAGCGGCGAAGCTTCTCCTCCATCTCAGAGAGCCCGAACAGCTCCTTAGCCTCTGGCTCCAGTTCATCTAACAGCTTGATGCCTGCCTCGCTAATCTCCATGCCATTGCTCTGAATATCGAGCAGGCCCTGGGACTTGAGGAAGTCGGTCTCTGCCCGAAGCACCCTTTCTGTCATTGAGAGTGAAGTAGCAAGCGCCCTGCGTCCAATCCGGTTCGAGTGTCTGACCTGCTGAAGAATGGTATACCGCTTCTTCATAATGTCCAATACATCAGGCATCAGTCTCTTCTGCAGTTCAAAGGTATTGCGCATAGGGTTCACTCCTGTAGCCCGGCAAGGGCGCTATGGACGGTACGAACATTAGGACAATTAACGTCCCGCAGTATCATTTTAAGTCCCACTTACATTGTATCGAATTTCATACCGTTATGCAACTCAAGTTTTCACCGCTTATTTATTTTCGACATGACCCTTGCTTTTTTTTCATCTATCCCATATAATAAATCTCGCTGCACCTTATAGTGTGCTCAGCAAGTCATATAGATGCGCCCGTGGTCCAATGGATATGACGTAGGCCTCCGGAGCCTGAGATCGAGGTTCGATTCCTCGCGGGCGCGCCACTTCACAAGCTACTCCTGACGGTATCGTCAGGTTTTTTTATTTTTCATGTCTGACTATCTTTGACTTTTGTTTTGGAATCCGTTATGATAATTTTACATCCTAATTATTTGAATGGAGGCGTGTCCAGATGGATATGAATTTTGTACCAATGGTCATTGAACAAAGCAACCGCGGAGAGCGCGCCTATGACATCTACTCCCGTCTGTTGAAGGACCGGATTATCTTTTTGGGGAGCGGCGTGAATGATGTTGTCGCCAATTCGATCATCGCTCAGATGCTCTTCCTGACCGCCGATGACCCGGAGAAGGACATCAGCTTGTACATTAACAGTCCGGGAGGTTCCATAACTGCAGGGATGGCAATCTACGACACCATGCAATTCATCAAGCCCGATGTATCGACGATCTGTGTCGGCATGGCAGCTTCCATGGGCGCATTCCTGCTCGCTGCAGGCGCCAAGGGCAAGCGCTATGCGCTGCCTAACAGCGAAGTGATGATTCACCAGCCGCTCGGTGGAGCCGAAGGGCAAGCCAGCGACATCGAGATTCGTGCCAGACGCATCCTGAAGATGCGCGACAAGCTCAATGGTATTCTGGCTGAACGCACAGGACAGCCGCTGAGCAAGATCGAGCAGGATACCGATCGCGATTATTTCATGAGCGCTGAAGAAGCTCGTGAGTACGGTCTGGTTGACAAAGTGATCGAACGCATCTAGAGTTTTCACAGCCTCAGAACGCTATCCGCAGTTGTGCTTGCTTCTTCCATCGCTTCACGCAGGCAGCCGTACAGCATCGCGATATGGCGCATATACCCAAGCAATAGTGCATTTCAGAGCCTGGCAGGCTAGTCCCTCCAGGCTCTTTATCATAGCCAATATTTGATGTCAAGAAAAATTCAACATACTGAATCGGACAAGACGATGCACCCATTTCATGGTAAGATGAAAAAAACGAAGAACTTCCCATATTCATACATCTCTAGGGTTGTTTTTGAAAACCATTAACAATGGAGTTGCGTCTTATGAAAATTTCAAACCCCTTCCTATCCATGCGTAATTTCATCAAGCCTACGGATCGGAGCCGTCGTTCCTCGCAGCGTTACAATATGGAGGATTCCGGCTATTCAGTCAGGTTCTCTGTTGCGAAAGAGCCTGTATACAGCGACTACAGCGACAAAACCCTACTCCTGAAGCCCTTGAATGATGAGCATCTGCTGGAGGTATATCGCGAAGCCAAGGCGATGTGTCTGTCTGAGGATTTCATCCAACTGATCGAAAGCGCATTGGAGCAGCGTAAAATTCCATTAAGAGAAGTGGGCAATGGCTAAGCCGCTCTTGTCGACTCATAGCGAATGGCCGCACGATGACGTGCGGCTTTTCATCATGTTAACCCAGGGTACGCTGGAATACACGACGCCAGACACCCCACCTCGGACATGAGCCGCGGTGGGGTGTCTTCTTCATTCTATTACTTGCCAAAGACAAGGGTCGTGTTAGAGGAGCCGGCATACTTGGTTACAAATTCGCGAGCATAATTGGCATCCCTAACCTCATAGCTATAGTTGCTGCTAGGTCTCCAATTCGTCCTAGGCGATCTGGGAGCGTTCAGAGCAGGTGTACTGCCCGAGTCCGTAAACTCGCCATTCGCCTTGTCATCGAGTATGCCGCCTTTTTCTGCCCCTGCGCCAAAGTAGTTGTTCTCGGAATAGATCCGCGCTCCCTGACCAATGGTAATGGCCTGATTGAAATTATTTGCATAATTATTTTTGACATGGAAATATCCGTATCGCATAAGGCCTGGGCCGCGGACATACAGGTTTTCAAAGTAATTGTTCGCCAGCGTGACATGGGGCACCCCATTATAGCTGCTATTGCCATCATTCGGGTGGCCCAGTATTAGACCATATCTGTGATTCGAGAATTTGGAATTGCTAATGGTAATATAATCGGCTCGGTCGCCGATATAGAGCAGCTTGTCCAGATCACTACCATTGGCGTTGTAGCCATGGCCTGCGAACGTACAATGATCGATCCAGTAATTGGTCCCGGCCGTAATGTACATCTGAATATCATCGTTTGCATTGATGTTAGCCGAGTGCTGGAAGGTAAGATTTTGAAAAATGACATTGCCTGAGCTGGAGGTAGAACGGAAATGAATATTGGTCAGCGTGTGATTGTTGTAGGAGCCGACAATTGTCTTGTTGGAGCCGAAATTCACTTTTTGCAGCGTGGAAGAGGAGATGTTGTTCTCGATGACAAGAATCTTAGGAGTCGAGCCCGCACTATGGGTGCGCAGATCGTTCAAGGAGCTAATGTACACAATCTGACCGTTCTTCCCACCAGTAATGGCTGATTTCCATACGCCAAATTCGTTTTTCGCGTTCCCTGCGAAGCCTGTCAGTCCTGTCGTGCCGGTGTTGGGAAAGCTGGCTGCCCCATACGTCGACAAGGGAGGAGTAAAGTTCAGCCATAACACCGCAGCAACTAACAACAGAAATGAAAGCCTTTTCATAAATAACCACCAACCTTTTTCTTTTATTTAATTTTGCAATTTTATTATATATTGTAATTTATACCATAGCAATCCTCAATTCAAAAAAACGCCAAAAACCCCTCGCCTGAGTGAGTGGCGAAGGGGTCTTCTCATCCATTCCTTATGTCAGACCCGCCTTATTGGTTCTCCAGTTCTTCCTTGCTTACCAGATTGACTAAAGCGGTTACAGCCTGTTCTGCGTCCGAACCCTCTGCACTAATGTGTACTTCAGTGCCCGAGCTAATGGCCAAGCTCATAATACCCATAATGGATTTGGCATTCACTTTCTTGTCGTCCTTCTCCACGAACACTTCGGAAGAAAATTTATTTGCTTCCTGTACAAAAAGCGCTGCCGGTCTTGCATGGAGACCTGTCTTCAAACGAACGACCACAGGATGCCTTGTCATGGAAACCATACCCCCTATACTATTTCGATCTAATACCTGTATTCCAAAGACCGGTTCCAATCATCCCGGTCTTCTCTGCCTGTGAACAAGATGTCCACAGTTGCCGTATATTCCGGCACGGTAGATCCTTCCGGGCCGGCCTCAGCCGCCGCCCATATGCTTGCATTATTATAACATTATATCATCCGAAGCACTAGGTTGAAAAGTTTAGCCGTTCCTTATTTTCTCGGCAAGTTCGTCAAGCTTGCGCAATCGATGATTGACCCCGGATTTGCTGACTTTCACCTTGAGCAGATCGCCAACTTCCTTCAGATTCATATCCGGATGCTTCAGGCGAATCTCTGCAACCTCCTTCAGTTTGTCAGGAAGATGATCCAGTCCCAGCTCCTTCTGAATCAGCTTGATATTATCGATCTGCCGCACGGCTGCCCCGATCGTCTTGTTCAGATTGGCCGTCTCACAGTTCACGATCCGGTTGACCGAGTTACGCATATCGCGCATAATTCGTACATCCTCGAATTTGAACAATGCCTGGTGCGCCCCGATAATATTAAGGAACTCGATAATTTTCTCGCCTTCCTTAATGTAGAAGATGAAGCCTTTCTTCCGCTCAATGCATCTGGCATTGAGATGGAAGGAATTCGCCAGATCCACCATGGAGCAGCATTGCTCCTCATACATCGAAGCGATCTCCAGATGATAGGAGGAGCCTTCTGGGTTATTCACCGAACCAGCAGCCAGGAATGCGCCTCTCAGATAGGAGCGTTTGCAGCAAGGCTTGCGAATCAGCTCCGGATCAATTCCTTGATGAAATACAAAGCCTTCCGATACAATGTGAAGCTCAGCCAGCATCTCCTGAGCCCTCATCGGAATTCGAACGATATAGACGTTATTTTTTTTCAACCGCATCTTCTTGCGGACAAGCAGCTCTGTATGAACAGCAAATAGCTTTTTCGTCAAGGAATAGATCCTGCGCGCAATAGCAGCATTTTCTGTTGACACATCCAGAATGACCTTACGGTTGGCGAGATTAACAGAGCCATTCATTCGAATCAGCGCTGCCAGCTCTGCCTTCTCGCAGCAGGAATCTGCCTCGATTAAGGTCAGCTCCTTCTTGGTTTGGGCCGCAAAAGACAAGCGGGCTCACCCCTTTCGTTGCATCCAATTCTCAACAAGCTGATAAATATGATGGCTTAGCCGCGCGGCATCATGTCTGAGATAGGTACGAAACAACACCAGTCGGTCAGCAATGACCTGGTAGCCCCGCTTCTTCACTTCCTCCAGATCCAGATGAACCGCCTTGGCCCCCTCCTCCGCATACTTGCTCTGTACCTGCGGCGGAATCTCGCCGTCATTCACGATGACATAGTCAAACAGATGATGACCGATGTGGGCATGGATCGCCTCCAGATGGTCGCTGACAGAATAATTATCCGTCTCGCCAGGCTGTGTCATCACATTGCACACAAATATCTTGACCGCATTCGATTCCACAATGGCCTGTGCCAGCTTGGGCACGAGCAGATTCGGAATAATGCTCGTATACAGGCTGCCCGGCCCGACGAGAATCGCATCCGCCTCGCGCAATGCCTCCACCGCCTCTTCCAACGGCTCCACATTAGCCGGCTCGATCATGACTCGCTTGATCTGCCTGCGCGCCTTGGGGATCATTGATTCGCCGGTGACGACAGAGCCATCCTTCATCTCTGCCTTCAGCACGATCGACTGTCCCGCAGCCGGCAGAACCCGCCCGCGCACCGCCAATACGCGGCTCAGCTCGCGCACTCCGGTGACGAAATCCCCCGAGATGTCCGTCATCGCTGCCAGCATGAGATTGCCCAGGCTATGCCCCGCCAGCCCGTTGCCATGGTTGAAACGATAGTTTAACATATCCGCCAGCAGCGGCTCCACATCCGCAAGCGCGGTTAATACGTTGCGAATGTCGCCTGGGGGCGGCATATGAAGCTCGTTGCGCAGAATGCCGGAGCTTCCCCCATCGTCAGCGACGGTGACAATGGCGGTAATATCAAGCGGCTTCTCCTTGAGGCCGCGCAACATAACCGAGAGGCCAGTACCGCCACCGATGACAACAATGCTCGGATTCTGTTTCTTGTTTGTACGCTGAATCAATGCTTCACCCCGCTAATGGCGGTCACGCTCGGCATCACGATGACTGACACGCACGATCTCCGTATCACTGCTGCCCAGCATTCGTCCCAAGTATTCCGCAATTGCAACCGATCGATGCTTGCCGCCCGTACATCCTATGCCGATCACAATTTGACTTTTCCCTTCCTTGTGATACAGAGGAATCAGGAAATTTAACATGTCCAGCAGCTTGACGAGGAACTGCTGGGTTTCTGGCCATTTCATCACATATTCATACACATCTGGATTCTGGCCTGTATTCGGACGCAGATGCTCTACATAGTGCGGGTTGGGCAGAAATCTGACATCGTAGATCAGATCTGCATCGATCGGCATACCATATTTGAAGCCAAAGGAGGTGACATTGACTGATATGCCATTTTTGTCCATGTTGGAGAAGCGGGAAATAATCCGTTCCTTCAGTTGTGCCGGCTTAATATTGCTCGTATCGATCACCTGATTCGCCCAGCCCTTCAGATCTTCCAATAACCTGCGCTCGAGCGCGATGCCCTCCAGCGGCAGTCCCTCCGGAGCGAGCGGATGACGGCGCCGTGTTTCCTTGTAGCGTTGAACCAATACGCTGTCTGTGGCATCAAGGAACAGGATTTCGCATTGAATGGTATAATGATCCTGAATATAGGATAATGACTCGGACAGCGCTGTAAAAAACTCGCGGCCGCGCAGGTCAATTACCAGTGCTACCTTCCCAATCTTCCCCTTGGACTGCTCAATTAATTCAGCAAATTTCGGGATTAGCACCGGCGGCAAATTATCGACACAGAAGAATCCCAGATCCTCCAGACTCTGTACTGCGATCGTCTTGCCCGCGCCCGACATCCCTGTGATGATGATCAGCTTCGCTAGTGATGCAGAATTTGTCGTCATGTTTCTCACCCCTCCTAGGGCGTCATATCCATCTTCAGCTTGCCATTGCAGAGACCGCAATGGTCAAGGTCAAGGGTCTCTATCGTCTAACCTTGCTGCAGAGACATGCTCTGCCAGGCGACACGCTCTGATATGGCGGACACCCCGCCTGCTTCTTATGCTTCCTAGCTGTTAATTACAAGCCCGGCGGCGCCGACGATTCCCGCATCGTTGCCGAGCTGTGCCGGTACGATCTCTACGCCCTCCTGCGATGACTCTGGTGTCAGCTTGGCGAATACTTCGCGGATCTGCTCGAACAAGTACTCTCCAGCCTTGGATACCCCTCCGCCAATAATGAACCGTTGCGGGTTCAATACGACGGATACAACAGACATCGACTTGCCCAGATAGTATGCCGCGCGGTTCACGATGCGGATCGCCACTTCATCTCCGGCCTTAGCCGCGTCCACAACGTCCTTGGCCATAATATTGTCGACCAGCGACAGTGAGGTGCGATCGCCGCGGGCAACAGCATCCTTAGCCATCCGAATGATGCCAGTTGCAGACGATACCGTCTCCAGACAGCCCATCTTGCCGCAGCCGCACTGAATCGCCTCCAGGTCAGGCACGATCTGGATATGTCCCAGCTCTCCCGCCTTGCCTGCATACCCCTCCACGATCTTGCCATTAATAATAATGCCCCCACCGACACCTGTACCCAGCGTATAGCATACACAATGGCCAACATCGCGACCTGCGCCCGACCACGCTTCACCCAGCGCAGCTACATTGGCATCATTATTGATATATACCTTCTTCTCCAGCTTCTCTTCCAGATATTGCTTGAGGTTGACATTGCGCAGCCCCAGATTCGGCGAGAAGGATACGATGCCATTCGGTATATCCAGGAATCCTGCAATTCCGATCCCAATTCCTTCCACATGCTCCCATTCAAACGGGGAGTCTTCCACGATGTTGCGGGCATAAGCCGCAATATTGTTTAATATCGCATCTGTGCCCTTGCTTACCTCCGTCGGTCCTTCATACGTATGGAGCAATTTGCCTTCCAGATTACATATCCCGACTTTGATTGCCGTTCCTCCGATGTCGACTCCAACGCAGATCTTTTCAGACATGACAATGGCCACCTCAATTTACTTAGTTAACTGCTTCTGTACCAACTATAAGCCAACTGACCCGTGTGGTCAAGAACAACGGTATTCCGCCTTCTAGAGCCTCTGTCACTGCTTAATATAGCCTATGCTCGTTCTTGCTGAAGCTTGCGCCGTAATACTCTTGCCTGCTTGTCTGCACCTGACACACCTTGGCAGGCAAAAAGGCGTGCCTGCGCTGTACACGCAAACACGCCACATTCACGCTGACGCCCTCGCTCGCCAATTACAGCGACTGGCTCCAGTCGTGAACCGCATGACCTTCCAGGAACTTCTCACAATCAAGCGCCGCCATACAGCCGCTGCCAGCAGCGGTGATTGCCTGGCGGTACTTCAGATCCTGCACATCGCCGCATGCGAAGATGCCCGGGATATTCGTCTCGCTCGTACCCGGCTTCACCAGAATATAACCGGTCTCGTCCGTCGTCACCTGTCCGCCCAGGAATTTCGTATTGGGCGTGTGTCCGATCGCCACGAACATGCCGTCTGTCTGGATGACTTCCTCCTGCCCGGTTTCATTGTCACGCACCTTCAGACCGGTTACGCCCATCGGGCCTGCGACCACCTCAAGTGGCGTCTTGTTCAACTGCCAGGAGATTTTGCTATTCTCTTGTGCCCGAGTCTGCATAATCTTGGAAGCCCGAAGCTCCTCGCGACGATGCACCAGCACAACCTCGCTGGCAAAGCGAGTCAGGAAGTTCGCTTCCTCCATCGCCGAGTCGCCGCCGCCGACGACGATAATCTTCTTGCCGCGGAAGAAGAAGCCGTCACAGGTCGCGCATGTGCTGACACCACGACCGACATTGTCCTTCTCCCCAGGAATGCCCAGGTACTTGGCAGAGGCGCCTGTGGAGATAATCAGCGATTCTGCAACCAATTCCCCATGCCCCTCAACCTGAAGCTTGAACGGGCGCTCGGAGGCATCCACCGAATTCACCCAACCCGTCCTGAATTCTGCTCCGAACCGTTCGGCCTGCTTGCGCATATTGGCCATCAGCTCAGGCCCCATGATGCCATCAGGGAAGCCCGGGAAGTTCTCCACCTCAGTCGTCGTTGTCAACTGTCCACCAGGCTCTGGGCCTTCAATCACCAGCGGATTCATATTGGCGCGAGCCAGATAGATCGCTGCCGTCAGCCCTGCCGGGCCTGTGCCGATAATAATGGATTTATACATGTTCATTGCCTCCCTTGCTGAATTGAAACTCTCTATAGCTGCTGCCGCCTTCCTTCACGCCTTCACGCCGCCCGAGCTACTCTCCGGAAAATTCTCCGAACTGGGGAAACACCGACCTCATCTTCTCCTTGATGCCGCAGGCCTCGTCGATCGCCTTGGCGTATTTGCTTACGGTCGAGATCGACACGCCATACCGCCTTGCAACCTCATGGTAGGATATTTCCCTGCGATGCATCTTCGCCGTCAAATATTCCAGAGCCGCTGCCCAGCCCTCGACCTTGGCGATCTTGGGTACATTCGGATACACTCTTGTCAGATATTCCACCCACAGCGTCAACAGATCATGCTGCTGAACCAGATCATACAGCTTGTTCATACGCTGCTGTGCTGCCTCCAGCACGGCTTGCCATCTGTCTTCCCACACCGGCAGTCTGGAGGGCAGCAGATTCGACTCCACATGCGTCCGCTTCCCTTCCAGCATCGCCGGGAGCGAGTCATGCACCCCGATGGAACGGAGCACGAAGATGGCGATTCGCTTGAGGTAATCATCTTCATCCGGCTCCAGCACGAACTCGCGCAACGCATCCTTAACCTCGTTATCGGCAATCATGCCCAGCGCTTGAATGACTTGAAGCTTGGTCTGACGGTCACCGTGCCGCAGCGCCCAGAAGAAGGAGGAGCGCACTAGCGGGTCCCGCTTCAGGTGATCAGGCAGCCCGTCCGTAGACTTCTCCCATAGGCGGAACTGCTCCTCGAAGGGCAGATGATAATGATAGCTGCTCGGGGGCGGCTCCTGCTGCGAGCGGACACTCCCCAACTGATCCAGATAATACTTCGGTATATCCGAGCCCGGGTCCAGCTTGGCTGTCTGCCGCCACAGCCGTTCCGCTTCCTTCCATCTGCCGATATTGCAGGCGGCGATAGCCGCATAATGATGCAGACACGGGTCCTGCTGTAGAGCGGGGTCCTTCAACAGCCGCATGAAATGCCGATAGGCTGTCTCATGCTCACCGAGAATGCCCATCGTCGTCGCTAGCTTGAATACATGCTCATGATGGAACGGATACGTCTTCTTCAGCAGCTCAACCAGTTGTGTGAGCGGCTCCTTATGACCTGCATGCTGGTGGAAGATGGCCAGATTACAGAGTGCATGAACATTGCCACCCTCTAGCTCCAGTACCTGGTTAATCGTGTCCATCGCCTTATCGAAGCGACCCATGTAGTAATAGGCCAATGCCAGATTATTGCGAGCGGCGAGAAAATCCTCGTACTTCTCAACGATGCTCTCCAGCAATCGAACCGCCTCGGCGAATTTCCCTTCCTCCAGCAGCATCCGCGCCTGATCATGCTCGTACAAGCCTTCGCGCGACTTGATCACCGCTTGCTTGGGCGGTCGATCCAGCTCGTACTGGAGCAGCTCCATCATTTCTTCGGCCTCATCGAGAAATTGCCCCTCCGCATCCTCCTCCAGATAACGGATTAGCGCATCCTCAGCCGCCTCATACTGCTCCATATTGGCAAAATTGTTAGCCATATAGAAATGGCATTCCGTCATGGATGGATCGAGCTCCTCCACAATGGAGCCGAGTATCCGGTTGGACTCCTCGTAATTCCCCATCTCTGACAAAATTCCCGCCATATTACAATGGTTGACCGGATTATCAGGCTCATAATCAACAGCCCGCCGAAAATACTTGAGGGCCTTGTCATAGTGAAGCCGGTCTAGTGAGCGGACCGCTCGTTCGAAAAAAAATGTCGCATCAAGCTGAATCGGGATCACCTTAGCGGGCTTGCTGGCGACCGTTCGTTTTTTCCCCTTCAATGCAAGGCACCTCCTTCTGATACGGGCAAATTATGCTTCAAATTATACCACAGTAAGACTCGGGAATATACAGCCGCCCCGCCGCAGACGCCGCGTCCACGACAGGACGGGGCATGTACACGACAGGCAGCAGGCGTTACTTCCATGCCTGCTGCCTGTCCCTGTTGTTTATTATATCCCTGCATTTTTGAACAATGTGCTGATCGATCCGCCCTGCATAATGATGCGGGTAGCCTCCGCCAGCATCGGAGCAACGGAGAGCACCTTGAAGCGATCCGAATGGCTCTCGGGCAGCGCGATGGAATCCGTAATAACAACTTCCTTAATGTACGGATGATCCAGACGCTGAAGCGCAGGCCCGGAGAATAGCGGATGTGTTGCGCACACATAGATGTCCTCGGCGCCGCGCTCCTTCAAGCTTTCAACGACATTGACAATCGTCGTTCCCGTATCGATCAGGTCCTCAATGATGATTGGAGTTTGTCCCTCTACATCCCCGATAACATGCGTAATCACCGACTCGTTGTGAGTAGGCCGCTTCTTGATCATAATCGCAAATGGGGAATCCAGGTAGTTAGCCAGCTTCTCTGCCGTAGAGGCGCGTCCTGCGTCAGGAGAGACGACGACCGGATTTTTAATATCCTTGGATTTCAGATAGTCGCTGAGCAGGTCAAGCGCCGTCAGATGGTCCACAGGAATGTTGAAGAAGCCCTGGATGGCCGGAGCATGCAGGTCGATCGTAATGACCCGGTTCGCGCCCACAGTCGTGAGAACATCAGCCAGCATCTTGGCCGAGATCGGCTCGCGCGGTGCAGCCTTTCTCTCCTGACGGGCATAGCCATAGTACGGCACGATGATGTTGATCGTGCGTGCGGATGCGCGCTTGGCGGCATCGATCATCACCAGCAGCTCCACAAAAAATTCATTGATCGGATGAGAGAACGACTGCACGATAAACACATCGCAATTGCGAATCGTCTCCTCATAGTGAACATAAATCTCACCGCTCTTGAATCTGGACACTTTAATGCGGCCTAGTGTCTGTCCGAGCTCCGAACAGATTCTTTCGGCCAATTTGGGGTTTGAGGAACCTGAAAAAATACGCAACTTGTCGCTAAACATGATACCCTCCTGAGCTTTTGGAAACAAAATTCTTCATGATCCAGCCATCATTGTTCAACCTACAGACTTGAACGCCAGCAGCTATACTGCAAGATGTGCAGCCGGGACAACAACCCCTCTGCCTGGCAAAGCGTGAACAACCGTTATATACGAACTATTAACATTATACATACATTTCGTCATTTTTCAAAAACTTATCATCGTCCGTTTACGCTGGCTAAACGTTGCCAGATGCGAAAATCCAAGCTCTTTCAACTGCGCGCGCGCCTGATCCAGATATTGGCCGAGTCGCTCCGGCTGATGCGCATCCGATCCGATCGTCAACGGAATGCCCAGATCGCGGGCGTATTCCAGCATCCGACGGCTGGGGAACATCTCCTCCACCGGCATCCGAAGCCCGGAGGCATTCAGCTCGATCGCCAGATCATGCCGCTTCACCGCCTCCAGGGCGGCGTTCTCAAGCTCCGTCACATCCTCGTCCGGCTTGAAGCCGAACCGCTTGATAACGTCGATATGACCGATGTAATCATATAGACCCGAGGCTGCCGCTTTTTGCACCGCATCATAGTATGCCCGGTATACCGCCAGCTTGTCCTTGCCCTCCCACTCATGGGTTTGACGGAAGTCGGTCACATCCCACTCACCGAGAAAATGAACGGAGCCGATGACATAATCCCATGAGTATGAGCGGATGATCTGTTCAAGCTGCTGCTCCCAGCCCTCGATATAATCCGCCTCCAGCCCCACGCGGATGTCGATGGCTCCCTTGTACTTCTCCTTCAGCTCGAAGCACTCCTCCACATAGCGAGGCAGCTCCTCCATCGGCATCGCCATCTCCGGGTAATACGCAGCCGGGTCGACATGGACAAGAGGGATGTGATCGGACAGGCCCAACTGGTCCAGTCCGATCTCAATCCCTCTCTTCACGTAATCCTCCAGGCTTCCGACCGCGTGGCCGCAACGGGCATGATGTGTGTGATAGTCAATCCACATGCGCAACCCGCACCTTTCTATCTCATCTTGTTCGTGGTCGGCTTATTATGCCGCGTACCCAGCTCTCTCATCACATCATCCAGCGGCAGCCCGCGCTCGCGCAGCAGCACCATCAGATGGAAGATCAGATCGCTCACCTCGCTGCGCAGCTCGTCATTGTCCTGATTTTTGGAAGCAATAATGACCTCCGCCGCTTCCTCGCCCACTTTTTTCAATATTTTATCGACGCCCTTATCGAACAGATACGTCGTATAGGCTCCGCTTGGACGCTCTGCATAACGCTGCGCAATCGTCGCCTCCAGTTGATTGAGCATCGCGAAGCGATCGCCTGCCTCCCGCGGATCATCTGTAGCGCCCTGCACCGGAATGTCATTGAAGAAGCAGCTATAACGTCCTGTATGACATGCCGCGCCCTGCTGCTCTACCCGCACCAACAGCGTGTCGCCATCGCAGTCGTACTGCATCGAGCGAATCTTCTGTATATGTCCCGAGGTCGCTCCTTTATGCCACAGCTCACCCCGCGAACGGCTCCAGAACCACGTCTCTCCACTCTCCTGCGACTTGTGCAGCGACTCGCGGTTCATATAGGCCATCATGAGAACTTCCTTGGTGACCGCATCCTGTACGATCGCCGGCACCAGGCCGTCACGATCCCACTTGATCTGCTCCGGTTGAAATGCCTGATCTGTCATCGAACCTCGACTCCCTTTCTCCGCAAATCCTGCTTCACTTCATCAATCGTCATCTCTTTGTAATGAAAAATCGTCGCTGCCAGTCCTGCGTCAGCACGACCTTCTTCAAACACCTCGTGGAAATGCTCCACCTTGCCTGCTCCACCTGAAGCGATCACCGGAATCCCGACCAGATCGGACACCGCGCGAGTCAGGCGCACATCGAAGCCATCCTTCGTCCCGTCCGCATCCATGCTCGTCAGCAGCAGCTCGCCGGCGCCCAGGCGCTCGGCTTCCTTCACCCACTCCAGCGTCCGCATGCCAGTCGCTGTCCGTCCACCATGCGTGTAGACCTCCCATTCGCCCCATTCCGGGTTGAACCTGGCATCGACGGCCACGACGATACATTGCGAGCCGAAGACACGTGCGCCATCCGAGATAAGCTGCGGGTTCTTCACCGCCGCCGTATTGATGCCGATCTTGTCGGCCCCTGCGCGCAGCAGCCGCTTCATATCATCGACATGCGAGATGCCTCCGCCCACGGTGAACGGAATCGTAATCTCCCCGGCGGTGCGGCGCACAACGTCGACCATCGTCGCCCGCCCTTCATGCGAAGCCGAGATGTCGAGAAACACCAGCTCATCCGCTCCTTCACGATCATAGGTGGCCGCCAGCTCCACCGGGTCTCCCGCATCACGGAGATTGACGAAATTGACGCCCTTTACGACCCGCCCATCCTTCACGTCCAGACATGGAACTATCCGTTTGGCTAACATCATTGCATCCTCCCTGCTCTCTTTTTTACTACCAGCAGCTTCATGCTCCGCCTGAGTTAGGCGTTATTTCCCCTTGGCACAGAAGACGGATGCACTCTGTCCGTCACGATTAGCCCTGCTGCAACTGTTCAGCCGCAGGACGGCTTGCCGAGCCTGTCAAGCGAAGGAAATTATCCAGCAGCCGCATCCCCAGCTCTCCGCTCTTCTCTGGATGGAACTGCATGCCGTACACATTGCCCTTGCCGACAATTGCGGTAACATCCTGGTAGTAATCCGTCGTTGCCAGCAGATGCTCAGCATGCGCAGGCTTGGCATGATAGGAATGGACGAAGTAGACATGGCCTTCCTCCAGCCCGCGGAACAGCGGACTATCCTGGCGGAAGCTTAGCTTGTTCCAGCCCATATGAGGCACCTTGTAGCTGCCCTGGAAGCGCACAACTGTGCCCTCCAGCAACCCCAGACCCTCGTTGCTCCCATGCTCCTCGCCGCGGCTGAACAGCAACTGCATGCCCAGACAGATGCCCAGCAGCGGCTTGCCTGATTCAGCATAGAAGCGCGTCACCTCGCCAAGCCCCGTATGATGCAGATTCTGCATCGCATCGCCGTAGGCGCCTACGCCCGGCAATATCGCCCCCTCCGCATCCAGGATACGCTGCGCATCGGCAGTAATGACCGCCTCATAGCCAAGTCGCTCGACCGCCTTGCTGACACTATGCAGATTGCCCATGCCGTAATCGATGATCGCGATCACTCTACAGCACTCCCTTCGTCGATGGCACTCCTTGTACACGAGGATCAATGGAAGTGGCCTCATCCAGCGCGCGTCCCAGCGCCTTGAATACCGCTTCAATCATATGGTGGGTGTTCTGTCCATAGTGAACGATGACATGCAGCGTAATTCGCGCCTCCAGCGCCAGCTTCCACAGAAATTCATGCACCAGCTCCGTTGTGAAGCTGCCTACCTGCTGGGAGGGGTACTCCGCGCGGTATTCAAAGTGAGGACGGTTGCTGATGTCAATGACGACCTGCGCCAACGCCTCATCCATCGGCACAAACACACTCGCATAGCGCTTGATCCCGCGCTTGTCTCCCAGCGCCTCGCGCAATGTCTGGCCTAGACAGATTCCGATGTCCTCTACTGTATGATGATCGTCGATGTCGACGTCGCCACGTGCCTCCACCTTCAGATCGAACTGTCCGTGCTTCGTGAACAGATCAAGCATATGATTCAAGAACGGCACATCCGTATCAATCTGTGTCTGCCCTGTGCCGTCTACTGCAAAAGACAGCTTGATGTCCGTCTCATTCGTCGTGCGCGCCACCTCGGCTGCGCGTGGTCCATTCTGTGTCATCCGTTGGCCCTTCTTTCTGTCGCTATATTATTGCTGACTACCGCGCTCCTGCTGCAGCCGCACCTCGATTGCTCTCGCATGACCCTCCAGCCCCTCATGACGGGCAAGCGCCATAATATGGTCGCCATTCTGAAGCAGTGCTTCCTTGCTGTAATAGATCAGACTCGATTTCTTAATATAATCGTCCACGTTCACCGGAGAGGAGAAGCGGGCAGTGCCATTGGTTGGCAATATGTGGTTCGGCCCAGCGAAATAATCGCCCACCGGCTCTGAGCTGTAGTCTCCCAGGAAGATCGCGCCCGCATTCTCGATACGACCAAGCAACTCCATGGGGCTAGCAGTCATAATCTCCAAATGCTCCGGCGCCAGCTTGTTCACGACCTCGATCGCCTCATCGATCGAATCCGTCAACAGGATCGCTCCATAGCTGTCCACGGATTGGCGGGCGATCTGCTCGCGTGGCAGCTCCTGCAGTTGGCGCTCCACCTCGGCGGCTACCAACTCCGCCAGCTCACGGGATGGCGTCACCAGAATTGCTGACGCCATCTCATCATGCTCTGCCTGGGACAGCAGGTCTGCTGCCACATAGACCGGATTGGCTGAATCGTCGGCGATGATCGCAATCTCGCTCGGCCCGGCGATGCTGTCGATGTCAACGACGCCGAACACAGCGCGCTTGGCAAGCGCAACATAGATATTGCCCGGCCCGGTAATTTTGTCGACGGGCTCGATCGATGCCGTGCCGTAAGCGAGCGCCGCGATGGCCTGCGCCCCGCCGACCCGATAGATTTCCTTCACTCCTGCCTCAGCAGCCGCAACCAGGATGAAGGGATTGATTCCCTCCTTGCCGCCTGTCGCGGGAGGTGTAACCATCACGATCTCCGGAACCCCTGCCACCTGCGCCGGAATTACATTCATGAGCACGGACGATGGATAAGCGGCCTTGCCTCCTGGAACATAGACCCCCACTCGCTTGAGCGGACGGATTATCTGTCCCAGCAATGTACCGTCTGGCTGCAGATCCATCCAGGAGTGGCGCTTCTGCTTCTCATGGAAGGTACGAATATTGACTGCCGCCGCACGAATGGCCGTCAGAAAGGTGTCATCCACATACTTGTAGGCCTCCTGTATCTCCGCCTCTGTCACCCGCAGGCCGGACGCCTCCAGCTTCACCCGGTCGAACTGCTCGGTGAAGCGAAGCAGCGCCGTGTCCCCCTCAGTACGAAGCGCCTCTACAATGCTGCGCACCTTTTCATTTTGCTCCGGGGTTCCATACTCAACCTCGCGGCTCAAATTAAACTGCTCTGCAGGAATTATCCGCATTGCGCTGCTCCCCTCTCTATAAGCTGTTGCCGACCGTCTATAACGCCACGCATCGCAAGCGATGCCAGCGGCTATGCAGGCGATGCTCTTACAGCACTTAGACTTGCTTGGCTGCAATCGCCTCCTGCAACAGATCGCACAGGCTTTGGATTTTCGCATTTTTCATTCTGTAGCTCACTCGGTTAGCAATCAGACGACTCGTAATGCCGAAGATCGTCTCCATCTCGACCAGGCCGTTCTCCTTGAGCGTCTGCCCCGTCTCTACCATATCGACGATCCGGTCAGCCAGACCGATCAGCGGCGCCAGCTCGATCGAGCCGTTCAGCTTGATGACCTCCACCTGCTGTCCACGCTCGCGGAAGTATTGCGAGGCGACATTCGGATACTTCGTCGCTACCCGCGGATGAATCGACGGCTCCCAATCCGGCAGGCCGATCACCGACATGCGGCACTTGGCAATGCCCAGATCCAGCAGCTCGAATACATCCTTGTTCTCCTCCATCAGTACATCCTTGCCGACAATCCCGATGTCCGCTACCCCGTACTCGACATAGGTTGGCACATCCACCGGCTTCGCCATGATGAACTCCATATCCATCTCCGGCAGCTCGATCACGAGCTTGCGCGTGTCGTCGAAGTCGCTCGGTATCGGTAGCCCTGCCTCGCGGAACAGCTTGGAGGCCTGCTTGTAGATTCTGCCCTTAGGCATGGCTACCTTCAATGTGTTGCTGATTTGGCTCATGCCAGCGTCCCCCCTTGTACCTGGTTGCTGCGAACGGACACTACTGTCGCATACGCCTTGCCCTTATATTGAACGGGTCGCTCACTAGCCGCAGCAGGCAGCCAGCTCTCCCAGTCCTCTACCTTCTCCGTCACAACGACATCCCCCTGCTCGCGGTAACGGCGCGCCTCCTGCAACGCTCGCTCGCGGCCGCTTGCGTCATAGCCGATCAGGATACGCTGCGGCTCCTGACTGCCTGTTCTGACCAGATCAAGGATGCGCGTCGTCTTGAGTGCGAATCCGGTCGCTGGCGCCGGACGGCCGAACTGGCTCAGCAGATTGTCATATCTTCCACCGCTCGCCACCGGGAAGCCCAGATCAGCGGCATAGCCCTCGAAGGTCATGCCCGTATAGTAGGAGAAATCCCCGATCATCGTCAGATCGATCAGCACATGCTCGCTTACCCCGTAGGCCTCCAGCACATCCCAGATCTCGCACAGATGGCGAATCGAGGCGCGCGCGATCTCGCTGCCGCTCAGCTCCAGCGCCTGATCGCAGACCTCCTGTCCGCCACGCAGCCGCAGGATACCCTCCAGCTCACGCTTGAGCGGCTCACTCAGCTCCAGGCGCCGCAGCTCGTCACGATAGCCGACATAGTCGCGCCGCAGCAGGCAGGACTTCAGCTCCTCCTGCGCCTCGCCTCGACCGCTCAGCGTCTCCTCGAACAGCCCGTTCAGGAAGCCGACATGACCGATCGCAATCTTGAAGCGATCAACACCAGCGGCCTGCAACGAGGCGACAGCGAGCGCGACTACCTCGGCATCCGCCTCCGGCGAAGCGTCGCCGATCAGCTCCACACCGGTCTGGAAGAACTCGGCCTCGCGTCCCGCTTCCTCCTCAATCGCCCGGAACACATTGGAATGATAAGACAGCCGCAGCGGATGGTCCACCTCCTTCAGCAGTGAGCTGGCGACACGGGCAATCGGTGAGGTCATCTCAGAACGCAGCACCAGTGTTGTGCCGCGGTTATTCAACAGCTTGAACAGCTTCTGATCCGAGGTCGAGCTGGCGACGCCAACGGTATCGTAATATTCAATCGTCGGTGTCATAATCTGCTCATAGCCCCAGCCTCCCATACAGGCAAGAACCCGGCTCTCCACCTGACGCAGGCGGGTGACGGCATGAGGCAGATAGTCCTTGACTCCGATCGGCTTTTCAAATACTTTTGGTTTGGACACAACGTTCACCTACATATACTTTAGTTTATTAAAGCATTAACAAGTTACCATACTGCCAAAATAAAGATTTTAATCCACTTTAACACGGATGCCCCTTGTCGTCAAGACTCAGTAAACGAGTCAATCTGGCGCCATTTCACCCGCTCACCCGTCACTGGTAATGAGCTTTAAGCTCCGCCAACCTGCACAACGTTGCTACTCTAACCACACACCCTAATAGGCAAAAAGAATTGCCGGGTGCGGCTCTCCGCACTCCCGGCAATCCTGCCCCAGCTATTCCCGCTTCGTGCCCAGCTCACGCAGCGGGTTTCCCCCTACGAAGCTGTGCGGCGCGACATCCTTATGGACGACAGAACCAGCCGCTACGACCGCATGATCGCCGATTGTCACGCCCGGCAATATGGTCGTATTGGCTCCGATCATGACGCCGCTCCCAATCTTGACAGCGCCAAGCCGATATTCCTTAATGAGATACTCATGCGTCAATATCGTCGTATTATAACCGATGATGGTATTCTCTCCGACTTCGATCCGCTCGGGGAAGAAGACATCGACCATGACCATCAGCGCAAAGGCGGTATGCTGCCCAATCTTGAGTCCCAGCACGCGGCGATACAGCCAGTTTTTGACGGGCAGTATCGGACAATAGCGAGCCAGTTGAATAACGATGAAGTTGCGTACCACCTTCAAGGGGCTCACCGTGCTGTACATTTGCCATAGCGCGTTCGGCCCTTCTACCGGGTAACGCTCAGTTTTGCGCAAGGGGCTCCCGCTCCAATCCGACCAGCGCATACAGATCGCGCATGTCATGCAGAATATGCTGCGCTCCGGCATCACGCAGAGCCGACTCCTCCTTAAGCGACCAGGCGACGCCGACCGGAATGACGCCAGCTTGCACAGCAGAGAGAATATCGACCGGGCTGTCCCCAACCATCACTGTTGTGGCCGGGTCCGCACTAAGCTGCTGCAGCGCCATCAGCACAGGCTCCGGATGCGGCTTGGGATGCTTGACATCCTCGACCGTGACGATGGAGCCGATCACATCGGGCACCTGCAGGAACCGCATCGAGCGCTCTGTTGACGCACGAACCTTGGTCGTCACGATGCCGATCAGAATGCCTGCAGCGTGCAGCCGCTCGATAACCTCCATGACGTTCGGGAAGAGGCGCACCAGTTGATCATGAAGCTCATAATTTTTGCTGCGGTATCGCGCAATCAGGTGAGCCACATCATCCAGGCCGGAGAAGCGTTGCAGTTGCACCTCCAGCGGCAGACCCATGCTAGGAATCATATCCTCTCTTGTAAAATCCGATGGCAGCAAGCCCTCGAGCGCATGCAGAAAGGATTGAATAATCAATTCATTCGTATCCAATATCGTTCCATCCAGATCCAGCAACACTGTTCTAACCAAAGTTGTCAACGTCCGCTCTCCTTGTCCTCATCCTTATCCTTATTCGCCGCGGCCTCCTGCTCACTCTGCTGGGCGAACGGCGAAGCCGCAGCCTGTCCGGAGATGCTCACTTCCGGTGCAGCGGATTTCACTCCATTCTCCTGCAGATTAGCAGCCTTGCTCGAGCGTAACGGATCATTGTAACGAACCGAAGCCAAGCCTGTGGCACGACGAATCGCAATAAACCCAATCCCCAATAGGATCAGCACGATCGCTACCACCTGTGAGATGCGCACATTGCCATAAACCGGGTCCAGATAGCCTTGCTGGAACAGCACCGTCATTGGCGACCAGAGACCGTTAACCAGCGACGCGAGCCAATCCGGGCCCTGGAAGGCCAGGCTGTCCGTCCGCAGCGCCTCAATATAGAATCGGCCGATCGAGTACCAGATGAAATAGAACATCAACAACTCACCGACGCGCAGAAACGATAGGCGGCGCAGCACCAGCAGCAGCAGCAGGCCAACCAGACTCCATAGCGATTCGTACAGGAAGGCCGGATGGTGGAATACGCCAGCCTGCACCTCCATCTGATTCACGATCCAACCAGGCAGATGGAGCGTATCGCGGAGAAAGGACTCGTTCACAGGGCCGCCGTAGGCCTCCTGATTGACGAAGTTCCCCCAGCGCCCGATCATCTGACCCGCAATGAGCGAGGGAGCGCAAATATCAGCGATGCGCAAAAAGCTATAACCTTTGTGGCGGGAATAAAAATAACCGCAGATAAACGCACCGATCAGCGCGCCATAGATGGCTATGCCTCCATTCCAGATCTTGAAGACATCCAATAAATTATCACGGTACTCGTCCCACTTAAATGCAACATAATAGATACGTGCGCCAATAATGGCAGACGGCACGCCCAGCAGCAGCAAATCCATAAAAAAATCAGGCGACAGCCCGAACCGCTTGCCCTCGCGAACAGCGAGCAGCAAGCCGATCAGTGCCGCCGTTCCCAGAATAATGCCATACCAGTTGACCGGAATCGGCCCGAGCTGGATAGCTACTGGATTCAGCTTCAACACATTCATGCACCACGGACTCCTTTACTCGTAATCGTCCATATCCTCCGCTATCGTCTCCGTCAGCTTGTTCGTGAATTGCAGCGCCGCATTATAGCCCATCCGCTTGAGACGATAGTTCATGGCAGCCACTTCAATAATAACAGCCAGATTTCGCCCCGGACGTACCGGAACGGTGACCAGCGGCACATCTGTATCGATAATGCGTGTCGTCTCCTCATCGAGTCCCAGACGATCATACTGCTTCTCCTGCTGCCAGTTCTCCAGCTTGATGACGACACTGATCCGTTTGGCTGTGCGAACCGCCCCTGCGCCAAACAGCGTCATGACGTTAATAATCCCCAGACCGCGAATCTCCAGCAAGTGGCGAATCAGCTCCGGCGCCGAGCCTACCAGTTGTCCGTCAGACATCTGTCGGATCTCTACCGCGTCATCCGCAACCAGTCGATGTCCGCGCTTCACCAGCTCCAGGGCTGTCTCACTCTTGCCGATCCCGCTGCTGCCTGTAATCAACATCCCGATGCCGTATATATCGACGAGCACACCATGAATCGTAGCTGTCGGAGCCAGATGATTCTCCAGGAAGTTCGTGATGCGGCTAATCAGGTTGGTCGTGCCATTCTGGCTGCGCAATAGCGGCAGCTTGCTCTCATTCGCTTGCTCCAGCAGCTCCTTCGGCGCGTCCAGCCCGCGAGTAATCAGGATGCAAGGCGTCGCGTCGTCACACAGCTTCTTCATCCGTTCCTTGCGTTCCTCGCTGCTGAGCGTCTCCAAGAAATCGAGCTCGGTCTTGCCCAGAATCTGAATACGCTCAATCGGGTGATGATTGAAATAACCTGCCACCTCTAGACCCGGACGATACAGATCGTCAACCGTAATGCCGCGCTTCAATCCGTCTTCTCCAGCCAGTATTTCCAGTTGAAATTGCTGTACAAGCTTCGATACCTTCACTTTTTTGGGCAATCTAGTAGCCTCCCTCACGCCCATGCCGTCCTGCAAAGAGCATGGATTATCGTCTATTCCCAATGTATCCATCGTAATGCAAAAAAGCGCCGAAAGCAACGTTTACCGTCGCCGCGGCGCATGAACTATTTGATGCGTAATTCAATTGGCTGCATAACATAGCCAGGATAATGGCGAATTCGGAACGTAAGCGGCTGCTTGAACGGCTTGTCATGCGGCAAGCGATAATTAAACTGTGGCTGCCCTGTGCCGCCCGAGGCCCAGGAGAAGCCCTGATCGCTCTCGTCGAAGACCTCTCCAGAGGCATCGGTGAATTCATCCGCCAGCGCGTCGCCGTAGGACCACATCTGGTCTGTCTCGTCGAGGCCGCTGAGCTTGAATACCAGCTCTGTGTGATCCTCGCGTTCCTCCACAGTGTCCAGATGAATACGATTGTCTGGAGCTTGCAGCAGCAGCCCCTTCTCCGTATCGATGACGAGCGGAGACATCTGCTTGTCTGTATAATATAGCCCCTCTGCACGCAAGGTGAGTGAGTTCGATGCCATGAAGTAACTACTCTGAAAATAATACTCCCTGACATCGCCGCCTGAAGCCATGCTCGACACCAGCTCATTCCCTTGGTCATCTACTAGTCTCAACTTAATGAATCCATGCACGATATGGCTATTCTCCTCCGGGAAACGCAGCTTCAGCAGGATGCGCAGCGGGTGAATCTCCGCCTGAAGCAGTTCAATTCTTTGCCCTCCCGCTTCAATAACATGATTCAACGGCAAGATTTGAGCCTTGCCCTCGTATTGGCTTCGGTCAATGCTCAGCTTCACAGCCAGCCTCGCTTTCCCGACCTTGCCAGAGAGCTCTACCTGCTCCGGCAGGCGCTGCTCTCCTGTGAGCTGGAAGTCGAGCATATCATACATGCCGTACTCCTCCGTCATTCGCCAGTTCTCAGGAGCCGTCCAGCGGACCGAATAGGTGAGCGGATTGCCCTTGTCATCCTTCAATTCGGCATTCTCCAGTGTAAGACCCGCTGTCACTCTATCCTCCAGCCGATATAACACCAGCAGCCGGCTTTCATCTGCCATGATCGCCTCTACTGTCAGCCTAACGCCATCCTGCTCGGCTACGGCATGGATCGGCTGAATGTACTCCTCCATCACTGCCGAGGTCAAGGAGGCATCCGAGCCGATCAGCCGCAGCCATTGCTGTATACCCGGAATATCCCGCAGCACAGAGGCGAAGACGGGCGAAACCGCCGCGCTAAGCATAAGAGCGGCTAACAGTAGCGACATAGTAGCCGCGGTATATCCTGCCCTTCTTAGCCACCGTCTACGCCTTCTGTCACGCTCCTGGCGAGCGCCCGCAGCTACACCCGCCCGTACAGCCGAGAACAGCTTCTCCTCCGTCACCGCCCCTGCTGCGGCTGCCGTCTCCGACCTAATCCTGAGCAACTCCTCTTCGATCATCTTCTGCCCCTGTGTATGCTTCTCCATCGCCCCGTTCCTCCCCTCCGGCCTCCAGATGCCTGGAATTTCGTAATTGCTTCAAGGCCTTATTCAGCCATGTCTTAATCGTTCCATCCGGCTTGCGCAGTAGCTTCGCTATATCCTGAATGGTCATATCACAGAAATATTTCAGCGTTACAATATGTCTGTATTTCGTATCAAGCTGCTCCAACGCTCGCCTGACATCCAGCTTCAGGTCGCTTTCCTCCGAGCTTGGCGATGCCGACCGACTCAAGATCTGCCCACTTGCCTTCTGACGCATGGTCAACCCAGCCGCACGCTTGCGTTGGTGCAATGCATCGATACAGACGCGGATCAGAATTTTGGTTACCCAGGTTGTGAAATACTCCGGGTTACGAACGCTCCCTCGCTTGCTCCATGCCCGGCTCACTGTTTCCTGAACTGCCTCCAGCGCATCTGCCTCATGGTGAAGATAAGCATAGGCTATGCCGTACAGCCGTCTGCTCTCTGCCTCCATCCACTGCGCAAAGGCCTGCTCATCTTTAGCAACAGCAGCAGCCGTCTGATCTTGCGCTTCCATGCTTCCCCTCCTTTGAGACGTGTATAAAGATTAGACCGCGCTTGAGGCCAAACGGTTTTACTTATTTTGCGCTTCCGCTTGAATCATAACAAATAGCCCGCACACGACCGCAGAGCGGTTGGGGGCGGGCTGGGCTGGCGATATAGAAAGGCTCCAGAGAAGTTGACTTCTCCAGAGCCTTGAGTATGGTACGCGGGTCAATATACCCGCGGGCTATAATTTAGTTGTGCAGCAGAATGCTCAGCTCAGTTTGAGTATCAAACATATGAACTTTGTTCATGTCCAGAGCCAGCTTGATGTTCGCGCCCTCTGTGATGGAGGAGCGTCCGTCAACACGGCCGATAACCGTTTCGTTGCCCAGGCCAGTCAGGTAGATGTTTTTCTCATAACCAAGGTTCTCAACAACCTCTGCCAGTGCAGTAACTACGCTGCCAGGGGAAGCTTCCAGGAATACAGGCTCATCATGCAGGTCCTCTGGACGCACGCCCATAATAACCTCTTTGCCGACATAACCCTTCTCGCGGATGATCGCTGCTCTGCCTTCTGGCAATGCAACATCAATACCTGTTGTTTTGAAGGTTACTGTGCCGCCTTTATCAGACAGGGTTCCCTTGATGAAGTTCATCGAAGGGGAGCCGATGAAGCCAGCTACGAACATGTTAACCGGGTGGTTGTACAGCTCTTCAGGAGAGTCTGCTTGTTGAATGAAGCCGTCCTTCATAACCACGATCCGGTCGCCCATCGTCATCGCTTCTACTTGGTCATGCGTTACGTAGATAACGGTTGTTTCCAGGCGTTTCGCCAGTTTTGTGATTTCGGCGCGCATCTGTCCGCGCAGCTTCGCATCCAAGTTGGAGAGTGGTTCGTCCATCAGGAACACTTGTGGTTCACGAACGATCGCACGACCCAAGGCAACGCGCTGACGTTGACCACCGGACAGAGCCTTTGGCTTACGCTCAAGCAGATGCTCGATGTCCAGAATTTTTGCCGCTTCACGTACACGCTTGTCAATTTCGGCTTTCTTGAACTTACGCAGTTTCAATCCAAATGCCATGTTTTGATACACGTTCATGTGTGGGTACAAAGCGTAGGATTGGAATACCATTGCAATATCACGATCTTTAGGAGCAACATCATTAACAAGACGCTCGCCGATGAACAGTTTACCTTCAGAGATTTCTTCCAGACCTGCAATCATCCGAAGTGTAGTCGATTTCCCGCAGCCGGATGGCCCTACCAGAACCAGAAACTCCTTGTCCTTGATGTCCAAGTTGAAGTCAGTTACAGAAGCTTTATCGGAACCGGGATATTTTTTGTAGACATGTTCTAAACGTACGCCTGCCATTTATATTTCCCCCTAAACAATTGGTTTTGATATATACATATCTTATCTCAGACCGGTGAGAATGACTATGCACATACTTTACAAAAAAATTATCTCCTTTTCGTCACTTTGTACAATAGCAATATAATTTTAACAAGCACAGCATCACTGAACACTCGTACATCCAAGCCGGTCTCCTGCTTCAGCTTATCTAGCCGATACAGCAGCGTATTGCGGTGAATATACAGCTTTTTTGCTGTTTCACTCACATTGCAGTCCAGACTGAAGAAGGTCTCCAGCGTCATTAATATCTCCGGCTCTATAATGACATCTGATCGGTTCAGCATCTGCTCCAGATACTGGCTTCGCTGTGACTCGGAGATGCTGTTGAGCAACCGCTCAAGGTGGAGCAGCCATGGCAGGTGAATGTTGTCTCCAACGTGGAATTTT
Organism: Paenibacillus sp. J5; assembly: GCF_054955055.1. Classification (NCBI taxonomy): domain Bacteria; kingdom Bacillati; phylum Bacillota; class Bacilli; order Caryophanales; family Paenibacillaceae; genus Paenibacillus; species Paenibacillus sp. J5. The sequence continues at coordinate 2,084 of NZ_JBUEDD010000009.1, read as the reverse complement.
CTACCTAGGTAGATCGTCTCCTGCAACAGCCCGAGCGTCTCCAGGATCGAATTGGCCGGGGTCGCCGGATGAGATACGGCAAGATGGCATTCACCAATCCATTCACTCGCCAGCATGCCATGAAGACCAGAACAGATGGAGAACAGCATCTCATCGACGGTCTCTTCCTCCTCCTCCCGCTCTTCATTCACCGTGTCGCTTAGCAGCGAGATCGGCGCCAATATGAGCCATTCCTGTGACTTGAGCGGTATAAGCAGCACATCCTCCTCAAAGAAGGATTGCAACAGCCGCTCCAGCTCCGCATAGGTATTATTGGGCGGTACATGCTCGCTGACGAGCAGGAAAGGAACCATCTCGGAGAACAGCTTGCCGCCAATTGTGAGATAATCGGGGATAACGACGCCTTTGGAGCCGTTGTCCAGCTCCCCCATAATCCATTCGCCAAGTTCGGCTAATTGGCGGCCCGTCTCATTCAGCTTGCCTGTCATTTCCGAACGGGACTGCTTGAGCTGGATCAGCGTCCAGCTAATGAGGGACTCTTCCTTGGGAGAGATGCTGCCCTCTGGAATCTCCAGCAACTGCACACGTTGACGATCACAAGATACTACAATTCTCAGCAGGCCGTTCCATAGCGCTTTCATTCCTGGTCGTGGCAGCCTGCTCCCGCCTGCACCAGGCTCGCCCGCGTTTTGTTCCCATTCGCTGGCACTTATTTGAACGAGACGTATGGGGCAGCCAATAATCTGCTCTAGCTGATCTTTCCATTCCGTATTGCTCATTATAGCGATAGCTCCTATCCGCCTGTTGAAAGCTTTTTCCTTCATTGTACCATAGGAGAAGAGCGGTTTCACATTTCAAGCCGCTTTCCTTCAACAGACAGATGGGAACAAATGCATCTTCATATACCCAAGTGAAGGCGCTAATCATTGTAGGAAAACAACTCCTCTGTAATCAGAGCTATAGCGGCTGGAATTAAAGATTTGGTATAGCAAGTGGGGAGTATTTATAATATGGGAAGGAAATATTGAAGGGAGAAACAAAAATGAACCATTATCTATTGGAATCACACTGTATATTTCCATCCGAGGATATTCAAAAAACAGCCGATTTTTACGAACAAAAAATGGGGTTCAGAGCTGCACCCTATTTGAATTCCAAGGAGCCTCATATATGTCTGTATAGAGATTCCACAGAAATTATATTAATCAGAACAAATGGGAAGAAATTCACTCCCAACAGAGAACTTTACGGATATGGGTATGATGCCTATTTTATTACGAAAAACCAAGAGGAGCTTCAGGAAGAGCTGATTCAGTCGAATGTAAACATCATTCATCCATTAAATAACACTGACTATGGCAATAAAGAATTTGTTGTTGAAGATATAGATGGAAGATGGATCGCCTTCGGAATCAAAACCATGCAAGAAAAAAGTTGATTTGTCCATACCGTGTTACTCCGTGTACCCGCAGACAATATAAATCGAATGATGCAACATGCAAACATAAAAAACCTGCAAATTTCTTTGCAGGTTTAGCTATTCAACAAAAGTGAGCCATGAAGGACTCGAACCTTCGACACCCTGATTAAAAGTCAGGTGCTCTACCAACTGAGCTAATGGCTCTTAATATGAAAATGGTGGCTCGGGACGGAATCGAACCGCCGACACGAGGATTTTCAGTCCTCTGCTCTACCAACTGAGCTACCGAGCCGAAGGATAAAACTGGCGGAGCTGACGGGATTCGAACCCGCGGTCTCCTGCGTGACAGGCAGGCATGTTAGGCCTCTACACCACAGCTCCACGATACAATGAACCAAAAAGGACAAAAAAAATAATAGATGGTGGACGCTGACGGGATCGAACCGCCGACCCTCTGCTTGTAAGGCAGATGCTCTCCCAGCTGAGCTAAGCGTCCTTATAAAGTTGGTAGCGGCAGAGGGGATCGAACCCCCGACCTCACGGGTATGAACCGTACGCTCTAGCCAGCTGAGCTATGCCGCCACATCAATGAGCTTGTCCAAGCAAGCTCCTCTGCAAGTTGCTTACACCTTGAAAACTGGATGCGAAATCAAAAGGTTCATTC
>NZ_JBUEDD010000008.1:0-338949 GCF_054955055.1 Paenibacillus sp. J5 | reverse complement strand
CAATATGCTGTGTATTCGGATAAGAGGCTAATCAAGTTGATGATGACTCGGCCTATACCGCATCGGTCAGGAAGTCCAGACGCAGCTTCAGCTCCAGCTCCTCCATCTGTTGCATCAACTGATTGCGCGAGATGCGAAGCCGCAGACGATCCCAATCCGGCTCGGCTAATTCGGGAATGTCACAGCAGATGGCCGACAGCTCCTTGCTGATGATCGAGCTCTCCTTGCCCGCGAGCAGCTTCTTGTGATAGCGTGAAAATTGAGGCTCTAGCTGCTCTAACTGTTCATATAGCCGTTCCAGTGAACCGTAATGGTGAAGAAGCGGCAAAGCGGATTTGGGGCCAATGCCAGGACAGCCAGGAATGTTGTCGCTTGTATCCCCGAGCAGCGCCTTCAGATCAATCCACTGCTGTGCTGTCAGGCCGTACTCGCTGGCATAGTCCTTCAGTCGGTAGACCACATCTCCCTGCTTGCCTGCAATAATCTGCGAGGTGCTCTCGCTGAGCAGTTGGAACAAGTCACGATCATTGCTATAGATATAGCAGGCTCCGCTGCTCCAGCGCGCTGCCAGCGTCCCTATTATATCATCCGCTTCATGGGGAGCGATCGCCAGTTGAGCGATCCCGGCCGCTTCCAGCAGCGCTGTACATGTCTCATACTGAAGAATCAAGGCTTCAGGCAGCTCGCCGCGAGTTCCCTTGTAAAAATCATACTTCATCCTTCGAGCCGTCTCATCGCGCTTCACATCCCAGGCTACTGCCAGATGAGTAATGCCATGGTCGCGCGAGAGGTTGAACAGCTTCTGAAAAAACACGCGCAGTGCATTCGTATAGATGCCCTTGCTATTCTTCAACTGATCGTCCCTTCGTCCGTAAGCTGTTGCAAAATAACCGCGGCTCAGCAGGTTAAAGCCATCGATTAGCAACAAAGTCGAGGTTGTCATCCTTCATCCTCCCATTCTTCTCTATTATTCTAGTATAGGAGATGAGAGGGAGTTTGTCATGAGGGACCGCCATCCAGTTGATAGATGCCGAGCCCCCCACAAGAATGTGCCTACTGGAGCGGCTTGTCCTCTGCGGCGCTGCCATTTCCCTGATCGCCATCATATTCCCGCTCCATGCCAGCGTGCAGCTCGCGATTCTCGTAATCGAAGCGGACCGCGGAGCGCTGGTCGCTTCTCCATGGCGTGCTTTTGCCCAGCGATTCGGTTAGCAAGTCTGATCCGTAAGGCCCCTCGGGGAACTCTTCAAGCGTAAGGTCATTGCGTTGGGATTCTACAGTGGATAGATCGGTATATTTTTGCTTGTTCTCTTTGATGAACGGATGATCCATATATTGGCCCCCTCACTGTGCGCTGTTTATCCGTAACAGTGTGCCCCTACAGATCGGAAAAATTCACCGTACCGACGACCAGGCTCAAAAATTGCTTCAGCTCCAGCTCCTCCTCTTCCGTCAGCTTGAAGGTATATTCCAGATAGCCCTCCTCCTCCAGATCATCCGGCCCGATGATAGCCGTCTTGCCCGCTTGCAGGTCGGTTACGAGCTTCTTGCCATAGAAGCTTGCTGTTGTCGTAATGGCCAGGTCATAGCGCCTCAGGCTTGGCCCGATGAAGGTGACGAACCGGGTGCGGGTCTCCTCCGTTTTATCAGATAAAAAATCATATTCCGTCAGTGTCATGGCTTCCAGCCTCCTCATTGCAGATGCTAGTATTATACACTTAGAGCGGACAAGGAGCTATAAGGCTGCAACACGGAAATAAATACTTGTAAAGCTGGATAATATTATGGTAACATATAAGCAACCGAAACATATGTGCGTGTGAGGAAGCACCTCCAAGTTATTTTTAACTTGGGGGTGCTTTTTTTTGCGTCCACTTACGATAGCCAGGGGTCTGCACCTTATCAAGGCATAGGGGCACGCGGCGCGCAGGATGGCTCGGTATATTGATGGAGGTGGCGAATATGAGACTTATTTTTGCAATGATGATGGAGAAGCAGATGGAGGAAGGGCGCTTCCTGCGAGCGCAAGTCGCGATTGCGGAGCGTGAGGACAACTGGCAGGTGATCTGGGAGGAAGATGGGGCCGCGGGTGCGCCGGAAGTATGGTTCGAGGGGGCTAGCTGGGAGGAGATGCTGACCTCCTTCCGATATGGTTCCGCAGTGAAGATGGGCGAAGGGTTCGTCCCTCTGGTGGATGGCGTGCTGGAGGATCGCAACGCCCAGCAGCGGGGAGGGAGCAAGCTCTCTTATCTTCAATGCTTCGGCGAGCTGTATGCCAATGAGGAGCTATTCGAGGAGCTGCGGAGCTGGCGACGACGCAAGGCCAGGGAGCACAGGAAGGCGGCCTATCTTGTATCTACCAATCGGATGCTGCGGATGATCAGCGCCTTCATCCCGCATCATCAGGAGGAGCTGCTGCAAATCCCCGGCTGGGGAGAGGCCAAGCACAGCGCCTATGGCGAGGAGGTGCTTGAGCTCACGCGCAGCTTCGAGCAGCCGACCGCCTTTCCGCTCGATTGGGTGCAGGAGGCGTTAAACCCCACTGTGTACACGCAATGGCTATACAAGCAGAAGGAACAGAAATTCAAGGAGGAGCTGGATCGCCAGCAAGAGAAGCGCGCCATACTGGATGGTGCGGGGAGAGGACTATCCCTCAGCGAGCTGGAGACCACACTGGAATTGGGGAGGAGGGAATTGATTGAACGGATGGAGCAGCTACATCTGGAAGGCTACGATATGGAGCCATTGATTCAGCAGGAGCTGTCTCTAGTGCCTGATGAGGAGCTGAGAAAAATCAGGGAGACGTTGATTGCCGTAGGTGACCGCTACTTGAAGCCGATATTAAGCCAGGTCTATAAGGAGGAGGAACTAAAGGAGCAGCAGCTTGGCCAATTATACGATAGATTGAGATTGGCGCGTATCCGCTTTCGACAAGAACAGAGCAATTCACAGGCTATTTAACCGGGACTTAAGTCGTGTTTATTAGACTCTCTTACAAAAAATAGTATACTTGGCCTAATGTTTTAAGTATAATGTAACTAACGCTAATATACTATTTATGCTTACACAAAGGGGAGCTTCCATTATATGAAGGCAGAATTAGTTAATCCGTTTCTCGAGTCGGCCAAAAACGTCATAGAGCAAATGATTATGATTCGGCCTGAAACTGGTGAGCTTCAAGTGAAGAATGTAAAGCTGGTGCAAGGACATATCTGGATACAGATCGGTATGTCAGGACAATTGAGCGGCGATGTGATGTTTGGGTTAAGCGAGTCGGTAGCATTGAAGATTATATCTGCAATGATGGGTGGCTTTGTCATCACTGAGATTGACGAGATGGGCAAGAGCGCAATCTCCGAGCTTGGCAATATGATTAGCGGCAACGCGAGCACACTGTTATCGAATCAAGGAGTGCACGTAGACATAACGCCGCCCCGGGTGTTGTCCTCAGGACCGGATGGCGAAATGGAGGCTCGTGCGCTGACAATCCCGTTAATTATAGATGGCATAGGTGAGTTGGACATTCAAGTGCTTATCGCTTAACGATAGGAGAAGACGACCCGGTTCCTTAGCTTCATAGAGGAACGTGGTCGTCTTTTTGTTTAGTTTTGCGCTAGGGCGGCTTTATACAGTACACTGTTGTTAGGTGATGTAGATGGTGAGAGGAAAAAAGATTGTCATAACTGGAGCGACAAGCGGGATCGGGCTGCTGGCTGCCCAGATGCTGTCAGCCGAAGGCGCAGTGCCGATCATTACAGGACGCAATTCCGACAAGCTGACGAAGGCGTTAAGCCTGGTTCAAGGAGAGCGTTATGGCTATGTCATGGATGTGACCAGCACTGAGCAGGTGGCCGATGTGATGGGACGCATCGTGGCCGAGCATGGTCATGTGGATGTACTGATTAATAATGCCGGCTTTGGACGGTTTGAACGGCTGGTTGATGCTCCTGTGGAGCAGTTTGAGCAGATGATGGATACTAACTATATGGGAATTGTTCGTTGTACCAAAGCGATCCTGCCGCATATGCTACAGCGCGGAAGCGGGCAGATTGTGAATATTGCCTCTATGGCGGGTAAGCTGGGCACAGCCAAATCTTCAGGCTACTCGGCGACCAAGCATGCGGTGCTAGGCTTGACGAACGCACTGCGCTCCGAGCTGGCCAACACTGGTATTACGGTATCGGCAGTCAACCCCGGGCCGATCGACACGCCTTTCTTTGACATTGCCGATCCGCAAGGCACATATGTAAGCAATGTGAAATGGTTTATGATGCCGCCTGAAAAGGTGGTGCGTGCGCTAATTAAGGTGATTGATAAGCGGAAGGCAGAGATTGATATGCCGGGTCTTGCAGCCGCAGGCATCAAGCTGTATCAGATGTTTCCACGACTGCTGGATAAGCTCATCGCAAGCTGGCTAAACAAAAAATAATTGAGCGGAATATAAAGGAGAAGTTACCTATTATGAGTACAACCTGGAGCAGTCTGGCGGTATCTGCTGAGATTGCTAATCTTCTACAACAACATGAGATTCATGAGCCCACCGCAGTACAGGCCGAGGCGATACCGCTGCTGCTGGGTGGACGAGATGTCATCGCGCATTCGCAGACTGGAAGCGGCAAAACATTGGCCTATCTAATTCCGTCGCTGCAGCGGATCGATCCTGCACGCAAGCAGGTGCAGGCTATCGTCATTGCGCCCACGCAGGAGCTGGCGATGCAGATTGTGCAGGTGGCGCGTACATACGGGGAGCCACTGGGCATTCGCATACAGCCGCTCATTGGCGGGGCTGCGCTCAAGCGGCAAATCGAAAAGCTCAAGGAGCACCCGCAACTGGTCATTGGAACGCCAGGAAGGATGCATGAGCTGCTCAAGCAGCGCAAGCTGAAGCTAAACGAGGTGCAGACATTCATCATCGATGAGGCGGATCAAGTATTCGAGCTGGGATCGACACGAGATGTGGAGGAGCTGCTGCGTGCAAGTGGCAAGACGAAGCAACTGGCCTTCTTCTCCGCTACATACCCGCAGACGATGGCTGATCTGGAGGCAGCATGGATGAGCAACCCGGAGCGTGTGGCAATCAATCCGGGACAGCGGGTTGCCGCCTCCGTGGAGCATCAGTTCATCGTATGCGACAAACGCGACAAGGTGGAGACCGCGCGCAAGCTGATCCGGCTGCTGGAGCCGCGTTCGGCGCTGCTGTTCCTCAACGATACAGATAACATCAGCAACTGGCAATCGAAGCTATCCTACACGGGCTTCAACATCGAGGCGATCTACGGTGATGCCGACAAGGTGAAGCGTGCGCTGACGCTGGAGCGGTTCCGCAACGGGAGCTGTCAGCTACTGCTTGCAACTGATGTGGCGGCCCGTGGCCTGGACATCGAGCAGTTGCCGCTCGTGCTGAACCTGGACCCGGCGGTGGATGCCGACCATTATGTGCATCGCGCAGGGCGGACGGGTAGGATGGGCCGTCCTGGGACGGTGATTACTCTGATTACGCCGGATCAACTGTTCATTATGGACAAGTTCAGCAAGCAGCTACACATTCATATTCGGCAGATGGTCATGTCACATGGTCGGCTGTTGGAGGCTTCCGAGCTCAGGCAGACGGGGAGAGGCGGCTCAGGCCAAGCGGGTGCAGGAGCTGACAGACGCAGTGCAAGGCCAGGAGCGGGCGGCCCTGCGGGAGATCGACGTCAGCATAGCGACAACGGCCGGGCACATGGTGCAAGCTATGAGCGTGCTACGAATCGTCGCGGAGCAGGAGCCGCCGCTGCTGGACGTTCAGGAGAGGCGGGAGCCAGCGCTGCTGCGACCGGAAGAGTGAGCGGCACCTCAGGTCATGCTTCCGGCAGCCAAGCCAAGGTGCGCCGAGCGAAGCCACAGGCAGGCAAGGGTGCAGGCGACAAGGGAACAACCGCCAAATCCAAGGCGGTGCGCGAGCGCGAGCGCAAGGACAAGGGAGCGCCGAAGTGGCTCAAGGCCAAACGCAGCGAAGGCAAGCCGGAGGACGGCAACTAAAGCCGCTGCTTGCGAGCCGCTTGATGTGCAGCCCATCTCAGGAGATTGGCTGCATTGTGGCGGCAGGCTACATATTGAGAGAAGGAGCGATGAAGGTTGGAAGCTGTATTGCGTGTTGCGGGCTTGACAGGCGGCTACAGTCCGCGTCGGCCCGTGCTTCATCAGCTTGATTTTGCTATTAAGCCGGGAGAGATGGTCGGGCTGATCGGTCTGAACGGAGCGGGCAAGAGTACGACGATCAAGCATATTCTTGGATTAATGAAGCCGATTGCGGGCGAGATTTCGATCCGCGGCACGACGCTTGCCGAGGACGCACAGCGGTATCGTTCGTCCTTTGCCTACGTGCCGGAGACACCGATATTGTTCGACGAAATGACGGTACAGGAGCATCTGCATTTGACGGGGATGGCTTATAATGTTCCGCAGGAGCTGTATGCGCGACGCAGCGAGCAGCTTCTGCGGGAGTTCCATATGACCGCCAAACAGAATGCCTTCTCCAGCCATCTGTCCAAGGGGATGAAGCAGAAGGTGATGATTATGAATGCGCTGCTGCCGGAGCCGCCGCTGTATATTATTGACGAGCCATTCCTTGGTCTTGATCCGCTGGGGATACGCTCGTTGCTGGAGCTGCTGGTGGAGGTGAAGAACAGCGGAGCGGCCATATTGATGAGCTCGCATATTCTGGCTACCGTGGAGATGTACTGCGACCGCTTCCTAGTGCTGCATCAGGGTCGACTGGTTGCGCAGGGGACGCTGGAGGAGGTGCGGGCGCAATCCGGCGATCCGAAGGCTTCGCTGGAGGAAGTGTTCTATCGTCTGGTTACAGGAGGGGATGGAGATGCGCCAACCGCTTGAGGAGCTGTGGCGCAAGCGCCGTGCCGCCTTTCGCAAGGAAGTGTTTCCCTATGCGCAATCTATGGTGCAGAGCGGTTTCCCGGGCTTTGTCATATTGCTGTTGATCCTCGGGATGCTGGGCTATGGCTCGCTGCTTCGCCATATGCCGCCCTCGTTCCCGTATGTGGCAGTCGGCATCGCGGCCTTAACGCCGGTGCTGTGCTACAGCCCGCTGCGCACATGGCTCAGGCCCGCGGATGTCGCGTTCCTGATGCCGCGTGAGAGCGAGATGGGCGATTACCTGAGGTTGTCCTGGCGACATAATCTAATTGCCGGTGTACTGCTGTCAGCGCTCATGCTGGCGCTCTACATGCCGCTGTATGGGCGTGCCGCGACGGCGCCTCAGCCATGGCTGGCGATGGGCGCGGCGGCGCTGGGGTTGAAGCTGCTGAATGCAGCCGCTTCATGGAGAGAGCGCCAGTTGGCCTGGCCTGCCGCCAGGCGGGGGCTGCGGCTGCTGCGCTGGAGCTGCACAGCGCTCATCTTGGCCGCGCTGCTGCTGACGGCGCTATGGAAGGCTGCGCTGTTCGCTCTGCTGCTGGCGGGGGTGCTGGCGCTGGCGCTTCGTCTGCCGGCTCGGCATACGCTCCCGTGGGAGCGGCTGATGCTGGAGGAGGAGCGAACCCGGCAGCGATATTACCGATTCTTCGGCAGCTTCACGGATGTGCCGGAGCTGCCCTCATCCATTGCCCGCAGGCCATATCTGGCGTGGATGGCTGCCCGCATCCGTTACAGCCACAGCCACACGTATCGCTACATGTTCGCTCTGACACTGCTGCGCACGGAGCTGGGCGGCATCGTACTGCGGCTGACACTGCTTGGACTGCTTGCAGTCACGCTGGCTGTGCGATCCGCGCTGTTCGAGGGCTGGGGAGCGGTCTTCTTCACCCTGCTCTTTCTCTTCCTGCTGCGCATTCAGGCCAGCTCGCTGCTGCAGTCGCACCGCCATTCGGTATGGCGGCACATCTACCCGCTGCCACAGCAGCAGCATAATGATGCGTTCAAGCAGGTGGTGGTCACGACGCTCCTGATCTGTGCCGTAGCGCTCTGCCTGCCGCTCATCTGGCTGCTTGCGATCGGCATCATCTGGCCACCCATCATAGCTGTAGTCGTCTCCTTTGGCTATGTGCTGCTGCGGCTGCCGCGCCAATTGCTCCGCAAGATCGATGCGGAGCTGGAGGACTGATCGATCGTGTAGACAACAAGGGGCCGTCCCATAAACCGAGAAAACGTAATGATTTGCTCCCATTATAGTAGGGCGACCATGATGGGAGCTTTTACGAGAAGAGTTGACACCTGATCTACTACTGCCATTCCTCCCCGTTCAGGCCGAAATAGCCTCCCGCAATGCCACTATCCTTAACAACGGGGAAGGCATTTCCTCCAATTACAGCTCCGGAGGACATATATACAGAGACGGTTGTTTTCCCCAAGCCCTTCAGGCCGTTTGCTTGATAATGATCCAGCGGATGATTGCGAACGATAAATTGTTCGATATGGATCATCTGGTCAAGATACGGATCGGGGTCATTCCCGGGCAGAGTCCAGAACATACGATAAGAGAATAAAAAATAGGGCAAGCCCTATAAGGTGGTTGTGATTGCTTGCGCTAATAAGCTTTCCCATCACATTGACGCATCCTTAATATAAGCCAGCCCTACAAAGTCTAGTGCTATATTGAACTACATTCCTAACGATATAGATCCGAACTGCACGAAGGCGTGCCGCCAACAGGGGCACGCCTTCGCTTACTTGAGGAATAGATAATGTCTAATTGCTGCTGACATCGAGCACAGCCTTATGGATGCTGTCGAACAGCTCCTCCAGATGCTCTTCCTCGATACAGGAGAAGGCGACACGCAGATCGGACTTGCCCAGGGCGATCGTACCGATGCCGTAGCTATCCAGCAAGCGGGTGCGCACCGCTTCGGCATCCGCGTTCTTCAGCTTGAGGCACATGAAGTAGCCAGAGTTGAACGGGTAGTATTCCCATGCATCCCCGAAGTCTCCGCTGTCGAGAATCTGCTTCACCTTATTGGCGCGACCCTTCATAATCTCGAATTTCTCCTGCTTCTGTGCAGTGAAATCCGGCGATTGCAGCGCCTGCAGCACAAAGGTCTGCGATGGATGCGAGCAACTGGAGATGGTCGCGCGGATAATACCCATCGTCTTCTGCTCCAATGCCTTCAATATCGCCTCAGACGGGGAGGCATAGGTAATGAAGCCAACACGGAAGCCCCATACATATTCTTCCTTGGTTGCGCCGTCGACCTTCACAGCGAGCACGCGCGGATGCAGCTCGGCAAGCTGTCCGAACAGCGATTCCTGCAGCGAGTTCTCGAAGAACAGGCCGAAGTAGGCATCATCCGTTACGACAACGACGTTAATGCCCGCTTCCGCGGCATCGCGGATTGCAGCGACGATCGCAGCGCCTTCCTCAGCTCCAGGCGTGTAGCCGGTCGGATTGTTCGGGAAGTTCAGCACGACGATCGCCTTGCCCTTGTCCTGCTGGGCGAGCAGCGCTTCGCGCAGACCGGCTGCATTAAAGCGGTAGCTGCTATCATACAGCTCGAACTCCACGATGCTGGCGCCACGGCGAAGGCCGAAGGTCAGCTCGTAATTCTCCCAGTTCTTATTGGGAATGATGACGGCATCGCCAGCATCTGCGAACAGATCGGCTACGATGCTCAGGCCATGCGTGAGCGCATTGGTCACAATCGGGTTACCGAAGGACTTGCCCTCTAGCGCAGGATTCTCTTGCAGCATCTTGACGCGCCATGCGGATCGAAGCTCAGGCTTGCCCTCCGGTGGTGCATATGGGTAAAGGTCCTTGGGTTGATAGGCTGACAATGTATCCTGAATGGTCTTCAAGTGCATCGGCTTGCCGCCTTCAAGCGCGATGCCGATCGTTGCATTGAACTTGTTGGCCTTGTTCTTGGCTTCTGCAGACTGGCTTAGAATGCCCTCTTTTGGAAAATAGATGGCCTTGCCGATTCCGGACAGCATGTCATATACATGCGGATTGTCCTTCTGAATCGCTTCATTAAGCTGCTGGGCAAGTGAGTTCATGGATCTTCATCCTTCCGAGAGTGTTCGATTCGTTCGGGAGCTATTATATCACATTTTTAAAACCTTACATCACGGAGTTATGAATTTTTTAGAAATAAAACAGAAAGACCGCCAAAACAGGCGCAAAAGCTTGCGCGGTGATTTTGGAGTGTTGTATGATGGCATCGTTAGCACTCGGATGCATCAGGCCTTCAAGGAGGTTATCGAACTATGTTAAACGCCGCACCGTCGTCCTTCATCCTCAAGCCGTCGTTCGCCAAGATTGTATGTGAACCGGGCTGGAAGTGGCAAAAGCGAGAAAAGCCGCTCGCCAACTATGATCTGTTCTTCGTCTGGAGCGGCGAGGGAGAATTGGTGTTGAATGGACAATCGTATACGATTGGCAAAGGGAGTTGCTTTCTATTTCGTCCAGGCGATCACACGAGTGCAACGCATAACCCGCAGAAGCCGCTGGTGCTGACATACATACATTTTGATGTTCTGGATCATGTCGAGCTGGTGCCCAAGCCTTACCGGGTGCTGGAGGATACGGTGGACTTTGAATATCTGCTCTCCCGCTATGTTCGCCTGTTCCTGGTCAAAACCTATGCCGCCGAAGAGGAGGCGCAGCTGATTCTGAAGCAGTTGCTGATCCATCTGCTGCGGGATGACCTCGTGGAGCGGAGCGCGGTGGAGACGAGAGCCAGCAATCAACTGACAGAGGCGATTCATGAGATTGCCAACTATATTCGGCAAAATCCGGGTCATGCGCATCGGGTGGAGGATCTGGCTCAGCGAGCGCAGTTGTCGCCGCGTTATTTCTCTATCAAATTCAAGGAGCTGATCGGCGTCTCCGTACAGGCTTATATGATCCGCACCCGAATCGATCGGGCGAAGCATCTGCTGATGCACGCGGGGATGAATGTGACCGAGGTGGCCGATGCGCTCGGCTATCGGGACATCTTCTTCTTCAGTCGCCAGTTCAAGCAATATACGGGCAAGAGCCCGTCCGAGATTCGCTGAACGATGGACTCTGTCCATCCGCTGTCTTCAGAACGATGAGAGGCCACGCGCGCGGCAACGCTTCAGGTGTGCTCTTCGCCCAGCGCGAATCGGCGATCCTGCATGATCTTATCTATCGTCTCGGTCATAGCCTCGGAGCCTTGTCCGCTCGTATCGAGCATATGTCTGCTGCTCAGGCCCGAGGCTCGAAACTCTTCCAGCAGCACGAGGGATCGCTCTCCCATCCGGTGCTGAGGCTCCCTCAGCCCGTCTCGATGCAGCAGCGTCGCCGGATCGGTCCACAGCACGACATAGATGAACCTCGCATTCAGATCGCTGAGCTGCTCTTGCAGGCGGTATGCCTCATCAGGAAATGCCACATAATCGATGACGACGTCGATTCCCTCACGAATGAAATTACGCGTCAGACTCCCGATATTATTCCAGATGAGCGCCGTCTCCCGCTTGCTCTCCCACGGCCTGCACCTTCCCTTGACATGCATATGACTGACATCATCACCCGAAATATAGGCGCTGTTCTTCAAAGCATGAACGAGTGCGCGCGAGGTGGTGGATTTCCCGACTCCAGCCGGGCCTGACACGAGATATACAGTAGGTATGGCTCTACCCCCCTTGTGTCCTCCAGATCGAGGAACAGCAGTTTCCTTGACTCCGCGTCTACATCTTCAGCCTGCCAAGCTCCTCGCCCATCTTCACTCGTTTGCCGGTCATCAGATCCTTGCGCAGCGTGAAGGTATTGCCCTCCGTCAGCAGAACGACAGTCGAGCCGAATTCAAAATAGGCCAGCTCATCTCCCTTTGTCACCTTCGTCACGCGCTCATCCACATAGCGGATGCTGCTGACATTCATCGCGCCGACCTTGACCACCGCTACTTCTCCTGCACTGTGGCGGATGTAGCTGACGAGCCGCTCATTGCGGCTGAGGACGCGCGTCATATGGCGCAGCCCGAAATCATTGACAGGATAGACGCGACCTGGAAGATGATCTCTCTCGACGATCGTGCCGCTAACTGGCGCATGGATACGGTGGTAGTCCGTAGGACTCAGATACAGCACCAGGCAAAAGCCATTCTCATAGTTGGCGGCGCGCGGCGACTGCTGCAACAGCTCATCAATCGTATAGTCCTGGCCTTTAATATTCAGCACGGTACCATCTTGAATGGGGCCGCAGCCAGTAATGAGTGCATCCACGGGACTGACTAGCGAATCAGCATGGGGATGAATTGGCCGAGCGCCTGTCTTCAGCCTTCTCGTAAAAAATTCATTCAGCGTGCCATACTCTTGCAGCGGCTTCTCCGCCTCATCGACACGAATTCCATATAGTTTGGCAAATCGGGGAATAAAGTGCCGGCTAATCGAGGATTGAGCCAGCCTGCCCGTCATGTTGGAGATCCATTTGCGCGAGCTCAGCTCGGTCATGGATTTTAGCAGCCATTTGGTCATGGCGTTGAAGTCCACCCTTTCTATGCACCTTGTCCAGACGGTGCTCTCCACGTAAGTTTGCCATATTGCGCCATACAAATCAACATTCGGCTCGCCTCATAGGTGCTGATGGAGAATTAAGGAAAAAAAATGTAAAATCCAAACCCAAAATTAGGTCTATCTTCCGACAGATTCACTTGCTCTAGTACAGTATAATAGGGAGACGATAAAAATATGACAATAAATCGCTAGAGAGGTTGAGCATGAGAAAACTAGTAGGATGTATCGCTGCAATCATGTGTGTGATGATGATATGGAGTATGATGCCTGTATGGGCGGAACCGTCCGGTTCTTATACCGCCAAGGTGCTGAATGGTCCCCTTGATGTGCGAAGGGATGCAGACGCCAAGTCAAAAATCGTAGGCTCGGTAGATAAAGGAGATACGGTCAGCGTGCTGGATGAAGCATTCGGCTGGTCGAAGATTAACAAGGACAAGGTGACAGGCTGGGTAGCTGGCTATTATCTGAAAAAATCAGGCAGTGCGGACAGCAGCAGCTCATCCTCCAGTGCTGCCTCGGGGACGGTCAATACCACGGCAGCAGTGGCATCGGGCAGCAGCGGCAAGGTGACAGCCGATTCGCTGCGCATCCGGTCGGGCGCCTCCACGAAGCATTCGGTGATCGGCGGACTCTCGCAAGGGGAGACCGTGAAGATTATCAGCAGCAAGGACGGATGGCTGCAGATTGAGATGGATGGCGGCAAGAAGGGCTGGGTATCGGGGGAATTCATCGCGATCGGCGGCAAGACGGTCACACCAACGAAGACCGCTCAGTCAGGCAAGTCGACGACGAAGTCGGGGAAGGGTCTGAAGAATCGGGTCATCGTCGTTGATCCGGGACATGGCGGCAATGATCCGGGAGTCATCGGCTCGAAGCTGGGCACAGAGGAGAAAACCTTGAATCTGAGCACCTCTCAATATTTGGCTGAGGAGTTGAAGAGCCGCGGCGCGACCGTCGTCATGACCCGCACGAAGGATGAGAAGCCTTCCCTGTCTGGCCGGGTACAGACGAGCCAATCGGCGGGCGCGGACCTGTTCATCAGCGTGCATTACAACTCATCGAAGAAAAAAACATCGGGCACACTGACGTTCTACTATAGCGAGCACAAGGATCTGCCTGTAGCCCGCGCGATCTCCAAGCAGCTCAATGCCACGGAGACGAAGCTCAAGGACAACGGCGTCTCATTCGGCGACCTGCATGTGCTGCGAGAGAACAGCGTTCCGGCGGCACTTGTGGAGATGGGCTTCCTCTCCAACGAGAAGGATGAGCGAATTGTGATCACGGATGCCTATCAGCGCAAGGCTGCGGCTGCGGTTGCCCGCGGCATCGAGAACTATTTCTCGAATTAAGACGCTGCTTAGAGCAGCATGCTGCTCTAAGGGCGGCAGATGACATCATAGCGATAAAAGGCGAGGGAACGTGTGGAATTCGAGCATAGCTGCGCAAGTCAGCTACATATAGCTTAGCAGGCACAGCGGCCAAGCAGGGAGAACCTTGCGGCCGCTGTGTTTTGGTGTTGGCAAGGCAGGGAGTAGGGAGTAGGTAGGGGACACAAGTTGCATAAATGGTATTTGCGTTAAGGCTTCGACGGATGGCATAGGTTTATCATCGTGGTCGGATGTCTGGGGAGCGAGCGCGAACCCCAAGCTCACATGAAATCCCTGGGAGGTTCGCAACCCGCATGGATACTGGTTTTTTTGGAAAAAAGGGTCGATTTTTCGCAGATTTAGAAGTATACTAGAAGAGGTTCGCGGAATAGCCCCCCACATCCCTTGCCTGACAAGGGATGCGCAAGGGTGCCGTCGCTCCTCGTGCGGGAGCGTGGATTGAAACTACCATCCATATCCCTCCTCACCAGCATTATTTGGTCGCTCCTCGTGCGGGAGCGTGGATTGAAACTCTTAACCCTGACAATACGTATCCGCCACACCCGTCGCTCCTCGTGCGGGAGCGTGGATTGAAACGGGAAATAAGGAGATGATTTGATTAAGTGGATTCGATGTCGCTCCTCGTGCGGGAGCGTGGATTGAAACTGTTTTTCGAGCTAAACGGAAAGGCAATGTGCCGTCGCTCCTCGTGCGGGAGCGTGGATTGAAACTGGAATCGCAAACGAATCATGGTCAGCACGCCGGTCGCTCCTCGTGCGGGAGCGTGGATTGAAACCAACAGTTATGGCCGTGTGATTGAGTCTGTGCGCGGGGTCGCTCCTCGTGCGGGAGCGTGGATTGAAACGTTGCGTACCAGTATACGTTTATCCCCAGGATTGCGTCGCTCCTCGTGCGGGAGCGTGGATTGAAACTCATAGCGAGCGTCCAGGCTGAGTTGTTGGTTAGAGTCGCTCCTCGTGCGGGAGCGTGGATTGAAACACTATGCATGTACTGATTGCCTCGCTTAATGGCGTCGCTCCTTGTGAGGGAGCGTGGATTGAAACTGTTTCAGCCTCAGTGTAGCGTCTCCGGAAAGTTGTTGCTCCTCGTGCAGGAGCGTGGATTGAAACTCCGGGATTGACGATCCTTACGGGCTAATGGGCGTCGCTCCTCGTGCAGGAGCGTGGATTGAAACGGCTAGCGGGATTTGACGAGATCAACGCCTTGGGGTCGCTCCTCGTGCAGGAGCGTGGATTGAAACGTCGCCAACTACCTCATGTTTAATACTATGTACGTCGCTCCTCGTGCAGGAGCGTGGATTGAAACCAAATTTTCGCTACGGTCGACGGAGCAAGATCGCGTCGCTCCTCGTGCGGGAGCGTGGATTGAAACCTCTTGTACAAAATCTAATATATCATCCTTAAATGGAGGTCGCTCCTCTTGCAGGAGCGTGCTTTGAAACCTCCACCCCTTGACTACCAACGCGCCATCATAGGGTCGCTCTCCATGCGACTGCACAGATAACCTCCAAGTAAAGCTGCCAATACGGTTGCTTCCTTCACCCCACTCAGACTGTTAAAGCCTGTTCTGATCATCCTCATTTATGAAAGCGAATTCATAACCTTCACCACTCAATCTCTCGCTGCCCCTGACTCATGACTAGCGGACTTGGGTCAGGGCAGGGGCAATCTGCCGTGGCGGCTTGGTCATCTGCTCGATATGATGGGATAAAGATGCCAATCTATAAGGAGGTGGCTGTCATTACGAGGATGAAAGTCGGCTTTGTGACGCCCGGCTCCTACCCTCTGCCATCCGCCACGAGCAGCTCCGTGGAACGGGTTATCGAGCATGTCGCCGGACATGTGGCGCCTCATACGGATACGCGCATCTACGGGCGCACCGCGCCCAGACTTGCCCGCCGCTCTGTAGTGCGTGGTGCGCTGTGTGTCCGATTTCCTGCGGCAGATAAGAAGCGCTATATCACAGAGGTGTCGCGTTCGCTGCGGACATTCGCTCCTGACGTTATCGTGGTGGAGAATCGACCGTCCTATGTGCTCTCGGTGCGCAAGCGTAATCCTGGGGCGCGTATCTGGCTGAGCCTCCAGTCCTCCACCTTCATTCGTTCGCCCTACATTAGCGCAAGACGGCTGAAGCTGAGCTTCCGCCATGCGGAGAAGGTGATTGTGAATAGCTATTTTCTGCGCGATGTTGTGGCAGCGCGCGTGCCGGAGGCCGCACATAAAATTCATGTCATTCACCTAGGCGTTGATACCACGCGTTTCCCTTCGCAGTATTCGGCAGAAGGTGCCGTGCGGCGAGCTATGCTGCGGGCCAAGCGGGGCTGGCAAGGGCGAAGTGTCGTATTGTTCATGGGTCGCCTGATTCCGCTCAAGGGCGCGCATCACCTGCTCCATCTGCTGCCAGAGCTGGTCGCCCGTCACCCGCAATTGCTGCTGGTTATTGTGGGCAGCGCCTATTACGGATCGCATCAGATGACGGCTTATACACGCCAATTGCACCGTCTGGGTAGACGCTGGAAGAATCATATCCGCTTTGTACCCTATGTGCCGTATACTCAAGTGCCAGACTGGTTCCTGGCCGCCGATATGGCGGTGGTGCCCTCAGGGCGGCGAGAGGCGTTCGGATTGGTCAATGTCGAGGCGATGTCCTGCGGTCTGCCTGTGATTGCTACTCGTGTAGGCGGCATTAAGGAGATCGTCGAGCACGGCGGCAGCGGATTTCTCGTAGACCCTGATCGGGTGCGGGCCGAGCTGAAGCAGCGGCTGCTTCAACTGCTGGAGGATGAACAACTGCGAACGATGATGGGGCTGAGAAGCCGGGAACGGGTGGAGCAGCTATTCACATGGAGCCACACAGGGGATCAATGGCTGCAATTGCTGCGTGGAGCGGGAGGAAGGATATAGGAAGAACAGGAAAGGGTTGACAATACAGCCCATACCCGATATAGTCATAAGCATGAATCCACTAGGGGCGCCCGCTTGGGCTGAGATAAGGCGTTTTGCCTTGGTCCCTTTGAACCTGATCTGGTTAGCACCAGCGTAGGAAAGTGGGAATAATGCCTCGTGCCATTATTTCGTGCTGCCCTTCGCCGGGCAGCTTTTTTGTATCGAAGTAGCATGTGCGCATCCCCGTGGACAAAGCCGCAAGCATACTCGCTATTGAAGCTCCCGGTTGAATAAGGGTCGAAGATTATACCGCGTGAAGTGAATTCAGCATTACCTGCATCCTATACCTTTTGTACGTCCCATAATCCAGCGTGCCATAATGCCGCGCTCCTTCCAAGCGGCGCTAGCTAAGGCTGCACGAGCTGAGCAAGCCGTACCTGGCTTGGGGCTCGGCGATGTCGGTCAGCGCGCATACTGCCTTGCGTGTTCAAGCAGTGTGATGCTATGCATAGGCCGCACCGCTTGGGCTGTATTCGGGATGAGAGACCTGACAAGCCTGGATCACAGGCAGTCGGCACTGTGCGAAATTCTGCCGCCGCGTCACCGCCACTGCCAGTCTGGCAGGACGTTAGGGTATGCGGCTTCTCAGGTCTAAGGTGTACTGCTGTAAGCATCAGCTTCTCTTCGCGGGGGACATCCGGTCACATAGGCCGACTAACACGAATGAATGACAGGCATAGCCTCTATTCCAGCGAGCCTCCTAGGGATTCAAGCCATGGACGTTGCCACCGTAACAGCGGCGGTAAGCAGCCATCATCCTAAGGAGGTTATTTGACATGTCTACACCTATCGCAACAGGCGCTTTACCAGGCAGCAGCAAGGTATATGTGACGGGCTCCAGGCCAGATATTCGGGTGCCGATGCGCGAGATTGCACTGTCACCGAGCGTACAAGGAGAGCGCAGGTCGCCTAATGAGCCCGTTCAACTGTACGATTCCAGTGGCCCTTATACCGAGCGCAGCTTCGTACCGGATATTCGTCAGGGTCTGCCCGCGCTGCGAAGCGGCTGGATTGCAGAGCGTGGGGATACAGAGAGCTATGAAGGCCGCCAAGTGCTGCCAGAGGATAACGGCTTTGCGACCACGCAGCGCATGCTGGAGAAGGGAGCCGAGCAGTTCCCCGGCTTGCAGCGGTCGCCGCGCAGAGCGAGAGCAGGCTGCAATGTGACGCAGCTTCACTATGCTCGCCAGGGTATCATTACACCGGAGATGGAATTCATCGCGATCCGGGAGGGTATGGAGCCGGAGGTTGTACGGCGTGAGGTAGCGGAGGGACGAGCAGTCATTCCATGCAATATGAACCATCCTGAGAGCGAGCCGATGATTATCGGGCGTCGCTTCCATGTCAAGATTAATGCGAACATCGGTAATTCCGCAGTGGCCTCCTCCATTGAGGAGGAGGTGGAGAAGATGGTGTGGGCGACCCGCTGGGGGGCGGATACGATCATGGATCTGTCCACAGGCAAGAACATCCATACGACAAGGGAATGGATTATCCGCAACAGTCCGGTGCCGGTTGGCACAGTGCCGATCTACCAGGCGCTGGAGAAGGTGAACGGGGTGGCAGAGGCGCTCACCTGGGAGATATTCAGAGACACCTTATTGGAGCAGGCGGAGCAGGGTGTGGACTATTTCACCATTCATGCAGGGGTACTGCTGCGTTATGTGCCTCTGACTGCCAAGCGGGTGACGGGCATCGTGTCGCGGGGCGGGTCGATTATGGCTGCCTGGTGTCTGGCGCATCATCGGGAAAATTTTTTATATACTCATTTTGAAGAAATCTGTGAGATTATGAAGGCTTATGATGTGACGTTCTCGCTTGGTGACGGGCTGCGCCCCGGATCGATCGCCGATGCCAATGACGAAGCGCAGTTCGCGGAGCTGGAGACGCTGGGCGAGCTGACGCAGATCGCGTGGCGGCATGGTGTGCAGGTGATGATCGAGGGGCCGGGGCATGTGCCGCTGGACAAGATCAAGGAGAATGTCGACCGCCAATTGGAGGTGTGCAAGGAAGCGCCATTCTATACACTGGGCCCGCTTACGACCGATATTGCGCCGGGTTATGACCATATTACGTCCGCGATCGGAGCGGCGATGATCGGTTGGTTCGGAACGGCAATGCTCTGTTATGTGACGCCGAAGGAGCATCTGGGACTGCCCAATAAGGAGGATGTGAAGGAAGGGGTCATTGCCTACAAAATAGCCGCTCATGCGGCTGATCTGGCGAAGGGGCATCCCCGGGCACAGGTGCGGGATGATGCCTTGTCCAAGGCGAGATTCGAATTCCGGTGGCAGGATCAGTTCCACCTGTCGCTCGACCCGGAGCGGGCGATGGCCTATCATGATGAGACGCTGCCGGCGGAGGCGGCCAAGTCAGCCCATTTCTGCTCGATGTGCGGCCCCAAGTTTTGCAGCATGCGCATCACACAGGACATTCGAGATTATGCACAGCGCCATGGCATGGACACGGCGGAGGCGATAGAGGCGGGAATGCAAGAGAAGGCGCAGGCGTTCAAGGAGGCCGGGAGCACGCTGTACAGCTAGCCTGTCGGCTGCTTCCCCTGTCAGGCAGTGCGTAGTCTCCTATGCTTCGTCTATCTTTTCCCACAGGGCAGAGAGTCAAAAGCCTGGGAAGTAGCATAGGATAGGGAGACTACATTGCTATGAGAAGGGAAGAGCCATGAAAAAAAACAGGCGCACCAAAATTCGCAGGCCCAGAAAGCCGCTTTTTTACACGGCGGACCCGCGTACCTCGGAATTGAAATTTCTCGATGAACTGAAGGATCGCAAGCCTGCTCCCGCCAGGCCGCAGGCCAATAAGCCCGTGATGATCCATTCGCTCATTGCTGAATATGATACGACACAGGAAGAGGGGACTGCCCCAGCCGCGGCAACGGGGGGACAGCGTACCCTGCCACAGAGCGCTAAGCCTCGCGCAGCTCTGGCTGCGGCAGATGGAGCAGCGCTGAGCGAGAGCGTATTGGGACATTGGTCCAGCAAGGCAGAGGCGGATTGCCCCGCGACGAAGCCAGACAAGGGATCAGGCCGCGGGGGGCAAGGGTCTGCCGAATCGGAGGAGGCCCCGCGGAGCAGTGATCGAGCAAGCGCACCGGGCAGCTCGAATGCGGCGTCCAGCTCCATAGTAGGGCAAATGGCGTCTAGCCCTGGAGTGGGCAGCGAAGCCGGAGCGCGGAGCGCAAGCGCATCCCATGCGGTAGCTGAAGGCGGAGCAGGCGAAAGGACAAATGCGGGAGAGCAGGGCGGGTCAGAGCGTAGCGGCGGAAGTATACCGTGGAGCAGCGGGATCACAGTGCCCGAAGCGAAGCTGGAGAAGAGCAGTGCTGCCCGATTGGCCCTGGGAAATCAGGACGTAGCCGCAGGTGACGGGCCGAGAGAAGGGCAGGCGGCTGCTAGGGGAGAGCGTTCCCCGGCAGTATCTGCGGGATATTGCAGCGGAGTTGCGTCGTTCTCCATCCCGGATGGGGTGGAACGAATCCATGTAACGATTGTGCTGCCATCGTTCTTCGTCGGCAGCGTGCGTGGACGCCGCAGCTCCTATGCTCTGACTGCCGTTAGCAATCAGCCGGACTGCCAGGTGTTTGTATCTTCAAAGACAGAGACGAGAGCGACAGTGGCGGTGCAACGCAGCAAGCGTGGGGGAATTCTAACTGGTGAACTGAACTGGATTGCCGCCCAGATTGCTCCCATTCCATAAGAAGAATCGGATTAGGCAGGCTGCCGCATGTTGCGGGGGCCTGTTTTTTTTGCGTGCTGCTTGGACGGCTGCACCTGTACATCTGCCGTTGCGGAGCGCATGATACGGCATAGAATGACTCGTATAAGTATAGGTTCAACAAGTTGCCTGTCCAGGAGGTGAAAGCATGCGCAAACAACAAGTCAGTCGCGTGCGCGGCAGGGGCAGGGGAAAGGGAAGGGATCGCCGAAGAGGGGCGGTCAGAGCTTCGGCGCCGATCGTTAATGCCGAGCAGCCCAAGGTGTCGGTTGTAATCCCGTTCATGAATGAACGGCGCACCATTCGCCGGGTAATTCGGCAAGCTCGCGCTGTCCATCCTTCCACAGAGGTGATCGTTGTCGCGAATGGCTCAAGCGCTGAGGCGCTTGACACAGTGATGCGCAGTGGGGCTAAGGTTCTCGCCTACAACGAGCCGCTCGGACATGATGTGGGACGAAGCATCGGCGCAAGGGCAGCGAAGGGAGAGGTGCTGCTGTTCATCGATGCGGATATGGTGCTTCAAGCTGGCAAGCTGCGGCCGTTTGTTCAGGCTGTCATCAGCGGTAGCGCGGATGTGGCGCTCAATGATTATGCGGGCCCGACGGACACTAAAAAGGTTCATCCCGTCGTGTTAGCCAAGCATGCGCTCAATGCGCTGCTCGGGCATGAGCAGCTAAGAGGCGCCTCGCTCACGGCGATTCCTCATGCGCTCAGTCGCAAGGCGCTGGCAGCGATCGGAGTGGACTCGCTGCTTGTACCTCCGCTGGCTCAGGCCAAGGCGATCGGCAAGGGGCTGAAGGTGCGGGCAGTGCATACTGTACAGGTTGGCAGACTGAACCCGCTGCGCAAAGGCCGGGAGAGACAGTTCTCGCTGGCCTCCATCATTGTCGGTGATCATCTGGAGGCCTTGGAGTGGTGGGCACGACATACCGATGAGCGCGGCGGTATGGAGGACTTGAGCAGACAACGTCAGATGCTGGGGGGATACCATGGCTAACGTGTCGAGGATACGGAGAGGAACGGCTGGCACACGGCATGCTCGGTGTGCCGCTGCACAGAGGAAGAGGCGGTCGCTTGCCGTAGGGGAGGCTGCGTCGTTATCATTAGACAGATCAACCCTGCCCGGCGCGCCCGGCGCTCGCCTTCGCCTGCGCTGCGAGGTGCACGGCAGCGCAGGCGAAGGCGAAGGGCGCGTGGCGCTGGCTACGCCGGGGCGTGCCGCGGAGCCGGGCGCGTGCGGCATCGCCGCTGCATCGCCCGTCGGCGCCGCGCCCGCCTGCGCCGCCGCAGCCAGCGCCGGGGCCGCCCGCGCTGCCGGGGCGCGCGTCGCAGCCGCTAGCGCATCGCTCGCCGCGGGCGCCGCGGCCGTCCGCGCCGAGCTTGCGCCGGAGCGCCCGGCGCAAGCGAGCGTCGCCGCTACGGCGCGCATCGCCGCCGCGCCAGCGCCGGGCCGCCGCCGGAGCGCCAAGCGCCCGGCGCGCGCCGCCCGCGCCCGGCAGCGGCCGGGTCGCGCCGCTCGCGGAGCGCCCCGCCGCGGCCGCCGCTCGCGCGCCGCGCAGGCAGGCGGCGCACAGGCGCGCTCGCGCCGCAGCGGAGCGGCGCTGCAGGCTGCCCGCGCCGCTGGAGAGGCGTTGGCGCAGCAGCTTCGCGCTGCGCCGGACGGGGCGCCTGCAGGCTGGCAGCTACGGCAGGCGCTGAATGCGGCGTTTAGCCGGACAAGACAGGCTGGACGGCTGACATTGCAGGCCGCGCTACAGGAGGGGGCGGCATTGCGCGACGGATTCGCCCATAGCTGGGGACAGTCTGTGCCGCCCTATGTGCTGCTGCCGCTGCGGGGCAGCGCGGCTGCGGTGGTGACGGTGCGCAATGAAGAGGCGGCCATCCGCCAGGTGCTTCGGGAGCTGGCGCTGCTGCCGCTGGATGATACCATCGTGGTCATTAATGGCAGCAGTGATCATAGCTTTAAATATGCCCGCGAATTCGAGGGCGTGACCATCGTTCATGAACCGTCTGCTCTTGGTCTTGATGTCGGGCGAGCGCTTGGGGCCAAGATGACCGATGCAGATATAGTGTTGTTTATGGATGGCGATTTTCCTGTACCCGCGCCGGAGCTGGCGGCATTCCTGTACGCGGTAGATCAGGGCGTCGATGTGGCATTGAATGATGTGATGCCTTATTTGAGCAGCTTTGCCCATTGGGATGCGGTATCGCGCGTGAAGCAGTTCCTCAATAGCGCACTGGGCCGCGAGGATCTGGGGGCCAATTCCCTCACATGCATTCCGCACGCCCTGTCGCGGAAGGCCATCCAGACGATCGGCGTACAGACGCTCGCTGTGCCGCCCAAGGCGCAAGCCGCGGCCTTGAATGCGCGGCTGACGGCGGTTGCTGTCGCCAGCATCAATGTGTTCGCCAAGAACAGGCGACGCAAGCAAAATACCGGTGCAGACAACCCGGTTGCCCGTCTTATCCTCGGCGACCACATCGAGGCGCTTCACAGCCTGCAATATTCAGGCGGGTCGCGTCTGGCCTATGCCGACCGGATAAGACGGAGAAATCTCGCGGGAGGATGACAGGCGTGCGGTTGACCAGCATAATCATACCGACCTATAACGGGCTGCCGCTGCTCCAGCGGTCCTTGTCCGCGATCGAGACCTATACGGACCGGGGCGTAACACCGTATGAGGTGATCATTGTAGATGACGGCTCGCAGGATGGTACTGCACAGTGGTGCCAGGAGCGCGGCTTGCGCTTGATCTGCCTTCCGCGCAATCGTGGCTTCCCTGTAGCCTGCAACAAGGGGATGCGGCTGGCATCTGGCAGCCATCTGCTATTGCTTAATAATGATGTGACCGTAACGACTAATTGGCTGACGAATCTGCACAAGGCGCTTGCCTCGGATGAGGCGATCGGCATGGTGGGCCCGGTCAGCAATTATGTGAGCGGAAGGCAGCAGGTCGAATGTCACTACAATTCGATGGAGCAATTCCAGCAATTGGCTGCCGGGGCGAACCGCTCCGATACGCGGCAATGGGAGGAGACACCGCGGCTGGTGGGGCTGTGCCTGCTGTTCTCCCGCTCCTTCTATGAGCATGTCGGGGAGCTGGATGAGCAGTATTCGCCAGGACATTTCGAGGATGACGACTGGAGCTTCCGCGCGCGGCAGCTCGGTTATCGGCTGGTGTTCTGCCGGGATGTGCTCGTTCATCACGAAGGCAGCGCCAGCTTCAAGCGGCAGGATCAGGAGCAGGTGCAGCAGTTGCTCCAGCGCAATCGCGATTATTTCATGAGGAAGTGGCGAACCGATCCGCATAGCTTCATCTAATGTGTGTGCTGCAGCCTCGCAGCAAAGAGGATAGATAACGATACTGTGGGTGCGTGCAGAGCTCCCGTCGTTTATATCGTGTAGCTGACGTGCTGAGCGCAGAAGGCAGCGCCGGCATAACGACGGCAGCGGCCGTACTATGGAAGCCGATGCGTTCGTTCTGGCGAAAGCTTGGCATGGGCTTACATTTGGGAGGGATGGTATTGAAGGCAGTCATACTGGCCGGAGGCACAGGAACCCGGCTGCGTCCATTAACAACCTACTTGAACAAGCATATGCTGCCCGTAGGCAGATATCCAATGATTGTGTACGCCATTCGCAAGCTCAAGGAAGCAGGGATTACCGATATTGAGCTTGTGACAGGCAGGAGCAGCGCGGGATTATTCACGCAATATCTGGGCAGTGGTCGCGATGAGGGTGTGTCGCTCACCTATCGAATACAGGAGGAGGCCGGGGGCATTGCCGAAGCGTTGAAGCTGGCAGAGCCGTTCGTAGGTGCATCCGGCAAATTCATCATGCTGTTGGGAGACAATCTGTATGAGGATTCGCTTGCTCCACATATTGAAGCTTATCGAAGGCAGGCTGCAGGAGCGATGGTATTGCTCAAGCAGGTGCCCGATCCGCATCGTTACGGCGTGCCGCGCTTCAGCCAAGATGGCAAGGCGATAGAAAGCATCGACGAGAAGCCGCAGCAGCCGGCTTCGGATTACTGTGTGACCGGCATCTATATGTATGATGCGGCCGTATTCTCTTATATTGACGAGATCAAGCCGTCCGGGCGCGGTGAGCTGGAGATTACCGATGTCAATAATGCCTACGCATCGCGTGGATTGCTTCGTTACCGGACGCTGAACGGCTGGTGGACGGACGCGGGAACGTTCGATTCGCTCCATGAGGCTGCTGGCAGGCTGAAGGAGGAATCAGAATGACGGGACCTAGATGGTTGGTTACGGGCGGTCTCGGATTTATCGGGAGCAATTTTATCCGCTATATGCTTGACCGTTACCCGAATAGCAGTATTACGAATTTGGACGCGCTCACCTATGCGGCCAATCCCGACAATCTGCAGCAATTGGAGAACGATCCCCGCTATCGCTTCATCCATGCCGATCTGACGGATGCCGCTGCGGTCGACCGGGAGTTGTCCCTCGGATATGATGCGGTCATTCACTTCGCTGCTGAATCGCATGTGGATCGCAGCATCGCAGACCCCGGAAGCTTCGTGCAGGCCAATGTGGTCGGTACGCATCATCTGCTAGAGGCCGTGCGCAAATACAAGGTGCCGCGCATGATTCATATTTCGACCGATGAGGTATATGGCACGCTGGAGCCTGATGATCCGGCCTTCAGCGAGCAGAGCCCGCTAGCTCCGAATAGTCCGTATTCGGCGAGCAAGGCATCCTCGGACCTGCTGGCGCGCGCCGCTTATCATACGTATGGCTTGCCGGTCATCATTACTCGCTGCTCCAACAATTACGGCCCCTACCAATACCCGGAGAAGTTCATTCCAACGATTATCACCCGCGCACTTGCCGACCAGCCGCTACCGGTCTATGGAGATGGCCTGAATGTGCGGGACTGGCTTCATGTGGAGGATCATTGCGCGGCTGTCGATCTGGTGCTGCATGCTGGCGTTCCGGGCGAGGTCTACAATGTGGGCGGGGGCAACGAGCGGACTAATCTGGAGGTTGTCCATGCGATTCTGACAGCTCTCGGGAAGCCGGAATCGCTCATCTCGTTCGTCAAGGATCGTCCTGGACACGATCGCCGTTATGCGATTAATGCGGCGAAGCTGCAGCATGAGCTGGGCTGGCAGCAGCAGATTCCGTTCGATGAAGGGATCAAGCGAACAGTAGAGTGGTATGTTCGGCATGAGCCGTGGTGGAAGGCCATTCAGACCCGCCAACACGGCCATGAGGGGCAGAGCTGATGGGAGCGCGGGGAGCGGGCAGAGTGGAACGATCCCGCCGTAGCCGAGCAGGCAAGGGGGGACGCAGAGGCAAGGGCAGCTTGTCGGCTGCCAAGCGCAAGACGACCCGTGGCAACGGGCGCAGGCAGAGGCGGTCAGCGCCGCCGCAGGCTATCTCGCCGCAGGCGGAAGCGCAGCTCGTACCGCTGCAGCAGCATTATTATGAGGAGGGGCGGGAGCAGGGCCGCTATGATGGCGGAGAGGCATTGCTGGAGCAGCTTGTTCCTGGCAACCTGCTGCTGCCGGAGGTGTCGCTGGAGGAGGTCATCTCTGCCGGCGTGCAGTCGCTGCTGCATCGCTGCACGCCGCTGCTCGACGCCGGGCAGGTCTATAGCAGATTGCAGGCTGCGCTGGCTGCTCAGGCTCCCTGCTCGGTCGTCAGATTGGGGGACGGGGAACTGCTGGCACTGGCGCAGAATACGGTATACAGTGTGGAGGAGGTGGCGGCGGCCGGGGATTTCTTGCCTTATGCAGGCTTGAACGTGCCGGATCTTGCCGCACGCGACCTGCTTGCACATGCGGTTCGCTCTGCGGATATTGTCGGTGTGCCCCAATCTCGTCGCAAGCATTATCACCCGCTGCTGCATGCTGCGCTGCGCGCGCATCAGATCGAATTGAAGGAGCAGCAGGCGACATCATCGATGATTAACTATACCTTGCATCAGTCCGGTCTGCTATCTGAGCTGCTGCGCGGCCAGTCGCTGCTGCTGATCGGCAATGCGGCGCCTGAACTGGCGCCCATCCTGTCAGCAAGGGGCTACTCGGTTAGCGGTGTTATCGCGCCGGTGAACGGGTTTGCCGATATTGATCGCGTTATTGGCGAGGCTAGCGGCATGTCCTATAGTCTCGCGCTGGTGTCGGCTGGCATTCCGGCAGTTGTTATCGCCTGGCGAATCGCGACAGAGCTTGGCAAGGTTGCGCTGGACTTTGGTCATATGGCGAACTTTATTACAAGCGGCAGGATGACGCTCTAGCAGACTGTTCGAAGGAGGAGAGGGACTTGAGGTCGATCAGGCAACAGAGGCGCCTAGGGGGCAGAGCCCGAGCCGGGGCGAAGCGGGGTCGCAGGCGTATGGGACGGAAGCTGAGCCATCGCCGCAGCCGCACAGAGCCGTCCCATCCGCAGCCGCAAGCGGCAGTGCTGTCCGAGCCGCGCAGCGATGGGTATAGCGTGGGCTATGAGGCAGGCAGGAGGGCTGGCGAATCCAGCTATGGCACCTATTTTCACGGAACGAGCATTATCATCCCAAGCTATAATCAGGCGGATTACTTAAAGCTATGTATCGATAGCATTATCCAGCATACGCATCTCCCCTACGAGATCATTGTTGTCGATAATGCTTCGACTGATCATACCGCGGATTATTTGCATAGCATGGCGGGTCGCATCCGATACAGGATTATGGAGGAGAACCGCGGCTTTGCCGGCGCTGTCAATGCGGGGCTGATGATGGCCAAGGGCATGAAGCTGCTGCTGCTGAACAATGATACGCTGGTGACGGAGAATTGGCTGTCTAATCTGCTGGCCTGCCTGGAGAGCGACCCGCGTATCGGCCTGGTCGGGCCGGTGACGAATTTCATTAGCGGCGAGCAGCGCGTGGACGTCCCCTACACCGATGTCAAGGATATGCCGACTTTTGCAGCAGTGAACAATATCTCCGACCCGGCTCGCTGGCAGCGAGTCGATCGTCTGACCGGCTTTTGCCTGCTCATGCGGCGCGAGCTGTGGGAGCGCACCGGGTATTTCGACGAGGGCTACAAGATCGGCAATTTTGAGGATGATGATTACAATGTTCGTGTGCGTCTGCAGGGCTATTCGCTGGTCATTGCCAGAGATGTGTTCATCCATCACTTTGGCAGCGTCAGTATGAAGGCGCTTGGGGAGCAGCGCTTCCATGAGGTGAATGATCGCAACGAGCACTACTATATGGAGAAGTGGGCGAATCCAGGTGAGCTCATCCATGAGGTTCGGGAGCTGAGGGCACAGCGCATGGCGGATGGGCAAGTGGATTATCCCGTGCCGCTGGCAAGCAGTGAGGCAGCGTTCCAGCCACAATATGTGGCCATTAGGAGTGTGACGGGCCATGTCTACTGGGTAGAGGACGGCCATCGGCGTCCGGTAGAGGGAAGCATGTCTTTGCCAGCAGCGGAGCTGCCGCTCGTCGACGTGCGGCGCTGGCCGCTGGGAGAGGCGATCGGCGCCCAGGTAGTGGAGCAGCACTGGAACGACCAGCACCATAGTGATCGGGGGCGTCTCGTCGCCTGTGAGGGCGCGCTCTACTGGCTGGAGCCAGGAATAAGGCGGCGGATTCATACTGCGCTGGCAGCATCCTTGTGGGGATTGCACAGCAAGCAGCCGCAGACGATTGAAGCGGAGGAACTAAATAAGCGGGTGGAGGGGCTGCCGATCATTGCACCGGTTCGGATTGCGCAGCGTCTGTAGCCACCCTTGCCCAGCCCCAGCCCGAAGCTTATGTGCTTCGGGCTGTTCGGCGCTTGGAAGCAAGTAGCACCTCCATAAATTGTGCATATGCTGTACCAGACGGGGAGGGGAGCCATGATGCAGCACAAGGTCGATGAGATCATAGAGCATCTGTCCATTTCACACCAGCAGCTTGCCCGTGTATTGGAAGCGAAACGGCATGTCGCGGTCCGCATGGCGCAGATCGTACATGATATTCCGGATCAGCACCCAGACTTGGACGGCTTTGATGGTCTGGTGGACAGCGCCCAGGTTGTCTCCAAGAGTGTCGTCTCTTACTTGAACAGCCTGGCTGATCTGCAGGAGATGGTTGCGGAGAACCTGTCGCATATTATGAAAGAACTGCTGGCACAGGAGGAGGAGTAGGTAATCGCAGCAGCAGGAGGTGTGCGCCTGCTGTAGCTGAATGTAAAGGGGTGGAGCAGGCATGAGCCGGGAGCAGTCATATATGCGTGTGCTAGACGCTTCCGCGAAGCTGCAATGGAATGTAGCCATGATATTGGAAGCCAAGGCAGTGGAGGCTGAGAAGGTAAGGAACTGGCTGTGCAACCATATGACCTGTGATGTGTTCACCAGCCAGCAGGATCAGTTGAAGGGATCGATGGATGTACATGATCAACTGATCGAGGTGATTGAGGGACTGACCAAGATGGGCCAAGGTATGTCCAGCGTACTCAAGGTGGTACTGTCGGAGGAGTCAGAGAGTGGCGGAGACGGAGCTGGAGGCATGTTTGGTGGCGGCGGCTTTGACATGGGCTTTGGTGGCAAAGGATGAGTCGGCTGGAAAAGGAATGGCAAGTGAAGATGGAGCTGGTAGCCTCGATCACCCAGAGTCAGTCAGCGCTTGCCCGGATCTTGAACAGCATCGCCGACCTGGCAGAGCACTCTCCGAATCTAGCCAAGCGACTGAAGGATAATGTAAGCTCGCTGACGGGCTTGCAGGAGATGATCGCCCGTAATCTTGCCGGCATCACCTGGCGCCGGCCCTCCAGAGGCAAGCCAGGTCGCATCTGGCTGGCGAATACAAGCCTCCGGGTCGCTCGGGGAGATGGGCAGCAATCGGATAGGAGGAATCGGATTGAGAAGGAAGAAAGCAGTTGGACGGCCAACGTCAGGAGCGCTGAAGCGAGGACGCGCATTGCGCTCCAAGCGGACTACCGGCAAACGGCTGGTCGCGCCCCGCAAGCGCCGCGTTATGAGCAAGACTGGCGCCAAGAGTCGCTTGAAGAAGACGATTAGACGAAGAATCAGGCCGGCTCAAGCTGGAGGCAGCTATGGTCAAGGCTATGACAGCGCCTATAACGAGGGCTACAATGCCGGCTTTGCCAAAGGGTTTGAAGACGGCCACCATCTGGCCTACGAGCAACAGGGGTAGACAGAGCTGTCAAGCTTCATGCAGAGCACAGCGATGTCAGATTGAATCCATATAGGGCATCTCGCCTATGTCTCCCGCGCCTATGCCGGGGACATAGCGGGATGCCCTCTTTGGGTAGCGCGCAGCTCCAGCCATACGTGGATTCGATGCAGGATGTCCATTGCCTGATAGCGAGAGACTTTCTGATCAGCCATTACGGCTGTCTCCCCTGACTTGAAGCATGAGCAGATCGCCACCGGACATCTGTGAATTGGACAACACCCCGCCTAATTTCACCTGTGGACGGACAAGTGACCATGAGCATGCTAGCCTTGCCGCATATATTTAACCAATACATGATATGACTTTGTGGCAACAAGGAGGTGACAGCTTTACATGAAGGTTCATTCACGCAGGCCATCCAGAGCCAGACAGCAACCCCGCAAGGGGCATACGGACGGCTACCGGCACGGCTGGAACACAGGCATGCGAGACGGAGCCTGCAAGGCGCTGCTGCAGCATACGTCCCCCCCGGCGCTGACCCGCTATCCGCTTCGCGTGCTGTACGTTCCACAAGGGTTCGAGTCGATTGATTCAGGCATTATCGGCGCATTGCAGGAGATGGTGAATGAGCTGCACGTGGTTCAGGATCTGCACCAGACACAGGCACTGGCAGAGCAGCTTCGTCCTGATCTGGTTGTGGTGCTCAATGGGCTGCATGTCTTCCCGGCCAATCATCCTGAGCAGATCGATGCTATTCGCGCTATGGGCATCAAAACGTTGATCTGGTTTGTCGATGATCCCTATTCATCGGAGCAGAGCAGCCGGATTGCGCCCCATTACGATGTCGTGCTTACACATGAGCTGGGCGCTGTCGAGCCTTACCGAGAGCTGTGCAGCGGGCAAGTGCACTATATGCCGCTCGGAGCCAATACCTCATGGTTCAGGCCATCTCCTGTAGAACAGGAATATAGCAGCGATATATGTTTTATCGGTCAGGGCTTCTGGAACCGGATCGCGCTATTCGATGAGCTGGCTCCACAGCTCGCTGCCCGCCAGGTAGTTATCTGCGGGGGGCTGTGGGATCGGCTCCAACACTATAGCCTGTATGGCAAGGCGATTCGTCCAGGCTGGATGCCCGTCTCCGAGACGATCCGTTATTACAGCAGCGCCAAAATTGTCATTAATCAGCATCGCACCACAGAGCCGGGTTCTGATAATCACAATACTCGGCATTGGCCGGGACTGTCCATTAATCCGCGGACGTTCGAGATTGCCGCCTGCGGCACGCTGCAGATGGTCGATTGGCGAGAGGATCTTACCCGATATTATGAACCTGGCGTAGATATTGAGACCTTCACCAGCGCTTCCGAGCTGAAGGAGAAGATCGCTTATTACCTGGAGCATGAAGACGCTAGACGCGCGATTGCCCTGCGCGGGCTGAAGCGTACACTCCGCCAGCACACCTATGCATCGCGTGTTCAACAGATGCTTCAACTCATAACAAATTAGGAGGCAATAAAATGGCTAAAACTGCAAAGCAATCGATAAGAGACATTCGTCCGAGAAGGAGAAGGGTATCTCCATTTGAGCAGGGTCAGCGAGATGGAATGGCGACAGGATGGGATCATGGCTATTGGTTCGGACAGTGCGAGGCGGTCATCCAGAAGACGATTCGGCCTGTTGTACCCAGAGACATCCACCTCATGTACGTCTCGTCAGGCAAGGGGCAACCGTATGCGCCTATTGATGAAGCCATCATCGCTTCCTTGTCGGCGGTCGTAACCCATATTACCGTTACAGATGCGCTGCAGGATGTTGCGACGCTCGCCAAGGAGAGGCGTCCTGATCTGGTGTTGGTGCTGGATGGACTGACGCTTGATCCCACCCATGCGCAGGAGATGCGTGCTGCCGGGATTCGCACAGCGATCTGGTTCACGGATGATCCCTATTACACCGATGTGACTGCTGGTATTGCACAGCACTATGATCATGTCTTTACACTGGAGCGCAATTGCGTCGAATTTTATCAGCAACACGGCTGCCAGAGCGTCCACTATATGCCGCTTGGTTTCTTCCCTCAGATATTCCGGCCACGCAATCCCGACCGTGGGCGCAGAAGAGACATCTGCTTCGTCGGTACTGCGTACTGGAAGCGGATCGAGTTCTTCCATCAGCTTACAGATTATCTAGGCTCCAAAAACTCCCTCATCTCCGGCATCTGGTGGGATCGTCTGCCCAGCTATGCTCAGCTTGCCTCCAAGATTGAGCTGGATCGCTGGATGGGAGCGCCGGAGACAGCAGAGACCTACAACGGAGCGAAAATTGTCATTAATATGCACAGGGCACATGATGATGAGACCTTCAATAACAACTCGGCTGGCATCATGGCTGCCTCACTGAATCCGCGTACCTTCGAGATCGCAGGCTGCGGCACGCTGCAACTGACCGATGTACGCAGCGACATGGAACAGTTCTTCGTCCCTGGTGAAGAGATTGTTACGTATTCATCGCCGCAGGAATTCATAGAGAAGTCGGAATATTATTTGCAGAATGAAGGCGAACGTCGCCGCATTGCGCTCAACGCCCTGTATCGCACCATGCGCGACCATACGTATGAGCGAAGACTGGAGTCAATGCTGGGCGCTCTGTTCGGGTGATCACTGTGTAGGGGCGGCTACCCGACACGGTATAGCCGCCCTGTGCGCTTTGCTATGAATTTGTACGATTGTTCACGGTTCAAATGTCGTGCCGCTCCAGACGCCTTAGCAATATATTGGTGGAAGAAAAGGATAGGAGGTGACGCATACCCGTGCGATACCGGGTATGGCTGCCATGACAACACATCGACCAGTCTTGCTCGCTTTCTCTCACATATGCGGTTCCGATGTGATTACAGGCGCGGAGAAGCTGCTGCTGTTCATGCTGCGCGAGCTGCAAGGCACGTATCAATGCAGACTTGTAGTGCCCGAGGAAGGGCTGCTCTCCAGGAAGGCACACAAATATGGCATAGAGACGATTCATCTGCCGGTGCCGATCCAGCCTGTGCTCTACATGACCGCTCCAGATATAGGCCAGCAGATGGCTCAGCTCAAGCAACTGGCAGTCTGGCCTGCTCTTCTCTCGCTGCTCCATATTCAGCAGCCGCAGATGGTGCTCGTTAATACCTGCGTGCACCCACTGCCTGCAATGGCTGCCAAGGCGCTTAATATTCCGACGGTGTGGGCGATGATGGAGACCGTTCAGGAGACGCCGCATACGGATCAGTCCGCTTCCTTCATCTACCATCACGCCGACTGGATTCTGGGTATCTCTGCCTCTACGCTGCGTCCCTTTCATGCTGCCGGGCTGGCCGACAAGACGATGATCGTGTATCCGTCCTGGGAGATGGAGGATTATCAGCCTCATACGTGGGGAGAACATCGGGTTAACAAGCGAGCAGAGCTGGGGCTTCATGATGGCCATCAGGTCATCGGGTATGTAGCCGCCTCCATCTATGCCAGCAAGGGATTTGATCACTTCATGAACATGGCGGTGCAGATCGCGCTCCGCCATCCCAAAGCGATGTTCGTGGTAGCGGGAACTTCCGCCGATGCCGGGTATGTGGAGGCGGGATGGGATCAGGCGCGGGCAGCGGGTGTGATGGATCGCTTTCGGCGAGTACCATTTGAGCCGAGCATCCAGCGACTCTATCCGGCATTGGATATGCTGGTTGTTCCCAGCGTCGTCCATGAGGGGTTCGGTATGACCGCGCTGGAGGGGCTGCTGTTCGGCAAGCCGGTCGTCGCTTATGAGGCGGGTGGGCTGGGCGAGATTATGCATCTGACAGGCAATGAGAAAAATCTCGTGCCACTGGGATCAGTCGATGGCCTGATCAAGCGGGTATCGAAGCTGCTGGATGACGAGAAGCTGATGGTGCAGATCGGGATGCGCAATGCGTACAACGCGCCTGCGGTGTTCGGCATTGCGGCTTATCGCAGAAGGCTCTCTGCCTTCTTGGATGTCCTGGCGACAAGAGGCTATACTCCGCTTCGCCTTGTTCGAGCATCGCAGCCTACGGTCTATCTGCTTGAGGCAGGTAGACTGCGGCCCTTCGCTTCCGAGCACGCCTTTCTCGCTCATGGCTACTCCTTCTCAGATGTACGTCAGGTGAGTGACGAATTGCTTGATAGCTTCCCGCAGGGAGAGGTCATCGCCGAGCCGGAGGGCAAGAAAGCACAGGGAGGGAACGGACAACCCGCCCATGTCCCTGAAGCCGGGAGACAGCCTGGTAATGGCAAACGCCGCAGGCCCCGCAAGCCTTCCTCCCGTCGCAGGCGCCGCAAGGGAACGGCCCGTAGGGCGCGCCGCAGAAGCTCATCTGTTCGCAGAGCAGGATCGGGGAAGAGGGGGCGTAAGGGAAGGGCACGCTCGGCCAAATAAGTGAAATCATGCGGCGGAGCAGCAGGTTTAGACAGAGGCAGTACAGGAGGGAGAATCGGGAATTGAAGATTGCGACCATATTGGGGACACGTCCTGAGATCATAAGGCTGAGTCTGATTATCCCCAAGCTTGATCAGTTGGCTGGAAAGCATATTCTGATTCATACCGGACAGAATCATGCAGCCGCTTTGAGCGATGTGTTTTTCGAGGAGCTGGGTCTTCGCAATCCAGACTATCTGCTGGAAACCCATCAGCCGACGCTGGGCGGTCAACTTGCGGTTATGTTCGGGGAGATCGAGCGAATATTGACATTCGAGCAAATCGAGCTGGTGTTGCTGCTGGGGGATACGAACAGTGCGCTCAATGCGATTATTGCCGAACGGCTCGGTATTCCGGTTGTTCACATGGAGGCGGGTAACCGCTGCTTTGATCTGCGAGTGCCGGAGGAAAAGAACCGCAAGGTCATCGATGCCATCTCCAGCATTAATATGCCCTATACCGAATACAGCAAGGGCAATCTGCTGCGTGAAGGCTTTCCCCCGCAGCGCATCGTGGTGACCGGCAATCCGATCTATGAGGTGCTGGAGCATTACAAGACGCCGATTGCCGCAAGCGATATTCTGGAACGACTTGGACTGCAACCGCAGCACTATCTGCTCGTCACGGCGCATCGCGCCGAGAATGTGGATGAGCCGGAGCATCTGGCTGCCATTATGGAAGGCATTAATCGTGCTGCCGAGGAGACTGGGCTGCCGGCTATATGCAGTGTTCATCCTCGTACCCGTTCCAAGCTGGACAGCACGGCAGCGAAGGTAAAGCTTCATCCGCTCGTTCAATTGCATGAGCCCTTCGGATTTTTCGATTTTGTCAAGCTGGAGCAGTATGCGCTGTGCGCCATCACGGATAGCGGCACCGTGCAGGAGGAATGCTGCATCTTCCATGTGCCGACCGTCACGATCCGCAACACGACAGAGCGGCCGGAGACGATAGACTGCGGCAGTAACGTAGTGGCCGGATTGCAGCCCTCGCGTATCGTGCAGGCTGTCAAGGCGATGACCGCGCTGCCCGCTGCTTGGGAGCCGCCATCAGGCTATCTGGCGCAGGATGTATCGGATAAGGTAGTCAAATTCGTGCTTGGAGGGAAATGGAATGTTTGAACAACAGACAATTTTGGTTACAGGAGGGACAGGATCATGGGGTTATGAGCTGGTACGCCAGCTATTGCCGCAAAATCCAAAGAAGATTATTATCTTCTCGCGCAATGAATCCAGCCAGGTGGCGATGAGCCGTATGTTCGAGGACAGCCGCCTCAGCTTCTGCATCGGTGACATTCGGGACAAGGAAGCGGTAACCAAGGCGTGTGAGGGAGTGGATTACGTCTTCCACCTTGCCGCACTCAAGCATGTGCCGGTATGCGAGGAGCAGCCCTATGAGGCGTTGAAGACGAATGTTATCGGGACACAGCATGTGATTGATGCGGCGATTGCCGCTGAGGTGAAGCGAGTCATCTATATCTCTACGGACAAGGCTGCCAATCCATCCAATTTTTATGGCATGACCAAGGCAATTGGGGAGAAGCTGATTGTCTATGCTAATCTGCTGCGCACCAATACCAAGTTCGTCTGTGTGCGAGGCGGCAATGTGCTCGGCACCAACGGCAGCGTCGTTCATCTGTTTATGAATCAGATTCAGCACAAAAACCAGGTGCGGATTACCGACAAGCGCATGACCCGTTTTTTCCTGACGCTGGAAGAAGCAATTGTGTTGCTGTTCAAGGCATCGGAGACTAGCCTGGGTGGTGAAATCTATGTGATGACGATGCCTACTTGCCGCATTACCGATCTGGCAGAGGTGCTGATGGAATCGATGGGCAAGCAGGTGGAGATGGTGGAGACGGGGATTCGTCCGGGGGAGAAGCTGCACGAAATATTGCTGACCGAGTTCGAGAGCAAGAGCACCGTTGTCTATGATGAGCAATATCTGGTCATCATGCCGGCGCTGACGATTCCTGGGCTGAAGGAGCATTACAGCCATTGCCCGCCAGTCGATTTTGACAGCTTCTGCTCTAGCGAGGGCGTCATGAATAAGGACGACATCCGGGCGATGCTTATCCAGGGAGGCTTCCTGCCATGAAGCTCCTTATCATCGGCGGGGGCGGGATGGCTGGGCATTTGATGGTGCGATACTTTCGCTCCCTTCCCTCCTATCAAGTCGTCTATACGACGAGGCAGCCTGCAACGGAAGGAGGCGAGCCCTTCATCGAAGGGCGCCGCTTCCTGGATGCTTCGAACTATGAGGCCGTCGAGGCGCTGGTGAAGGATGAGCGTCCAGACATTATCGTGAACGCAGTCGGCATTCTGAATGGAGAGGCTGAGAGGCATCCTCTTAGAGCTTATCGAATTAACGGTTTTTTGCCGCACTGGCTAGGGTATCTGGCTCTATGCTGCGGAGCAAGGCTGATCCATATCAGCTCGGACTGTGTCTTCTCGGGATCGAAGGGAAGCTATACAGAGGAAGACAAACCAGATGGAACGAGTGTCTATGCCCGCTCGAAGGCGCTCGGCGAGTTACACCATAGTCCCCATCTTACCCTGCGCACATCGATTATCGGCCCGGAGATTCGTCCGCACGGCATCGGTCTGCTGCAATGGTTTTTGCGACAGCAAGGGCAGATTCAGGGCTATACCCGTGTGTTGTGGAACGGTGTCACGACGCTGCAGCTCGCCAAGGCGGTTCAGTATGCGATTGAGCAGCCGCATCTAACGGGTCTCGTACAGATTACAGCCTCGGAGACCGTCAGCAAGCACGAGCTGCTGCTGCTGCTGCAAGAGCATTTTCATCATCATCATGTAATGATTGAGCCTGATGACCGGATTGAGATTGACCGCAGCCTGCGGCCGATCCGCAAGGATTGGCAGTTGGAGCCGGTCGGCTACAGGGTGATGCTGGCTGAGCTGGCCGAATGGATGCGGGGCGTATGAGCATTCAGGGAAAGCGGCTGCTGATTACAGGTGCAGGAGGCTTCTGCGGCGAGCATGCCTGCCGCCATTTTGCTGCACAGGGCATGCAGGTGACGGCTGTTGTCCGCAAGCGGTATCTGAGTCAGGCCCGAGTTGAAGACAGCTACCGCCTTGCATGGCCCTCATCGGTTGAGGGGCGTCTATGCGAGCTGACAGACCGGGGTCAGGTGCAAAAGCTGGTTAACAGTGTAAAGCCCGACTATGTATTGCATCTGGCAGGCTTGAATGCGGTGGGTCCCTCTTGGGAGATGCCGCTGAATTTTCTGGAGACGAATGCAATGGCGACGGCCTATCTGCTGGAGGCGATTCGAATCGCTGGCTGCAGCTCGCGGGTGCTGGTTGCGGGTTCTATGCTCGGCTTCAAGCTGCCGCGCTCCAACCGTGCGCCCAAGCCCGCCCATCCCTATGGCATGAGTAAGACGCTCCAGGCCTTGCTGGCGCAATGCTGGGGGGAGCTGTATGGCATCGAGGTCATGGTAGGCGTTCCATCGAACTTGGTCGGTCCCGGACGTTCTACCGGCTTATATAGCCTATTGGCCGATTATGCTATAGCCTGTGAGCGTGCGCAGTTGGCGGGTGACCGTCCCCCTGCGCCCTTTCGACTATCCTCCCGCAATGAACGGCGCGATTTTCTCGATGTGCGAGATGCGATGGCTGCTTATGAGACCATGATGGAGAAGGGGGCGCCTGGCGGGGTATATCCGATCGCCTCCGGCAAGCTGGTGACGCTCGGGGAAACCGCTGATTTATTTGCTGAGCTGTCGCTTAGTCCATTGCAGTTTGAGGTGGGGGATTCCAAAGCGCCGTCGCCTGCTCCTGCCGATCCGTCGCAGCTCCAGGCGCTAGGCTGGCGTCCACGTATCAAGCTGAAAGATACGGTCCGCGACCTGCTGCTGCATCGGCGATTGCAATCTATGGCCTAACTCAAGAGAAGGGAGGCAACCTAGTGACTCCGTTGGTGTCCATCATCATCCCCTTCTATAACGATCGGTATATTACGTATGCACTGGATAGTGTGCTGGCACAGAGCTATCCATTTATCGAGATCATTGTAATTGATGACGGTTCTACACGCTGGCGCGGGCTGCTCCGTCCGTATCAAGACCGGATTATAATTATCCGCACACCTAACAGAGGAACAGCAAGCGCGCTCAATGTCGGATTAGCTGCTGCCAAGGGGGAGTATATCGCCTGGCTCAGCTCGGATGATTGTTTTGCTCCGAATAAGGTAGCAATACAGCTATATGTGATGATGCAGGCAAGGGCACCGATCAGTTGTACAGCGTATGATTATATGGATGCCGACGGCCTTGTAACAGATCATGATATCTGTCCGGCATCACAGCCGCAGCTATTCTATCGTTCCATGATTAGAGGCAATCCGATCAATGGTTGTACAGTCATGCTGCATCGTACCATCTTGAATCGAATCGGGAACTTCGATGAGTCGCTTGAATATACTCAGGACCTTGATTATTGGTGCCGTATCCTATTGCATGGGGTGCCGATGCTCGTTATAGAACAATCGTTGACTCAATATAGAATTCATCCGGCAATGGGAACCAAACAGCATGAAAAGGCGTTGGCGAAGGAAGCGGCTCTTGTCTTTAACAAGTATGAGCAGTCGTTGCTTCAGTTGATTGAACAAAATTTTACAGGATGAGTTGCCCGTTTCAACAGCATAAGAAGCCGGGTTGTCGACAGGATGACGGCAACCCGGCTCTTTTGTTGTAATGAACGTGCCGATCGAGGGACAGAAGGGAGAAGAGAAGCCACAGCAACGGATTACTCCGGCTGTGGCTGGTATCTTCTCTATACATACATGATGTTCATCGGAGCCGCAGGGTCTGACAGAGTCTAGCCTGGAACAGATAAGCTCAAGTGGTGGAGCATGGCGCTGTATTGCGCGCTGATCATCGCCAGCTCCTGCTGAATGGCTGGCATATGACGTACCGTACCCATCCCTGAGTGTCGCCGATAAACGGTGAGTGGCTGATTAATGTAATGAAAATCAATGCCGGAGAGCAGCACTCGAATCCATAGCTCGTAATCATGCGTGTAGCGGAGACCCTCATTAAACCCGCCTAGTTCAGAGAGGAGCCCTCTACGCATCATAATGGTACAGCCATTGACCGGACACATACTGCGGAATGAGTCGATAAAGCTTCGAGCCGTGCCGAACTTCATCCCTTCATCGACGGATGTGATGTGCCCATACTCATTCATAATATCGAAGTTGGTATGGCTGATCTGTGCATTCATTTGCTCCATGAAGGCTGTCTGGTATGCGATCTTATGTGGTACGAAGCGGTCATCCGAACTGAGCCACGCAACATATTTGCCGCTTGCTACCTGAAAGCCGTAGTTCATCGCGCTCGCGGTGCCGCCATTTCCTTTGCCGATATAGTGAATATGCTGGTGGTAGGGAAGGAGTCGTTCCTGGTGCATCGTAGAGCCATCATCGATGACGATAACCTCGATGTTCGGATAGGTCTGATCCAGAGCGCTCTGAACAGCTTGCTCAATGTAGGGACAATTATAGAACGGTATGACAATCGACACTAAAGGTAAAATTGCAGTTCACCTCCATCCCGCTATGCCATTCCCTCTACTATATGGCAGATCACGGATGGAGGGCACGGACAAAAGCTTGTTTTCGCTACAGTGGGA
Organism: Paenibacillus sp. J5; assembly: GCF_054955055.1. Classification (NCBI taxonomy): domain Bacteria; kingdom Bacillati; phylum Bacillota; class Bacilli; order Caryophanales; family Paenibacillaceae; genus Paenibacillus; species Paenibacillus sp. J5. Next base: position 299,177 of record NZ_JBUEDD010000008.1, on the reverse strand, counting down.
GTCCCAGTGCCCGAAAGACGTTTATCATATCCTGAGTGTAGCGCTCCGGCGAGAAATGCTGGCGAATATGCTGCGCTCCCTGTTCCCGAATCTGTAAGCGAAGTGCTGCATCCTGCATCAGCTCCAGCGCCTCCGCTGCAGCCCACTGGGAAATATGCTGTGCAATAAGCTTGCCAGTCCGGTTATGCTCGATGAAGAATCGTACTCCATCCGAGTCGGTGGCGAGCACGGGGCAATGGCAACTGAGCGCCTCCGCAACCGCGTAGCCGAATCCCTCGACATGGGAGGTAGAGAATAACAAGCCTCCTGAATGGCCGACGGCTGCAAAATAGTGTGCCATCTGCTCATGCGGGATGTTAGAGCGCAGGGTCAGGCGATTCCATAGCTGATACGTGGTGGTCAGTTGATGGAACAAGGCGCGTTCCTGCGGATCATACAGATTAGCGTCCTCGAACATCCATAGTCGAAGCCGTGGCTCGGTCTTCACCAGCTCTGCAGCCGTTTCAATGAACAACTGCCAGTTTTTATTGCGCTCCATTCGGCCAACCCAAGCCAGTATCGGCCCATCGGAGTCGCTGCCCAGATCCGCTGGCGGCAAGGAGGCGGGATGGGCGGAGAACACCTCCGTATCCACCGCATTCTGCACATAGAAGCGCGGGAAGTCAGGCAGAAATTCCTGATAGAGCTCGATCAGATGCGGAGTGGGCGTACACATGGCGGCATTCGCGTAGCTGCGGATATTGGGAACCGATGCATTCATCGCTTCCCTTGCCTGATCATACATCCCGAGCCCCTGCGCCTCAAAGATGAGCAGCCCGCCATAGCCCATGCTGCGTAGACGAGACAGCATATGATAGTCGCTAGTGCACATAATAACATCATACTGATGACTTGCAATAATGGGCTGAATCTCGTGATCCAGGTTGGACAGGAATAACGGAATATCCTTAATATTCTGTCTGCCGGCTCCGTCCTGCAGGTAGAGCAGATGAGCCTCGATCCCAGCCCTCATCAGGGCGCGGCAACGGGTGCGGTTTAAGGTGTCCACTCCACCGCTCGGCAGATAGTACGTAAATAATATTTTCAATCTAACACGCCTCCCCACCTTGAATGTTGCAACTAAGGCATGAGCAGGAGAAGCGTACTCCTCCTGCTATAAATTATGCCAGGGTGGCGTCAAACGATTGGGGATATAGCTGCCAGCGCCTGGATTTAGAGCGCCCATCTGAGCAGCAGCGCAGCCTGTGTCAAGCCGCCTCCAAAGCCATACAGCAGGAGCAGATCATCCTTCTGCACCTTACCCTCACGTATGCCCATGTCCAGTGCAAGCGGGATGGAGGCAGCGGAGGTGTTGCCGTAGTGCACCAGACTGTGCAGCGTCTGCTCCATAGTGATTCCCGTTCGCTCGCAGATTGCTTCAATCATACGAAGATTGGCGCTATGAGGGATGAACCAGTCAATATCGCCCGTCTCAAGCTCTTGCTGCTTCAGCAGCTTGGCGATGCCTTCGGAGACACGTGTTACAGCCCACTTGTACACCTCTCGTCCGTTCTGGATCAGCTTGCCTGTGGAGTGGATCGGCTGGCTGCCGATATGCTCTGACAGATGCGAGCAGTAGACATGATGGCCGCCTTCGCCTTCGGTAGCGGTATAGGTGGCGAAGAAGGAGTCCTGCTGCTCCGCTTCGACCAGCACGGCCGCTGCGCCATCTCCGAATAAGATACAGGTGGAGCGATCGGTATAATCGGTCACCTTGGTTAGCGTCTCTGCCCCGATGACCAGAATTTTGCGGCATATGCGCGAGGCGAGCAGTCCAGCAGCGGTGTGCAGTGCAGATACGAAGCCCGCGCAGGCGGCCTGCACATCCAACACACCACAGTTCTTGATGTGAAATGCTGCCTGGACACGCGAGGCAACGCTGGGCACGATCGTATCCGGGGTGGAGGTAGCAACCAATATATAGTCGACATCCTTCAGTGTAACTGGATAGCGGGCAATCAGATCACGAACAGCAGCTATGCTCAGATCGCTGGCGTACTCGTCGGCTGCGGCTGCACGCCGTTCTACAATACCAGTGCGCTTCACAATCCATTCATGGCTGGTATCAACGAGAGCCTCCATGTGAGCATTGGTTAGAACGCGCTCAGGAACGTAGCTGCCGATGGCTGTGATGGATGCGCGGGCGGACTCAATCATGCGTTGCATAAGAAATCGCCTCCTCAGTATATTCAGGTATTATAGTCAGGTATTATAATCAAGTATTAGTACCTGGTACTAATCATAAGTCACATACGTCCCCTTGTCAACAGATTACCCATCATTTGCTTGCATAAGCGTCGCCGCGAACTCGAACACTAAGGAGGATAATCAAGCACAATCTATGGAGGGAATGCGCGATGAAAAAAGGGGCAGTAATACTTGCAGCAGGTCTGGCGCTAACCGCTATGCTCGCGGGCTGCGCAAGCAATCAGGGGGATGTAGGTAATAAGAGCTTTCAGCAAAACGGTGTGAGACAGGATGCGAACGGCAATCGTATCATGAATAAGCGATTTGCTAATGATACCCGCAACGAGATGAATCGCGTAGGCGAGCGAAGGCTGAACAGCAACAATATTGTGGGCGCGCACCAAAACTACAAGATTGATATGAGCGAAACGGCTGCTCAGCGTGTTGCTGCGCTGAAGGAAGTTCAGTCGGCTTATGTCATGCTCGGGGATAAAAATGCCTATGTAGCGGTAAACCTGCATGATCAGGTGAACCGCGGCACCACGCCAGGGCAGGTGGGCACCTATGCGACAACGGATTCCATCGAGGTTCCAAGCGAGATCAAACGGAAGATCGCTGCAGAGGTCAAGCAGGTAAAAGGCAATGTGCAGCATGTCTACGTATCGGCTAATCCTGACTTTGTCGGACGCATGACCGGATACATGAATGATGTCCGGGCCGGGCATCCCATCCAGGGTCTGATTGCCGAATTCAATGCGATGGTGGAGCGGGTGTTCCCGCAGCAGGCAGAGCCTGTGCGTTAAGAGAAGCTGTTCGACTGTAATCGAAAAAAAAGAAGACAGACCCCTGGTGCGAGCATAATGCTCGTCCAGGGGTCTTGTTTATGAATTGCAAATGGGAGACGGAGTTTGCTACTTGGAGGACGTGTGAAGAACGTGGCTGGGATCCATGCTCTGGTGCCCAAATTTACAGCTTACCGCACCACTATGGAATCCGCTTCATACTATATTTTGACTGTATCCCTTAACCTTGTTATACCACAAAAACCCGCGCAAGGAGGGGTGACTCATTTGAAGGCCAGCGAACACAAGAGCAAATTTCTGTTGACGCATCGCGAACGCGAAGTATTCGAGCTGTTGGTGCAGGACAAAACAACCCGAGACATAGCCCAGCAACTATTTATTAGTGAGAAAACCGTACGTAACCACATCTCCAATGTCATGCAAAAGCTAAACGTCAAAGGCCGTTCTCAGGCTGTCGTTGAACTGATCAAGCTTGGAGAGCTTACAATCTGACAAGCGTCCGCCCTGGCTGAGTATGGAGCCTTCCCGTTGTCCCTAAGCAGATGACAGGGAGGCTTATATTTCTAGCGGTTGGTGTCGCAGATACCCGGATCGCTTGGTGGAATGAAGGGGACATTTGCTTGGCGGATTCGGTCGCTGGTGAAGAAGCTGTACCCAAGCAAGACGCGCCGGCAGCGAGGGGCTTGAAGGGTCAGCGATGCAACATGTGGCCGTTGCTGCATGGGCGATGGCTTTTGTATGTAATCTGAACGCCTGCAGTCAGGAAGCATCATTCCTGGCCGCAGGCGTTGTGCATTACAGAGCTGTAATATAATTGCGGTAATAGGTGTTGCCGTTGCGCTGATCGAAGCGGTCAGCGGCTGCCAGCGCATCCTCAAGGAAGCGTTCCGCCAATCGGGCCGCATTGCCTTCATTGCCAAGGGCATCTTCTGTCGACAGATGTGGGCTGGACTCTGGCAGACGCACCTGTACCGGGATGCTCTCCTGCGCCAGCCGCCGCAGCAGGGCTGAGGAGCAAGCGAGGAAGATCATTTTGTCATAAGGGTTCTCATGACTCAGCATCTGCGGATAATGGCGCTCCAGCAGCTCCAGTCCCTTGAAGGGATCAGTGTGGGCGAGATAATAGATGTGTTCGCCCTGGTGCAGCAGAAAGTCTATATTATGCTTAATCAACTGATAGCCTCTCTTATGCTCCTTATTCGCCTTGTCGAGCTGACCCAGACGGTAGAGGGGCATCAGCACCTTCGAGATGGTGACATGAGGCACCTCGGCGCAGGCCATTCTTCCGCTAAGGATCGGCTTGGCATAGGCAAGCGTCTCCTCATCCAGATGAGCTGCGGCAGCGAATTCGACGAGACGGTTCTGCTCGCAGGCCGGGCAATCGCTCATGTAGTCGCGATCCATCTGCTGGAACTGTGCAACCTCTTGCTCGGCTTCTGTGATTCGGCCTTGGTGGAACAGATTCACTGCCCGGTAGAAGTAGTAGGTACGCTCGCTGTGACCATGCTCCTTGTAGCGGTTACGCATGTCTTGAAGAAGCTGTTCAATCTGCCCCAGCGGAATCTCGGGGAAGCAGGATACTTTATCGAGTATCCATTTGTAGCCCCAGAGCAGGTCATGACTGTCGAACAGCTCCTTGTTCCTGTCATACTGACCGAGCATCCAGGAGAAGGCAATCATCGCCTTCATCGGATACCCGTTGAAGGTGGCGCTCTCCACGATCATGCTGCGAGCCTCGTAGCCATCGATGACCTCATTCGCCAGGTCTGCCGCGCGTGCAGCCTCCTCCAGCGTCGTAATCTTAGCCAAGCCATCGGGCAGCTCATAGGCCTCTTCCATTAATTCGTCAAAGGTTTTACTCATATGGTTGTTCCTCCATCCTTGCTGTACGCGGACAAGCCCCAGTCGATAAATTGAATAATGCCATTGTTCAACACAGCAAGCTCCTGCCGATTCATCGGGTAATGGCCCATCATCAGGGCATTGACATACAGCATCTCGATCGCCATCGGCATGATGTCAGCCTTGCCTGTAGCGAAGATGCGAGAGATGACCGGATTGTCCAGATTCAGATACAAGGTAGCGTAGCCAGCCTGCTGCAGTCCAGCGCTCAAGCTCCCCAGCACAGAAGAGAATAGCTCGGTCGTTGACTCGCGGGTTAGCTCGAGCGAGCGCAGGTCAGACGATTCCTTGGACAAGGTATAGAGTGCAGGCAGCTCGGATGGCTTAAACCGCTTGAGCTGAACCTGAGTGCGGAAGCGCTGGAGCACGGCATCTGCGGTCCGCGTGGCTTCATAATATTGTCTGCGCTCATCTGGCGTCAGGTCGGTGAAGGCGAACGAGACGTCCTCTGGTGTCAGCCGTTCCACCTGCACCCCTGGATGAACCAGCGGCAGTTGTGCCATGAGCTCATAATCATAAATATAACCGCCGTTAATGACAGGCAACGACTGGGCAGCGGCGACATGAGTAATCTGCCGATACTCATCCAGCGTCAGCGTATAGTATAGCTGTGAATATTCCTGCAGCAGCTCACCGAGCTCACGCTGACCCATGCTGCTGTGGAATGGCAGCCAGCGGTAGATTATGCGGTAGAAGGCTTCATCCTGAACAGCGAGTGCCTTCATGGACAGCGCATGGGAATTAATGATGGCTTGCAGCCGATCTGGAGCCAGCTCGGCCATGCGCACCAGCTCGTTGCGGATCGCATCGCCCAGTTCTTCGCGCACACTCTCAAGCTGCTCGTTCTCATAAAAATGCTCCCGTGAAGCAGTCAACTGCAGCTCGTCCGTCCAGATCAGACATTTAACGAAGAAGGCCCAGTCAGGCAGGATATTCTCCGCTCGATCAGAGACGAGCATATGCTTCATGTAGACGCGGTGGGCGCGCTTGGCGTTCAAATTAATGGCTTGTGGCAATATATAAGCGATGCCGCCTGTTCGACCAGAGGCGGTCTGCAGCGGAATAAAGTCCTTGAACCGCTCTCCGAGCAGCTTCTCCCCCCATTGCAATACCTCAGATCTGCTGCTGCGTGCCAGGTCGGGATGGCTGATCCATACCGGGCGGCTCTCGTTGATCGTCAGGGTGCCTTTCTCTGACTGAAGCTGGATCGGATAAGGCAGCAATGCGCCATAATAAAAGAGCGATTGCTGGACAAACTCCGGCGTATAATATTCCTCGCTGCCGCTCTTGCAGCGCAGGAAGACACGGGTGCCTGGCGTTAGCTGCGTCTCCAGCTTGCGGATCGCATAGGTGCCGTCCGGCTTGCCTCGCCATTCAAGCGACGGGCCTTCCTTGGCGGACTGAGTCAGGACGACGATCTCATCGCTCACCATGAAGCAGGAGAGCAGACCGATGCCGAAGCGGCCGATAAAGGAGTTGTTTTGCGTCAGCAGATCGCCGCCTCGCTTGGAGGACTGGCCGATGACCGCCAGAAACTCATGAATATTGTCCTCCGTCAAGCCGATGCCGTTATCCTCTATGGAGAGGGTGGCCGTGGAGCCGCTGCCGATTAGATCGAGCTTAATGCTCCCGGCAGTGCCTTGCCCGACCTGCTGCCGGGCGGTAATAGCATCAACCGCATTTTGCAGTAGCTCGCGCAGATAAACCTTCGGTGTACTGTACAAATGATTGGATAGGATGTCGATCATTCCGCCAAGATTGACCTGAAATCTGTAATTGTCTTGAGCGCTCATTGGCAATCATCTCCATTCCGCAGCTTGCTTGATTCCTCGCTGTATTTCTAGCATTAAGAACAAGCTGCATAATTTATTTTACTAGATTGGAAAAATAGATGCCAGCAAGGGGAGGTCAGACGGCATTCGATTCGTATGAAGTAGTCGTTTCTATGGCAGGAAAAATTAGCATTGACGCTGGCAGGGGGCATGCTGTACAATCATCTCATAAAGGGGAGTAGCTTTTACAACAAGGTCGTCATTTCACGAGGCAGTGCCTCCGGCTTTGTTGGCAGCGATTTCTGTTGTTAGCCAGACCTTTACCGCGAGGTAAAGGTTTATTTTTATGACCATTACCGCATGCGGTAATGGTCATTTTTTATTTGCGGAGGAGGGATAAGCCCAGATACAGAACACTGGACGGCGCAGACGAGAGAGAGAGGGCGAGTGGGCCGTCTCCAAGCGATGCTCCGTTTGAATAATGAAGCAATTGGACAGTTTAAACATAACCTACACATTTATGCGAAGGAGTGGCTTATATGGAGCTATTTTCACCGGAATTTTGGTCGGCGCTGCTGACGATTGTTATCATTGATTTGGTGCTGGCAGGGGATAATGCGATCGTCATCGGGATGGCGGCGCGCAATCTGCCTAAGGAGAATCAGAAGAAGGTCATATTCTGGGGGACGTTCGGGGCGATCGCGATACGAAGCCTGCTGACACTGATCGTGGTGTGGCTGCTGCTTATTCCGGGCTTGCGCCTCATCGGCGGTGTGCTCCTGGTATGGATTGCTTACAAGCTGCTGGTGGAGGAGAAGAGTCATGAGGTGAAGTCGGCCGGCAGTCTGTGGGCGGCGATCAAGACGATCATCATCGCGGATACGGCGATGGGGCTGGATAACGTGCTGGCGATCGGCGGTGCAGCACATGGCAACTTCCTGCTCGTTATTATGGGTCTGCTGATCAGTATCCCGATTGTTGTATGGGGCAGCACGATCATCCTGAAGCTGATGGAGCGCTTCCCAGTCATAATCTATATCGGCTCCGGTGTGCTGGCGTTTACCGCAGCGAAGATGATCGAGGAAGAACCGATGCTCTCCGGCATCTTCGGTGAGGCGGGGATAGTTAAATGGGGGTTCAGCCTGCTCGTAGTCGTGCTGGTGCTGCTCGCAGGTCGGATCAAAAATAAAAGCAAGACTCGCGCACAGATGTCTGCTGGCTAAGCGTGTCTCCAACCCCGCTCAAGGGGCATTGAGCTTAGAAGATGAAGTCATCCAACAGCAAGGGGCTGCCAGCATGGCAGCCCCTTGCAATGTATTCGCCTTGATCATCCGTCACGCTACCAGCGACTGGAGGCAGGGTAGGGGCAGCTTGATCTGGCCAGCTTGGCCCGCCACTCGACCAGACAGCCGCAATGGCGGCAGGTCGTCCCGTACTGGAGCGCCTCACACGAGAAGCACTGCTCCAGTCGCCGGCTATACTCCTCGGCTGAGGCCAAGTCTTCGGCGGCTGGCGACATTCGCTCCCATAGCCGCTTCATCTGCTCGTCCGTGACATGAACGGATGCGCTGCAGCCCTTGCAGGGTTCCGTGCGGCTCTTCGCATGGGCCACGTGTGCGGTCGTCTTCATAAGATGACGCTCCTTCCATTCAACAAGATTCTCCAGGGAGTGATGAGCAGCTCCCTGGAGGATAGGGGATGATCGACGTTCTGTGCTCGGGACTGCATTGGCGCCGTAGCTATAGAGGTGACTATTCGAGAGTCAGCACGACTACAGATGCTGGCGGCAGTGTTGCGCTCAGTGTCTGCCCAGCCAGCTCTGCGCCTCCGAACGACTGAGGCTTCACCGCATCAGGCTGCTCGAAGGTGTTGTGGCCGTTCAGCGCTTCGTGATGCAGGATTGTTCCGCTCACACGAGTACGCGCGGTGTCCTTCAGCACGCAACGGATGTCAGCAGACTCGGCATGATGCAGATTGCACAGCGACAGATTCAGCTTGCCATCCTTGCCGATCGAGCAGGATGCGCTGACTTGCGGGATGGATTCGCCATCTTGCGTGTAGCTCGGGGTGTCCAGCTCCAGAGAGACACGCTCGGCGTCCTGATGAACCTTGAACATATCCAGGACATGATAGGTCGGAGTCAGGATCAGCTTGTCGCCTTCGGTCAAGACCACTGCTTGCAGCACGTTGACGATCTGCGCCAGATTGGCCATGGTGACACGGTCGTTATGGTTATGGAAGATGTTCAGGTTAATCCCGGCAACGAGCGCATCGCGCATGGTGTTCTGCTGATAGAGGAAGCCTGGGTTCGTGCCTGGCTCAACATTGTACCATGTGCCCCACTCATCGATGATCAGCCCAACCCGTTTCTCTGGATCATACTTGTCCATAATCTCGCTATGCTTCGTAATCAGCTCGTCCATGAACAAGGTCTTCTTGAGGGTGCGGAACCACTCCTGCTCGTCGAACGTCAATGCAGCGCCCTTGTCCTCCCATTCATTCGGAACGGTGTAGTAGTGGAGGCTGAATCCGTCCATAAAGCGTGTAGCCTCGCGCATCATAACCTCTGTCCAATGGTAGTCGTCCGTGTTCGGGCCGCAAGCGATCTTGTAAATCTTGTTCTCGCCGTAGTTGCGAACATAGGTGGCATAGCGGCGATAGACATCCGCATAGTATTCCGGCCGCATATTGCCTCCGCAGCCCCAGTTTTCATTGCCTACGCCAAAGTAAGTCAGCTTCCACGGCTTCTCCTGTCCATTGCTCTGTCTCCAGTTCGCCATAGGCGACTCGCCGTCGAAGGTCATGTATTCGACCCACTCCTGCATCTCGTGCACAGTGCCGCTGCCGACATTGCCGCAGATGTACGGCTCGGTCTCAATCAGCTCGCACAGACGGAAAAACTCATGGGTGCCAAAATGGTTGTTCTCGACAACACCGCCCCAGTGCGTATTGACCATGCGTGGGCGTTCTTCCTTAGGTCCTATGCCATCCTTCCAGTGGTACTCGTCTGCGAAGCAGCCGCCCGGCCAGCGCAATACCGGCACCTTCAGGTTGCGAAGCGCTTCCACGACGTCATTGCGATAGCCTTCTGTATTTGGAATGGACGAATCTGGTCCGACCCAGATGCCTTCGTAAATGCAGCGTCCAAGATGCTCGGAGAAATGTCCGTAAATATTTTTGTTAATTGTGCCTAGCTTCTTGCTCTCATCAATAATTAAGTTTGCCATAGGATAAAGTGCCCCTCTCAGCAGATTTCGATAGGCACGGCTGTACAACCGTTCTACGGCTCCCATACCGCTACCGTCTACATATACTATATCAGCATTAATCGATTTATACAATTGCAAATCCAAAAAAACAAAATGAACGATTCTTAGCGATCGGTGAGAAATGAGGTATACTAAAAAGAAAGAGAGCTTGCCTAGGAGGTGGAAGATGTGAGTGAGCATGCAATAGTGCTTTATGATGGCGTATGCAGCTTCTGCCATAGCAGTGTTCAGTTTATCCTTCAGCGCGACAGGCGCGGATATTTTCAGTTTGCTGCTCAGCAGGGGGAGGTAGGGCGCGAACTGCTCAAGCAGTATGGCCTGCAAGGACTGGAGGGGATCGTGCTGGTGGAGGGCGGGCGTGCTTACAGCAACTCGACTGCCGTGCTGCGGATCTGCCGTGGCCTGCCGTGGCCCTGGAAGCTGGCTGCGGGGGCGCTTATCGTACCACGCCCATTGCGGGACGGCATCTACAGCTTCATTGCTCGCAACCGCTACCGCTGGTTCGGCAAGGCAGACAGTTGCATGCTGCCCTCGCTGGAGCAGCGGGCTCGCTTCCTAGATTAAGGAGGCCAAACACCAAGCGACCGTCTTGCCAGCCGCGGAGGCATAGCGAGACGGTCGCTTGTTCTGCTCGGCAAGAGGAGGCAAGAGAAGTTATCCGTTAATGATCTCGCCGCCGTTAATGTGCAGCATCTGGCCCGTCATATAGGAGGAATCTTCGCAGGCAAGGTAGACGTAGGCAGCCGCCAGCTCAGCAGGCTGACCCGCACGCTGCATCGGTGTATCCCCGCCGAATACGGACACCTGCTGCTCGTCAAATGTAGACGGAATAAGCGGCGTCCAGATCGGTCCGGGGGCGATGCCGTTCACACGTATGCCCTGCTGGACAACATTCAGTGCAAGCGAGCGGGTAAAGGCGACGATGGCGCCCTTCGTCGCTGAATAATCCAGCAGGTTCGCACTGCCGCGGTACGCGGTAATCGAGGCTGTATTAATAATGGAAGCGCCCTGCTTCAGATGGGGCATGGCGGCCTTGGTGACATAGAAGTAGCCGAACACGTTGGTACGGAAGGTCTTGGCAAGCTGCTCGGCTGTAATATCCTCCAGCTTCTGCTGCGGATGCTGCTCTGCACCGTTGTTGACCAGGACATCAAGCTTGCCGAAGGTATCCATCACATCCTGGACGCACCGCTTGGCGAAGGCTTCATCGCCCACATCTCCGGCCAGGAGCAGGCAGCGGCGTCCAAGCTGCTCAATCCGCTTCTGCACAAGCCGGGCGTCGTCATGCTCGTCCAGATAGACGATGGCAACATCAGCACCCTCCTTGGCGAAGGCTATCGCTGCGGCTCGTCCGATGCCGCTGTCGCCGCCGGTAACCAGCGCTGCTCTGCCCGTGAGCTTGCCGCCAGGCCGGTAGCTCTCTGCTTCAAAGATCGGGAGCGGGTTCATCTCCGACTCCAGGCCGGGCTGCCTTAGCTGATGCTGGGGCGGGAAGGTGTGCTTGGGGTATTGCTTGGATGGACTCATACTCATGTACCTCCTTCTGTAATCACAGGCTGAGGCCAGCGCATAGAGTCAGCCTGCGGACAGTGTATAGGCTGAGCTAATCCAAGCATTTTATACCTGTTCCAGTGTAATGCCTACCTCAGAATATGCTCCAGTCAAAGGTGCGCGACAACTGCTCCAGCAGATGGACGCCCGCGGTGCTGTTGCCTTTGCTGTTCAGAGCCGGCCCTACGACACCGATGCCGTACCGCCCTGGAACGAACGTCAGAATGCCGCCGGAGACGCCGCTTTTGGCTGGGAGGCCTGCCTGAATCGCAAATTCTCCAGAGGCATTATACATCCCGCAGGAGATCATGAACGTCTTGGTAATCTGGACATAGCGCCGAGGGATGAGCTGGCGACCAGTAGCGGGATCGGCGCCCTGGTTCGCCAGGATGAGCGCCAGAGAGGCTAGATGGCGGCAATTGACCTCAATCGCGCAATGGCGGAAATAGACATCGAGCACCTCTTCAACGTCAGTCTGCTCGTCGAGCACTTCATTTTCCTTGAGAAAGTAGGCCAGCGAACGGTTGCGGTGGGCGGTTCGCTTCTCGGACTGGTAGACCGCCTCATTCACCTGCAGGCTGTCATCACCCGTCAGCATGTGGAAAAAATCCAGCACCCGTCCGAACCTGTCCGCAGGTGTTGCACCGCGCAGCAGCGAGGTGACGGCGATTGCCCCTGCATTGATGAGCGGATTAAACGGGATGCCGGGCTCGACAAGCTCCAGCTTCAGCATCGAATTGAAATCATCCCCTGTCGGCTCCTTGCCGACCTTCGTGAATACTGCTTCCTCGCCTAAGTCCATCAGGGCAAGCATCAATGTGAAGATTTTGGAGATGCTCTGCATCGTAAATGACAGGCGGCAGTCTCCAGCAGTCAGCAGGTCGCCCTTCATATTCATAATCGCGATGCCGAGCGCGCCAGAAGGGGCAAGCGCCAGCTCCGGAATATATTCAGCGACTTTCCCGCGGGAAGCATAGACGCGGCTCTCCTCCAGCAGTTGTGGCAGCTTGACTTGCAATTGGCTCCATTCATTAGGCATCATCGTAGGCTCCTTATATGTCGGTAGATTCTGTATGTGCATTACGCCGGGGATATGCCGGCTTCTTGCAGAGCGTTCCGCTGCATTTGCGGCGAGCGTTGATTTTAATTCTAATGCGGCTCCCTGTCCTTGTCACTACAGAATCAACATTTGCCTCCATTTATGGTATGATAATATGATGAAACAGCGGAGGGGAGAAGATGGGGAAGTTTCTATTGTTTCCATTGTTATGGTGGCTATTTGGCAATCCGATTGTGGCAATTGTAGTTCTGCTTCTGATCATGTACGTGATTGACCGGCGGTTCATCGGGCTGTCTCCGAGCCTGCTGCGTCCGCTCAAGCGGCGCAGGCACATCTCGCGGTTGCGTCAGCAGCTTCTGCTGAATCCCAATGATATTGCCGCCAAGCATGACATTGCCAGACTGTATATGGAGCAGCGCAATTATCGCGAGGCTCGCCGCTATCTGGAGTCGATCGGAGATGTGCTGGAGCATTCCGCCGAATATTGGGATGATCTGGGCGCCTGTTGCCTGCGCACAGGCGACATCGAGCTTGGAGAACAAGCGATTGGGCGAGCACTGGCATTGAACCCGCGCGTCAAGTACGGTCAGCCGTACCTTCGGCTTGCCGCTCACTATTCCCGCAGCGATGCGGAGAAGGCGCTGGAGTACCTGGAGGCTTTTCGAACCATTCAATCCTCTTCCTGCGAAGGATACTTTCGACTTGGGAGCATCTATGAGCAGATCGGGCGTGCCGAAGACGCGGCGGCTGCCTATGGCGAGGGTGTGCATATCTACCGTTCCCTGCCCAAGTACAAGAGGCGGCAGGAGCGAAAATGGGCGTTTCGCTGTATGCTTAAGAAGCGGCGCCGGCAGGGGTTGTAGCCGATGAAACAACGATATGGCTGGTTGCTGTTCGCGCTTGTCATTGTCATGTTATTGTTGATCAATAATACGATTTATTATTACACGACCAAGCGTTCTCTGGAGCAGAGCCTGAGTCACGAGATGAGCTCTGTCGCCAAGCAGATAGAAATTTCCGTGGAGCAATCCAGGCAGGGCGCGGAGAAATATCAGGAGCTGATCGGTGCGAATCTGCGGACAGCGGCAATCGCCGCCCAGTATGCGCTTGACCCGGATATCGAGAGGGTGAGCAATGACGAGCTGATTGAGCTGAGCGAGCGGCTGGGTGTGCTGCACATCACGCTGCTGAAGCGGACGAGCGACAATATTGTTCTGTACAAATCATCCGATCCGAAGCAGCTTGGCGTGAAGACGTCCTCATGGAAGCCATGGTATGAAGCCTTCAATCAGCTATTCGACGACCAGCAGGTTACGATGGATTGGGGACAGTCGCTGCCCAATTTCTGGACGGGGCCGTTCGAGGTAGCGACCACCGATACAAGCAAGGTGCGTAAATGGGGCTATTACTTTGACGGCTCTACGAATTATATTACAGATCCCTATGTCAGCTATGAGATGCAGGAGCAGTATGAAGAGGTGACGGGCGTGAATCGCCTGATCGAGCAGACGATTGAACAGAATGCCTCGCTGCTGGAGATTACAGCATTCAACCCGCGAACCTTCCCTCACGGGGAGCTGACGACGAGGACAGATAAGGGCGAAGAGCTCAAGCATATTACCCAACAGCCGATCATCTACGGTACGTATAATTACAAGGATGAGGAGGATGTGGAGTATATTGCCCGCTCTTATGAGACGAATCAGCCACTGACCGTCAATACGACGATCAACGGCAAGCATGTGCTCAAGAAATTTATCCCCGTCGAGATTACCAAGGTTGCCAGCATCGTGGATGAGCAGGGGCAGCCGCTGGAGCGGTATGTGCTTAGCATAGTCTCGGATTACCGCTCGATTCAGGAGACGCTGGACGACCAGTTTATGAACATTGGCGTCATTATCGGGATTGTGACGGTGCTTAGCGGGCTCGTCGTCTGGGTGGCGATCTGTGTGTTCCGCAGCTCCAGGGAAAGGGTGGTGCGTGAAACACAGCAGACGTATCTGGATGAGATGAATCAACTGTTCGACGCTATACGCGGCCAGCGCCATGATTTTATTAACCATGTGCAGACGATGCATTCGATGGCGTCCTTGAACAAGGTAACGGAGCTCAAAGCGTATGCGAAGGAACTGAGCGGCGAAATCCATGAGCTGAACGAGCTGATTACGATTGATAATCCATCGATTGCGGCATTGATCCGTTCGAAGCTGTCCCAGGCCGGGACACAGAAGGTACGGATGGAATGTCGATTTGAAGGGATGGGCAAGCTGGAGTTGGGTGTCAAATCATTGGATCTGACCCGTATTCTGGGCAATCTGATTGACAACGCGCTGGATGAGGTGAACCGGTATGCAGAGGACAAGCGACGGATAGAAGTGACCGGGCTGCTGGACGGGGAGCTGGAGTTCTGCGTCTCCAACTATACCGAACGGGCGGATGTGCTCAAGGAAACCTTCTGGTTCGAGGCGGGCTATACGGATAAAGGCGGCAGCCATCAGGGGCTTGGATTGTCGATCGTTCGTAAGATTGTGGAGCATTACAAAGGAACATTGCGGGTGGAGCTGGATCAGCCCAATAAGATCTCGATATTTGTACGATTGCCCAAATAGAGCATGAAGGGGGCCGCATAATATTCATTGTTACCTGTGCGTGCCGGTTCGGCGCACATGCGACAGACCAAGCGGGCTTCACTGCGCGGCACTGTGCATGGCAGCGTATGACGGCCGCACACCATCATCCGCAATGAGATTGGAGAGTGCAGCATGGATGGAGTAATACGTCTGGCAGGCGAGCAGCTCGCTTACCTGGAGGAGCAGTTCGGAGCTCTGGTTCCCCGGCATATTCTGTCCAACGGATGGGACTACTACACGAACCGCAGAGTGCTAACCCTTGAAGTGATTGACGGCAACTCAATCTATGGCGCGGTCAACGGCAGCAGCGTCTATGCTGTCGTGCTTGATTCGGACGAATTCAGCTATAGCAAATGCACATGCAGCTATGCGGGCTATTGCAAGCATATGGCGGCTGTGTTCTATCATTATTGCGCGCTGGCGGGCGAGGACCCGGAGCAGATGTATCGGCATCTGATCAGTGAAGGGACGATCGCCGAGAAGCGCGTCAAGCGAGAGATGGCGTCCCAGCAGCCGAGCGAGCAGGATGGGCCGGATGTATGGCGGGAATGGTTCGGCAAAATGTATGGCGACCTATGGAAGCAGTGCAAGCAGTCGGTTCATCCGTTGCAGTCGGTGCTGTCCGAGCTGAAGGCTGCGGCAAAGCATTGGGAGAAGCCGCTGCAGCGTCTGCACTGGCTGCATGCGATTGAATTTTTGCTGGAGCAGGTGGAGCGGGCGTATGAAGCCACTGACAGCTACAGCCGTTATTATTATGAGATGTCGTTCAACCGCACGGTTGATCCGTGGATAAGCAATTTCTATGAGCTGGCTCAGGGCTTGCCGCAAGCCCCCCATGGCGAGGCTTATCGCGACTGGCTGTCTAAGCTGGTAAAGGTGCTGCGCGAGCTGGCACTGGCGGATAAGCCGTTGCTGCTGCGTTGGGATTTGCTCTACCATATGATTGCCGAGCAACTGGCATCGGAGCCAGGCTGGCGCGAGGCGGAGCACGCGGTGCTGGAGCGCGAATTGGCGGCGCGCCTGCCTGTGAATTCGTCGGCACAGGTTGTGCAGACGAGGAGCAGGCCGATTACCTTCTTACAGTCGGCGCTTGCCAATCTGGATATGCTGGATAGTCTGGATGCCTCCGCGGTAGAACGGATGCAGTGGACGGATTTCGAGCGGACATCAGAGCTTGCCTATCGGTTCGCCCGCAGACGTCTGGAGCAGCGGAGCTGGGAGGCGTTCGCGCTGTGGATGGATTTTCTGTATGAAAGGCTGGAGGGGAGTCGAAATACGGCTGTCCTCCGTCCTTATCTCGTCTTATGCCGCGAGGCGGATCAGCAGCAGGCGCGGCCCGGTACAGGCGAATGGACGCGCAGGCTCGTCGGCTTCCTGCCCGCCTCCTATCACGAGCTGGCGAGCCACTGGCTCCAATGCGGCTGCTATGAGGAGTGGGCAGACCTGCAGTTGTACCTGGGCATTCGACCAGATGAGCTGGATGCAGCGGATGTGCGCTCTGTAGCCAGGAGTGCCCCCGCGAGTCTGATCCCGCTCTACCATCAGGCGATCGATGAGGCGATTATGACGCGCAACCGTCAGGGCTATCGACAGGCGGTCAAGCTGATGAAGCGGCTGGAGAAGCTGTATAGCGAGGATGGTCGCGCCGAGAAGTGGGTGCGGTATGTGAGCGGGATTGCCGACAAGTATCAGCGGCTTCGGGCGTTTCAGGAGGAGCTGTGGAAGGGGAAGGTGCTGACATGAGCAGAGCGACCGACAGCATCATCTGGACGATTGAGGGAAAGTGGCTGAAGCAAGAGGGGCTATGGATGACGCAGGGAGATTATAGCAGCTCGTCGCAACGGCTGAAGCAGCTACTGTTTGCCTGGCATGCCGGCTCCTGGTACGGTGCAGAGGTTGAGGAGAAGCTTGTGGATGGTGTAAGCGGCCTGCTGCTGTCGCCGCTGCTGGCTGCTGATTATCTGGCCGCTCCTGCTCATGCGCGGCTGATGAAGGTGAACTGGAGCGAGGAGATGGAGTGCTACAGGCAAGCGGCCCGCTTCATCCACGAAGCGCTGCTGGAGGGCTGGTATGCGCCCGCCCCAGGCGGGGCAGCGGGCAGGGAGCCGCTGTGGAGGCTGCATCTGCCGCCGGAGAAGCAAGCCGATTACATCGCATGGGCAGAGGCGGCGGCTGAGTCGGGCCTGCCACCGGGGCTGGCTGACGAGTGGCTGAGCCTGGCGGCGATGCAAGCCATCAACAGCAGCGCCAGGGCGCAAGCAGCCTGGGAGCAAGTGGCGCCAAGGCTCGGCCGCAGCATGGGCGAGAGCTTCATAGGCGACGAGGCGCAATGGTGGGCGCAGATCGGCTGGCAGCAGGACGATTCGCCCTTCGGCATCGTCCTGCAACTGGCGGAGCCCCGGCAGGCCGACGGCTGGCAACTGCGGGTGCTGCTGCAAAGCCGCGAGGAGGAGCGGTCGCCGTTCGTCATGCAGCATGGCGAGCAGGGCTGGACAGCCGCGCTGGAGACGGAGGCGGGGGCTGTGCCGCTGTCAGAGCGGTCGCCGCAGGAGGAGCGGCAGCTCAATGCCGAGGCAGGCTCGGCCGCGCATCGGATCAGCCCTGCCGCATCTGCCGCCAGCAGGGAGCGCACGCGGTCTGTGGAGCAGCCAGCCGCCTTGGAGGCGGCTGGCGCTAGCTCCTGGATGATTGCGGCGGAGCTGCCGGAGCATTGGCAGCCCACAGCGAGCGAGAAGCTCGAGCGGGAGCTGCGCCGCTGGCTGGAGGCGTATCCGCCGCTGGCAGACGAGGAGTCAGGCGGCGTGCGCCTGAGAGAGCGGCTGACGGATGAGGAGGCATGGCGCTTCCTGGAGGAGGGCAGCATCAAGCTGCTGGAGGCGGGGGCGTCTCTGCTGCTTCCAGCTTGGTGGGAGGCGGCGCGTAGCCGTCGTCCGCGGCTGCGGGCACAGGTGAAATCCTCCGTTGGCTCAGCGGCTCAGCCATTGTTCGGTCTGGATGCGATCGTGGACTTCGACTGGAAGCTGGCCATTGGCGATCTGGAGCTTAGTGAAGCGGACTTCAAGCGGCTGGCACAGGAGAAGCAAAGACTGTTTCGGCTCCACAATGAATGGGTCTATCTGAATCCTGACGATGTCGAGCAGCTTCGCCGCTGGATGCGTGGCAAGCATGGGCGCCGACCGATGACGCTCCGCGAAATGCTGGAGCTTCATCTACGCGGCGGCTGGATGGAACGTCTGGATGACGAGCTGATCGAAGCGGGAATCGAAGCAGAGGTGCAGCTCAATGCCCATCTGGAGCATTGGCTGTCTCAGCTCCGGCATAACGCAGAACTGCCTGTTGTGGCCAAGCCCGATTCCTTCCAGGGGGAGCTGCGCCCTTACCAGCAGCAGGGACTGTCCTGGCTCGTCTTTTTGCGGCGCTTCGGCCTGGGCGGCTGTCTTGCAGATGATATGGGGCTGGGCAAGACGATCCAGTTCACCGCGTATCTCCTGTATATCAAGGAGCAGACGGAGGCCTCCGGCACGCAGCAGCGTGTCCCCTCTCTGCTGATCTGTCCGACCTCGGTGATCGGCAACTGGGAGAAGGAGCTGGAGCGCTTCGCTCCCTCACTGCGCGTGCTGGTGCATTACGGGCCGCGCAGGCTCAAGGGCGAGGAGTTCCAGGCGGCTGTACGCGAGGTGGATCTGGTCATTACGTCGTATGCGCTCGCTCCGCTCGATGCGGAGGAACTGGGGGACACCCGCTGGAATGCACTATGTCTGGATGAGGCGCAAAATATTAAGAATGTGTACACCAAGCAATCGGGAGCGATTCGTCGTCTTCCTGCGTATCACCGGCTTGCGATGACGGGAACGCCGATGGAGAATCGGCTGACGGAGCTGTGGTCGATACATGATTTTATGAACCCCGGCTATCTCGGCTCGCTGAGCGAATTCCGGCGCGAGGTGGTGCAGCCCATCGAGCGCACGCGAGACGAGGAGATGATTCAGCGTCTGCAGCGATGGGTGCAGCCGTTCATGCTCCGGCGCTTGAAGAAGGACCCGGCGATTGCATTGTCCCTTCCTGACAAGTATGAGGCCAAAACCTATATCTCGCTAACGGTCGAGCAGGGGACCCTCTATGAGAATCTGGTCAATGGGCTGCTGGAGCAGCTTGCCACCCTCTCTCCCATGCAGCGGCGCGGCTTGATCCTGGCTACGCTGACGAAGCTCAAGCAGGTATGCAACCACCCCTCCCTGCTGCTCGGCGACAAGAGAGGCGGCCCGGCTACATGGGAGCTTCAGCGCTCCAACAAGGTGACACGCCTGCTGGAGATGGTGGAGGAGATTGCCGCCAAGCAGGAGCGCTGCCTCATCTTTACGCAGTTCATCGATATGGGCATGATGCTGCGGGCTGTGCTGGAACAGCAGTTCGGGATGCCGGTTCCGTTCCTGCATGGCGGCATTCCGAAGGCCGAGCGTGATGCGATGATCGCGGAATACCAGGATGAGCGCCACAGCCGCTGTGCGTTCGTGCTCTCCTTGAAGGCGGGCGGCACGGGTCTGAATCTGACGGCGGCCAATCATGTATTTCATTTTGACAGATGGTGGAATCCGGCGGTGGAGAACCAGGCTACGGATCGCGCGTTTCGGATTGGTCAGCAGCGGGAGGTGCAGGTGCACAAGTTCGTGACGCTGGGCACGCTGGAGGAGAAGATTGATGATATGATCTCGCGCAAGCAGGCGATGAATGAGCAGGTCGTCACCCGTTCGGAGAACTGGATTACCGAGTTATCTCATGATGAGCTGAGCGAGCTGTTCACATTGCGCAAAACATGGCTAAGCGGGTCGTAGTCCTATAGCGGCTGGATAAGGAGGAGACTCATGAACAAGAGGGAAGAGCAGGCTGAGCGAGGCGTGCTTCCGCTCACAGAGCAGATGGCGGGCGCAGAAGAGCGGCCGACAAGTGCTAGCGAGCGCTCCGCTTCTCGACCCGCCAGCGGCGGGCCCGGGTTCGGCCGGGACGCCGCCAGCCAATCAGCGGGCGAGGAACGAGCGGGAGCGACTGCGATGCCAGGCCGCAGCCGAGGGATCGGCTCCAGGCCGCAGATGCTGCCGGGAGCCGATCCGCAATGGCAGGAGCTGTACGATGCGATTCGTCAGGCGGTACAGGAGCTGCGCTAACTGCTTCTGAGGCGACTGCGTAAGTGAGTAAGATAAATTCAGTTCTGAAGCAATCGAGTGAGGCAGCAAGATGGAGGCTGATGAAGCAGGCGCAGAAGGGCGCCTGCTCATCATGCTTGGAGCGAAAGAGCTGGGCGGGAGCGTTCTCCGTCCGGCTCTTTCGCTGTCTGCTTCAAGCGTCAGGCTTCAAGCTTCAAGGTTCCAGGTTCAAGTGACAAGTTTGAAGTCACAAGCTTGAAGCCAATCATAAGCTTCAAGACCAACACATCAAGGCTCTGACAGCTCATCGAGCGTCTTGCCCAGACCAGGAGCGAGGTGGGTGAGGAACCACTCGACCTCTGGCATCTCCAGCTTCGCCAGGGCATGCTCGGTCTGACCCTTGGCAACCGCGAACTCGCGATTGCCTGACGACAGCTCGGACATGCATTTCAAGTAGGCATCCAGCAGGTCGGCCGCCTTGAGGTATCGCTTCAGCTCGGCGGTCTCGGGATCAGGCTCAGCGCTGTTGTCCGCAGTGCGTGGCGAGCCTCCGATCAGCGGTTCGTAAGCCTCGCGCAGCGGTGCAGGCACCATCGCGAGCAGCCGGTCGGCAGCGAGCGTCTCCAGCTCGCGGAAGCTGGCGAGCATCTTCGGATTATGATGCTTGACAGGGGTAGGGATGTCGCCGGTGAATACCTCGGCAGCATCATGGAACAGCGCCATCGTCGCGGCGCGTTCGCTGCTTAGCTGCCGTCCGAACAGCCGATTGCCGATCTCGCACAGCATATGGACGAGCAGCGCAACGTGGTAGGAATGCTCGGCGACCGTTTCCTTGGTCGTATTGCGCATCAGGCTCCATCGTTTGATATAGCGGAGGCGATACAGGTAGGCGAAGAAATGACTATCCATGGATGGTGTATGCTCGTCATGCTCAGTGTAGCTATTCATAGCTTGGCAGACTCCTTGCTAGCTGCATGTGGGCCTGGAATTATGCGAGCCCTCCATGCGCTTTTAATGATTTATGAAACACTCTTAACTATGCTATTATAATATTATAGCTGAAAAGCGACCAGAGAGGAGCAATCAGGACGACATGAACCGTTTTCAAGACAGTGTCTATCAATTAATCGTAGAAACCTCAACCAACCTGCCGGGCGATGTTCGCCAGGCGATCAAGGCCGCACAGGAGGCGGAGGACAGCGCGACGCGCGCAGGTCTGTCTCTGTCGACGATTGCGACCAATATCGAGATGGCGGAGTGCAACGTCTCGCCGATCTGTCAGGATACAGGGATGCCGACCTTTGTCGTGCATACTCCAGTAGGCGCTAATCAATTGATTATGAAGGAGCAGATTCGTCAGGCGATCGCTCAGGCAACCAAGGACGGCAAGCTGCGGACGAACTCGGTGGATTCGCTGACCGGCGGCAACACTGGCGATAATCTGGGGCCAGGCACACCGGTCATTCATTTTGAGCAATGGGACAAGGACGATATTGATGTGCGGCTTATTCTGAAGGGCGGCGGCTGCGAGAACAAGAATATCCAGTATAGCCTGCCCACTGAGCTGGAGGGGCTCGGCAAGGCTGGACGCGATCTGGATGGCATCCGCAAATGCGTCATGCACGCTGTCTACCAGGCGCAGGGACAGGGCTGCAGCGCCGGCTTCATCGGCGTCGGCATCGGCGGCGACCGCACGACAGGCTACGAGCTGGCGAAGCAGCAGCTATTCCGTCGGGTGGATGATACGAATGAGATCGACGAGCTGCGCCAACTGGAGGAGTATGTAATGGAGCACGCCAATCAGCTCGGCATTGGAACGATGGGCTTCGGCGGTCAGGTGACGCTGCTCGGCTGCAAGGTTGGTGTCATGAACCGTCTGCCGGCTAGCTTCTTCGTCTCTGTGGCCTATAATTGCTGGGCGTACCGCCGCCAAGGTGTGCTGCTGAGCGCAGAGACCGGAGAGATCAAGGAGTGGCTGTATCCAGAGGGCGATACGGTGTCGATGAAGTCGCAAGCCATCAGCGAAGCCGAGCAAGCCGCTTCTGAGGGAGCTGCGCAGCGACGCGAGGTCGTGCTGCAGACACCGATTACCGAAGAGCAGGTACGCGAGCTGCGCGTGGGCGATATTGTCATCATCAATGGCGAGATGCACACGGGCCGTGATGCGCTGCACAAGCATCTGATGGATCATGATTCGCCGATTGATCTGAATGGCTCGGTCATCTACCATTGTGGACCAGTTATGATGAAGGATGGCGATAACTGGGTCGTGAAGGCCGCCGGGCCGACCACGAGCATCCGCGAGGAGCCGTATCAGGGCGACATTATGAAGAAATTCGGCATCCGCGCCGTCATCGGCAAGGGCGGGATGGGAGCGAAGACGCTGGCGGCGCTTCAGGAGCATGGCGCCGTCTATCTGAATGCGATCGGTGGAGCGGCTCAGTATTATGCCGAATGCTTCAAGCGTGTTAATGGCGTAGATTTCCTGGAATTCGGCATTCCTGAAGCGATGTGGCATTTGCAGACCGAGGGCTTTGCAGCAATCGTGACCATGGATGCTCATGGCAACAGTCTTCATGCAGAGGTTGAGCAGGATTCTCTGGCGAAGCTGTCTCGCTTCAAGGAGCCGGTATTCAAGTAAAGAGAGGGATGACTTACGCGAGCATTTGGACTGGCCTTTAGTCGTTATTTTGAACAATGGATGTTTCTTATTATCCCGGGATCTTTGGTTCTCGGGTTTCTTTTTGCGGAGCCGCTGACGCCCTTTGTTCCGCTCGTCCCTTACTTGTTCGCATTCGTCACGCTGACGATGGCGATCGGCTGCGGGCTGGGTGAGATTCGGCTGGCAATCGCAAGGCCGCTGCCTGTAGTGTGGACGATCGTGATCGCTCATGTGCTGTTGCCGCTGCTGGCCTATGGCATCGGGGCGGTCACCTTCGGCGGGCAATCTCCCTATACGATCGGCCTGGTGCTGTTCACGCTCATTCCCTTCGGGGTCTCCTCCGTCATCTGGGTTGGCCTGTCAGGGGGCAGCGTGGCGCTCATGCTCTGCCTGGTCGTGCTGGATTCGGCGATTAGCCCGGCGCTGGTTCCGGTCGGCATTCATCTGATCTTTGGTCAAGGCATCGAAGTGGATACGTCCAGCATTATGATGGATCTGCTGCTCATCGTTGTGCTGCCGACCGTCGTCGGCGTAGCGCTTCATGAGCTGACTCGCGGCCGGGTGCAGCCAGTGGTGAAGCCGTATGCAGCACCGCTATCGAAGCTGTGCTTCGTCGGTGTGGTGCTGCTTAATGCGGTCGCCGTCGCTCCGTCTGTGCAGCAGCTCAGCGGCGATATGCTCAAGCTCGTTCCGATTGTAATGCTGATCGTGGCGATGTGCTACCTGGCAGGCTTCATTGGAACGCGGTTCTTTGGCAGCCGTGAGCTGACAGTGACTGCAGCGTATGCGACCGGCATGCGTAACATTTCGCTGGGCGTGGTGCTGGCTATGGGCTACTTCAGCCCGCTGACGACCGTACCCGTCATGCTGGCGATATTGATTCAACAGCCGGGGGCGACGTTGGTACATTATATCATTGGAGTAAGGGACAAACTAACAGCCAGGCAGAAGTTGCCCGCCGCAGGAAAGGATGCATCCTCTTGAATAGCTTCCGCTTTCGCTTGACCTTGATGATGGTGCTGCTGATTGGGCTGTCAGTATTGGCAGCAGGCTTATTCATTGGAAAAACCTATAAGGATAATTATCTGGATGATCTGGAAAAAAGTATGATTCGTGAAATGAAGGTTGTACTGGCGACGACGGAGTGGCTGGAGGCGCCGCTGGAGCAGCAATACAGCTACTTCACGGCGGAGGCGAAGCGCTTCAAGAGTGTGACTGGAGAGCGGATCACCTTCATTCTGGGCGACGGCACTGTCGTCGGCGACTCGGATCATGATGCTCGCTCGATGGAGAATCATAAGGATCGGCTGGAGATCAGCACGGCTCGCCAGCAGGGCGAGGGTCGCGATATTCGGACGAGTGAGACCACGAAGAATAATTTTCTATATGTGGCTATCCCGATCCGCCCTGACCAAGCGAACTCGCCCATGGTGCGCCTTGCACTTAGCCTGAGCGAGGTGGAGGCGAGCATCAGCAGGATGTGGATGGTGCTGCTGCTCGGCTTGCTGCTGCTCTTCGTCTTGGCGGCGCTGCTCTGTTACCGGATTGCGAAGGGACTGACTCAGCCGCTGGAGCAAATATCCGGCGTGGCGAAGCGTATCAAGAATCAGGACTACGAGGCTCGTGTGAGCGGACCGCACAAAGGTGAAATCGGAGAGCTCGGTCAATCGATTAACGCGATGGCCGACAGCCTGCAGGAGCAGATGCGGCAGATTCGGCAAAATGAGACCCAACTGGAGAGCGTCCTTGAAAATATGATTAATGGCATCGTCATGATTGACCGCAGCGGCAAGGTGGTGCTGATGAATCAGCGAGCCGAAGAGGTGCTGGGCATCTCGGCCAAGGATTTTGTCGGCAGTCACTATAACGAGGCCAAGCAGCAATATGAACTCGCGCGCATGATTCAGGAGGGGCTGGAGCTGCGCCAGCATCTGAAGGAGGAGCTAACCTTCTACTTCCCGATTGAGCGGCTGCTGGAGCTGCATCTCGTTCCGGTATTTCATGCAGGAGGAGAGTTTGGCGGCGCGTTGCTCGTCGTGCAGGACGTATCGGCGATCCGACGTCTGGAGCGGATGCGCAGTGAATTTGTCGCGAATGTCTCGCATGAGCTGAAGACGCCGATTGCGGCTGTCAAGGGGTTTGCCGAGACGCTGCTCGGCGGGGCGGTCGACGACCCGGAGATTTCCCGTTCCTTCTTGCAGATTATATTTGACGAGAGCGAGCGCCTGAATCGGCTGATCGGTGACATTCTGGAGCTATCGAAGGTGGAGTCGCGGCGTATTCCGCTGCAATTCTCGCCGATCGAGATGTCCAGCTTCGTTGCCAAAGCAGTCGAGGTCATCTCAGCTGAGGCGGCCAAGAAGCGGATTGTGCTGGAGATGAAGGTGGAGGAAGGCATCTATGTCGAGGCGGACGAGGATCGGCTGCTGCAAATTTTGATGAATCTGCTGTCCAACGGCATTAATTATACGCCAGAGGGCGGGAAGGTGTCTGTAGCGGTCGAGCCGATGTACAAGAAGCAGGCGGGGCGCAAGACCGGGGAGCAGGATTATGACCATATTCGGATTCGTATTACCGATACAGGCATCGGCATTCCGAAGAAGGATCTGCCGCGCATCTTCGAGCGGTTCTACCGGGTGGACAAGGCGCGATCGCGCAGCTCGGGCGGAACAGGACTTGGCCTCTCGATCGTCAAGCATCTGGTGGAGCTGCATAAGGGAAGCATAACCGTTGACAGTGTGGTAGGCGTCGGCTCGACATTCTCGATCGAGCTTCCGGTACTGCATTAACTGCATAAGTTCAAATGGCACTTTACATTGTGTTTACATTGTTTTAATCTATTTTTTATAAAGACATTGTAAACTGAGTGTAAGACGGATGTTCTCACAAGGCGGCGCATGCTTCATCGAAGGAGCGCCGTCTCACTGCTTGCCTCCCGCCGTACAAGCCTGCGGCTGGATGTGCAAGCCGTGCGAATCTGTGAAGTCGCAAACTGGAGGTAGAGCATGTCGCAAAAGGTGCTAGTCATAGAAGATGAGCCGACACTGGCTCGGTTGCTATCGTATAATCTGATGCAGGAGGGCTATGAGACGACGGTGGTCGATCATGGCGCAGAGGGCTTGCAGGTTGCGCTGCAAGGCAGCTTCGAATTGATCATCCTGGATATCATGCTGCCCGGCATGAATGGGTTCGAGGTGCTGACGAAGCTGCGTCAGAACCGGATTGCGACACCTGTCATTATATTGACGGCACGCAATGCGGAGGAGGAAGTTGTGCAAGGGCTCAAGCATGGTGCGGATGATTACATTACGAAGCCGTTCGGCGTAGCCGAGCTGCTGGCGCGTGTATCCGCGGTGCTGCGCCGTTCGCAGAACGAGGAAGTGCGAAGCAAGGAGCAGACCGAGAAGGTCATTACGGCCGGTGTGCTCTCCATCTACCCCGAAAAGTATGAGGTCGTGCTTGACGGCGAGGTCGTGCCGCTGCGTCCGAAGGAATTCGAGGTGCTGCTGTATCTTGTACAGCGTCCAGGCATGGTCATCACTCGCGATGATCTGATGAACGTGGTCTGGGGCTTCGATTATATCGGCGGCCAGCGCACGGTGGATGTGCATGTCAGCTCACTGCGCAAGAAGCTGGAGTTAGGCCAGCAGTCGGTACAGATCGAGTCGATTCGTGGTGTAGGCTACAAGCTCGTGATGCCCAAAAAGCTCGTCACCCCCATGTAAAGGGAGAGACGAGCTTTTTGGAATGTGTTCAGCCAATGCGAGTACGACATCTATCGAGGTAACGCAGTTATCACAGCTTTCATAAGAGGGCCGATAGCCTGATCTCAATCGAGGCGAGGCGTTGCGGCAGTGAGCAGCAAGCGCTAGGCTTGTCCCTGATTCCATGCGAACATCCGCTTCTGGTACTCCTTCGGAGAGCAGGCGTGGTATTTTCTAAACATTTTGTAGAAATGCGCCATATTGGGCATGCCGATCAGCTCGCCAACCTCGGCGATGCTCACATCGCGGGTAAGCAGCAGCCGTTCCGCCCATTTGATTTTGCGGTAATTCACATATTCGGTGAAGGACATGCCGAATGTCTTCTTGAAGAATTTGACGAAGTAATAATAGCTCATATTAGCCAATTGGCACACCTCATTAATGGAGATGCGGTCGCCGAGCCGATCTTCGACATAACTAAGCACCGGCTTCATTCGCTGTCTATCGAAGCTCTCCCGCTCGGTCAGCACCTTGCGCTGATCGTTGCGGAGCAGCAGCAGAATGATCTTCTTCACAAGCAGATCAACAGCCAGTTCATAGCCCGTCTGCTTCTCCGAGGTTTCCACCTGAATCTCCCGCATAATCGCAGCGATCTGCTGCTTCACCTGCGGCTTCTCATTAAAAATATAATTAATGCGGCTAAGCGGCTGCTCCGCTTCAAAGAAATACCGAATATAAGGCATCGTGCTATGGTCAAAAAATTGCTCCAGGTCAAATTGCACGACCACATAGCGTAGCGGACAGCCGATGCTGCGGTCGCGGTGCAGTTGGGAATTGCCGATGATGGCAATATCTCCTGCGTGAAGCTGGTAATACTCGTCATCGACATATACATCCAATACACCCGATTCAATCAGGAGCAGCTCCACCTCACGATGATAATGCCAATCGATCATCCGGTCGTCGGTTCTCTCCGTTACAATGACATGCAAAGACAAAAGAGGGTTTTCATACTGAACCTTCTCATTATAATACTCCATGGACAAGGCCTCTCCTTGGTAAAATGGCATCCTGTCAGCCATACTGTGTATTGTAGTGCCATCGCAGGGTCTTCACTATACTTTAGTCTATTCGGAGCGCGAATAGCAAGTCAGCAGGCCGCTTTTGAAGTATGGTCAAAAAACTGTTATAACTATCTGCAAAAAACGGTTGTGTCGGCGGCACAGATTGTCTATTCTAAAGCTATGTGCTTTAAAGCTCAGGATTCATATTGATTTGAGGGGTGTCAGGATGAAACAAAAACGTAGCTTTACGCTGCCGATCGTCATTTTCTCTATTGTGCTGGTCGGTACGATCGGCCTGCTGTTTTTTTTGCCGGCGTATGACGGCGAGGTTGGCTTTGATGTCACCATTTTACCGTTATTGAATGCCATCTATAATTTGTTTACCTTCAGCTTTCTGGTCATCTCGCTAATTGCGATCAAGAAGCGGAACATTAACAGGCACCGCAATTTTATTATGTGTGCCTTCGTGTCCACTGCATTATTTCTGGTCACGTATGTGGTCTACCATTTCCTGACGGAGCCGACTCCGTTCGGTGGCGGGCCGGTCATGAAGATGATCTATTTCTTCGTGCTGATCAGTCACGTGCTGCTCGCGATCGTCAATGTGCCGCTTGCGTTGATTGCTGTCGTTCGCGGCTTCAATATGCAGATTGAGAAGCACCGCAGGATCGCCCGCTGGACGATGCCGGTGTGGCTGTACGTCAGTGCAACAGGCGTGCTCGTCTATATACTGATCTCCCCATATTATTAAGGCTTGCATTGCGGCGCCCATCAGGCGCCATGAGGATCGCTTGCACAGCGAGGCGGCGCCGGACTTCAGGTCTGGCGCCGCCTCGCTGCATGTGGGCTGTAATTTGGCTAACAGGGCACCGCGTACACGTATCGCTTCACCACTAGCCTGCGCCTGTCAACCTCCACGTATCTCCGCTTAGCAGTTCCATAACTTCTAGGTCTGCTCCAGGCATTCACGAGCAAGCTCATGCTTATCGTCCTCCAGCAGCCGTTCTCCAAGCTGCACTTCAATCCATTCGAGAGCTCTAGTCCCAGAACACATGCCGTGCGGCATCCCCGGCGGAATGTCCAGCACTGTGCCAGGCTCGACATTGCGCTGCTGCCCCTCACAGAAGAAGCGTCCTCTCCCGCTCACCACTGTCCAGATTGTATGCTTGCGGTGATGGAGGTGATAGCTGGTGCTTGCGCAAGGCGCCATCGACATCTTGCGTGTCCAGCATTCTGACCCGGATGCGGAGCGGCTATAATCCAGCGTCCGTATATGCCCCCAACGCTTTTCCTCCATCCAGGTGACCGCATCGGCGACAGGGTGCAATTGCTTGATCCGGTCCGCGTTCTCCCGGCTGGCGACGAGCACTCCGGCGGCACTCGCGGCTACGATGATCTCCGGCACATCGATGACATGGACAGGGCAAGCCAGCTCGTTGACCAGCCAGGTGCCAGGCGAGTCGGCTGATATGCTGCCCGCTCCAATCTGCCGCTGGCCGATCTCTGAGGTTAAGGCAGACCAGCTACCCAGGTCTTTCCATGCTCTTATATAGCGAAGCACGATGGCATGGGAGCAATGCTCTGCGACTTCCTCGTCGAAGCTAAGGGTCGCCAGCTTCGCATAGCGCTGCAAGAGCTGCTCCGGGTTCAGCGGCAGCCCTCGCTCCTTCATCAATTGCAGCATATAGCCGAGCCGAAAGGCGAAGACGCCGCAATTCCAGAGTGCGCCTTCTGCAATCAGCGCTGCCGCGCTTGTCTTGTCCGGCTTCTCTGTGAAGCGGCTAACCCGTGAATAGGCTGGGCACGTCTTGGTCTGCTGCGGCACAATGTACCCGTATTGCGTAGAAGGATGGTCAGGGCTGCAGCCAATAAGCGCGAGCTCTGCACCGGACTGCGCCAGCGCGTCCGGCAGTTGCCTTAGCAGGCTGAGGAAGGGCTGCTCTGCATACATATCGGCTGGCAGCACGCACACCGTCTCCTCGTCCCCGGCTGCGCCCGCAGTGTAGAGCGAGGCAGCGGCGAGCGCGATGGCGTGGAAGGTGCCGCGCTTATGCGGCTCGCTCCAGATCGCGAGCTTCTCGCCACAATGCTGGCGGGTCAATTCGATCTGGCTCGCATGAGTGACGATGGCTGCTGTCTGCAGCAGACCTGCCTGCTCCAACTGCTTGCATATCCGCTCAAGCATGGACTGGGGAGCGCCGCTGTCATCATTCAGCAGCCTTAGAAATACCTTTGTACGCGCGCCGCTTGACCAGGGCCAGAGCCTCTGCCCGGAGCCGCCCGACAGCAAAATAATTCGCACGGCTAACCCTCCTCTCGTCCGGCGCAGAGATGATGCGCCAATTTCCCAAGATCACGCCTTGCTCCGCTGCGATCCAGGACGACGGACATAGGCCCTGCGCTTATGGAAGGAGAGCGAGCGGTATCGCAGCGCCAGGGAGGCAAGCTTGCCCGGAGTCAGCAACGACGCCTCTGTCGACAAGCTTTTATTCTGTGCAGGCTTGAAGCGGATTCTATCGGGCTGCTGGGCATACAGATAGTTGCCATACGTTTCGAATTCGGAGAATCCGAACTGCTTATGCTTACGGATGCTGTTCATAATGGCAGTATGCCATTTAACGCCATGCCGCTGCTCGATGACCTTCTTCAACTCACGCACCTTGCGTTTGTCCATGAGCATGTAATGGGCGACAAAGGAGCGGGGGGATGAAGCTTTTCTGCCAAGCAGCCGGGCATAGGTTACGAAATATTCATCCTGGCTCCAGCGGCGGGTATAGAAAACATGTTTGGCGCCAGACTTGAAGCGATGCGGTCGAAGTAGCACGGTATCGGCATCGATAACGAGATAATGGCTCTGCCTGCCCAGCTTCTCTCCTGCCAGCTTGAGCAACTGCTGATAGAGCCAGCCGGAGCGTTCCCAGCGCTTGGAGCGGTATTGAATTTGCTTCTTGGTAAAAGGCAGCAGTGTCCGCTCATCGACGAAGGTGCAGCCCTTCTTGCGGCAGAGCTCGCGGATGCGAGGCAGATCGGGCGAGACAATCATCAGCTTGTCGATCGGATGGCGCACCTGCTTGCGCACGCTATCGATGACATACGGAAGCGTGCCGATGTCCTTCTCAATGGCCGGGATGAATACATCAATCGTTAGCTTGCTGCGAGTTCCGCTGGTTTTGCTGCTGTCAGGGAGGTTAGTATGGTCGGACGGGCTTGAAGAATGAGCGGCACTACGTACTGACTGGATGAAGAGGGTGCCTGGTTTGGACATTGTATATCTCCACCTACCTTTCCATTGGGGCGTTCCACATGGGGAAACACGGTGTAACCGATAGTGCTATGATATGAGCTTTGCTCCGATTTGAACTGGGCTGATAGCTATGGATGGAGTTTGTTATAATAGCTGTAGCATTCTTAGTTCAAGAGAGGGGGGCTCTGCAATGGCAGTCTTCGAGACGATGCTTCGTCATGAGAGGATCGATTTTGGCTATCGGCACGACAAGCCTATCCAGGCCGTCTTCCATTCACATATGGAGTATGAAATTTTCTATTTCCACGAGGGTAGCTGCCGGTACTTGATCGGTGACAAAATCTACGAGCTGGAGCCAGGCGACCTTATATTAATGCATGGCATGACGCTGCACTGCCCGAATATGAGCAAGCATCAGCCGTATGTTCGGACGATCTGTCACTTTGATCCCGTCTATGTGGAGAGATTGATGCCGATACCGGGAGCACCCGAGCTGATGGAGCCATTCAGACGGCTACAAAATATTCGTCTCCCGCTCAGCCCGGACGAGCGCCAACTGGTGGAACGTCTGCTGGCAGATATGCACCACGCTTGGGACGACGGCGCATCGTCCGCATTATTCCGTTTCCACCTTCGGTTCTATGAGCTGCTGCTGTTTATCTTCGACAAGTGCAGTACGCATGCGTTGCCAGGTCTGCCGCCCCCATCCGAGAAGTTAGAGCATGTACAGCGTATGATCTCATTCATGGAGGAGCATTACATGGAGGATATTCATCTGACAGATCTGGAGGAAGCGCTGCATCTGAATAAGCAGTATATGTCAAAGCTATTCAAGGAGGTTACAGGCGCGACAGTCTTCACGTATCTGTTTGAACGGCGAATCAATCAATCGCGCATCCTGATGACGATGCACCCGGAGATGAAGCTCACAGATATTTCCTATCAAGTAGGCTTCAAGCACCCGGCTCACTATAGCCGTGTATTCAAGCGGCATATGGGAATGACACCGGAGCAATATCGCAGAAGTCTTGACTTTAACATTCCATTAACCTCTACCTGATGTTGGGATAACACTGTTTCGCTATCTTTGCCTTATAGATTGGTTAATTCAGGCAGACGCCATCCGGTGATACCAGAACTGCCACTGCCAGCAAAAGCCGAGGGGGAATAGACATGAAGACGGCAATAAGGCAAGACGATGAAGTGAAAGACATCAAGGAGGGAGCCCGGCAGCAAGAGGGCACAAAGCCTCAGGAAGCGGTAAACCCGCAGGGGGAGGGTGCGCTGCTGCTGCGCTATATCCGGCCATGTCAGGGCATACTACCAGATGAGCCGTGCCATGTGGTTGGCAAGCTATTCATGGCGCATGAGGGCGAGGAATGCGTGGTCGTTCATGATGGGCGGCAGCAGCCGATCGGGCTGGTGATGCGGGATCGTTTCTTCCGCAAATTGAGTATGCGTTACGGCACCGACCTGTATGGCGAGCGTCCGATTCGGGTGCTCATGCATGAGTCCCCATTCATAGCCGAGCTTGATCTGCCGCCAGAGGAGCTGATACACCGAGCTCTTAGCCGCCCTCATGGACAAGTCTATGACTGTGTCATCATCACGAGAGAGGGGAAATGGATCGGTATCGTGACGATGGCAGACCTGCTGGCGCTCTCCAGCGAGCTGCAGCGCCGAACTGTGCAAGCGCAGATCGATGTCATCCATAGCGTTCATGACAAGCTGAAGGGGATTCGGCGAGCCTCCGGCCAAGTTCATCATACGGCAAGAGAGGGGATCAAGCTGTCGGGGGAAATGGTCGACATGACGCTGCGTGGCAAGCTGGAGCTGGACCGTGTACTGACGTCCAGCCGTCGCCTCTCCGAGCTGACCGCCGAGCAGCAGAAGGGAATGGCTGAGCTCAAGGAGCGAGGCAATGCCATCACTGAGGTCTCGAAGCTGATCCGCGAGCTGGCCGATCAGTGTGGTCTGCTGGCCATTAATGCAGCGATCGAGGCCGCTCGCGCCGGCGAGCACGGAGCCGGCTTCTCTGTGGTCGCCGATGAGATTCGCAAGCTGGCGCAACGGACGAAGCAGTCTGTCGATGAGATTCATCTGTTGACGAGCAGTATTCGAAGCGGAGTCGATACCGCTGCAGAATGGATGGAGAGCGGACGTAAGGAGACACAGGATAGCGAGAGAGTGGCTCGTCATGCCGTGGAGCTATTCCATCAATTATTTGTTGCTGCTGGCAACAATAAGAACGGCTCGGAGATGATGGAGACTGTCTCCGCAGGCAGCCATCAGCATGCCAATCAGGTACTGGAGGAGATGGAGAGACTGCTTCGGGAGATGAAGCATCAAGTCCAGACAAGCATGTCAAGCGCCCTGCGCACGAGCGGCGGATTCCAGTGAGAGCCGGCACGAGCTGTGTGCAGACTCCATAGCGGAGCTGCTCCGGGCAAGGGGAGTCGGACAAGCCCTGGGTGCTGTCTTGCCACCAGCTCAGGCACGATGGCCACGCCTGATCCATCAGCTACTGCCTGCAGTGCCAGGCTGGGCTGATCCAATCTCAATACGGGCCGCAGCTCCAGTTGCTGTGCGGCTTCCCATTCCATACAGGCTGCCTCCACCGAAGGATCGGTTATGGAAATAACAGGATAATGCAGTACATCTGCTGCGCTTAGCGGTTCTACACCCAGCAGCGGATGAGTCGCCGACAGCGCCAGCACGAGCGGCGAATGGAGCAGCTCCTCGCTTCTAATAAGCGGGTTATTGCTTACTTTGGCCTCCCCTTTCCCTGCTGCACCGGACACGATCAAGTCCAACTCCCCTGACACGAGCTTCTCTATTAGGTTCTCCGTCTCCCCTGTTTGAACCGTTATAGCCAATTCCTCATGATTTCCCTGGCCTGTTCTGTAGCCATCAAGTAGCTGCCTCGTTAGCAGTGTGCTTGCCACTGACCCAGAGCAGCCAATGACCAACCGATAGCGGTCGTGCTGTGTCAGCTCCCTCATGCGTCTGCTGGCTTCATCTGAGCTGGCTACGATCTGCCGTGCATAATAGAGCAGTAGCCTGCCGGCCTCCGTCAGCACGACCTTTCCTGTCTTCCACTCGAACAGCTTGGTTTCCCATTCCTCCTCCAGCTTCTTCATATGAAAGCTGACACTCGGCTGCCTCATGTTCAAAGCTTCAGCTACGGCGGTTACTTTTTTTAATTGGTCGATCAGCACAATGATCCTCATTTTTAATATACTCATCACATTCCAGACTCCCTATTTCACAATTATAGAATTATTCTATGATACATCTGATAATTATTCAATTTACTTTTAATCATTTGTTATTCGCTTTACAAATTGAAAATATTGAATTAATTCAACTGCTCTACAATAACAACTGTAAACAAAATAAAAGCAAGGATAACGGAAGGGGAAACGTTAGAAATGAGAAAGAGCTTGTTATTGATTATGTCCATTGTACTGACCTTCACGCTGGCTGCGTGCGGAGGAGGCAATGCCACCACGAATACATCCAGCGGGAATGCAGGAACCAGCTCCGCAGCAGGAGGAGAAAAGACACAACCAGCCGAAACGAAGAGCCTTGAGGGTTCGATACTGGCTGTTGGCTCGTCTGCACTGCAGCCGCTGGTAGAACAAGCTTCCAAGAAATTCATGGACCTTCCCGAATACAATAAGATTACAGTGCTTGTCCAAGGCGGAGGCAGCGGAACCGGTCTGACTCAAGTTGCAGAAGGACAATCTGATATTGGCAACTCCGATATTTTTGCAGAGGAGAAATTCTCTGGAGACGAAGCGTCCAAGGCCGAAGGGCTTGTCGATCATCAAGTTGCGGTTGTCGCTATGGCCGCCGTCGTTAACCCTGCAGTAGGCATCGACAATCTGACCAAGGCACAACTGGTTGACATCTTCACAGGCAAGACAACCAACTGGAAAGAGGTTGGCGGAGCGGATCAGGAGATCGTGCTGATTAATCGTCCTGCAAGCTCGGGTACACGCAAAACCTTCGAAAAGTATGCGCTCGGGACGAAGACAGAAGATCTGCCAAAAGCCGTTCAAGAGGAGTCCTCTGGTAACGTAAGAAAGCTCGTAGCAGAGACGCCTGGCGCAATCGGTTATCTGGCTCTGTCTTACCTGGACACAAGCGTTACCGCGCTCAAGTATGAGGGTGTAGACGCAACAGTAGATAACGTAGTGACAGGTAAATATCCGGTATGGGCATACCAGCACATGTATACAAAAGGCGAGCCGACTGCTGTAGTCAAAGCTTTCCTTGACTACATGCTGTCGTCTGAGGTTCAAGGCAAAGACGTTGTAGAGCTGGGATACATCCCTGCTGCCGACATGAAAGTATCCCGCGATCTGAATGGTAATGTGACACAGAAGTAAACAACATTACGTCTGTCCTGACGGACAGCAGCAATCGGAAAAGAGGCGGAATTGCTCCGCCTCTTTTTACAGGATATATGAATGCGAAGATAGGGTTACGATAACTGGATGAAAGGGTCTGCTGCCTATGCAGGACAAACAACGCCTCGCCAAGCCTCATATTGCGGAGGAATGGGTTGGGAAGATCTACACACTGCTCTGTATCTTGTTTCTGATCATTACGATTTTTTCCATGGTATACTTCGTCGCCTCCAAAGGGGTCGGGACGTTCCTTAATCATGATGTAAACTTCTTCAAGTTTTTGACCGGATTGAAATGGGCGCCAGAAGGCAGTCCGCCATTCTTCGGAGCGCTGCCCTTCATATTCGGTTCCTTCTCTACATCGATTCTCGCCGCACTGATCGCAGCTCCGCTCGGTTTCTGTGCAGCAGTGTTCATGACAGAGATTATGCCTGGCGCCGGGAGGCGTTATCTGCAGCCGGTTATTGAGCTGCTGGCAGGCATCCCGTCCGTTGTATATGGCTTTGTCGGACTGAGTGTGCTGGTTCCTCTGCTGCGTGATGTATTCCCTGGTCAGGGGCTTGGCATCGCAGCAGGTGCGATGGTGCTGTCCATTATGATCCTGCCGACGATCACGACGATTGCTGCAGACGCACTGGCTGCCTTGCCCCGCAGCTTGAAGGAGGGCTCCTATGCGCTTGGTGCGACGCGGTGGCAGACGATCTATCGCATTATTCTGCCAACCACGATGCCCGCGTTGTTGACGGGTGTGGTGCTGGGCATCTCGCGGGCATTCGGCGAGGCGCTGGCGGTACAGATGGTTATTGGCAATGCGCCGCATATTCCCAAGTCCCTGTTCGAGTCGACATCGACGCTAACTAGCGTCATTACACTCAGCATGGGCAACACCGTGACAAACTCACCGCATAACAGCGCACTCTGGTCGCTGGCGCTTATTCTGATGTCCATGACGTTTGTCTTCGTCTTTGTCGTCAGATGGCTGGAGAGGAGGTCCAAGGTATGAACGCCAAAACGGCTAATCGCATCGCTAACATTGTCATTATATCGGTTGCAGTCTTCATCGTCGCCTTGCTGGCCTCCCTGTTGGGCTTCATCCTGATCCGGGGACTTGGACATGTAAGCTTTCATTTCCTAACCTCTGCCCCGCAGACAATCAAAGCGGGAGGCGGGATCGGTCCGCAGTTGTTCAACTCCATCTTTTTGCTCGTGCTGACCCTTATTATTACAGTACCGCTCGGCATCGGGGCAGGCATCTATATGAGTGAATACGCCAAGCCGGGAAGGTTCACCGATTTTGTGCGGCTCGTTGTGGAGGTGCTGTCTTCCTTCCCGTCAATCGTAGTTGGCTTGTTCGGCTTGCTGGTCATTGTTAATCTGTTCGGCTTTGGCTTCTCGCTGTTCTCTGGCGCGCTGGCCTTGACTGTATTTAATCTGCCGCTAATGGTGCGCATCACTGAGCAAGCGCTTCGTGGTGTGCCGCGCGAGCAGAAGGAGGCCAGCCTGGCGCTGGGTCTCTCCCGCTGGAAGACGATTACGAGCGTGATGATGCCGATTGCGCTGCCGACGATTGTGACAGGGACGATCCTCGCTTCAGGGCGTGTGTTTGGCGAAGCAGCAGCTCTGTTATTCACCGCAGGGATGAGCTCGCCGCGGCTGGACTTCACGAACTGGAATCCGTTCAGTCCTACATCGCCGCTTAACCCGTTCCGTCCAGCGGAGACGCTGGCGGTGCATATCTGGAAGATTAATAGCGAGGGGCTTGCTCCTGATGCGGCCGAGATTGCGGCAGGCGCATCCGCTGTGCTCGTCATTGTTGTTCTGTTGTTTAACTTTACTGCCAGGTGGTTCGGACGCTACATGTACCGCAAACTGACCGCCAGCAAATAGCCTATGGATTGCGACAAGAGCTACGAGGAGGGTCTAGCATGCAGATGCAGATAGAAGCAGAGAAGAAGCAGGCAGGCGGCAAGCCCGGAGGGCATGAGAAGCCGCATACGGGCACGGGGCTGAACATGCAAGGCGAAGGGAGTGCCGGACAGGAGAGCAGCTTCACTCTGCTCCCGAACCATGACATACGCAAGGAACAGGGCGGACAGAGCAAGGGTGTGCCGGGCCTGTCCACACGCGACTTGTCGGTCTACTATGGCAGCAAGCAGGCGGTGCGCAGCATCTCGCTTGATTTTGCCAAGCAGCAGGTGACCGCATTGATCGGGCCATCCGGCTGCGGCAAGTCAACCTTTTTGCGCAGCTTGAACCGGATGAATGATCTGATTGGGGGCGCTCGCGTCACCGGGGAAGTCTGGATAGGCGAACAAAATATTTTAGATCCGCATGTGGATGTCGTCCTGCTGCGTCAGCAGATCGGCATGGTGTGGCAGAAGCCGAATCCGTTCCACAAATCAATCTATGAAAATATTGCGTTTGGACCGCGCTATCATGGGATCAGGAACAAGAAGCAACTGGATGAGATTGTGGAGAGCTCGTTGCGGAAGGCTGCGCTCTGGGAGGAGACGAAGGATCGTCTGCATCAGTCGGCGCTTGCACTCTCCGGAGGCCAGCAGCAGCGGCTGTGCATCGCACGTTCGATTGCCGTCAAGCCTCAGATTATTCTGATGGATGAGCCAGCTTCAGCACTTGATCCCGTATCCACTGCGAAGATTGAAGAGCTGATTACGGAGCTGAAGCAGGAATACTGCATTATTATCGTGACCCATAACATGCACCAGGCGGCGCGTGTGTCGGACAAGACAGCATTTTTCTATATGGGTGATCTGATCGAATACGATGACACGCAGAAGCTGTTCACGAACCCATCGAAGCAGCAGACGGATGACTATATATCAGGAAGATTCGGTTAAGAAGGGGGGCGGCATGATGACGACCAAGTTCGAGGTCAAGGAGCTGCAGCTATACTATGGGCAATTTCATGCTCTGAAGCAAGTCAATATTTCCATTCCTGAGCGCTCGGTTACGGCGCTGATCGGCCCGTCTGGCTGTGGCAAGTCGACCTTCCTGCGGACGCTGAACCGAATGAATGATATGATCAGCTCTGTTCGTGTTGAGGGCTCCATCACACTGTCTGGCACAGATATTTATCAGTCAAGCATGGATATTGAGGTGCTGCGCAAGCGGGTGGGCATGGTGTTCCAGCAGCCCAATCCATTCCCTAAGTCCATCTATGAGAATGTAGCGTATGGGCCACGGCTCCACTTGAAGCCAAATAAGAAGCAACTGGATGAGATTGTCGAGAAAAGTTTGCGAGGCGCATCGCTATGGGATGAGGTGAAGGACGATCTTCACAAATCCGCGACAGGACTCTCCGGAGGCCAACAGCAGCGTCTGTGCATCGCTCGGGCATTAGCGATCAACCCGGAGGTACTGCTGATGGATGAATCGACCTCAGCGCTTGATCCAATCTCGACCTTGAAGATTGAAGAACTGGTGCAAGAACTGAAAAGGGATTACACCATTGTTATGGTGACGCACAACATGCATCAGGCGGCGCGTGTGTCGGATTACACGACCTTCTTTCTCAATGGAGAAGTCATTGAGTCTGCGCCAACGGAGAATCTGTTCTCCACGCCGACTGACCATCGTACAGAGCAGTACATTACGGGAAGATTCGGATAAGGGAGAGTGTCAGACATGATTGTGCGCAAAGATCTGGATGAAGGATTGGAGCAGTTGAAATCCATGCTGCTTGAGATGGGCAGCCGAGTAGAGACAGTGCTGCATGAGGCGATGAGAGCACTGGAGCAGGTCGACCAAGAGAGCGCCCGAGCGATCATTAAGCGAGATATGGAGTTGAACAGGCTGGAGGAGCAAATATCCGAGGCGGGGGCGCGCTTGATTGCGACACAGCAGCCTGTTGCCAAGGATTTGCGCCGCGTGCTGGTGGCGTTCCGCATGGCGAGCGATCTGGAGAGGATGGGAGACCTGTCCGTCGATATTGCCAAGGTTGTGCTGCGGCTGGAGGGGCAAGGGCTGATTAAGCCGCTGATCGATCTGCCTAAGATGGCAAGCATCTCACAGACGATGATCTATGAATCGATACAGGCTTATATTCGTGAGGATATTGACCTGGCCTACAAGATGGCCAACGATGACGATACCGTAGATGCGCTGTACAGTCAAATCCTGCGCGAGCTGTTCACGTTAATGACGCAGGACCCAACACTGGTGTCGCAGGCTATGCTGTTCAGCTTCGTTGGTCGTTATGTGGAACGAATCGCTGATCATGCGACCAATATCGGAGAGAGCGTCGTGTACCTTGTAACAGGTCAGCGTCCTGACTTGAATGCTTAATACTTCCCATCTGGTCTTATCGGGCCGAAGCTAAGCCGAAATTATGGAGCATGGTGTTCCATGGTTTCGGCTGCATGGTGTTTATGGTGGTGTTTAAATGCGGTCTGGTCGTATGGTAGTCTGGTTGGTGGGTTGGTGATCGTGAGGCGGGAGGAGTGAGGAGAGGGGAAGGGAAGGTATGGTGTTTTGGAGAGCCTGGAAAGTAGAGGCACTATGTACTTAAATCAGCTTGTAATCAAAGGAGCAGCTTCAGGCCTCCCATTAAGAGTCGAACCAAGCGTGATCCCAATCGTCCATCAAGAGTCGCAACCAAGTGTGATTTCAAGTGTCCCATCAAGAGTCGCAACCAAGTGTGATTTCAAGTGTCCCATCAAGAGCCTTACCAAGCGTGATTCCAAGAGTCCATCAAGAGTCGCACCAAGTGTGATTCCAAGCGCCCCATCCAGAGTCGAGCCAAGCATGATCCCAAACGTCCATCAAGAGTCGCAACCAAGTGTGATTTCAAGCGTCCCATCCAGAGTCGAGCCAAGCATGATCCCAAACGCCCATCAAGAGTCGCAACCAAGTGTGATTTCAAGCGTCCCATCAAGAGCCGTACCATGCGTAAATCCAATCGTCCATCAAGAGTCGCACCAAGTGTGATTTCAAGTGTCCCATCAAGAGTCGAGCCAAGCATGATCCCAATCGTCCATCAAGATTCGCAACCAAGTGTGATTTCAAGTGTCCCATCAAGAGCCTTACCATGCGAAATTCCAAGTGTCTCATCAAGAATCGAGTCAAGCGTCACTTGAGCCCTCGCTCTAAGCACCCCCTTTATAGTGTAACCTCAACCAATCCATCAAGTTACACTTCTAGCCACACATCAAACTTCAGACGTTAAGTCTATACAGCAGGCGCACGCTTAAGAGCTAGATGACACTAGGCGTCAGCTACAAACAACGCTGTGAGCAGGCTGAAGCTAACGCTCGCAATGGGGAACGCCCCTGGCGCCGGCAGTTTTCCCGAAAGCAATATTCATCCCAATACAACTGCAAATATTTCGCCCCGATTCCGTGGAATGTCACGTCGATCCACTGCTTGGCATAATAAATAAACCGCTGCATACTCTGGCAGGCCGTGGTATCCGAGGCCATTCCTACTGCGAGTGGAGCGGGATGGAGTACAAGGTCTTGCGGCTCAAGATGCTGTCTGAAAAAGAAGGGCTGCAACACAGCAGGCATCCTCCGATTCACCATCAGCGCAGGATTGACTATCTTGAGCTTGACGATGTCGGTCTCAGAAGATGGGGAAGAACTGCTGCCTTGCGAAGCTACGACTCCCTGTAGAGCTACGATCGAATGCTCTCTTGGCTTCCGATAATAGGATCGACCGCCACCGCCGCCATAGAAGTCAAGCCCTGCGGTGATGAATCCGCACAGTCTCTGCTCCATGTCCACCATACTGATTGCCAAGCGGGCGCGCTTGAGCATGTACCACGCAGATTTGTAAGAAATGCCGAGCGATCGCTGGAGTTGAACGGCTGTTACGCCTCCCGGCTGTGTCATGAATTGGAGGGCGCTGCGCCATTGCTCTAGCGATAGGCGAGAGTGCTCCATAATTGTCCCCGATGTGAGAGAGGTCTGATGCCGACAGTGTGCGCATTGGTAGAGGGGAATGGAGCGTGAACGAAGCCGATAGCAATGCCTGTGGCTGCACCTGGGGCAGCAGTAGCCCTGGGGCCATTTTGCTTGAAAGAAGAAGGATTCAGCATCCGTTGCAGAGCCGGATCTGCAACCGCGGGTTCTATTCATAGCTGTTATGCTCATCGTTCCATCCCACCTTGAGTAAAAATGGTATAGCTTAGGCTTAGGGTTAGACATCTGCAACCATCTCAACGATTTTATTATACCGAACAAACGTTCCGTTGTAAACATATACAGGGAAAACTTTTGGCTCAAATTTTTCAATAACAGTGGCGCTCAAACAGGGTCGACGGAAACCATTTCGCTCCATTTACAGTGGCTAAGGGTGCAGGCTGAAGCAGGGTTATAGTAGCACCCGTAACCACTCCCAAAAAAATGAACACCCATCGCACACCCATCGCACACCCATCGCACACCCATCGCACACCCATCGCACACCCATCGCATACCCATCGCATACCCATCGCGCACCCTCCGTGCACCCTCCGCACACCCTCTGTACACCCTCTGTACAACAATCGCCTTGTCCGCCTCCGATCCTTCATGCGAATTATTGTTCCGGTCTTGTTTATGTTAAACTATAGGAAGACAAGCACACAGAAGAGGTGTCTCTTATATGGATAAATGGATTTTAATTGATGGGAACAGCATTGTATATCGAGCTTTCTTTGCTATGCCGGCGCTATCGAATTCGGCAGGTCTTCATACCAATGCGGTGTACGGCTTCACGACGATGCTGCTGCGCCTGCTGGAGGAGGAGAAGCCGACCCATATGCTAGTTGCGTTCGATGCGGGGAAGGCTACCTTCCGTCATGAAGGCTACGAGGACTACAAGGGCGGTCGCGAAAAGACCCCGCCAGAGCTTTCCGAACAATTTCCGCTCATTAAGGAGCTGCTGGAGGCGTTCGGCATCGCCCAATTCGAGCTGGATGGCTATGAGGCCGACGATATCATCGGTACGCTGACGAGGCTGGCGGATGAGTCAGGAACGAAGGCGCTGGTCGTGAGCGGTGACAAGGATATGCTGCAGCTCGTGTCAAACCATGTCACGGTGGCGTTAACCCGCAAGGGGGTTAGCGAGGTTGAGCATTATACGCCGCAGACGGTAGAGGAGAAATACAATCTGACGCCTGCGCAGATCATTGATCTGAAGGGACTGATGGGCGATGCCTCCGACAACATCCCGGGCATCCCTGGTGTGGGCGAGAAGACGGCTCTCAAGCTGCTGCATGAGTTCGGCAGTGTGGAGAAGGTGCTGGAGAGCACAGACAGCCTGAAGGGCAAGATGAAGGAGCGGGTGGAGCAAAATAAGGAGTCGGCGCTGATGAGCAAGCAACTGGCGACGATCTTCCGCGAGGTGCCGCTAGAGCAGGAGCCGCATGAGATCGCTTATACGGGCTATGAACCGGCGAAGCTGGCGGAGGCGTTCCGCAAGCTGGAGTTCAAGTCGCTGCTAGAGAGGCTCGACTTGCCTGCTGGCGTCAGTGCGTCGGCGGAGGAAGAAGAGGGGAGCCATCCTCCGATTGAGATCGTCATCGTCGATGAGGATGGACTGGAGGAGCTATGGGCGATGCTTCCAGAGGTGAAGGCGGTTCATGTCGAAGCTGCCGGCGAGAACCCTCACCATGCGGAGCTGCTGGGCATGGCACTGGCAACGGAGGATAAGACTTACGCCTTGACCTCAGAGCTGCTTCTCTCTGACAAGGCGCAGCCATTGCGCGACTGGCTGGGGAACGAGGAGGCGCCAAAGCAAGGCTTCGACATGCATAAGGCAGAGCTGGCGCTCGCCTGGAGCGGTATTGGGCTGAGAGGAACAGCGTTCGATGTGCAACTCGCTGCTTATCTGCTGGACCCGTCCGACTCGGGAATTTCGCTGAATCGGCTAAGCAGCCGCTATAAGCTGCCGCATGTTGCGGCAGACGAGGATGTCTTCGGCAAGGGAGCGAAGTTCAAGGTGCCGCAGCCTGCTGAGCTGTTGACCCATCTGGCGCGCAAGGCGGATGCTGTGCGTCGATTGGCTCCGCTTCAGGCCAGAGAGCTGGAGGAGAGCGAGATGACCAAGCTCTATTATGAGATGGAGCTGCCGCTCTCTCGCATTCTGGCCGGGATGGAGAAGCAGGGCATTGCCGTGCAGAGCGAGACGATCGTCCATCTAGGCCAGGAGATTGAAGGCAAGATTACTGCAGCGATGCATGAGGTGTATCGTCACGCGGGTATGGAGTTCAATATTGGCTCCACTCGCCAGCTCGGTGAGGTGCTGTTCGAGAAGCTGGCTCTGCCTGTTGTGAAGAAGACCAAGACAGGCTACTCCACCGATGCGGATGTGCTGGAGCGGCTGGAGCCGTACCATGGCATTATCCCTTCCATCCTGCACTACCGGCAGTTGACCAAGCTGCAATCCACGTATGTGGAGGGTCTCCTCAAGGAGGTTCGCAAGGACACCGGCAAGGTGCACACGTATTTCCGCCAGACGATTGCAGCTACTGGCCGTCTGAGCAGCCAATTCCCCAATCTGCAGAACATCCCGATCCGGCTGGAGGAAGGTCGCAAAATTCGTAAAGCCTTCGTGCCCTCCGAGCAGGGCTGGTCGATTCTGGCTGCGGACTACTCGCAGATTGAGCTGCGAGTGCTGGCTCATATCTCGGGAGATGCGGGGCTCAAGGAAGCCTTCATCCATGATATGGATATTCACACGAAGACGGCGATGGATGTCTTTGGCGTCTCGGCTGATGAGGTGGACGGCAATATGCGCCGTCAGGCCAAGGCGGTAAACTTCGGCATTGTGTATGGCATCAGTGATTTCGGGTTGTCGCAGAACTTGAATATTACCCGGGCGGAAGCGGCTCGCTTCATTGAGCAATACTTTGCGGCCTTTACCGGCGTTCGCCAATATATGGACGATATTGTGAAGGAAGCAAGGGAGCATGGTTATGTGACGACACTGCTGGAGCGGCGTCGCTATCTGCCTGAGATCAAGGCATCGAACTTCAATCTGCGCTCCTTCGCCGAGCGGACGGCGATGAATACGCCGATTCAAGGCACAGCGGCGGATATTATCAAGCTGGCGATGGTGAGGATGGATGAGCAGCTCAGAGAGCGCAGGCTGCGCAGTCGGATGCTGCTCCAGGTGCATGATGAATTGGTCTTCGAGGTTCCCCCGGAGGAGCTGG
Organism: Paenibacillus sp. J5; assembly: GCF_054955055.1. Classification (NCBI taxonomy): domain Bacteria; kingdom Bacillati; phylum Bacillota; class Bacilli; order Caryophanales; family Paenibacillaceae; genus Paenibacillus; species Paenibacillus sp. J5. The sequence continues at coordinate 254,577 of NZ_JBUEDD010000008.1, read as the reverse complement.
AGCTGATGATAACGCTCGTACCAGAGGTGATGGCAAGAGCCATCTCTTTGGATGTGCCATTGAAGGCGGATGTCAGTTACGGAGCCAATTGGTATGAGACGAAATAACGCGAATCAGGTATAATGGACGAGAGGTGAATGAGCATGCCGGAATTGCCGGAGGTAGAAACCGTCCGACGCACGCTGATCGAGCTTGTAGCGGGAAAACGGATTGAGCGGGTGACGGTTCATCTGCCCCGTATTATACAGCGTCCGTCTGACTGTGCCGCTTTTGAGCTTATGCTGGCGGGGCGCACGATTAAGAGTGTTGAGCGGCGAGGGAAGTTTCTGAAGATTATGCTGGATGGGCTGGTGCTCGTCTCGCATCTGCGCATGGAAGGGCGCTATGGCGTCTACTCGCAGACGGAGCCGCTGGAGAAGCATACGCATGTGGTATTTCATTTTGATGATGGAACCGAGCTGCGGTACAAGGATGTACGGCAGTTTGGCACGATGCATCTGTTCGATCCTGGAGAGGAGCAGGCGCTTCCTCCACTGAGCAAGCTGGGAATTGAGCCGTTGTCGAAGGAGTTCACGCTGCAAGAGCTCAAGGGGCGGCTGGCCAGACGATCCACCGCCATCAAGCCGCTGCTGCTTAATCAGGCCTATGTCGTAGGTCTTGGCAATATTTATGTCGATGAGGCGCTGTTTCTGGCGGGCATCCATCCATTGCGCTCGGCCGAATCGCTGCAGGAGAGCGAATGGGAACGGCTGCATAAGGCCATCGTCGATACACTGGAGAGCGCAGTGCAGGCTGGCGGTTCTTCGATCAAGTCCTATGTGAACGGACAAGGCGAAATGGGGATGTTCCAGCATGCGCTGGCCGTCTATGGACGACAAGGCGAGGACTGCAAGCATTGTGGCCATTCGATCGAAAAATCAGTCGTTGGGGGCAGAGGGACGCATACCTGCTCCCGCTGCCAGCCGCTGAATGACGCGCTTCAGGCGCGCTCGGGGCGCAAGCTCAAGGATGTCGCGGCAACGTAATAACAGCCTGTTCGCTCCATGCAGCGTTGCATTGCCTTGACGTACCCCCGGTACGCCTGCCAAAAAGCGCCTTGCCTGGAACGAACATTCGGCCAGATCTGATCCGTTCAGAGTGTTCAGACACGCTCTAATCATCTAGAAACGGAATACCATGCACGGCGTTATCCTCCTCGCATATGATGTTACAGATATGGGCGCTTCGCTCTTGGGCGCCGGGAGGAGGGAATTCGATGCTGTTGCATGTAGCGGCGCTGGTGCTGCTGGCGTTCGCAGTCAGTCTGGATGGCTTTGGCGTCGGGGTAACCTATGGGTTAAGGCAGATTCGCATACCATTGCTGTCCATTCTTATTATTGCGTGTTGCTCGGGAATTATTATTTTGTTATCGATGCTCTTCGGACAATGGATGGGGGAATATATATCGCCTCATCTGGCTGAGGTGGTGGGAGCGCTGATCTTGATCGGTATTGGCGTGTTCTCGCTCTTGAACTTCATGCGGAGAAGAAGGCAGGAGCAGGCAGAGGTATGTCTGCACTCGTTACCAGATCGTCAGGCGCAGCCAGGCTCGGAGCGTAAGCCAACGCCAGATCAGGGGGCGCTGGCTGCTGGCGCAACCGTGCTGCGGCTGGAGCTTCGCAAACTTGGGCTGGTGATCGAGATTTTGCGCTCGCCGCAGGCAGCAGACGTAGACCGTTCGGGAATTATCTCGCCCTCAGAGGCGGTGCTGCTGGGCTGTGCCTTATCCTTGGACGCCTTCGGGGCAGGTCTGGGCGCTGCGCTGCTCGGCTATCCTCCGCTGGCTACGGCATTGCTGATCGCGTTTGCGAGCGGGCTGTTTCTGTATTGCGGCATCCGTATCGGGTTCAGATTCTCATACTCGGATCGGATGAAGGCACTTTCCTTTTTGCCAGGAGTTGTATTAATCATCATGGGATGTTTCAAGCTATTATAGATGGGGAAATGAAGTGGTTCTCACTTGTAAAGCAGGATTGAGGTGAAGCATGAAGATCGGATTAACTGGCGGAATCGCTTGTGGCAAAAGCACCGTAGGTGCAATGCTTGTCCAGCTCGGGGCAGCGCTTGTTGATGCCGACCAGGTCGCCAGGGAAGTGGTTCTCCCTGGCGAGCCTGCGCTGGGCAAGATTGTGGCTGCGTTCGGCAGCGAGGTGCTGCATGCTGACGGATCGCTGAATCGCGGCGCACTGGGGAATATTGTATTCCAGAATCCGGGCAAGAGGCGCGAGCTGGAGAGCATCGTGCATCCGGCGATTCGAGAGCGGATGAAGGAACAGATACAGCAGCATGAGGAGCAATCCCCGGGTATTCCGGTGATTGCTGATGTGCCGTTGCTGTATGAGACCGGGCAGGACAAGCAGTACGAGCAGGTTATCGTAGTCTATATCCCTAGAGAGCTTCAACTGAAGCGGCTGATGGAGCGCAATCCTGATCTGACGAAGGATCAAGCGCTAGGGCGAATCGAAGCACAACTGGATATTGAGGAGAAGCGGCGGCGGGCTAGTTGGGTGATCGACAACAGCGGCGATATAGAGGCGACACGGCTCCAAGTCGAAGCGCTGTGGGGGCGAATCGTTCGATGTTGAGGACGCTGCGCAAGAAGCGCGTGCTGCTGCTGTTATTCATTGGGCTGCTGCTGCTGCTCTTCCTGAAGTCGGAGTGGCTGGGGCGCTGGATTTATCCGATTGAGTACATAGAAGATATACGAGCCAGTGCAGCCAATTATGATGTTGATCCGTACTTGGTGGCGGCCATTATTCGTGTGGAGAGCAACTTTCAGACGGGGCGCGAGTCGCATAAGGGAGCGCTCGGCATCATGCAGATAATGCCAGATACGGCGGGCTGGATCGCAGACAAGGCCAAGTTCAAACATGTGACCCTGGATGATGTCCGAAATCGGGCAGATGTGAGCATTCAGATGGGAACATGGTATATCCAGTCATTGGAGAAGCAATTCAATCACCGCAGGCCGCTGGTCATCGCGGCTTACAACGCTGGTCCGGGCAATGTCAGCCGCTGGTTGAATGAGCAGATATGGGACGGAGAGTTGGATAGCCTTCAAGATATACCGTTTGGCGAGACACGGCGTTATGTTCAGAAGGTGATGTACTATTATGATAAATACAAGGATTTATATTCTAATTTCTAGCGTCAGCCTTCGGGCTGGCGTTTTTTGGAATCGGGCAGCTTGTCCAGTCCGGCATCTATCTCTTGTCTGTTGAAAGTTCGATTGAGGAGAACGAAATCAACGAAATCCCGCATAACTTGTGCATGGCGAAATGGCGATGAGGCTCAGCGTCAGCTTGGTGAAGTCCACTACACGGTTGGGCGGATTGTCAATGTCGCTATCGCATGAATTTGGAGAGTGAGGGGGATATTATCGCGGGATTGGTTAATATTGCTTTGATATGCTCAGGTTGTTGATTTATAATAAATATATACTCTGGCTAATATGGAAAGCCCCCGACCGCCGCATGCTTCAGATGCGAACGGCCAGGAGCCTTCAGGATAGGATCGTATTATTTGTACTGACCGGCAAGAGATTGCTCGGCGATTTGTACAAGCTTACGAGTGATGTAGCCTCCCAGAGAACCGGCATCACGGGTAGCCATGTTGCCGTAGTAACCGTCTTGTGGGATAGCGATACCCAGTTCTTGTGCAACCTCGTATTTCATTTGGTCGAGGGCTGCAGTCGCTTGTGGTACAACCAATTGGTTGCTGCTGCGTTGGCTCATTGTTGTTCACCTCCTTGCGGTTGGTAACAGTATTATGTGTCGCAAATTCAGACTTCATACAACAATATGTCCATTATTGGCTTGGTAAAAGATAACAGGCTTCCAGCCATCAATAAGTGAAAGGAGGGGACCGTTATGAAATGTCCCTACTGTGATTACAGCGGCACGAAGGTGCTGGACTCCCGGCCTGCCAATGAAAACAAGTCGATCCGCCGTCGTCGTGAATGCGAGCGGTGCAATCGGCGTTTTACAACGTTCGAGATGATTGAGGAGACGCCGCTCATCGTGATTAAGAAGGATGGCAGCCGTGAGGAGTTTAGTCGGGATAAAATTTTGCGCGGGTTGATTCGGGCCTGTGAGAAGCGTCCGGTATCCGTCGAGAAGCTGGAGGTCATCGTCTCCGAGGTGGAGAAGGAGCTGCGCACCACTGCGCAGGCGGAGGTCGAGAGCTTCGCGATCGGCGAGCTGGTCATGGAGCAGTTGTATCCGATTGATGAGGTGGCGTATGTGCGCTTCGCTTCTGTCTACAGGCAATTCAAGGATATTAACATGTTCATGAAGGAACTGAATAATCTGTTGTCCAAGCATCCGCTCTCAGGCAGTGAATAGCAAGAGAGAGTAGAGGTTGGAGAGCATGGACGAAGGGGCCCTGGTTTGCCGTACTGGCAGGCTGGGGATTTTTTTTGTAGAAAATGCTGGACAATACGAACGATTGTTCTTATAATGAGTTTATGTTCCTTTTTGGAACTATAAATATAATCGTTCTATAACGGAACGGAGGCGCTGAACAGCAGTGCCTGGAAGGGAAGGGGAAAAACAATGAAACAAGAGAACACAGACATGCAACTGGATAGCAGGTATACGAACCGCTTCGTTATCCGGCCTGAGGAATGGGGGATTCATACGGATGGAACACATGCCGAGGAAACAACCGCAGGCTTGAATACAGCGATCCTCAGTGCCAAGGCGCAAGGGTATACGGAAATCGTCATCCCGGCTGGGGACTATCTGATCGACGGGGTGTCGAAGACGCACCGGGAACCGCAAAAGGAGGCCGGCGTGCAACTGCCGTCAGACATTCGACTCATTATGGACCCAAACGCGCGATTGAAGGTAGAGGCTAACGGTTTCCTCGGCTACTCCTGTCTGTATCTTAAAAGTGCGCAAAACGTCACGATTGAGGGCGGACAGTTGATCGGGGAACGATATGAGCATGACTATGATGGGGATAAGCGGAAGGATACGCATGAGTACGGCTTTGGCATCTACAGCCATGGAAGCCACAACATCGTCATCGACAATGTTCGCATCAAGGACTTCACAGGCGACGGCATCTTCGTTGCTTCGACGGGGCTTCTGAACACGAGCGATCCGTATACGCCATCCTCGAAGGTGACGATTCGTAATTGCACCCTGGATGGCAATGGCCGCAACAATATTTCGATTACTGCTTGCGATGGGGCATTGGTGGAGAATAATCTCATTATCAACGCGGGCATTAACGGCGGCTATGAGCCCAAGTATGGACTGGACATTGAAAACTATGGCGAGGGCGGGGTTGATTATGAAGAAGCACTCACGGTCATCGTCCGCAACAACGTGTTCCGTGACAATGTACAAGGAGCTATCAATAACTACAACGGGTATCAGGTCATTATCGAGGGCAATCATTGTGATCATACGATCAGTACAGGCTATTGCGCTAATGCTGTTATTGCGAACAACGTGTTCTACAGAGAGGACAATGAGAAGGTAGCGATCATGGGCATCGGCGTCTCCAGCGGCTATATGGGCAATTCCGTTACGATTACCGGCAATGTAATCGAGGGCTTCAGGAGCGGTATTCAGGTACAAGGCAAGGATATGACTGTCTCTGCCAATACGGTGACGAATACGACGGAGGCGGCGATTCATGCGCTGCATTCGGACAATGTATTGATTAGCGGTAATAGTGTGCAGCGCTGCAGCGGTGTACCCTACCGGGTGACGGAATCGTCAAAAGTGACCTTATCCGGTAACAAGGCCAGCGAAAGCACCGGTTTCGGAGTCGAGCTGTTGAATGCTCCGTCAAGAGGCGAAGTGGAGAGCGGGCAACAACGCTTCAATACGACCCCCTGCATCATCTCCGGGAACCATCTCGAACGGTGCAACGGTGGCGTGAGGCTGAATGAATCCCATGCGGTCATTCGGGACAATGTGATTGATCTGCGCGGTAATGAAGCCATTGCTGCCAATTACGGCATCTCGTTTGGATCCAAGGATCATGCCGTGATCTCCGGCAATCACATCATCGGCTCGCGCAATCTGGCGATCTATGGTCAGAAGGGAGTCGGCAAGAAGGTCGCCGTGCTGAACAACCACATTGATGATTGTCTATCGCTGACGGCCATCAGTCTTCACCAGGGAGTACGACCGGAGATTGCGGGCAACCACATCACATTTGCAGAGGGCAAAAAGGGCTTCTACGGCATTTATGTGAAGGGTGCGGAGCAGGCGCTGGTTGCGCATAACCGTGTGTTCAATGGCTCCGGCGAGCCGGTTGCGCACGCCATTCATACCGCCGAATCAACAGCCTCGAGGGTGCTGGGCAATGCTGTAGGTGGACAATTGAACTTGAATACGAACACGGATACTGTGGAGGGCAATGTGACGGTATAGGACGCAGGGGATGAGGTCAGCAGTGCAGGCGGCAGCCTTGGCGTGCGGCATCTGGCGAGGTGTACGCGCGAAGTGGAGGCAAGAGCTGTCGGAGCAGCTACAGCAGTAATGAACGGCGGGTGAACAACCATTGGAACGAGACCATATACTATTCAAGCTCACATTGAATCTTCCCATTGATATTGACGGAGCGGGTTGCCTGACGCTGCCAACTCTTAGGCTGCTTGCGGCCTGGGGCGAGAAGCGGTATAACGAGGCGCTGTCGGCACTGCTGTTCGACAAGGAGCAGTACGAGTCCTTCCGCACGTTTACGGAGGACAATTATGGCATGATGTGCCTGTTGTATGCCCAGGATGAGCGGTACCGCAGCGCATTGGAAGATGCCATCCAGATGCTGCTCGGGAGCCGGCTGCAGCTTCAGCGAAGGGGAGCTGTACCGTGCTTTGCGCTCGTAGCGGGGGAGGAGGAGCGTACCTTGTCTGCGGAGAAGCTGGAGCTGATCCGCTATATTGTGCGGATTGCCCACCAACTGGAGGAGCGACCATCCGACTATAATCCGGCTAATGCTGCGGCTCGCAGCATGATCGAGCTGCTCAGCCGCAACAAGCGAAGCCGACCGGCTCGCAAGCCGACCACCGATCTGCAGAGTATGATCTCCGGGGTAGCCTGGAAGTCGGGCAGCATGAATCTGCTCCATATCGGGGAACTGACGCTGTATCAGCTCTATGACGGTTATCGTCGCCTGCACTGCATTGACAGCAGTCATCACACCTATACCGGCATCTATGCGGGAACCATTGACAGCAAGGCCATCAAGCTGTCCGAGCTGAACTGGGCAGCGATTATAGACTAATACACAATCATAACAGGGGGAAATTGATAATGACAACGAACAAATGGGCGATTCGCGAGGTAGCAATTGCACACTTTTTTGATCGAGTGACTGGTGAGCTGAAGGTCAAGCTGGACAGCCTCAAGCAGAACGGCTTGGAGAATACATCGGAGACGGTCTACACTCAGGGCGGACGCGACAATACGAAAATCGTCGGCTTCTCCAGCAACAAGGCAGCGCGCTTCACGTTGCAGGATGCCGTGTTCACCAGTGAGATGCTGGCCATGCTGACTGGCCATGAGCTGGTCAAGGGAGCAGCTCCGATCATCAAGGAGGAGGTGCTGACGGTATCTGGCAATGCTGCCTTGCTGTCCTGCACACCACGTACAGCAGGCAAGCTCCAGAGCGTTCAGGTGCTGGGCGCTGACGGCAGCAAGGGCAGAACGCTAAGCTATGCGGCCTCGGCGCCGGGTGCGGGTCAATACAGCGTGTCTGGCAAGACCGTCACCTTCGGCAGTGATACCGTGGCAGACGGCGAGCGTGTCCAGATCTATGTGGAGACGATGACGGGTGCGGATGCGAGCAAGTTCGCATCGTCGGCGGACAAGTTCGCTGGCACATACAAGCTGGTGCTGGACTGCCTCGTGCGCGATGTGGCGACTGAACGGGATTATGCAGCGCAGATCGTCGTGCATAAGGCCAAGCTGGAGAGCAATTGGAATCTGACCATGTCCCCGACTGGCGATCCATCGGTGCTGGATATTCCAATGGAGGCGCTGCGCTCCGGTGACTCGAACGAGCTGTACACGATGACGATCTATGACGACAGCGCGGTTGTGTAGAATCCGAATATCGGAGTGAATAAGCTGGCAGCAGGCGTCTAAACCGGGGGATTGGCGCTAGGCAGTGAAGAACCGTGTGCGGAGCATAGCGCATGTTGCGAACAGGATGACGTATTGGTCAGCGGGTAGGGAGTCGGGCGCAGAAGTTACCTTTAGTTAATGGGGCTCGGCTGCTGCCCGCTATCCCGCTGTGAATAGGGACAGGAGGAGAGGCAGCATATGAGACTATATCAATATGAGCTGGCGGAGTGGATTGAATTCTTGTACCGCCTGCGGCTGGTAGATAAGGCAAGTCGGATGCGCTCGCGAATGATTCGCTTGTTAAGCGGCTATATGGAGCGGCTTCAGGGCGAATATGATGAGCTGGTGCAAGAGCATGCCCGCAAGGATGAGCAGGGCAGGCCGACCACGGAGGAGACAGAGGGTCAGAGCAAGCTGGTGCTCGCGAACCCGGAGGCTTTCCAGCAGGCCTATCGTCGATTGCTGGAGGAGGAGATTGTACTGGATCAGACTGCGGAACGCAAGGAGATGCTGCTGGCTGTGCGGGAGGCGGTATTGAACTGCGGCTTGTCCTTCGAGGGAGACGAGGCGGTTCGATATGACCGCTGGTGCGAGATTGTGGAGGGAATCGACACAGGCCAGGACGAGGAAGCTGGGGGAGGAGGAATGGAGCATGGCTGAGAAACGCTTGACGTTGACCCAGTTACATAAGGAGCATCAAGCCAGGTTCAGCGAGCAGACAAAGGTACGGCTGAGCAACGGCAGCTATATCGTCATTCAACGCCGGTTCGAGCGGACGAGGATCGCTGACCTGCTCGTTCGTTATATGGAGCTGATGGAGCAGGCCAGGCAGCAGGAGATGGACCCAAGCCATCTGCAGACGCTGGGCGATGTTGTGTTCCATATGCTGGTGCTCAAGCAGTTCACCAATCTGGCATCGATACCCGATGACCCGGAGAAGATGACGGTCATCTTCAAGCAGCTCGTCAATCTGGAGCTGCTGGGCGAGATCTTCAATCACTTCGACAAGGAGGAGCTGGACAAGATGGAGGCTCAGCTACGGCAGGCTGTAGCGCTTGCGGGGCAGCAAGGCAACTAAAGGCGTGCCGGAGCAGGAAGGGGGGATAATGGATGGCACAGGATCTGAATCTGCTCGTGCGGGCCGAGCTGGACAAGCGTCAATCGATCCAGAGCATCAACCGTATGCTGCAGGAGCTGACGGAGAGTCGATCGCTTAAGAAGCTGCAGGTAAGGCTGGAGCTAGGGCAGACGCAGCTGCTCGCGCTGGTGACTGACCAGACGCGTGTGCTGTACAGTGCGCTCGCCGGAATATCGGGGCAGCTCGGCGGCACGCTGGCTTCGATGGGAGAGCTCGGGATGGCGATGTCTGCCGCCAATTACCGGATCGGCGAGGTTGCCCAGTCCATCGAGGCGTTGGCTGGCCAGTGGCGGGCGCTGGCGGCTGCTATATCGGAGGCTTCGACCGCCTCAGCCGGGGCCGGGAAGGCCGCTGAGCAGGCAGCGCCAGATACGAAGCCATTGCTGGAGTGGCGGGAGGTGGTTAATCAGGTCTTTAATGATGTCGGGGCGCACCGGATGGTAGCAGATGTCATGATCGACAAGATTAAAACGATGGCCGCAGGCATTTCCGCTTTGTCTTGGATTACCAGTATTGCATCTGCATCAACTACGGGGCTCAAGCTTGCGATGATTGCGCTGCAGAGCGTTCTTTCATTCGGCATCGCGGCTGCGGTCACAGCCGTCATCTCCGGGCTGTATCAGCTCGTTGGCATGATTGGGGCGGCTAAGGAAAAGCAACAGGAATATCTCAAGAGCTTGTCTGAACAGACGATAGCAGAACAGAAACGTATCGATCAGCTCACAGAGCTGAAGAGCAAGTATGATGACCTGAACCTGTCACAGGAGGAGCTGCGAGCTACTCAAGAGAAGATGGCCAAGCTGATGCCGGAGGCAATCAGTCACTACGATGAGCAGGGCAACGCCATCTACAAATCGAAGCAAGAGATCGATAAGCTGATTGAGAGCGAACAGAAGCTGCTGGCGCTCAAGAAGCAAGCCTTGAGCAATAGCGTGTCGTTATCCATGGAGGACTCAGCCAAGCAGATCGATCAGGCCCGGAGGAATCTGGCTGCTAGAGGGGAGAAGGAAAAGCAGGCGGAGGCTGATCTCAAGGCGGTCGAGTTCGCAAGACAATACAATAAGGAAACTGGATATAACTCGCTGAGTCGTGTCTCGGATGAATTTCAGATTCATCATAAGGTGTTGACCGATAAGATAAGGGACATCTATGAAGCGTCTGGGCTGAAGCGCAACAAGCGTCTGACGGACAACTTGTATTTGCCCGATCTGGACGCCTACGCGGAGCAACTGACGAAGAAGCTCGGGGCGATTCAAGCGGAGGTCGCAATAGAGCAGGATAAGCTGGAGCAAGGGATTCAAGCGTTCATGAGCAGCTTCCAGCTTATTAATGAGGACGTGCTGCGCTCTGCTGATGTGAAGGACGCGAACGTATCGCTCTTTCTGGAGAGGTTCGCCGCATCATTTCTGGATACGAAAGAGCTGACGAAGAGTAATTTTCAAGAGATGATTGGCCTGTTCCGTTCCTATTCCAAGGAGCTTGTCGATGTCCTGCAAGAGAATAAGGTGGATCTGGGCGAGCTTGTGGAAACAGGGCGACTCAAGGAGCTGGAGAAGCTTCTTAAGGAGAGCGGTATTCCTGCCGAAGCGGCTGCCCTCTCGTATCAGGCCTTTGCGGGGAGTCTGGCCGGGGCCAGCAAGGAAAGCGAGCGCATGGCGGATGCCAAGAAGATGCTGGAAGGCAGTCTGAATCAGTTGGTACAACAAGCGGTCAGTGATGTGCAGCTACTAGATCAGGCGATGGCGCAGTTGAGTCGGGGGCAAGGGCTGAGCACAGACACGATCATAAAGCTGACCGAGCAATATCCTCAGCTCCAGCTTCAAGTGGGCGCGACGACAGATATTCTGAAATTACAGCAAAATGAGCTGAAGAATGTCCGTCAGAAGGTCATTGAGAAGGCGCAGAATGATCTGATTCAAGAGGGGAAGAGCACTGCGGCTACCTATCAAAATATATTCTCGCGACTCCAAATGTATGGCATCGAAGTGGAAGCCCTGGATAAGCTGCAAAGCCGGAAAGCTGTGATTGCGGAGTTGGAGGGCAAGAAGCTCCCGACCTTCAATATTAATGAAGGAACAGATGGATGGGGGGACTCCAAAGGACTGTTCGCGAGTGTAGTGAATAGCGGCAAAAAACGATACAATCAGTTCGCCGAACAATACAATAGCAACATCAGCCAGTTGCAAACGGGTGTCGAGGAAGTCGGAGCTGTATTCGACAACTATCAGAAACGGTTGAATGCTGCCTTGAATCAGTCGGGGTCAGGCGGCGGCACCCAGACCTCCAGAGTCTCTGCCGGTTATACTCCGCCCAAGATGAAGGAGCCGCCCTACGAGCCCGGTATTCGCTTCTCGCGGCTGGAGGAGGAGATCAAGCAATATAATCGGCTGCTGGAGGACAATCGCAGCCGGATAGAGGATGCCATCGCCAGAGGCAAGCCATACAGCAGTCTGCTGGAGAACCGCATCAAGCTGTATCGGGAGCTGGCCGGTTCGATGAAGGAGCTGGAGCAGGTGCAGCTCAAGGAGCAGCAGGAGCTGGCAGGCAAGCTGACCAAGCTGGGGCTGATCGACGGCTCGGGACAGGTGATCGACGGCTTGTCCGAGCGTCTAGTGGAGCTGAGCAAGGGCACGTCGAAGAACCGGATGAATCTGTCGATGGACGCGATCGAGCAGATGGTGACCGACTTCACGGCGCTCAAGGATAAGGTTGCGCAGACGAAGCAGGAGCTGAACGGGCTCGTCACGGAGCTGGCTCAGGCGCTGGAGGGCTCTCTGGAGCGGATTCGGGATGCGGGCACAGGCAAGCGCGATGCGATCCGGCGTAAAATCTCGCTTATGGGCGAGGTGAATACGGAGGAGGAGCTGACGGCGCTCGCTGGCTACACGGAGCGGATCGTGGCTTCGCTGAAGTCGGACAGCGCTCGAATCTGGAGCGAGATCAGCAGGCTCCGGGGGATCGTGAACGATGCTTCAGATACGCCAGAGATGAGGAAGGCTGCGGAGCTGGCGCTGACCGCTTACAGCGAGGAAGCGAATCAGTTGCAGGCCGAGCTGGTCGAGACCAGCGAGGAGCTTGGCAAGCAGCAGGCCGAGAGCATCGTCAAGGGCTTCGACAAGCAGTTGGAGGCTGCGGAGTTCGAGCTGTCGCTGCTTGGAGACTCGGAGGAAGATCTGCGCAAGGCGGAGCTGGTGCAGGAGCAGCTTCGGCGCCTGACGGTGGCGGCGCGAGAGAAACTGAATGCCCAGCTCGTGGAGCTGGAGCGCAAGCTGGGCAGCGAGCTTGACCAGGCCGAGCGCATGCGTACCCAGACCAAGCTGGAGGAGCTGCAGCGGTACGATCAACAGCTTATGAAAAGTCTGGCAGATATGGAAAGGCGCGAGCAGAGTCGCCAGCAGGAGGCGCTCAAGGCGCGCGAAGCTGCTGCCGAGGAGATCATCGCCAGCTACAAGAAGATGCTGGAGAAGCAGCGTCAATTGCAGCTTGATGCGATCAAGGCCGAGCGGGACAGCGAGAATAAGCGCTACACGGAGCGGATGCAGCATCTCGATGAGGAGATGGGCAAGTTCGAGGAATCAATCCAGATGCAGCTACGGTCACTCGATCGACTGAGCGAGGCGGAGGACAGTGAGGAAGCGCTGGCGAAGCTGCTCAAGGAGCGCGGAGAGATCGAATCCAGGCTCAATGTGCTGGCGCTGGATGACTCGTGGGAGAGCAAGGCGAAGCAGAAGGAGCTGCGAGAGCAGCTCGAGCAAAAGCAAGAGGAGATCAGTAAGTTCCAGCGTGACCGCGAACGCGCAGAGCAGAAGCAGGCGTTGCAGGATCAACTGGATGACCGCAAGAAGACGCTCGATGAGGCCAAACGGCTGGAAGGCAAATTCCATGATGCGCAATTGACGGCGCTGGATCAACGCCAGCAGGCCATCGAGCGTGCATTCGAGGCGCAGTTGGGCGATGAGCGGCATTTCTATGAGATGAAGCAGCAGCTTATGAGCGATGATGCCTCCAAGGTACAGACGCAATTGACAACCATTCGCGAGTCGTATGAGACCTTCTTTCAGCAGGTGCTGGACAACTCGAAGCTGTACGGCAGTCAGATTGCTGACAACATCCTCTACGCCTTCCAGCAGGATCTCAAGCCGTTGGAGTCGTACCAGACCAACCACGGAACCGAGGCGGGCGCGGGTAGTGCGAAGACGGCGGAGGCTTGGAAGCAGTATCTGGCGAACAAGCAGGAGGCGGAGACGAAGGGGACGACCGCCCAGCGGCTGAAGGAGTTGAAGGGGGAGAATGACAGGCTCCGTGCGGAATTCAAGTTCCGCGACGGCAGCTTCACCGAGCTGAGCAGACTTCCGGGGCCGGTATTTACGGCAGAGACGGGAGGCGTAACGCCAAGCTTTGCAGGCGGCAAGTTCCTGCTGGCGCATGAGAAGGAGATGGTGCTGAACAAGCAGGATACGCAGCATGTGCTGGAGGCGATCGAGATCAGCAGGCAGTTGACGGCTCCGCTTAGGCAGAGCGTTGCTGGTATGCTGCCGGCAGCGACGGGAGCGGCGACAGTGGCTGCAGCGGCTGCTTCGGCCAAGTCGGCGCTCGGGACGGTCATCGAGCGGCTATATATCGATGTCTCGGGCAAGTTCGCCCAGCCGACAGGAGAGGATGTTGGTGCAAGCATCATTCAATCGCTGCGTCGCAAGGGCATTACATTTGCTTAGAAGTCAGGGGGTGCAGAGATGACGATTCGCGATGCAGATTATTTCAAATATGCTGGCGTAGCAAGCAGCGATTATGGCATCCGCAATGTGAATGTGACAAGCGGGCTGCAGGAGGAGCCATTCGGCTCTGGCCGCAGCATCACGGAGATCGCGGTTCGCGGCAGGAGCCGTCCTTACTTTCAATCGATTCGGCGCGAGCCGCTGACGCTGCGCGTGTCCTTCGCCTTCGAGCAGGCGTGGGACAAGGAGCGGCTGCGCGAGGTATGCCGCTGGCTGACGGAGCAGCCCTATTACCAGCCGCTCAGCTTCACGAGCGATAACGACCGCATCTTCTATGCGCTGGTCGTGGAGGACCCGCAGCTTGTGCATAACTGTCTCAGCCAGGGCTATGTGCAGTTGACCTTTCGCTGCAATGACGCTTATGCGTACTCGCCTGCTGTGGTTCGCACGCTGAAGGCGCGAGATGCGGCAAGGCGCTTCGAGCGCAGCGCCTTCCATGAGGGCGAGCGGCAGCAGACCGTGCTGAATGCGCAGCAGCAGTTGGAGCTGCCGGCACAGGCGGCGAGCTGGCTGGATTATGCGGCGGATGAGAGCTGGGACAGCCTGCTATAGGAAGCGTTGGTACGCTAAGAGCAAGCAATGCAGCACGGGGCGAAAGGGCGGTGAAGGATGCCCTTGAGCGGGCTTGAAGACAGGCCGTGGTCAAGTAAAATAGCAAGTCTAACAGGGAAGGAGTCATACAATTGGCAAAGATAACAGACAAGCTAAAGCTAGTGCAGCCGGAGCTGAGCGACAGTATCCATAGCACGATCCAGTCGCTCGCTCACAATATGCAGCGGCTGGACGAGCATGCAGACGAAGCGATGCCAGCGATTCCGACATACGGAGCGTGGAAGCAGGGCGTCCGCATCTGGAATAGCGCGCCGGCAGCAGGTGTCCCGGTCGGATGGGTCAACGTGCGAGAGGGCGAGCAAGCTCCGACATGGGCGCGGCTCACCTATTATCAGGCGGGGGAGAAGGTGCTGTCCGCTGACAATAACGGTCATATCTACACCTGCTCGCAGGCGGGATATAGCGGTATCGTGGAGCCGATCTTCCCGCTGACGGCAGGCGCACAGGTGGAGGATACACGGGGGCGGACAGCCTGGTCGCCACTAGCGGTGCGGAGTCTCGGCGAGCTGGTGATGCCCAGCGCGCCCAATGGATTCTTCTACGTCTCCGTGGTAGCCGGGAGAACGGGAACCGCCGAGCCGCCGTGGACGGTCGTGAACGGCAGCTCGGTCAATGATGGCGAGGTTGTATGGCACGCCTACAAGATCGCCAAGTGGAAGGAAGCGGGCATATCCGCCCATTTCCGGCCATTCGGGATGATCGGGTGAGCGCGATGATGACCTGGGCGGATATGGCGAGGATGCGGGGCTGGTATGTGTCGGACGCGCTCCCGATTATGCTGCAGAGTGATGGCGCGCTAAGCTCCATTCAGTGGGAGGCGCTGACGCCACAGGGAACATCGGTCGCTATCGAGACGACACTGTCGTTGGACGGGGGGCATGACTGGACGCCATGGTCGGCGTGCGTGAATGGGGGCGGGCTTCCAGGCCTTGCGCCCGAGACGTATTTGGGCAATGCCCATGTACGGTTCCGGGTGCTGCTGCAGAGCAGCGAGCCTGGGGTGACTCCGGTGCTGCAACGGGTGCGGCTTGAATTTGCCCCGGTGTTCGTGCTCCGCAATGAAGGCGATGCGGCGTGTCGGCCGGAGCTGTGGATTACGAAGCAGGGAGAGGGGGATTTTGCAATACGGAATCTCTCGCAGGGGAATCAGCCCTTCCGGTTCACGGCTCTGGCAGATGGGGAGACCGTGTATGTGAATAATGAGCGGCAATATATCGAGACAGACCTGGCGGTCACGGAGCGATACGGCAGCTTCAATGATGCGTATCTGGAGCTGCCAAGGGGGGGCAATCTGTTGCGGCTGGAGGGGGATGCGGATGTGCGCATTCGTTATGAATGGAAATGGCTGCAGTAAGGAGAGATGGCGATGCTAGGCGAGATTGATGCCGGGAGACGACCGGTTGTTCCACGACTGTTCCTGGCGCGCCCGGACAGGACGATCGTTAGCAAGCTGTCGGAGGCGTACACGATCCAGCTCTCCGTGAAGCTGCTGGCGGTCAACGAGCTCAGCTTCCGGGTGCCTTATGAGCTGGAGGTGAATCATCGGCTGGAGCGCAATCACAATGTGGCGCTGCTGCGCGAGCACTACTATGTGCAGGTTCGGCTCGGCTCCTCTGTGGAGTGGTACCGCATCCAGACGATCCAGGATGTAATGGAGGAGGAGGCCGCATACAAGGAGGTCAGCGCGTATGCACTCGAATATGAGCTGGCGGACAAGCTCATTCGCGGCTATGGGGTCGAGTCGGTGCACGCTCGCCAGGTGCTGCAGGATGTGCTGTCTGGCACACTTTGGCAGCTCGGCTCGCTGGATGCGGACTTTGAGCTGACGTATCGGGCATTCGACTTCAGCCAGACGACGGTGCTGGATGCGGTCTACCAGGTGGCGGAGACGTATAACGCCATCGTGGAATTCGATACCGAGCAGCGTACTGTGAGCATGGTGAAGCCGGAGCTGCACGGAACGTACAGAGGGCTGAACTTCTGCTACGAGCAGTATCTGCAGACGATCAACCGTTCCTCCGATGCGGAGCAGCAGGTGACGAGGCTGGTCGTCGAAGGGCGGGACGGGCTGGGCATCCAGCGTGTACACCCGGCGGGGCAGCCCTATATTGAGAATTACAGCTATTTCATGTATCCCTTCGAGCGCAACGAGGCGCGTGAGGTGTTACAGTCGAGCTATTATATGTCGGATAGCCTCTGCCATGCGATGCTGGATTATGAGGCCAAGCTGGAGGCGCATCGCGGCGAATTCGAGGCGCTGACTGCCGAGCGGGGGCGGATCGGCTCGAAGCTGGCTGCGCTGGAGGTAGAGCGGAGCGAGCTGCGCAAGCAGGAGAAGATCATTACCGATACGATGATTGCACAGCAGTTCAACGGGGAGATGTTCTTCGAGCGATATACGTATGCGGGGCTACAGGTTGCCAATGGGTTCCCGCTGAAGCCGGAGCTGCCCTATGCGATTATGTTCCGAGCCAGCAGCACGGCCGGGCTGAGCGTGGCGATCAATGGCGCACCCAAGGCGGTGGCTGCGGGGCAGTGGATACTTCTCGGCAAGACGGCAGGCGCCTCCTCGGCAGAGGTGCAGGTGAGCGGCTCCGCGGTCGGTGTGGACATTTACCTGCAGGTGGCTGCGCTGTCACAGGAGGAGTATCGCACGATCAGCAATGAGGGGGCGATCATCGAGCGCTATAGTCTTGACCACAAGCAGCGGCAGCTCGCTGCCAAGCAGGCGGAGATCGATGAGGTGCAGGAGCAGCAGACTGCTGTGGCGGCAAGGATCAGTGCGCTCCAGACGCAGCTCGGGGCGCAGGCGCATTATACGACAGAGCAGCTTCAGGAGCTGAATCTGTATGTGAAGACGAAGGAGTTTAAGGATGAACGATATGTGGATGACCATGATTTGCTGCAGGCCGCACAGGAGAAGCTCGCAGAGCTGCAGAAGCCGCAGACTGCAATACGAATGGATGTGGTGGATTTTCTCGACCTCGTAGAGGAGCAGGGCAACTGGGACAAGCTGCGGCTTGGCGACGAGGTGAAGGTGAGCTATGACTGGCTGGGCGTGCAGGTGATGGCGAAGCTGATCGAATTCGACTATGACTATGAGGCGGCGTCCATCCGTGTCGTCATCGCCCATCTACGCGAGTTGAACGATGATGCGCGCAAGCTGGAGAGCTATATCGCCAGCAGCCGCAGCACCTCGGTGACGGTCGATCTGAACAAGCATCGCTGGGGACAGGCGGTCTACGATGCGAGCGAGATGAGCCGACTGTTCGATGCATTCTGGGACAAGGTGACGAGTCAGATCAATATGGCAATCAATGAGACGGTGACGCTCGATCAGAAGGGGATTACCATTACGGATGATCAGGACCCGGCACGCTTCCTGCGGCTGACACACGGGGCGATCGGCCTCACCCGCTCAGGCGGCCTGCGCTACGAGACCGCGCTGACCGCAGATGGTCTGATCGCAGAGACGGTGCTCGGCAAGCTGATCCTCGGCTCGAGGGTGACGATCGGCGATGACGACGGCATCTGGATGACGGAGGGGCCACGCACGACGATTACTGACCGGTGCGGGCGCGAGGCGATGCGGCTGGGCCTGTACGAGACGGAGCCTGACCGCTATGGGCTGGTGGTGAACCGCTATGACCCGGAGGAGCCATGCAGCACCCGGCTGGTCAATACGGTGCGGGTGGACTCGGAAGCCGGATTCGCGATCCGTCAACGCAGCGGACAGAGCTTCGAGGATGTCGCCTGGCTGGGACTGGACGGGCTGCTGCATGTGCGCAAGCTGCAGATTGCTGCGATGGACGGCATGCTCTCCAGCGGCATCGAGATCGACAGTGTGAGCGGGATCGTCGTTACACGCTCTGACCAACGGGTACGCGGGCGATTCAACGCGCAGGATGGCCTGGTGTTCGAGCGGTATGAGGACGGGCGGTGGGCGAAAAAGTTCTATTTTGAGCCGGGTGGGCGCTTCTATGCAGAGGATCTGCATGCGAAGCGACTTACGATCGTCAACGCGGATGACGAGGTGCTGATGGATGCGCGGGACGATTATCTGAATATCGGCCGCTTCGAGCACATCGTGACGGACGGCAAGCTGACGGCACTCGAGAAGCTGGTACTGCTCCAGGAATGGGAGACGATCCAGACCGAGTATTTGAAGCTGCTGCCGCAGGCGGAGCGATACCGCACGGTGCAGCGGGATGGCTTCAATCGGGTACTGGTGAACATTCCGCCCTTCACGGCGGCCTATAATCGGCTGGACGCTTATGTGCGTCCGCTGCTGGCACAGATGGACGAGACGACGGCGGTTGACCGGGAGACGTTCCGCGAGCATTTTCAAGGCTACTACGATCAAGCGCGCCGCATCATGAATGAGATTGCCGATGCGCTCCAGTGGGGCAGTGTGCAGCTCGGGCACAATTACAACAAGGTCGTGATCGACGCTGAGCATGGCATTACGGTGACGCGCACCGACCAGCTCGTCAAGCTGACGATGAACGCTTCATCGGGCATCAAGCTGGAGCGCAGCGGGCAGCCGGTGCTATTTGCAGATGAGAAGGGGACGCTGCATGCGGTGGATCTGGTAGCGAAGCGGCTGAAAATTACCGCCGATCCGTTCGGCGGGGGCACAGAGGATGACCTGCTGATCGATGCGGAGAATCGGATGATTGACTTGTCCAAGTTCCATCTGATCGTAGGCAAGCTGGGGGCGGACAATATCGCTTCGACGATCGTCACGGCAGAGGACGGCTTCATCAGCAATCTGGTCAGCAATAAGGTGAAGACGATCGGACGGCAGGCGGAGCAGAGCTGGGCCAACTACATTCACATTCAGGACAACAAGGCGATGTGGATTACCGGGCAAGCGCGGGCAGGCAGCGGCACCCAGCGCACGAATGCGCTGGATGAGCCGTATTACTGGCGCGATGAGCAGCGTAGCGGCTTGACGACAGAGGTGACGCCCTATCCGGTGATGCAATATGAGATGGATGAACGGGTGAAAATGCTGCTGCAATTCGTTGGCGAGGGCACTGCCGCCTACCCGCAGATGGTGCTGGGCGAGGGAGACGGCGTGGCGGATGCGGACGGAGTGTACCGCAAGGGGCGCGGCTTCGTGGAGAAGCCGCAGGGCAGCCTCGACATCCTCTACTACAACCAGGGCTATGGGCGGGAGCGCAGTCTGCGGATGGAGGATGAGGGAATCAAGCTGCTGGCCGACAATGGCAAGCTGCTTCTGGATGCCAAGGAGTATGCCTGCACCGTGAGCGAGAATGGCAGTCTGGTGATCCGGCACAGCAAGGGCTCGTCGATTACGATGACGCCAGAGGGCGATATTGAGCTTGTGGCCGCACGCGATGTCGTGATGCGCGCCGGGCGCAATATGAAGCTGAACGGTACAAGGCTGGATCTGAATACGCCGGGCTAGGGAGTATTGACTGATCGCGCCACTCTAAGAGAAGGAGCGTACAGGACATTTGGCGTTAATCCGTTGTTGATCGTCCTGAGTTGGTAGGGAGAAGGCGCGCAGAAGAAAGGGGCAATGTGGATGGCAGAGGCCGCATATGACGGTTGCCGCATTCAAGAGTGGACCGCCCGCGACATCCGGTATTCGCTTTGGAATCCGTACTTGAATCCATATCCATGCGGAACAGCGGAATCCCCGGCTACATGCTTCGCAGGAGGAGAAGAGCAGCATACTGGAGCATCTACGGTTCGAGGTATGGTGAGAGCGTCCGCGACAAGCGTCATGATTAATGGAAAACCGGCAGCCTGCGCGGGCGACCCTGTGGAGGAGCAGGAGACGGTGACAGGTCTGCCTGGCGGTGCATATAACGTGCGCAACCATGAGGGCGGTCGCGGGGCGATCGATAGCGCTAATATAGCCGGGGTATATTGCGAGGGCAAGCTGCTGGCCGTCAACGGCAGTACAGTGAGCACACATAATGGACAGCGAACCGTGATCGCCGAGGGAAGCAGCAATGTGTTCGTCGGCTAGCGGGATTGAGGCCAATAGATGAAGGGAGGTGAAGCAAGAATGGCTGAGCTATTATCTTATCTGGAGTACAACGATCCGCTCATAATGCTGCACCGCACAGGGCAGCCGGGCGATGAGCTGAAGCCACGCACCGATACGCTGCCGGTTATTAATCAACTGGTGACGCTGCTGGAGACGCCGTCCGAGTTCCATCGGGTGCAGATCGCCGGGATGACGGAGCTGACGATGGAGCAGTTCCAGCGCCAGCGCGCGCTGGCGCCGCATGAATATATCGTGAACTATGCCAGCGGCATCATTAATTTTCATCCGTCGCAGGAGGGTCAGAGCAAGATCTGCTCCTATATGGGACGCGGGCTGATCCTGTACCCCGCCAGCAAAATCTATGCCATGGCCAGCCGCAGCCCGGATGTCGTGGTCACGCTACAGGACTATATCAACGATATTCAAGGGCGGCTGAACGATGCTCAGCTTGCGATGCAGCAGGTAAATGAGGTGATCGCCAGGGCGCAGATGGCGCTGGAGCGGTCGGATACGGCGGCAGACAATGCGCAGCGCGCAGCACAGGCGGCAGACGAGGCGAGCGAGGCGGCATGGACGGCGCATCATACGACGAAGCTGGTATTTCGCCCTCCGGTGGCAAGTGAGGCACAGCTCAAGGAGACGTACCCGTTCCCGGAGATCGGCTGGACGGTGCAGACGTATACGGACGGCAAGCGTTACCGCTATGACGGACGCAAATGGGAGCTGATCGACATCTTCGGCTCCAATCTGCAGCCGGTCAACGAGTATAAGGACGGCTTGATGAGTGTGGCGGAGCATCTCAAGCTCCAGTCGATTCCGCTGGAGGTGAAGGAGCGTGTCGTGGTGTTCTGCCTGCCGTATGTCGTGCAGGGGCCGCAGGAGGCGATGGTGAGGTTCCCCTATGACGGGGAACTGGTAGCCATCGAGGCGTTCTGCGGCATGGCGGGCGAGACGGAGACGGAGCTGTATGTGGAGAAATCGCGCAATGCGGCGACATGGCACAATGTGCTGGAGCAGCGCATGCGGATGGCTCCGTTCGCAAGGTTTGACGACCAGAGCTATGTGCTGGCGGAGCGGACGGTGGAGAAGGGCGATCTCTTCCGCGTCCATATCTACAAGCAGGGGCTTGGTCTGCAAAATGTAACGGTGCAGGTGACCATCCGCACGTGATGGAGCATGCACGAGCAGGTGTAGGTTGAAGTGAAGTGTTACGGCAACAGGGCCTATTGCAAGGCCATACCATAATGAACATAAAGGGGAATGCATAATGACGACGCCAATTATTTCATGGAGAAACAGCACACATGAGCAGGAGATTACCGAGCCCTTCAATTTCGGGGTCATCGACGCGGGCGATCCTAGCCCGGTGTATACGTTCAATATTTGGAATAACCGAGGCGGGACGGCAGATGTGCCGAAAATGGAGGACTGCACCATCACCACCCGTGATATGAAGGGCGGCACGGGCGAGGAGGCTGGCAACGAGGTACAGGTGGTCAAGGATAACTGGTTTCACGCGCAGGTGGATTCGCTCGGGGAGACGGATCTGGACGAGGAGACGAGCCGCATCGGCAAGGATTTCCTCAAGGCGCTCGGCACGACCGGGACGACGAAGAAGAACCATGCGGGTGCGAGCTACCCGGCGCCACTGGCTCCGGCGGCCAAGGAGATTCTGGGTGTGAGCAACAACGGCAACCCGACAGACGCTGCGGGCAACTATGTGACCGTCAGCCTGCGTGCCCAGGTTCCGCTCGATGCGCGTAGCGGACAGCAGGCGTTCAAGCTGCGGGTGTCGTACCGTTACGTGTAGGATTGCTGTAGGCTGTTGCCTACGTGCAACAGGGCGGCATAGCGATAGGGTGATAGAGCAATAGAACGACAGGTGACAGGGTCACATAGCAACATAGAGTAACGTAGCAGCAGGGTTACAGGGCAGTATAGCAACATGGAGTAACATAGCAGCAGGGTTACAGGGCGGCATAGCAACACAGCAACATAGTAACAGGGCGGCAGTGTGACAGGGCAACATAGCAATAGGGTGATAGGGCCATAGAGCAACATAGCGACAGGGTGGCGAGGACAGCAGGACAACTCGGGTATGGCGCAGCGGGAAGTGTGTTCGGTTCGAATGGCATGAGTAAAATCGTGAGTGTGAATCTGGAGGAAATGAATGTGCGTGGTGTGAACAGTCTGGGCTTATGTCCGCTGTTCAGGCCACGTCATAGCCAGACTCGGCAGGGAGTGGCGAGACGGACGGCAAGGCCCGGAGGAGCAGGCAGGAGATGATGGAGCTGCTTTATGCTTCGATGCTTGATGCCTGCGGTTATCGGGATTGCCCTGACCAGCCAGGCAAGGGAGAGATGAACGATGGTGTTGGGAAATAAGCAATACAGTCGCTCGCCGGTAGCACAGAGCTTCATCTGGGCGGCAGACTATTATGACGGCAGCTCTATGCTGGAGTTCGATCCGCGCACGCACCAGCCGAATAGCTTTTATGCGATTGACCGCAGCCGTCTGGTACGGTTTGGGTTGATCGGGGGCGGGTCGCAGATTTTTTTTGACGTTGGCAATGGCGTATTCGAGCTGAATGGTCATCGAATCATGGTCACCTATGCCCCGCATGGGCGGGAGGAGCTGCCGTTGACCGGGAGGGCGTATGGCTACAGTGACATTATTACGTATAAGGATGCGGTGGCGGATGCCGATTTGCTGCGGCGTGGCCATCAGGGACGCTTCGCGCATGAGATTACGGCATTCAGTGTCGGGTATAAGAAGCTGCTGGAGCTGGAGGGGGTACGGCTGCATTATCAGGCCCTGGTCACGGTGCCGGAGCATGCGCCGGTGTATATGCAGCTCAAGCTGACAAGCGAGCAGGCGCTGGAGGGACGGCTGAATATTCGAGTGAACGGCAAGCTGGTGGACAGCATCGAGGCGCCGTTGCAGGCGAGGACAGCGGGAATGATCAACTGGCACATTAAAGGATGAGAGGGGAATGACGCATGTCGGACATTTGGGAAACCGATCGTTACGGAAGACTCTGGGGCAAGCAGCCGATAAACGGTACGGTCGAGATTAGCGAGAGCAATAATAAGCTGGTGCTGGAGCTGGAGACGGGTATGGGAGCAGGTACAGGCGAGGGGACGGGCACGGATTCGGGCGCGGGCACGGGTTCAGGGACAGGGGCAGGTACGGATACAAGTACAGGGTCGAGCAAAAGGTCATACGAGCTAAGGGTACCGCCGGGGAGCTACCATACGGAATATGTACAGAACCGTTCGGAGCTCGTGGAGAAGCTGCAGGAGCTGGCGCAGGGGGCGGCGCTTCCGGTGGATTTCCGTGTCGGGGGATACCACCAGGATGAGAAATACAATGTCATTGTGCTGCAAATGCAGGGTGGTGAGACATTGACAGGGTTGTCGGGCACATTTGCCGAGGCGTGGATGGTGTAGAGAGGAGGGAATGGCTATGGCGGAAGTGCGGGAGCTCGGGCTGGAGCTGGATTTGAGCAGGGGGACATTTTACAGGACGGAGTACCGGGATGGAGCATTGCAACTGGCTCAGGTGGGCGTCAGCGATGCCGGGCATGAGATTTATTATGAGTCTGGCTACTGGGAGTCGGAGGATTCGTTCTTGAAGGACCGGGTAGCGTCATTTAGCAAGGTAAGCAAGAGCAGTGTCGTGGTCCAAAACGGAACGTTCAAGGTGATGACCGCCTCCTCCCCTGATCGGGTGACATGGACGGAATGGCAGGAGGTTGCTGCGGATACCGGAGAGATCCAGTCGCCTGTGAACACGTATGCTAAGGTGCGCATCGAGCTGCGGTCTGCGAAGACGGTGGAGAGCTTTACGGTGGATGATTTCAAGGATGCGGCGAAGTATAGCAACCCCTATCTGGACTATTCCAATGGAAGCTTGAGCTCGAAAAGGGAATATCCATCCACCATGAATGTAGATTCAAGCTGGACGGGCAGTGGCAAGGTCTATCGCGGGAGTGTAGACAGAGTGAATCTGAGTAGAGTGGATCGATTAGCCGTGGATACGGATGGAATGCGTCACTTCATTAAGGTGGATGGGCAATACATCTCGTATAAGGATGGGGTGAAGCAAATAGTGGCAAGCCCGTCCCAGGCGGATTATATGAATATGGGGATGGATGACTTGAGTGTGCTGGATCGGAAACGCACGGTGATGGAATTTGCGATGAGCAGTGACGGGAGCGTTGGAAATGGGAGGGTGTTTAGGAGGACGGTGGATTTAGGTGAGTTTTTGCAGATTAAACATATGAAGATATTGGGGGGAGGGCGATGAGTAGTTTTAAGATAGAAAAATTAAATGATCCATCTACATTACCGACTGGAGTAGGAAGAAGTTGCTCTTTTTCTCCTGATGGGGTTTATTTAGCAGTCGGTCATCAAAATAGTCCTTATATTGCGATTTATAAACGCTCAGGAGATATGTTTACTAGGTTGTCTACCCCAACAACTTTACCAGTATCCAAGGTTACAAGCTGCTCTTTCTCACCAGATGGAGTTTATCTTGCAGTTGCTGACAGTTTGCTAACGATCTATAAGCGTAGCGGTGATACATTCACTAAACTACCTAATCCGTCAACATTGCCACCAGAAAGCAGTTTGAGCTGTTCTTTCTCGCCAGATGGAGTGTACTTGGCAATAGGGAGTAACAGAAGTCCCTATATAACAATATATAAGAGGAATGGAGATACATTTACCAAGTTAAGTAATCCAACATCATTACCTACAAATAGTTGTTTGGACTGCTGCTTTTCACCAGATGGAAACTATTTAGCTGTGGCTCATTATTCGAGTCCTTTTATAACGATTTATAAAAGAACTGGAGATGTTTTTGCTAAATTATCCAATCCGACATCGCTACCTACAGGGGGAGGCAGGGGGTGTTCTTTTTCTTCTGATGGTAATTATTTAGCAGTTGCGTATGAGAGTTCCCCTTATATAACGATATATAAACGTTCAGGGGATATATTCACTAAATTGCCCGATCTTGTAGATTTACCCACATCAATAGGCATAGACAGTTCCTTTTCACTAGATGGAAATTATTTGGTAGTTACACAGAATAATTCACCTTTCATCACAATCTATAAACGCTCAGGTGATGGTTTTAGTAAGTTAAATAATCCTAGTATTTTGCCAAGTGGTACAGGTTACGGTTGTTCCTTTTCACCAGATGGAACGTATTTAGCCGTTGCTCATGCTTTTAATCCCTTTATCACGATATATAAAATTCAGTACAGTGAGACTAAAATTTTACTTTCATCCATAGATGGAACAGAAATTTACTCAATTGATACTACGAATGGACAAATTATTAAATTGAAAAATGGTTCAGAGGCGAATTTTTTAAACTACGGTATTGATAATGAAACAGAAATTGATTTAACACAGGCATTTCAAGAAGTCGTAATGATTGCTCAATCGTCAGTAAACCTTGGTTCAGGAAGAATATACGAGCATGAATTAGATATATCAAAAAGAAGAGTGGGGAAAATAAAATTATAGAAAGGAGAGTATATATTGGGGAAACTAGAGGTAGATCAGTTGAGTGATCCGAGTAGTTTACCGATTGGAGCAGGATTCAGTTGTTCCTTTTCACCAGATGGAAATTATTTGGCTGTAACTCATGGTACAAGTCCTTATATAACTATTTATAAAAGATCAGGAGATACGTTTACTAAGTTATCTAATCCGAGCAGTTTGCCTACGGGGTCAGGGTTGGGCTGTTCCTTTTCACCAGATGGAAATTATCTGGCTATAGTTCACTCAACCTCCCCTTATATAACCATTTATAAAAGAAGTGGAGATATATTTACTAAGTTGGTTAACCCAAGTATTTCAATTGCGAGTACAGGAAGAGGTTGTTCCTTTTCACCAGATGGATATTATTTAGCAGTTACTCATAGTGGTAGTCCTTATTTAACTACTTATGAACGTAATGGAGATACATTTACTCAGTTAGAAAATAAGGATATTTTACTTAAGAGTGTAGCTTATGGTTGTTCCTTTTCGCCAGATGGAAATTATTTGGCCGTAGCTCATGGTACAAGTCCTTATATAACTATTTATAAAAGATCAGGAGATACGTTTACTCAGTTATCTAATCCAAATAGCTTCCCTACAGGTACAAGCAGAGGCTGTTCTTTTTCACCAGATGGAAATTATTTGGCCATAGCTCATGGTACAAGTCCTAATATAACTATTTATAAAAGATCAGGAAATACATTTATTAAGTTAAGTGACCCGAACAGTTTGCCTACGGGTTCAGGATTAGGTTGTTCTTTTTCACCAGATGGAAATTATTTAGCTGTAGCTCATAATACAAGTCCTTATATAACTATTTATAAAAGATCAGGAGATACATTTACTAAGTTAGCCAATCCGAGTAGTTTACCTACAGGTCAGGGAAATGGTTGCTCATTTTCTCCTGATGGAAATTATCTAGTTGTCGTTTATACTACCTCACCGTATATCACAATCTATAAGTGTTCTTATATCAATAATAAATTCTTACTTATCTCTAGTGACAACAAAGTATACTCAATAGAAAATCAAGAGTTAAAAGAATTGTCATCAGTAGATGAATCTATTTATTTAACTTATGGTATGGAACAAGGTATCACCATTGATTTGAACTCACCGTTGACGACTCGCACATTTATAACGCAGGATTCAGTGACATTAGGTTCAGGCAAGGTGCTAAAACAAAAAATAGATACATCTAAAATAAAGATAAAAAGTGTAAAAATACAATGAAAGACTAGATGAGAAAGGCGGGTGAGAACAATGATTAAAGTTTTGATTTTGCATAATGGTCAGTATAAAAGATACGTATCGGATTCATGGATAACTGTGACAAGTGGAGCACCTACAGAAACAGATTATTCTAATGGGAATACTTTAGAAGAAATCACAAATATTTTAGAATCAGAATGGTCAATATTAGATGGAGAGATTGAATTTTGCTATTACAGTGATGATAGTGAAATAACTAATTTGACTGTAAAAATCGGAACGGATTCATTCTTATTAGAAGATGTTCTTAAAGATGATACAATAAATATTCGAGAGTATTCTAATGATATAACACAGACAACTTCTGTAGTTACAGTGGACAGTGAACCATTCCTGATTTATGACGAACTTGGCAATAGTATGAATGTTTTATACTACACAGATGATGCGAGTGTAACTAGTCCAAGTTTAGAAGTCACTACGAATCACTCTTTATTGGATAGCATAGAAGATAGTTACCAATTGTACAGTTGGTCTAGTGATGATAGTATTGACAATCCATTATTGACTACTACAGGCATTCCAGTTAAACAGGCACTGTTTCAGCCAAAAGAATTTGAATTACATGGAGATTTGGCAAATATTATTGCTAATCAGACGGGCAGCTTAGGCAAATTCAGAACTGTCATCTCATTTGACGATGGAAATACATGGGAAGCTTTCAAGTGGGATGAGTGGATCACTATAAACCTATCTAATCTTGCTGATGTTAGAAGCAAAGGAATGTCTGCTTATGATTTGTCTAAGTTGACTAAAGAAGTGTTTTTGGATAAAGGAGAACGGCTAAAGCTTGCTTATTATCTAGAAGACAGTATTCATACAGATGAAAAAATTCAAATAGCCGATGTCAAACTTGAAATTAATTCTCCGATAGGAAATGTGAAATTTCACACTTTAGCTTTTTACATCTTAAATACAACAGCCACGATTTCAGTAACATTTGCAGGGAATAAATTAAAAGGTGAAATTGACGATGATGACAAAGGAAAAGTTCAATACAGAGTTATTTTAAACGGCGATCCTTATTTCCCTATTGATGGTTCCTACACTGCGCTTTCTCGAACGCCGATTGATATTAATGTAAGTGTTGATGAAAGAAGTGTCCTCATTAATCAAAATAACACCCTCAGAGTTGAATTTAAAGACGCCTGGGGCGTAGAGGATGCTTGGGAAACGGTCTTTGTTGGGTCGTACTCTGGATTGATGTTTAAAAATTCGACTGGAGATTATCTAACCAACTCCCTAGGCGAGCTGCTCAAGCATCTGGATTTTGGCGTGGTGATCGCGGGTCAGACGACGCTGGAGCAGCAGGTAGTGGTAAGGAATCAGCTTGGTGAACGGGTGCAAAATCTCCAACTGGAGGTGGCGCAGGACAAGCTGTCTGAGGGGGTCGCCGTACAGCTCTCCCGCACAGCCTCGCCATTCCGCGCGGAGAAGTCGCTGCTGTTCAATCAGATCGTGGAGCCGGAGGAGGAGCTGACCTTCTATGTCCGGCTGTCCACCCAAATACATGCGCCGGCGGCACCCGCCGGGCAGTTCGAGATTCGGGCCAATGCCGATGCATTATAACTCTCAATGCAATGAGACAGGATGTGAGGAAGGATGGAGCAAACGGAGGAGCTTCAGAGTACATTAACGGTGAAAACCGCCAGAGCCAACCGGATGCAAGGAGCCTTTGTCTTGTATCGACCGGGACTGGAGGAGCAGGAGGCGGAGGTCACTGTCCGTCAGCTTAACACAGGCAGCCTGCAAGCACAGCTCGCTGTCCGAACGTTCCGTTCGCAGGAGTGGGTAGCGACACTAGGGGTCAACTACCGCGGGCAGAGCAGCCTGCAAGCGAAGCTTACGGCGATGCCGCTGGCTCAACTGGATGCGAGTCTGGAGGTTCGGCCGCATAACCGGATGCTGGGCTCCTTCGAGCTGCTGGAGGCGCCACGCAAGGAGGCTGCTGTAACCGCGATTGCGGATGCCAGCACGCGGAGTCTGGAGCGGCTGCGGACGATCAACTATGGCGATGCCCGCAGTATGCTGACAGGCCGCAATACGGATGAGGCGTTTGAGGCATTTGTACGATTTGCCGATCTGGATACGGTGATCCCGGATATTCATGTGATCGAGCAAGCGGTGCTGCGCCTCTACTACGTGCAGTTCCCGGCAGGGAGTCGGCTGGAGCTGCATCAGCCAGATGCGTTATGGCGGGAGATGGGCATCACGGATGCCAATAAGCCGCTCTCCAGCGAGCTGCTGACGCATGAATACCATGTCCATCCCGCAGAGCGGTGCGTGGATATAGATGTGCTGGCGATCGTTCAGCGCTGGCGGTCTGGAGAGCTGCCGAACCTGGGTGTGATCATCCGAACATCGGATGACCGTACCCTTAGCTTCTATACGCGCGAGTCGGGTTACCCGCCGCAGCTACGCATTTCCTATGTGACGTCTCAAGTATACAGCATTGGCCGCGAGTGGCTAAGCGGAGGAATGTTCGTCTATGGGAAAGGTCGCAAGGATGTGTCAGCTCAACTGACTGTACACAGTGATGTCGGCTTCTCCTGGCGGTCTGCTGGCCTCTATGTGCATCGCGCGGAAGATCCGCTGCTTGTTGAGCGCGCGGGTGAATTGACTGTATCTCGTCCGACACTTGATGGACAGATGGTGGTGTACCGGAGACAGGAGGAGGATAAGGGAGCTGTATTGACAGTACGGCATGAGGATCAGACCTCTCCTGCTGCCAGCCTTGGCGCCCAGCGTCCAGTGCTCCATGCACGCCTGACGGTTGATCCGCGAAGCTCTCTGCGCTCTGAATTGACGGTCAGGGTAGAGGGGGGCGAGAGTACGGCGGGGCAGCTTCATGTATCCAGACCAGACGCAAGCGGTCAACTGGAGGTCTCCCCGTACACTCGGAGCCAGGGCGCGATAGAAGCGCTGCTTGAGGTGCGGACGCATCGGGAGCAGGTGTGGGAAGGTAGCATTCACGCGAGCAGACCGGATCTGTCAGGCCGGCTCCATCCGCGAATCCCGGATAGTGCTGCGATTATCGCTTTCCTGCAGGTGCCCGGCTATAACGATACGTCAGCCAAGCTTGCTATCTCTCATCCCGACTTGGAGGGGCGTGTGCAGGCAAGAGCGAATGGGCAGGATGAGCGGGCTTGTCTGCTGCAGGTCATCGGCTACGACTATCGGATGGCGCAGATGAAGGTAAGCCGCCCCGATCTCCCGGCAGCGCTGCGCATCTACCGGATGTATGCAGAAGCGGGCAGAGACGGCTTGCTCATGGTTCCGCATTATGAGGAGCGAGCGGCAACGTTGACGAGCAGTCGCCCAGACCTCCCGGCGATCGTGAAGGTGAAATACACTTCAGAGGCGGCTGGCGAGCTAGGGGTGAAGGAGCGTGCACTCGTCCAAGGCGAGCTGGATGTGCGCCAGATCGCGGAGGCGGCAGGCGAGCTGCTGGTGAAGCAGATCGAGGAGCAAGCCGCCTGGCTGGGCGTGCATCGTCCACAGCTTGCAGCAGTGCTTCATCCCCGGGTGCCCGGTATGGCTGAATGGGCAGCGAGGATGGAGATTCGCAAGCGTGATGCCGCCGACCTGAGCAGTCTGCTGTCTGTTAAGGGCACGGGCAATCGAGGGTATGCTTTTATCATGTAATGTAATGAAACGAGAGGCAACGTCTATAACGAAAAGTATCATCTCCCCCCAGGCAATCCGGCAGCGTGCAGGAGGCTTGCTCAGGCTGGTGGTTGCCATGGCCATATAGTTATTTGTCCTGCTGGTTGCCTGGGGGAGAGTAAGAAAAAAGCAGCGTCCTGTCCATATGCGGGCAGGGCGTGTTATGATGACATCGACCATGAACGGAGCTCGTGTGGACACGGGAGATGCGCCAGGGAATCATGCTTGTTTTTGGTTGACATTGAGAATAATTATCATTTATCATGAGGAGAGATCATCTATTTCAGGCTCCATGTAAAGGGTTGTGATCGAAGTGAATGAACCTGTGCGCTGCGACAATGATATTTTCGAGCTGATGCGCAGCAAGCGGTATTTCTACAGGATGGAGAGCCTCACAGGGGGGCAACTCTATCGTCTGTCTGATCATTATGGGGAAGGCAGCATTCTGAGAAAACACGTTGGAGAGGGGATCGTATATTATGCGACGACTTACGAGCGGGCGAGCTACAAAATGTCTGATAAGCTGCTTCTCTCCAGGTCTACGTTCGAGCTGATCCTGGTTATGGAGGGCACGTGCCATATGCGGGTTTTACCTTCTGAGGAATGGCAGGAGTTCGCCAAGGGCGATCTTATCTTGTTCCAGAGCACGCCGGAGATATCCATCATTGAAGCTCGCGCCACTCGTTTCTCCTCCATAAGTCTGGAGATGGATCTCACTATTCCTGATCTGCATGATGAATGGAAGGAGCCGCTCCAGCGTCATCTGTCTTCCTGCCTGAATGGCGGCTATATGACGGTGCTGAAAGCGCCCGAGCGGGTCATCTCTATGTTCCGTCAGATTGCGACGATGACGGGTCTGGAGAAGGCTGACCGTTATTTTCAATGGAAGGGACTGTCTTATCTCATCTTCTCCGAATGTCTGGAATGGGCGGCGCGGTCAGGGGGGCAAGCGAAGTCGCGTATTGTGTTGACGGAGGCGGATCAGTTGGCGCTTCTGCATATTCGGGATCAGCTTGCGAGCGAGCCGGATCAGGTTCCTACGCTGGCTGAGCTGTCCAGGCAGTGCTGCATGAATACAACCAAGCTGAAGCAAGGATTCAAGCAGCTTTTCCAGACGAGCATCTCATCCTATATGCTGGAGCTTAAAGTGGCCGAGGGCAAGCGGCAATTGCAGGAGACGAGCAAGAGCATCACCCATATCGCGCTTGAGCTGGGTTATAGCAATCCGAGCAAGTTCTCAGCGTTGTTCAAAAAAATGGAGGGGATGACTCCACGGGAGTGGAGGCGTCGTTACGATCGTAATTGAGATGATGCCAGGCGAGGCCTATTCGTGAACGGACCCATAGGGGTCCTTTTTTTGTTGTGTCGTCAGCGGAGAAGCGGTGGAACGATCAGGGGGGAAATTACTTCCGGCAGGGGTTGAGAACCATTATCAAAAAAGGCTAGGATGGAGCTAATTATAACTGCATATGGAGGAATAGCAATGAATGTTGATGAAGCGCAATGGCCGCTCGTGCGTATCGAGATGAATGAGGCATTTACTGCCGAGACGGTCGCAGCCTATATCCAGTTGTGGGAGCAATGTCTGCTGCGCAAGCAGCGGTTCGGTCTGCTGATGATACAGCCCGGAGATAGTGCCAAGCGTCCGAATCGCGAGGTGACGGCGACTTACGTGGACTGGTGCAAGGCGCATAGAGCACAGATTGCGCAGTATTGCGCCGGGATCGCAGTGGTGCTTCCTTCGAGCAAGCTGCTGCTGCTCTACAAGCCTGTCACCGCTCTGTCCACCCGCAAGATGTATGGCTGCCCAGGTCAGGCCTTCCCTCATGAAGCTGAAGCTGCGGAGTGGCTGAAGGGCTTGCTGTCGGAAGCCGATGGTACAGCCGGGACGGGGGGATAAGATGAACGGTCAATCGGATTTGTCCAAGCTATTGCGTCTTGCCGGCGAGAAGAAGGCGTTGCTGGTGGCGGCTTCGATTCTCTCTGCGCTCTCCAGCCTGTTGCAGCTCGTGCCTTTCGTGTCCGTGTATCGAATTGTGGAGGAGCTGATGCTGCATGCGCGAACGCCAGCGGCAATCGACGGCGGTCTGATCGTGAGGTGGGGGTGGATCGCGCTGGGCGGACTGGGTATCAATCTGATCACCCTATATATCAGCGGCATGTGCTCACATATCGCTGCCTTCCATATTCTCTATCAGCTCAGAATACGGCTCGCCGATCATATCAGCAAGGTGCCGATGGGCTATCACACGAAGACGGCAACCGGCGAGCTCAAGAAGATCATCGAGATTAGTGTAGAAAAGATCGAGTCCTTCATTGCCCACCAACTGCCGGATATGGTTAGCGCGATTATAATGCCGCTAGTGCTGCTTGGCTACTTGTTCTGGGTCGACTGGCGAATGTCGCTGATTCTGCTGCTGCCTATCGTCATCGGGCTGTGGCTGCAGGCGCGGGTGTTCTCGGGAGAACGCGGCAAGCAAGCCTATCGGGAGTATCAGTACGCGATGGAGGAGATGAATGCGACCGGCGTCGAGTATATCCGGGGGATACAGGCGGTGAAGCTGTTTGGCATCAAGGCGGACTCATTTCTGACCTTCAGGCAAGCGGTAACTCGATATAAGGATATTGCTCTGGGGATCACGATGATGTGCAAAACCCCCTACAGTTTGTTTTTTGTGCTGGTCTCTTCGCTCGTAACGTTCGTCGTGCCGGTAGCTCTGCTGCTCATAGGCGGCGATACGGGCAACCAGGCGTTTGCGATTACCTTCGCGATCTTCCTCATCATCGCCCCGAGTCTGTCCGCCCCGTTGATGAAGCTGATGTATCTGGGAGGAGGGCTGCGGGAGATCGTGGAGGGAAATCGTCGCATCGATGCCGTGCTCTCGGAGAAGACGACGACTGAGCCGGATGCGCCGCAGATGCCCGCTAGCTTCGATATCGCCTTCGAGCGGGTATCATTTGCCTATGAACAGGACAGCAGCAAGGATTATAAGCCTGTGCTGACAGAGATTGATCTGGTGGCGAAGGCAGGCGAGATGACAGCGCTGGTCGGCCCGTCAGGCGGCGGCAAATCAACAATCGCCAGTCTGCTGCTTCGCTTCTGGGATGTTCAGGAGGGTAGGATTACAATTGGCGACGTGCCGATCCGTGAGATGGGCACCGAGAATCTGATGCGCGTCATTTCTTTTGTGTTCCAGGACGTCCATCTGTTCTACGATACAATCGAAGCCAATATCCGTATGGGCAATACGACTGCTGCGAGGGAGGAGGTCATCGCGGCAGCGAAGGCAGCCTGCTGTCATGAGTTCATCGAGAAGCTGCCGCAGGGATATAGTACGAAGATTGGCGAGGGCGGTACGAATCTGTCCGGCGGCGAAGCCCAGCGCATCGCGATCGCCCGGGCCTTGCTCAAGAATGCGCCGATCCTTGTGCTCGATGAAGCGACGGCCTATGCAGATGCAGCTAATGAGTACCAGATTCAGCAGGCGATCAGCAAGCTCGTCAAGGGCAAGACGGTGCTGATCATCGCGCATCGCTTGTCAACGATCCAGGCGGCGAACCAGATTCTGGTTATCGAGCAGGGACGAATCGCAGAGCGCGGCACTCATGAGGAGCTGCGGGCAAGGGATGGGCTCTATGAGCGCATGTGGCAAGCGCATAGCCGGGCGCATGGGTGGAGACTCGGTCGCGTGCACAATAAGCAAGCTGATGACGACTATGCAAGGAGGAAGGAGGGGCTCCATGCTTAACTACATCAATAATATTACTGGGGGCAAGCCACGGAGCCTGCTGCCGGCAGCGTCAGCAGCATTGTTGGATGGGATCGGCAAGATCCTCCCCGCAGCGCTGATGATCGAGCTGATTCATATCCTCTACCGTGCCTTTGCCGACCCGAGTATCGGCTTGAATACCGGACGGATGTGGCTGGTAGCCGGCTCGCTGTTTGTGTGCCTTGCTCTGCAGTATGTGACCTATACGTTGCTATACGACAAAACGTACCGCGCAGCTTATGAGTTATCGGCAACGGGACGACTGCGACTGGCGGATCATGTGAGACAGCTCTCGCTCGGCGTGATCGGAGGTCGAGATCCTGGTGACTTGACCAATCTGCTGTTGTCCGACTATGGACGGGTAGAGAATACGATCTCCCACAGTGTGCCGCAGCTTATCAGTGCAATTCTGATGCCTGTGCTTGCCTGCATCGGTTTGTTCTGGCTCGACTGGAGGATGGCGCTGGCGATGCTCATCGCCGTTCCTGTGGGCGCGCTGTTGCTCCGGTTGACGGATAGCTTGCAGCAGCGTCTGAGTGAGGAGCATATAAAAGCCAAAAACGATGCCGCAAGCCGCTTGCAGGAGTACTTGGCGGGCATGCGGGAGATCAAGGCGCATCATATGGGCGGTACCCGCTTCGAGCGACTGCGACAGTCCTATGAACGACTGAGACGGGCCTCTATTCGACTGGAGGGGGTTATCGGGCCAATCGTCATGGGCGCGCTGCTGCTGACCCGCTCCGGGATGGCGCTGATGATCGGACTAGGCAGCTATCTGCTTGTCGGCGGCTCGCTTTCCTTGTCTATCTTTCTGCTATTTCTGATGGTGGGCACCAAGCTGTACGAGCCGTTAACTGTCGTCTTGACTAACTATGGCGAGCTTCGCTACTCGGCCTACAGCGCGCAGCGCATCATGGATGTTGAGCAGGAGCTGCCACTGCCTGGGACGGAGGCGGTGCCCATCGATAAGACGATCGAGTTCGACGGGGTGGGGTTCGGCTATGATCCGGGCAAGCCGGTGCTGCGCGAGCTGTCCTTCACGATTCGTCCCCGCACGATCAATGCGCTGGTCGGTCCGTCGGGCAGCGGCAAGAGCACAGTGATGCAATTGATTGCACGCTTTCGGGAAATTCAGGAGGGCAGCATACGCATCGGCGGCCGATCCATCAGACAGCTCGATCCAGAACGGCTGCTTGAGGAGATATCGATGGTGTTTCAGGATGTGTATCTGTTCCAGGATACGATCGGCAACAACATCCGCATTGGCAAGCTCGATGCGACACAGGAGGAGATCGAGCTGGCGGCGAAGCGGGCCTGCTGTCACGACTTCATCATGCGCCTCCCGCAAGGCTATGATACCTTGGTGGGAGAAGGGGGCTCTACCTTGTCCGGTGGGGAGAAGCAGCGCATCTCGATTGCCCGGGCTCTGCTCAAGGACGCTTCAATCGTGTTGCTTGACGAAGCGACCGCGGCGCTCGATCCAGAGAATGAGGCAGCGGTGCAGCAGGCGATCAACGCGCTGGTTGCTGACAAGACGGTCATTCTCATCGCTCATCGTCTCAAGACGATCCAGGATGCCGATCAGATTCTGGTGTTCAACCAGGGCAGGCTGGTCGAGCAAGGGACGCATGAGCAGTTGCTGAAGGAGAAGAAGCTGTATGCAAAGCTGTGGGACATCCAGCAGCAGGTGCAGGGCTGGTCGCTTCAGATGTAGGCGCTGGAGTTGAGAGAGCGGATGAGAGCGGTGCCGGGCAGGCGTTCACTGATGCGCTGGCATCCGTTCTCAAAGTACTCGATCAGCATGGCATTCCACCGCTAATTGTGATAATAAGCAATGCCCAAATCATGCGTAACCGGATTGCGGTAAATTTCGCATTCCACCTCAAACACCTCGCGAATCAGCTCCTTGTTTAACACCTCTTCAGGCTTGCCGCTGGCGAATACCTGTCCCTTCTTCATCACATACAAATAATCGCAATATTTGGCCGCGAGCGTTAAGTCGTGCAATGCCGACAATAAGCCAATATTTAGCTGCTTCACAATCTGCAAAATTTGCAGTTGATATTTGATGTCTAGGTGATTGGTGGGCTCGTCCAAAACCATAAATTGCGGCTGCTGCGCCAGGGCGCGCGCCAGGATCACGCGTTGCTTCTCGCCGCCGGATAAGGAATTGTAGCTGCGCTCGGCGTAGCTCTCCAGATTAACCTTGCGCAGCGCCTCCCGCACAATTTCATGATCCCTGGAATGGTCGGCTTCAAGCAGGCCTTTATGCGGGGTTCTCCCCATCATGACCATCTCGGCAGCGGTGAAGTCAAAGCTCAGCTCATTGAATTGGCCAACAACGCCGAGCTGCTTCGAGACGACCTTTGGAGGGGAGCGCAGTACGTCCAGCTCGGAGAGCAATACTTCTCCTTGTGTAGGTTTAATGATTTTGTAGATGCTCTTAAGCAATGTGGATTTGCCGCAGCCGTTCGGCCCGATCAAGCCGACAAATTGCTTGCTCGCGACCTTCAAAGCAACATCTTGCACGATGGCGTGATTGCCGATTGAGACGGATAAGTCGTTTACCGTAAGCTCCATGGCTATTTACCTCCGAATGAATACCCTTTTTTAATAAGCATGTACATAAACATCGGCGCGCCGATCATAGCTGTAATGATGCCAATAGGCAGTTCCACCGATGGAACGATTGTACGAGCCAGAACATCTGCCCATACAAGGAAGATAGCGCCGACCAATACCGTGATCGGCAATAACCTGCGGTGGTCGGAGCCGACCATGCCCCGCACGATATGAGGAATAATCAAGCCGACAAAGCCGATCATCCCGCAGCTTGCGACAATGACGCCCGTAATAAGCGCAGTGGCAAGCAGGTATAATTTTCGGAAGGAGCTTAAATTTATTCCCAGTGTTACAGCCGCTTCATCACCTACAAGCATCGTATTCAGGATACGGGTCTGGATAAGGAAAAACAGGATGGCAAGCGCAACGACAATGGAAATGAGCGGCAGCTTGTTCCAGGTAGCCGTAGCCAGGCTGCCCATCGTCCAGAAGGTAACCGTTCGAATCCCCTCGGCATTATTGGCGAAATAGACGATAAAGTTGGAAAACGCCATGCATAACGCATTGATGACCATGCCTGACAAGACAAGCTTGACGGAGGTCATTTTCCCCCCTAGTCCTGCCAATGTCAAGACGAGCAACGACGCTCCAAACGCGCCGACGAAGGCGCCAAATGCCAAGCTGTATTGCGCCAGCATGCCGACTGCGCCAAACCCGACTAAAATCGCGAAGGTTGCGCCGAGCGACGCGCCGGAGGAAATGCCCAGAATATAGGGGTCAGCCAATGGATTCTGAACCGTGGCCTGCATAACCATGCCGCATAGAGATAGCCCTGCTCCAACTAATAGTGCAAGCAGCACGCGCGGAAAGCGAATACTCCAAATAATATCCGTATAAGAGCCCGACACAACCCCGCTGGGATCTCCGATCATGAAACCCGTTAATTTGTAGAGCAAAATGCGATAGGTCTGCCCAAGCGGAATATCGACTTGCCCGAGAGAGACGGATACTCCTAT
Organism: Paenibacillus sp. J5; assembly: GCF_054955055.1. Taxonomy (NCBI): domain Bacteria; kingdom Bacillati; phylum Bacillota; class Bacilli; order Caryophanales; family Paenibacillaceae; genus Paenibacillus; species Paenibacillus sp. J5. The sequence continues at coordinate 216,060 of NZ_JBUEDD010000008.1, read as the reverse complement.
AGAAAATAGAGCGAGAATCAACAAAAGGAACACGAAGACGTAGAAGCCCGCTTTCGAGTAGATGAGCGCGGCAGGCCTGGAGCCTTGCGGCGAGGATGAAGCTTGCATTGGAATTAACCCCTCTATGATTTGATTTTACGGACTATTAGTATTGTAAGATATTTGATAATGATTTTCAATACAGTGATAAATATTCTCATTTACACTGATCTGCATTTCTTGTATACTGGTCAATGACGATTTGAGGCAATGGTAAACCAGACAATAATGAATTAAAGGGAGATGTTATACGTGTCACAATGGGGTAAAAAGGGAAGGTTTCTATGTGTAATCGCTGCGGTCGTGGTTATGCTCGCGGCCTGCTCCAGTACGAATGGCAACGGCGCAGCCAACAATAACGCTCAGCAGCCTGCGAAGAACAGCGCCGCGAATGCGTCGGCGGATGAGAAAAATACGGATCGGGATGCTCAAGGCGCGACCCAAACCACATACCCAGTGACCGTTGCAAACTATACAATGGAGAACGGAGCCTGGACTGCCAAGGAGCAAACCTTCAGTCAGGCGCCTGACAGAGTGGTTGCGAACACACAGGGCGCAGCCGAGCTATTAATCCGGCTTGGCCTGACTGACAAAATCGCTGGCGTTGCTGCGGTATACGGACATGTGCCCGAAGATATTGCCGATGAATTCAGCAAAATTCCCGTGCTGACCGAAGGCTATGTGGGCAAAGAATTAACGATAGGCGCTTCGCCAGAGCTTGTTGTGGGGCGCGGCGATCTGTTCCAGGATGCCGACTGGGGTGTGGGCACAGTAGACAGCTTGAATGAGCTGGGGGTTAAAACGTATGTTCAGGGGACGAGTGTGACAGGCGCTTCGTTGAACAATCTATACCAGGATATTACGGAGCTTGGGAAAATCTTCAACGTGCAAGCCAATGCCGCAGCTTATATCGAGCGGCTCAAAACACGTGAAGCTGCGTTGGCGGCTCGGGCAAGCTCTGAAGCTATCAACTACGCTTCCATATTTGACAATGGCGACGGCACCGTCGGTATTTATAACGGGAATACGGATACTTTTATTGAAAGCGCCGTGTCATTGATCAATATGCACAATATGCTTATTCATGAAACAGGCACGATCAGTCTGGAGCAGCTAGTCGAGATGAATCCGGATGCGCTGGTCATCTCCAAATATACCGGCGGCATCGATCCGGAGCAAACGATTGCCATGCTGCTGGCCAATGAGCAGGTGCAGAGCATGAACGCCATTAAAAACAAAAAAATCTTTGTCATCGACTTCAACAACTTCTGGGGCTACGGTGATTCCATCTTCACAGGCGTGGAGGCGCTAGCCGACGACTTAGGCTTGTAAGCGTCAGAAAAGCGTCAGAAGCTGTACCCATGGGTGGAGCGCATTTTAATAGAGGCGTGAGGTGCTTGTGTCTCACGGCAGGGATGAGATAGGGGTTGGGAGCCCCTGGGATCGATAACGAAAACAGCCTTTAAACACAACGGTTCCGAGTGTTTGAAGGCTGTTTCTATGTGTAATAGCTGATTTACATAGCGGGAATAGGGTCTTGAAGGATAATCCCGTAATAATATCGTATCTGGTTAATACGGCGCTTTTCATTTCCTTGTTGGGCGTGTAGGGGGTATAATCAAGCAGGGATGGCTCAGGGCCATCGGCTCGATCAAAGCTATCATATGGTTAGGAGGTGTCTGACGCACGATGATCAAAAAAGAAGTCGCCCATATTCGCAAGCAATTCAAGCTTGACCATGAGATGCTCCATCTTCACGATATTCTGAATGTCTATATCATGAAAGGAAGCGAAGAAATCTATCATTATGAGTGCCAGCCGTTCGCACTGGTCGACCGGGAGAAGCAGGAGCTGTATATGCTCAATTTCAAAAAACTGCTGACAGGCGAGCTTGATCAGAAGCTGTTCGAGCTGAAGTTCCAGGAGGAGGCGGAGGATCCGACCCGCGTGCTGCTCCACCAGGGTATGGTGACCGGCGACCCGGAAGAATGGATGAACCTGATGCTGCACCTGGTAGAGAAGATGCTGACTGACTACACGTATGAGCGCGATACGGTGGTCACATTTGTCCGCGGCCATTATTACCGTCCGACCAAAAGCCGCAACGACGAAGCCGAAGCGAGCGAGAAGGACGAGATGTTCTCGCATCCGTTCATCCTGTGCACTGTGAATTCGACAGAGCAGCAGCGCAAATCGCTCTTGTTTGATTATGTCGAGCGGGAGTTCAAATACAATGTGAACGTCGATCCGATCATCAAGCTGAGCACGCCGGAGCAAGGGTTCCTCTATCCGAGTGTGACGGATAACGTATCGGATGTGAACCGCGTGCTGTATTGCGCTGGCAAGATCAACGAACCGGACGTCCGATTTATCGCCCAGGTTCTGAATGCCGAGCGCACGGTGACGGCGCTGGAGGAGCGGGAAATTTTCGAGGAGATCGTAAGAGAGGTAGCGGGCGAGCAGCTCGATGCCGCCACGCTGGCTTATGTCTATGAGGAAATCCACCAGGTCATCGAGAATCATGAGGAGGAGGAGCCGCCCAAGCTGGATTATCGGGATATGGAGCAGTTGTTGACCGCCAGCGGCGTGGAGAATGTGACGACAGAGAAAGTGGAGGAAGCGTTCCGCGCCGTCGCGGATGACAAAAACTACGAGCTGAAAGCGAGCAGCGTCATCCCCAAGTTCAACTCGAAATCGATCAAAATCCAGACGAAGGTCGCCTCGATCGCTGTCAGCCCGCAGGATCTGAAGTATGTGAAGCAGGTCAACTATCGAGGCAAACGCTGCATCCTCATCGAGGTGGATGAGGATGTGATCATTGAAGGATTTACGTTGAATACCGAGACGCTGTAGGACGAGACGCGGGCTTTAGACGTACTATACGTCACATGACCTACAATTCCCCCTCTACCACAAATGCTGCGTCCCGTCCTCTCCTCTTGCGAGAGGGCGGGACGACCTGCTTCCCGGAGACAAGCGCCTCGCATTGGGGGGGGAGACTGTGCCGCGAAGGCGAGCCTTCATCTGTTCGCCACGGCGCTTCGCTACCAGTTGGAGGCGACGCATATGTACTACGTCTCCAGTGTAAATGAAGCCAGGCTGGCGTTGCCAATCCCCTTATACTGGAAGTATAAGGAATGAACCCCGTCCGGGATGGCGATGTCGGCGGCGTAGGTCGTCCAGACGTTGGTGAACTCGACAGGGATCGAGCCTAGCGAAGGGCCGTCCCATGCAGTCTTCACCTCGAAGGCGCCGCGGGCGTAGCCTCTGGCCTTGATCTTGACACGCCGCACGCCGCTGCACTGAAAATATTTGAACCCGGCCTGAGCGTTATTCTGCAGGTTCGCGATGTAGCCCGGCTCCTCTTCGCCGTCCCGGCCATCCTGCGTAATCTTGGGGAAACGACCATCCATCCAGGCGCCGTGCGTGCCTGAATAGGGCTCATCGTGGTCGGTGAACAGGTGGCAGGCGAGATGTGCAGGGTACTCGCCTTCTCCGATGAGCGGCGCGCCGTTGGGGCCGCTGGTGGTAATCTCTACCTGAGGGATGCGCCCATCCTCCAGGATGACGATCGGCTCGATGCAGCCCTGTCGGCAGAAGCTCGTACCGTTCGTATGACGATGGTAGAAGATGTACCATTGGCCTCGGAGCTCGACCATGCCGCCATGGTTGTTGCCGCCGTAGTAGGCAGGCTTGTCCGCTGGCTTGTACGTGTCGATATGGGTATCGTTGTTGCTGACGATGACGCCCCGATAGGTGAAGCCCTTCGTCGGATGCTTGCTGGTCGCATAGCATAGCTCATGCATCGCTACCGAGGAGTAGACGAAATAGTACGTATCGCCAACCTTGCGGATCGAAGGCGCTTCGAAAAACTCGAAGCCCTCGTAGCCGCTCCCTGCGCTATAGGGCTGGCTCGGCATAATAAAGACCGGCTCTTCGACAATCGTCAGCATATCCGCCCCAAGCACCGTAGCCATAGCCCCCTTGCGCGAGCGATCGCCGATGGCGCAGAAGCCGGTATACAGGTAGGTGCGGTCGCCCTCCGTTAAGACGGCAGGGTCGAACTGCGGCTGATCGCCCTCGCGTTCGCCCAGGCGCCGCCCGTCCGTATCATGCACGTAGCCGTAGAAGGTATATTTGCCAGCCGGCGTATCGCAGACCGCGACCGAGACGACAGACACCTTGTCGAGAACATAGTATAGATAATACCGCCCGTCGGGGCCAACGGTAACATCAGGCGCATAGAGGCACATGTGAGCGTCGGGATTGAGCGGATCATCGGTCTTCTCATAGATGACGCCCTCGTAGCGCCAGTCGCTCAGATCGTCCACTGGAGCCGAGTAGCACACGTAGTCGTTCAGACAGAAGACATGCCCATTGAACCGATCATGGGAGCCATACACATAGACTCGGTCTCCGAACACATGCGGCTCGCCGTCCGGGACATATTCCCAGGAGGGCATGTACGGATTGACTGCTTGTTTCTTGCTCATATCGATTCACGATTCCTTTCGTTGCCGGATAATAGAGGAAGAGGGGGTCAACCGCCATATATCAGACCGTGCGTGTAGATTATATCCAAGAGGCTCAGGCGATGGCCTGAGCCTCTTGGTCGAGTATGGATTTATTTGTGAAAAAGGTCAGGCAGGATGTTGTAGATATACTGGTTCTGCCAGCCCCAAGCATGTGTTCCGCCTTCGGCTTCGAGGAAGTAGAAATTGCCTTTGCTCGGATTCGACGAGTAGATGAAGGCATCGGTCAGTTGCTTCATGGCATCGACCTGAGGCTTGAGATTGGCGTATGCGATATCCAGATCGCCTGTCGCGCTGAAGATATAGTAGTCAAGTGGCTTGTAGCCGGATTTTCGGGCTACGTTGGCCAGATATTCAGCCGTTTCCTTCGGCTTCAGCCCGCCTCCTCGCAGCTCGATGACCCAACTGTCGCCGCTGAGCGGGATGAAGTGCTTGAAGTAATCCAGAGCGTTAATATAGGCGAACCATGTGGTGACTGACCCTTGCGAGAAGCCGCCAATCGCCCGATGGGCGCGGGAAGCCTTCAAGTCCGCCAGGCTGCCAGATTTGGCATACGTGTTGAACTGGGTCTCCACCGTCGGGATGATCTTCCCGAGCAGCTCCTCATGGAAGAGCGAGACATCCTTCTTGCCCCCGTTAAAGGTTGGCGTGACGACAATCAGCGGTTCGATGTCGCCATTGGCGATCATATGGTCGAGGATGCGCTTCAGCTCTCTGTCCTGGCCCGGCCCGCCGAAGAGGAGGTCCTCGTTCTCGCCGCCGCCGTGCAGCATATAGAGCACGTTGTATTTTTTGTCGGCCGCCTTGGCGTCATAGCCGTAAGGAAGATAGACGTGCATTTTTTTGTCATCGAGGCCGTTCTCGGTGTTAGGCGTCTTGTAGTGCAAGGTTTGGATGACACCCGGCTTATCGCTAGGCAATCGATAGCCGTCCGGGAGCGGCTGGAAGTATTTCTCGTTGGCGGCCTCCTCGGTCATAACCAGCTTGTCGATGGCAGCTTGGAGCGCGGCGTACTGCTGATCGAGCTGCTTCTGGGTGATGGTGCTTCCACCGAGCACATTCTCGGTCATGACGTTCGTGAGCGTATCCGAGACGATGCTGGCATTGGTATAACGCTTCAGATCGAGCTTGAGTGTACGCTTAATCAGGTTCAGCAGATCGTATGGATTCTTGCCGCTGACGTCATGGGCGGATTTGCCGGCGAGCACGATTGCTCCGAATGTGGACGGGTCATGCCATGCGGTGCCAGTGCCGTCGAATGCATTGATGCTGCCGATTCGCTCGGTGCCCTTCGCATCATTGACCTGCAGCTCGATGCCGAATACGGTGCCATTTTCCGGCTTCGTCTTCAGTGCAATTCTCGACTCGACGAGATAGCCGTCCTTTGTTCGCTTGGCAGCACTATAATACATGTCGGGGTTCCCGTTATCGATCGTCATTTTGTTCTCGTAATTAATGCGGATATGCAGATCGTCGGGGCCGTATTCCTTTGTCTTGTCATTGCGCTCGTCCAGGAAGATTTCTACAGAATCCTGCATATGCGGCGTGCTGGATTGAACGGACAGCTCCTTGTCCTTGACCTCGGCGAGGATATAGAGCGCCTGATCATCCCACAGTGCCCGGAAGGAGACGGAGGCATCCGTCTTCGGCGAGATATGCTGCGGCACGATCGGCTGCGCCGTCGCCCAGACCGGATCGACGGTGCCATCGATGACTGGCGAGCCGAAGTAGGCGACCATTCGACCTTGAGCATCGACTCCGTTCTTATCTACCTTAATCTTGCCAGGTCCCGGATTCATGGTTTTCTCCTTTACGATGACTTTGGCGGCGAGTGTATGCTTCTTGTTGTCCACCGTGATGACACAGCTAATGGTTGCCGTGCCAGCGCTGACAGCCTGCACCTGGCCGTTCTGATCGACGGTAGCCACCGCCTTGCGGTCGCTGCTCCATACAGACGTAGCATTCTTCGGATACTTGGCAATCTCAAACGTATGTGTGTCGCCGATGGATAAGGTGATCGGACCCTTCTGCTTAAGGTGAGGGATCGACGGGGCAGCGCTAGCATAGGTGAGGCTGAATGGCCCCATAATCGTCATGAGCATCAGGGAAAAAATGGACATGAATACGGTTACATAACGTTGCAATGCGCGGCTTCCTTTTCTCAACATGAATTCCTCCTCTGGATTAAAGGTTTATAGCATTTGCATTTTCGTTTTAGCTTTCGTATGAATCGTAACGCGAGTTGAATAAAATGTCAATCCATATATTGGCTGGTCAGATAACCTGCTAGTGGTGTATTGTACAGCATCCTTGCTTGACAAGGGGAGGTGTATTCCGTCTTAATAAAAGAAAATGGGGAGGCATGGACGGATGAGTATGACAACAATTAAGGACATCGCTGAACGAACCAACCTCTCGGTCGGAACGGTATCGATCGTGCTTAACGGGCGCGGCGACGAGATGCGAATTTCGAAAAGAACACAGCAGCGGATCATGGAAGCTGCGCAAGGTCTAGGTTATCTGCCGAACGTATCGGCTCGACGGCTAAGGCAGATCCATGCCCGCAACATGCCGGTCATCGCGACCTTCTGGCCATCGGATCTCTCGGCAGATCTGCTGGGACGATTCATCATGGGGGCTCAGAGCTGTGTGTTGGCGCAGGAGGCCGAGTTCGAGATGACGATTCATCCTTACCATCGCAATGATATCGACAGAATCCGAGCGATCTGCGGCAGCGGCAGCTATCACGGAGCGATATTAACGGGACTGTTGGCAGATGAGCAGCAGGAGCTGGAGGAGAACAGGCTCAGTGTACCGACTGTTCTGTTCAATCGGTTGAGCAGCGTCTACAGTTGTGCCTACGTCGATACATATGAGATCGGCCGCAAATCGGCGGAGCTGTTCGCCAGTCGCGGCCATAAGCGAGTCGGTACGATCGTCCCCGAATATCTCGTGGATACGATGAAGAATCTCCGCTTCAAGGGCTTCGTCGAGTCCTGCACGAAGTATGGACTCGAGCTGGAGCCGCATCATATCCAGGCTGCCACGATGACGATGGCTGGCGGGAATGCGGCAACGAAGCGGATTCTCGAAGGCGGAGAACCGCTGCCGACAGCGATGTACTTCCCGCTCGGACCGATGGCCGTCGCTGCGCTGCCGGTGTTCCATCGGGCAGGGATCGTGATTCCTGACCAGATGGAGATTCTGACCTACGGCGATCATGAGGCGGAGTTGTACAGCGTGCCGTCGCTCTCGACAGTCAAGCTGCCTGTCGAGGAGATGGCCGAGGAGTGCATTCGCCTGGTCATGGCGCGTATTCTCGATGCTTCGGCCGAGCCGACTGCTGTCCAGTTCGAGACGCCGTTTGTCTTCCGTGAGTCCTGCGGGGGCTTCGGCAGCATGCGATAGCGGGCGGGAGCCGATTAGTCGGTTAGACGTCCGTTCGGGTCACTCACTCGCCCCGTGTTATGACGGTCGTCACATCATGTTGGGACAGGCGCTGCATGGGGGTGGCGGGATGCAACTATTCCTGTTGCTGCAACGTTTATTGTTATGATGAACGAGAGAAAAGGAGCGTTGCCCATTGTTAGTCGCCACACATATGGCCGCCGCTGCGGCTCTATATCGACTCAGCTCGGTTCGGTCGCTGCCGCGTCCGGCGAGATGGGGCGCGATGCCCGCAGTGCTTGCGCTATGCTTTGCTTCCCATTTTGCCCTGGATGCGATTCCGCATCGCGAGCTGCAGATGCCCGGCAATACGATCCTTGGCTTGCTGATCATCGCGTATCTGCTCTACATCGCTTGGCGTGACGGGGACATCCTGCTGCTGGCGGCCGGGTTTCTCGGCGCGCTGCCGGATGTGATGTGGGTGCTTGATGTGAGCTCGTCGTTTAATCAGTTCCACTCGTCGCTGCATTTCTACGGTGTACGTGTCCCGTTTTATATCCTGTTCGTGGAGCTGGCAGGGCTGCTGGCGCTTACTGTGATCATCCACCTGAAGTCCGGGCTCCGACGAGAATGTTAGATCAAGAGCATGATGTCGATAGCTGTGCTAGCGGGGTTCTGGCTGTAGGCAGAGCAGAATAATCTCCGGTTCGCTGAAGCGCTATTCTACGTTCCTGCACCATAGCGATTCTTCGGCAGCCAGAGGCTGTTACTGCACGTTAGGTTGAGCGGATCGGCCCGGCGGTGGAGTCTGGAAGCCCTGGCCGGGCTTCCGGGGTTCCTCTCGCGCTTGTAGCGGAGAGCCTGAGAAAAAATATCCAAAGAAGTGTTGACAGGATGGACAGTATCATGATAATATCTATTTTGTGCCCGACAAACTTAGTAACCATGGATCACAAGCTCCTGTTACATAAGATGTAGGAATACGGGGCCTTAGCTCAGCTGGGAGAGCACCAATACCAGTTTAGCACCCAAAGAAGATTAGGTGAATTTCCATAATTGGAAAATATGGGGCCATAGCTCAGCTGGGAGAGCGCATCGCTGGCAGCGATGAGGTCAGGGGTTCGATCCCCCTTGGCTCCACCAACATCTAACACAAAGGGCAGAGATGCCGTTTTTTTTTATTGTATAGAGACTTGCTCGATAATGAATCCAATTGCGTCAATAAAGTAAATAATCTAAGGTGATCCTTCACAGGGGATCACCTTTTTTTATTTGCTGACTTCGAGGAAAATTTCGCCATTGCAATACGAATATTTGTTCGGGATATGAGTGTATTAGACAATAGGAACGAATGTTCTCTTTGGTGGTGAGAACTTTCGCGCAGCTATGGAGAAATCCTAGAGCTGCTATTTGTTTTGAAGATAAATTTCAAATCCATACCTGAAAACACTTGAACGGTTTAAACAAGTACGCTAGAATACACGAATGAATTTACATTATTTACAAAACCTTTCGTCGTAAATGCTTTCCGTATGCTAAATTATTTCGTTCGAGATTATAGATCAACCGCAGGAGGTGATATAATGCAGAGATATTTTATTGCAGATCCACATTTCAGACATGAAGGCGTTATTCGTATGAACAATCGCCCTTTTTCATCAGTTAACGAGATGGATCAAGTTATTATCGAAAACTGGAATAGTGTGGTTCAATCGGAAGATGAAGTTTATCTCATCGGGGATTTTATGTTTAGGTCGCGGCAAACACCACACTATTATTTAGATCAGCTTAAAGGTCGTAAGCATCTTGTCCTCGGTAACCATGAAAGATGGACAAATCAGGTCAAATTATCGGATTATTTTGAGAGTGTAAGCCAAATCAAAGAGATAACTGATATGGATTGCCATTTGGTTCTTTGTCACTTCCCGCTGGCAGAATGGGCGAGGTATTTCAGAGGCAGCATGCACATCTTTGGTCATATCCACAATACCCGCACTTCACCGGCATATCAATTTTACCTGAATCAGCCTAATATGCTTAACGCTGGAGTGGACATTAATCATTTCATTCCGGTAACGCTCCCACAGTTAATCGAAAATAATGAGGCGTTTAGGCGTTTAGAGGTTGAAGAATGAGTGAGTTCCTTTTATAAGTTTCAGCAGCAATTACTTTAACGCTCACTTGGGTATTTCATTCACTTGATTGGAGAATGTTCAAAGATGATTAAATATTTCGGACCAACGGATCGCCTTAACGATAATCAGGCGATCCGTTTTATTTTGTTCTAAATTTTCATGAAACTTTAGCACTCGATTCCAGAGAAAAATTATAACTAGATATAAGTAGTAAATCGATTAAGAGAGGAATGAGAGGAATGAGTCGAATGGTTAAAAAGACAGGAAAACGCATCATAAACGATGAGACCCATGTTCATATGACCTCAGTTTATGCTAGAAAGAAGTCTGCCGAGCGAACTTTCAGCTTCGTCATAAAGAGTATGTTGATTAGTTCTGTATTGCTCGGAGCAGTCGTCCTCAATGGGGGTAACGTGACTTCAGCAGCATCATCCCACCCGTCCACCCAACCAGTCGCCGAGGTGCAGCAACTGAGTGTGAGTTTTCAAGATGAGCAAGCATTGATTAACAATTTGAAGCTTGCTGTGAAGGTAATAGAGGAAAAAGGGTTCAACATAAATGCTATCTCTAACATTTTAGATGGGCTTAATACAGTTGATGAGAAGCTTTCCTCGGGCGATTTTGTAGATAAAACTGAGTTGAAGCCAGTGATCCTCGATGTGGAGGAAATCTTTGCTAAATACGGTTCTGATGGGTTATTAACGCTCCGCAATGATCAAACTACGCTTGCTAGAATAAAACAACAACTCGGTATGACGGATAGCCTCAATTATGCTTCTTATTCGCCAGTTAGTAAAAACAACGAGGTAAAGATTCTCTCAGCGGGTGTTCTCATTCCGTCCGTTGTGATTGATGGGGTGAAGCAGTCATATCCGCAGTCACCAGTCATCCAAAACGGAAGCACACTTGTCCCACTTCGAGGAATCTTCGAGTCATTAGGTGCTACGGTTAGTTGGTCGAACGCAACAGAAACTGTTTCTGCAACAAAGGGTTCAACAGAAGTCTCTCTGAAGGTCGGCAGTGAGGTCGCCTACGTAAATGGGAAACAGGTTAAGCTAACGGCTCCTTCAACTAAGATCAATGGATTTACGATGGTTCCATTACGGTTAATTGCTGAAGCTTTAGGGGGAACGGTTAAGTGGGACAACGAAACACAAACTGCCTACATTGAATCAACAAAGAGCCCGACAAGTTCAACGGGACAAATGGTAGGTGGAATCAAGGTCTTATATGGGAAACACACATACGATAGTGCAAACCAAAATGAGTACAACAAGGTGATGGAGATTGTCAACGGAGCTATTCAAGGGGTTGACACTGTTGTATTCGGCGGGGAAAAGTATTCGGAGTGTTATTCTGACTACCTAAATGGAGCAAGATGGTCGGGAAATACAAATACTACGGATCACAAAGAACAGGAAAGGAATAAAGGACTAAAATCTGCTGAGAACAAAATCGGTCCGCTTGTCGAAGAAGGCTTAAGTAAAGATGAGATTATCAAGGTCTACAAAATAGTAAATGTTGCGCTTAACCTGTTACAGGGAAAAGCAGATCCAGGAGACGGTTCTCCTTCGTCGGCAGCAGATAATTTATTATATAACAGAAGCGATTGTGACGCTGAAGCCCAGGTTTATTCTGTTGTTTTTGACTCAATGGGTTACAACACCGCTATTATTGGTGGAACAAACCATGCACAGATAATAATTAAGTTAGGAGGTTCATGGTTTACAACAGCGGCTGGAGCTTTTGAAAAGGTCGATTTGCAAAAAGCTTTGAAGAGTGGTTCAGCTATTGTAGTCGATCCTACACTAGGTAGATCAACATTATAAAACTTATTGTTGGGTTTTTATGCGGTGTCTTTCGGGGCATCGCTTTTTGTTTTGATGAATTCTGTTCCAATTTCAGCACCTGATAACAGAGATAAAACACAGTATTCAAGGATAGTTTTTGAATCCTAATTGTAAGCACACTAACAATATCAGGAGGAACAGTAAATGAAGAAGCTACCCATAGTAATGAAGAGGTTATTCATTGGAACCTTTGCCTTATCTTCAGTCCTTGTAGCATCCTCAGTTTCGGCAGCTGAGGATCAACCGCAGCCAATCGTAGAACAAGTTCAGATTGAAGCTCCAACAGATTCTGTAGAAACACCCCTTTCGATCTCAAATGAAATGGTTCAGCCGCCGCCGACTATCGTCAATACTACAAGGGTAGTAAAAGACGGTATCCATTTGGATGTTCTGTATAATGCTCAAGCGTTTATCCCTGAGTTTACATTAGAGCTTTGGTCAGTAACAGAGGATAAGCCGATCAGTTCTGCAGTTGGTAACAGCAAGAACTATCGGTTTAACCCCCGAATAATGGACAACGCACCTCTTATTCAATTGATTGCATAGAATTGCTTGGGTTTGCTTCGATTTTCGTTTTCATCGTCTCACACTTTTATTTCCTTAGGCTTCGCAATGCCAAGCTTAATCACATCCATATATTCGTATGGTGACATATCGTAGATGCTGCCATGAATGCGATTATGGTTGTAGTTGTGGATAAAGCCGATCACGACTTCATAAGCATGTTGATAGTTCTCAAATTCGTGCCGCTGGTAGCACTCGGATTCTAGAATGGCATGGAAAGACTCGATATGAGCATTCTTATTCGGCATCTTGGGTGGTATGCGCTCGTGAACCATTTCGAATTGTTCGCAGGCCTCTGCAAATCGATGACTTATGAACTGCGGTCCATTGTCTGATCGCATGACTGGCCGATTCGCTTTGCCAAAGAGTTGGCGCTTCATAAGCGCCTCTTGCGTGATCTGAACAAGGTCCTTGGCTTCGCAGGATAAGCCGAGGTGATACGTAACGATGCCCCGGTCGAACACGTCAATGATGCTCATCAGAAAGAAGAAACGATGTTCACCTGCAATCCAGCCATACTTAATATCCGTCTCCCACAACGGATTGGAACCGGTAATCGTTCTATTGTTCGCCAGCCTCTTAGGATACTTGATTTTGAGCGTTCGCTGAGGCCGCAGCACATTCATCTTCTTGCACAGTCGGTAGACTTTCTTCTTGTTGATTACAAGCCCGTGCTGGCGCCTTAACAGCTTTGTCAGCTTACGGTATCCATAAACGGACGTGTACTCGTCGGCTAATAACTCCATGATCCACTCACAGATTTGTTCGTCGCTAATCCGTTTGTTGTCTTGCGTATATGAGTATCCAGGCGCGGGGCGACCGCTCCTGTGGTATTGTTCGGGTTGCTGATTTGTTCGATCCACATGTGAATAATACGTGGATCGCTCTACCTCCAAAATGCGCAGCACAAGGCTGATCGAATGTCCTTGGAAGATAAATTTCTGGGCAATCTCTATTTTATCCGCAAGTGCGGGTTCGTTTTTTTTAACAGGTCACGGAGGATCTCCCTCTCTAGCGCCTGCTCTGCGTAGAGCTTCTTGAGCTTCTCATGTTCCTTCTCTAGGGCAGCATAGTCGGCTGCTGAGGGAATGAACGTTGGCTGCTTCGAAGCTGAATCGTCTAGTTGATCAAGATCCTTGCGCTCAAGTTGTCTCGCCCAGCGTAGTACCATCTTCGGATCGAGTTCATGTTGTCGTGCTGCTGCTGTCATATTGCCAATCTCTTTTCCCTTGGCTACAACCATCTTCTTGAAATTCAGATCATACCTTCTTCTCTCCATTGCCTTCCCCTCCGACTAATTTCATTGTATCGGAATAAGGGGTGTACTGTCCAAGTTCATTTGGGGGCTAAATAGAGAGGATCAGCTGGTGGTTCAGCCGATTGCTCCTTGACCTCCGGTCTTATGAGGGGTTCTCCTTCATCGAAGTCCTCTACCTCTGCGACAAGTTAGAAGACATTTCGAACCAATCGCTAGAAGACATCGCTCGTTTCAAGGAGTTGTTCCCAAAAGTAAGGGATTACGTAGCCAAGCGTTGCCCACCAGAAAGTGAGGAGTTAACTCAGTTTGCCAGAGTATGGGTTGGAATCAGAAGTTTAGACCCGTTAGAAGAAATGGATTAGTAACGAAGGAGTTGTCCACATGAACGTAATCGACACAATCATTGAGAAGAAGCATCTCCTGATGGATACTTTCGCTGCCCGTCATGGGGTATTAGCTTTGAAGCTACGGTTCTTTCCTCAATAGAACAGAAACCGACAACAGTGATATTGACTTCCTAGCAGTATTCGATCCCCACACCGAGTACGACCCTTTTGCTAGTATCGAGGTAGCGAACGAACTATCACTTGTATTTGACCGGAAGGTGAGCGTACTTGATAGCAGAAGAATTCCTGAAGTTTTTCATCCACAAATTTACAATGACCCTGTGGAGATCATGACTTTGGAAGCCGGTAAGCAATACAGCATCACCCCCAAGTCGAGCAAGCTGTATTTCGTCATGTTGGACAGGCTGTTCAAAGAGTATGATTATGATTTTGAATCTTCAGGGTTTGCCCATACGGTTTATGCTTCCTTGGCTGACCGTTTGAGTTGGTGGTTAAGCAGGTTGATCCGATTAGAAGATAACGATTTAAAGTCTTATGAGGGGTTCGATTTCACAGAGGTTCTTTATCTTTGCGACAAGATATACGATGAGCTTTTTGACCAATCACCTGAAGACATTGAGCGATTTAAGGAGTTGTTCCCTGCAATCAAGGAGTATGTCGCGGCGCGGCTCCTCTTGTATGAGTGAAGGGTAAGATGGGGAAGGGAAGACTTGCTTAGAGGAACGTTTATACAAAGAAGGATTATGTCACACATTGGCGAATTATACCATTGTATGAGCGTTGTAATGGCTAGGGGGTAACAGTATTATGCAACTTAAAGTGTATTTCTCGGACTTCTTTGAGATTGATCCAACAGTACTTGAAGAACATGGGGCATTTGACGTTTCTCTTATAAATGATTTGCCTTTATTCATTGACCCTTTTCTTTTGTTCAACAGCACCAAAAAGGAATATCAGATCTTGCATAATGGAGTACTTAAGTATTTAAGATTTTTAAGGGACAAGGCTCAAGGAAATCGCATTTCAGATGGGCTGTTAAAGGCTTGGTATATGTTTCCTGAGATAAAGCAGAACTGGTTTGGATTTTGCCAAAATGGTAATGGAGGCAGCGGCTTAGGAAGGGAATTTGCTATAGCCCTGCACGAAAATTTGGGCAGTCTTTTTTCTGATTTTGGTCAGGAGCAAATTACGGAGAGCAGCCACCTTGAAAAGCTTTGTATTATCAAGGATAAAGTTGGTAGAGATAATATAAGTGATTTCACAACAAGGTTGATTCATGAATTTCTTCTGAACTATACTCAGACTTTTGCAAATAAGTATTTAAAACCACAGTTCACGAAGAATGTGCCAGTTCAAAATGTAAGGTTCAACTATTCAACCGAGACTTGGGAAAGGGGTAATTTCACCTTACCCTTTATAAATGGTGATTATGTCTTACTGACTCCGGTTGATATATTGACCAAAGACGACACATGGATAAATAAGACAGACATTGTAAAAGATTTCTCATCTATTCCTGATTGCATTGATAATGACCAACTCCGTGCCCAGATAAATAATTACTTTTACTCGGCATTGCCGAAGAAAGCAACTGCAAAAGATCGGAGTTATGCAGTTAGCAAAGTAGTTGCTGAATTTCCTCAGTTCATTGACTATTATATTAAGTATAAAGAACAGAACGGTGATAAAGCAGAGGCTAGTAGTATTGAGAAGGTAAGAGAATCTGCTTTGTTATATGTTGAGCAATTTAAACAATTGATTCAGTTACTTAAAGAAGAGACAGAGTTCTATAATACATCGGTCGACACATTCGAGGAATCCATGTCTAGGGTTTTATTTATGAAGCATGTAATAGAGAATAACGATGGTTACAGAATTTTTTATTCAAATGGCATCGCTATAAAAAAGGAAGAGGACTTACAACTGCTTTATCGCTTGACCTGGTTCGCTTCGGTATCGGATGTGAATAGGGAAGTAAATAACGGAAGAGGTCCAGTTGATTATAAGGTCTCACGAGGAAATAAAGATAAGACTTTGATTGAGTTTAAACTTGCCAGTAATACTCAGTTAAAAAAGAACTTGCAGAACCAAGTGGCGATATACGAAAAAGCTAATGAAACGAATAAGTCTATAAAGGTTATAATGTATTTTTCTGAAAGTGAGTATAAAAAGGTTAACAAGATATTGAATGAGCTTAGCCTACATGACTACAAGAACATCGTCCTTATTGATGCAAGAAGTGACAATAAGCCTTCGGCTTCAAAAGCCGGAGCGTAGAGCTGCCGCGAAAAACGGCAGCTTTTTCTTTATGGTCGAAGGATAATCCTAGGCGAGCAAAGTGAACACTTTTTTGATGCTTGTGATCACAAGATGTAATAACCGGAACGTACATTCCCTGACAATATAGTGTCACAATGTAACTATATAATTTGAATATAAATGAACTAACAGATCAGCTGGATAAAGAGGGTTTTATTGGAACATGTCGAATTAGTCCGTTATACCCAGAACTATTCTGGCTAAGACCTACTTATAAATGGATGTGATCCTCTTTAAATGGGTGATAAAGAAAAGAAAAAAGGTCACAGCGGTCTTATTGATTCGACAATAGGAGCCGCAACAACCGAGAATGTCGAAAGATTTGGTAGAGCGGCATCAGAGTATGTCAAGGGGTATAAAGGCTATGTCGATGCCGATGGTGACATCATTAGGAAAGGACTCAAACAGGTTTCCGAATCCAAAGTCCATCCTGATTTTGAATACCAAAATATTAAGCAACAGGCTGGCTTCTCCGCTGAAATCCACTATGTCGACAAAACCAATGCCGAGAATATCATCAATAACAGCGGTAGTCGTATACATCGGTCTAACGATATTGGCAGGGGTAATGATCCGCAATTCGACATTTTGTCAGTAGATGATTCGGGCAACCCAACTTGGGGAGCCCAAATGAAGTTCTATGGTAAGTTCGAGACTCCAGAAGAGATAAAGAAGAGTTCAGAAGAATTAGTAAGGAAAATGACAAAGGATGATTGGGAGAGGTATCGTGGAAATGATGTATTAATCCCAAAAGAGCAATATGAAATTGCTAAGAAATATGCGGAGGACAAAGCAAGGGAATTATCCGAGCAAGCTGAGAAACTGAGAACCCAAGGACAATTCGATAAGGCTGATCTTCTGGATCAAAACGCAGATAAATATCGTCAAGTATCGAAGGATTTGAAGGATAGTGGGATAACTACGAAAGAAGCCATCTTCCTCCGTGAACACCCTCAATTGGCAACTGCGAAGTACGTTTTAGAGACAGCCCATCGTTCGGGTATCGAAAGCGCCAAAAGCGCAGCTGTGATTTCTGCGGTGATTTCTACTGCCCAAAACGTAACCAGTCTAATTCTAGGCGAAAAGACTGCCGTTGAAGCCCTAAAGGGCGTTGGTAAAGACACAGCTTCTGGTGCCGTAACAGCGTATATCATCGGAGCAGGTGATACAGCGATTAGGGGGTTCATGGCAGCGAGTTCGGACAGTGTTTTTGTTAACATATCGAAGACTAACATGCCTGCTATGATTGCAACTGCTACTGTTCAAGTCGGGAAGTCCCTAATTCGGTATGCTAGGGGCGAGATCGACAGTCTTGAGCTCGTTGAGGAGCTAGGTGAAAAGGGAACCGGCATGATGGCAGCAAGCTTTGGTGCAGCCGTTGGAACAGCAATATTCCCAGGCGTTGGAACTGTCATTGGTGGTATGGTTGGCTATTTGACAAGCTCATCTGTATACAAGGCATGCATGCAAACTCTTCGCGAGGAACGCCTTTCAGAAGAACGTAGATATAGAATACATGCAATCGCTGCCGCGGCAATGGAAGCTATGGACAAACAGGGCGAAGAATTGCTTAGTATGATTGAGAAATTCTACGCCCGTAGACAACAAGTCTTTACCGAGGCACTCTCCATAATAAATTTGGCAAGTAGTAACCAAAATATTGAGTTATTCACCCAAGGACTGAACAATATCGCTATTGAGATGGGTGGAGCCTTACAATTTAAGAACTTTTCGGAGTTTGACAACTTCATGCTGGATAAGAATGCAGCACTAGAATTTTAATTATTGGAGGGGTAACAATGCCTTTACCGTTAATACCTGCACTCGTTGCAGGAATCGCAGCAATCACAGCAGCCGCTGGTGTAAAAAAGGGTTTAGATGGCAAGCGAGATATGAATAAAGCAAAAGCCTTGAATCAGACATCGCAAGATATAGCGAAAGAAGCTGAAGAATTTATTCAGATGGCTAAGGGAAAAGCAAATGAAGCAATTACTGAGCTGGGCGAGGAAAAGATTAGAATCCTGACTACATCTATTAACGATTTTGTGGTGAACTTCGAAAAGATCAAGAACATTAACTTAAACAGTAGTCAAGGTATCGAGGAACTGAAGGACTTCAACCCGACTAGTAAAAGCTTTTTACAGTTAAAAGAAGCGTCCTTTGAAGCGAAACAGATTGCCATTAACGGCATAGCAGCAATTGGTTCCGGTGCTTTACTTGCATTTGGAACGTATAGTGTCGTAATGAGCGGTTTAGGCGGACTACTGGTGACTGCAACAACAGGTACGGCACTTTCGACGCTGTCAGGAGTAGCAGCTACCAATGCGACACTGGCTTGGCTCGGAGGCGGAGCTTTAACTGCTGGGGGTCTTGGAATGGCAGGCGGCATGGTTGTTTTAGGGGGTCTTGTGGCTGGACCTGCTCTGGCAATTGGTGGAGCTATCTTTGCAAGTCAAGCTAAAAGTGCCTTGAATGATGCTTATGGGAATTATGATAAGGCTAAAGCCTTCAAGAAACAGGCTAGTAATATCGGTATCACATTGAAAGGGATCTATACCCGAGCAATTCAACTCACTGAGTTATTACAAAAATTGGATCTCTACTTGGCTCATCAAGTAAAGACTTTGATATCAATCATCGATACAAAAGGGGTAGACTGGCAGAATTACTCCCGATCCGAACAAGAAGATATCTATATGTGCGTTCAGCTTGCTAAAACGATAAAGGTTGTTTTGGACACTTCCCTGCTGAAACAAGAAGGACAACTTGATGAAGCTTCCGAAAAGGTGCTTGAGGATGGCAACAGATTTTTAGAAATGATGACTAAAGCATAGAAATGTTTAACTGCGACCAGTGTGGCTTATGTTGCAAAAAAGTAGGTATCACAGAGCAATATATGCATTTAGACAGGGGCGATGGGGTATGTCGTCATTTTGATGATGATACCAACCTGTGTAGCATCTATGCTGACCGCCCCCTAATTTGCAGAGTTAAGGAATCGTATGAACATTTCTATAAGGATCAAATGACACTAGAGGAATTCTATGAGGTAAATTACAGAGCATGCGACATGCTAAAGGACATGGAGGCACAGACAGTGAGTGATCTTAAATCAGCACTAATCGAAAAATTTGAAGATATCTTCGGGTATAGACCAGGCGACGATTACGAACCAAGGGTAAGAAATGCCCTTGAAATTATGTGTCAAGGTCAATATAAAAAGGATCAAATCATTGATATTACCGACATGAGCATCTCAAGTAACGGCAAATCGGGATTAGTATTGACCGTTGATTCTGTATGTGTCAAAGATGCGGGAAACTCCACTTCTAGGTTTATCGCAAAATATGAAGACATCGATTATACATACATGAAGGAAGAAAGATTTCTCGGCATGGATATCTCTGCTCTTGAGCTGAACATGAAATATGGGACACAGTACAGGATCAGCATAGATAAGATCAACAAAGACAAATTGATGGATTTTATAGACTACGCGATGTCGCTATACGAAGATGACGATAAACTTGAATGGTAATCTCAGTTCATGGAAGGAGCCAGATGCATTGTGCATCTGGTTTTTTAGCAGGAAAAATTGTTCAAACAAGGAGTGCTAACATGATGAGAGCTTCACAAGATTTTATAAAACAATTGGAGCTTCTGTATGAAGCCTACGAACAAGAGGTAACAGAGAAGCTGAAAGCCGGTATCCTCGAAGAAAAGACCGCCAAGACTTATCTTCGCCATTCATCTACCTTTGTAAGATGGTGTCGTAATGATTTTGAGCCCGGAGTAAGAAAGATCACAAAACAGCCGCCGCGCTAATGCTGCTTCTATCTTTCGTATTATGAGGTCAGCCAGATATTACTGGTTGGCCTATTCTTCATGGTCATTCTATGATGGCGGTAGCCGGGAGAACGTGACAGCCCCTGGGGGACAACCCCGTACACAAAAACTGTTCTCCCCCTACCACCGACCATCACGATTGAGCTGGTTGAGGCGTTGACCTCGTATCACAAGCGAAGCTGTGAAGTTGGAACCATTGTGGGGAGCGGACCGGCCATTTTTTGAAGGGAGAACGCCATGAAACCTGTTATTGGTATTGATGTCGCAAAAGGAAAGTCGGTTGCCCAGTGTTTTCTTAAACGAAACCGTCCTGTGGGACGAGCAGAAACCATTCTTCATACCCCAACAGGATTTGAGCGGCTGAAGGTGTTACTGGCCGATCTGGAGCAACTGACAGGGGAAAAACCGTCCATTATTCTGGAGCCAACGGGACACTATCATCGTGTGCTTGTCCAGTTTTTACAGCAGGAAGGGTTTCAAGTGATCTTAGTCAACCCTTTGCAAGCACAAAGGGCAAGAAGGGTAGGTTTGCGCAAGGTAAAAACGGATGAATCCGATGCCTGGCACCTGGGAGATTTATATTATCAGGAAGAAGATTGGCTTGCCCATCCCATACGGAAGGAGGCTTTTACAGACCTTCAATTCTTAACCCGCCAACAGGAGTTCGTGACAAGCCTGTATGTCCAGACAAGACTTCATATGCGCGCCTTACTTGATCAAGTCCTTCCAGGTTACGAAGTGGTTTTTACGGATCTATTCTCGAAAACATCCTTAAATCTGCTAGAAGTGTATCTGACATCCGATGAACCACAGGAAGAAAACTGGTTTGAGGCCATAAAAAAGGCATCCAGAGGTTGCCGCTCGGATAATTGGGTGAACGGGAAGGCTCAATTCATGCACACGATAAGTCAGATGAATCCGGTCACCACCATTGGTTTCGGGTTGAAACAATCCCTACTGATGATGCTGAAGGTGCTCCGTGAGCTTCAGGAGCAGCTTGCCCACGTAGAGCGAGTCATTCATGACGTGTCCCAAACGATCCCACAGGTGCAATTGCTTGAATCCATTCCAGGAGTCAGTACGAAACTGGCTACGGCAATCGTAGCGGAAATCGGGGATGGATCGCAGTTTAGTCATCCCAAGCAAGTTGTGGCGATGGCGGGACTAGATCCAAGCGTATTTAGCTCAGGAAAGTTTACAGCTAGTGAAAACCGAATTACAAAACGGGGCTCAAAACGCTTGAGACGAGCTGCTTATCTCGCGGTGATCTGCGGATTAAGGAAGGATCTTAATTCACGCCTACGAGCGTATTATGACAAGAAAAGAAGCGAAGGGAAGCCCCATAAAGTAGCCGTGATTGCTTGCGCCAACAAGGTATTACATCACGTCTACGCTATGCTAAAAAAAGGGCAACCGTTCGCTACTTAAACATCTTCATCCCATAAACTTCCATAAAGTGGAGGTTTATTTCTCATGCGTCAAATTCAGTATACCAAAAACCGTTGTCCAATAAAACAGCCTATTGACAAAGTATTAGCTGGTTTTTTTATTGCCCAGGAGGTGAGAACCCCGAACAGGGGGTTCGCCCGCGCGGACGGAGCGAAGCGGAGGAGTACGGCGTCTGAATCTACCGCTAAAAGTCCTCGTGAAGTTATCTTCGTCAGCCTATAATCGGGATTCGGACATCCCCCTAGGCTCCATACTTAAAGAACCCGCTAAACAGAAGGATTTCCGAGTGTTTGGCGGGTTTTTGCTATGCCTAGATAGGGATGAGTTGAGGGCGTGGTCACACGTTTGGTCACAGTGTTGATTTTTTGGAGTAATATATTTACATTAATGCAATAATATCCCATTGACTACCTTAGGATTGATATTGCGACTTAACATTAATGTGGCTCCACCATCAATAAACCATCAAGCACGCCAATCCGGCGTGTTTTTTGATGCGGCATTGTGGTTGGCTTCACAGCGACCCCCATAATGCTCGAGCATCATTTCCAATCACATCCAGGGTTTGACATGCAATTTATAGTACTGTATAGTAGTAATATGACAAGCAAAAGATCAAGCATTTCAAACAAAGATATCGTCCTGCAGACCGCATCGACCTTATTTCTTACCAAAGGGTATCAAGTGACAAGCATGGACGAAATTGTTGCCCTCAGCAAGGTTTCAAAGACCAACATTTATTACCACTATAAAAGCAAGGAGGAGCTTTTGGTAGCAATTGTCGACCAATTGATCTCGCGGTATGAAGAACGAATATCCCGTGTCTTGACGCAAGACATGTCCATTCCTGCAAAGCTGGAGCGATTATTTCGAATCCTCACGGAGGATAATGAACAAATCGATTATGTTGGCGGATGTCCGTTCCTGACACTGTATACGCAGACCTCCCATTCCTCTTCGGAAGCGAGAGCTAAAATAAAAGCATTCTTCGATCAACAACTACAGGTTGTTGAGAAGCTGCTGGAGGAAGGCGTGGCAAAGAACGAATTGAGCCGGAATCTGCCCGTCCATGAGACAGCGACATTGATTGTCACCTCCATCGAAGGAGCTCTATTCCTAGCCAAGGCCACCAACAATCCAATGCTAACTCAGAATCTTATTCAAGCTTTTGCTTTGATGCTTAAGTAATTCGTTACTTAAGTCATTTTTTTGCACCAATTAGCACTACTTAGTACTATTAAATGAATCGAAAGGCAGATGATTTAAGTGAACATATTCCTGACTGGCGGGACAGGTTATATCGGTAGTCATATTCTTGCGGAGTTAATATCCAAGCGTCACGACATTATTGTACTCGTGCGAAGTCTGGATCGCTTTCAACATACCCTCCGGCAGTTACATTTGACTGAGGCGCAACACGTTACTGCAGTAATAGGAGATTTGTCAAAACCGAAATTAGGGCTATCCGCGAACGATTACAACCGAGTACAAAATTCCGACATCATCATTCATGCGGGCGGTCCCATGAATATTGAGTTAAGCCAGACTGAGGCAGAGCAAGCTTTTCTTAATCCTGCCATCGAATTGGCCGAACTTTCCGAAAAAATCCATATGAACAAAGGATTGAAGCAATTCATTCATGTTGTAGGCTATATGAGTCCATATAACGAGCAAAATGCTATTGACAATTTGGATGCCGTTCTTGAGGAAGCTCCCCCGTATGAGAAGATGAAATTTCAAGCGGACTCCTATATACGAAAAGCACTAAAACCGTTAGGCATTCCGTTGTCCACGGTTAATCCCAGTACCGTCATCGGCCATTCTTACTCGGGAATTACGGAGCAGATTGGCGGTCTTAGTATACTGGTAGATGCTGTGAGAAGGAATCTGATGCCACTCGTTCCAGGAGGCAAGGACTACTGGCTGCCGATGGTGCATATTGATCATGTCGCATCATTCATTGTTAACTTAGTGCAGACCAAGGAGCTTGCGAGTAATACGTATTATTTGTTGGACCCCAAGCAGGATAGTCCGTCGATCCGTTCATTGATCAGGCAAATTGCGATCGAGATGCGAATTGCGCCGCCTTTGGGCACAGTTCCGCTTGCTTTGTTGAAGTTTTTATTAAGACTTGGCGTTGGTAAGCGATTGGGAATTCCCGAAGAATCGATGAGTTTTCTCGTGAAATCGGAATTCCCGGTTGCCTCGAAGCTTGAACTTGAGCGCAAGAACGGGGCACAGACATCCGTTGTTCCGACCACGCTTCCTTACGTCATCGCTGATCTTGATTTCCGGTTAAGCCACCCCTCATCCGAGCACCACGAAGGGTTCGTGCAACGCAGAAGATCCCAACTGATCTCGTTGGAAAAAGAGAATCCCGGTACACCGGTTATTTTCCTGCACGGAACATTCAGCGGGGCCGACTGTTTCGTTCCCATCGCGAAACAATTGGATGATGTCAATACTTGGCTGGTGGACCTCCCCGGATTCGGTCATTCGCCGCGTCATCATCATCCTTCTCTGATGGACGGCTATGTAGAGGCTGTGGTCGAAATGATTCACGAGCTGAATCGCCCTGTTATTTTGATTGGTCATTCGTTCGGCGGACTTATCGCTGCTAAGGTCATGGAAAGAATGGAGCCGCAGATCAGGCAACTCTTGCTATTGCAGCCCGTACTGCATCCCATTCATGCCAAATATAAATATGCAGGTGTTACCAGGGCGATTACAAAGCATATATCTCGCTCCGCGTTCAGAAAAACACTGCTGAAAGCCAATGACTTTATCGCGGACGGCGAACGACTGGATCACTACTCGAGCTACGTCATTGATGATCTGAGGTCAGCCCGCATTCGTTCTACCAATGCAATGGTCATGTCAGCGTTGACGCAAGCCCAGTCTTTCGAGCTAAAGCCTGAATTATGGAATGCCCAAAAAGTGCGAATCCATTGGGGTGACCGGGATGCAGCACATCATATTCCGGAACGATTCAAGCACATCGATACAACCTTCATCCCCTATGGTCATCAATACCCTTTGGAGGCTCCGCATCAGGTGGCTGAGTGGCTTCGTCAAGTTTTGGATCTTGAGTTGTCATAGAAGCATATTCTTCGGATGGCCATTCAATATGTCAAGTATAAATTCGATTGAAATTTGGGGCAGTGAAACTCGACCAATGCGGGAGAGCGCATCGTTGGCAGAGCAGAAGTCAACTGAATAATGATTGTATAGCGTGGGGGAGTAGCTCAGGTAGGAGAGCGCTTGCATGGCATGTTCTAGAAGAGGGAAACACGTAAGCTAATCTGTCACGTAGCTGAAGTAGCTGTGGTTATTACTCGGATTCTTGATATCAGTAATTCAAGATTTATTCAATTAATTGTCCCTAAGGTCATCAATTAAAGAATCAGTTAATTCAACAAACTTCCAAAGCTCTTGAAGATTCAAGTATAATATAAACTACGTATAGCTTTAGGGATTATTACGGTAACAATCCGGTAACACGCTAATAATGCCCCATTAACACCGAATACCAGAGATGACAAAGATACCCCAAAAGCCATACAAGATGTGGCTTTTGGGATGTTTTAATAACCAGAAATAACAAGCGGCGGATACTGGCAGCGATGAGGTCAGGGGTTCGCCCGCACGGACGGAGCAAAGCGGAGCGGCGTACTGAATCTACCGCCAGGTTCTGCTTCGTCGGGGAGGCTTCGATAGCCAATTAGATCGGAATTCATACATCCCCGAGGCTCCATACTAAAAGGAGGGGCGTTCAGCAGTCAGTCTACACTGACTTTCTGGACGCCCCTAAAGCATTCAATGTGTTCGTTTCAGTTTGCTCAGTTGCTCGGTGGGAAGTCCCGTTAGCTCTGCTATAGTTGTAACGTCCATGCCTTTATCCAGCATGTTCTTCGCAACTTCTAGCTTTTCTTTAGAGCGGCCAATGGACTCGCCTTCTGCTCTAGCACCTTCCAACATAGACGCTTCGTCATGCAGTGCTTTTTGTCTTATCTCATACATGCGACGTGCTTCTGCATCTTGGCTTAGATATTCCAATGCGGTCATTGCTTTGCCCAGGGTTGGTTCGTTCACCTTCAACACCTCCCAGTTGGTTGTATCTTCGCTTTTCAGGAACAGCAGCCAGTTGAGCAGGCCGCCTTCATTTGGTATTATTTGTTCATTCAGCTTTGATAGTTCAATGATGTGTATTTCAATATCATCTATTAACATTATGCCGCTGTGATCTTCGCGTAAATGGAAGACGTTATGATAACGCTCATTAGGCAAGATTGTGAAGTTGAGAATATTGATCGTCACACATTTCTTGAGCTTCTTGTAGGACTGTCCTTCTTCCAAATGTCCCGAATATTGCTTGCTCCAGTAGTACAGTGTGCGCTTCTCATTATCGTACTTGTTGAATAATTGCATCTCCACGTTGATGAGCTTGCCCTCAGCCGTCTTGGCCTGAATGTCAAAGATGGATTGCTTGTCACGCGGTGAATCCTTGTCCGTGTATGGGTTCATCAGGACGATCTCGGTCAGAGGCGGCTCCCCAGCTTCCATAAAGGTTCTGTTAAGGAAAGCCAACAAAATATCTTTATTCTCTTCGCTGCCGAAGATGCGTTTGAATACGAAATCAATCTTGGGGTCAAGCAGATCATGCATCCCAATCAACTCCAATCCTTATCATTGTTATTATACCATGATTTCCAGGTCTATTGCATAGTGATGTGCTGCGCCTCTCATGGTCGCGTCTTCAAAGGAATAGGAAAGAGACACTCCCGGCTGGATATTGCCCAGCCAGAAGTGTCCGACATTCTTCTGTATACGCTTTTACTTAGCCAGATATTCGACGAAGCGAACAAAGCTGCTGGCTGCCTCGCCGCGGGTGACCGTGGCCTTGGGGGTCAAGAAATTGTCCGGCTCTGGCTTGCCGAATCCAATGCCGATGCCCGGCAGCGCCTGAACGGCCTTCAACGCCCATGAGCTGATCTCGCTCTCGTCCGCGAAGGACATAGGGTCGCTTTCAGCTATCTCATAGCCCTTGTGCTTCATGTAGTTGAACAGGATCACCAGCATCTGCTCGCGAGTCATCGGTGAATGGGGGGCAAACAGGTCTGCGTTCATACCGTTGACGATGCCATGTTCAGCCGCCCATTCGATTGCCGCCGTGTACCATTGCCCGTCCGTCACATCGCTAAAGCGGGAGCTCGTGTAGCCGGAGAGGTCTACGTTCTCCAGATTGGCCAGTACCTGCACGAACATTGCGCGCGTCATGGAGGCGCCCGGTGAGAAGGTCGTGGATGTCGTGCCGTTGAACAGACCGTATGTGTAGGCGAGGTTTACGTGGTTGTACAACGAGCTGTCCTTGGTGACATCCCTGAAAGGAATGCCCGACTTCACGAGGAAGCCCAGCGGGGTGCCGTTATCAACCGCAAGCTCCGTACCCTCATGGATGTTCAGCGACATGCCGTTGTCTAAGCGGGCTCTCGCGCCGCCAGATCCTACCACAATCGCGCCGTTGCTCTGTATCTTCGATCCGCCGCGGATATCCACCTGGTTGCCGTTCGTCAGGCCTACATGTGCGTCTCCGCTGCCTACTGTGATCGTACCATCGCCCGCGATCGTCGAGCCGCCCGGAAGGGTCACTGTGCTGTTGCCGTCAGGTAGTGACACCTTGGCGTTCTTGTTCGCCGGAAGGGTTACCGTATCATTGGAGTCTATCGTTGTACCTTCGGGCGCCTTAATCTTCATGCCGCCCTTGGTCTCAATCTCGCCGCCGCCTGGCAGGGTGGTGGTACCGCCGTTATCTGTGAGCGCAGGCTTATCCTTCGGTGTATTCACTGTGTAGGGCGACTTCGACGCTCCAGCGTCTGTCCCGGTGCCCGTACTGCCTGTATTTCCCGTACTGTCGGTATTGCCCGTATTGCTGGTGTTGCTGCCAGAAGGATAATACATCGGCGGCGTCGTCGGTGTCGCCGTCGCACTCCTCTCCGCGCTGTCGCCCTTCGCATTCATCGCAACGACCTTGAAGGTGTAGGCTTGGCCGTTTGTCAGGTTCTTGAAGGTATATCCGGTTGCCGTCGCACCCAGTGTGACGGGTGCCACGTTGCCATACCAGATCTTGTAGCCCAATATCGCGCTACCACCGTCGTCAGTCGGAGCCGTCCAGCTCAATGTGACCTGTCTGTTGCCCGAGGTCGCCTTGAAGCCGACAGGGGCACCCGGTACGACCGTTTTTCTCTGGGAGAACATCCAATCAAAGACGTCTGTGTAGTCATTATTCCAAGCCGGCAGGCTGGAGGACTGCGCCGTCGGAGCGATGCTCCAGGTTCCCATAGTTATCTGGTTGTAAAGAACCGCCGCCTCAACTTCGTGCGCGATATAATCCGCCAGGGCAGGTGTGTTGGCCGGATTCGGTCTCTGACTCGGCTGGTCAAATTGATTATAGGGCCATGTAAGCGCCTCATTGCTCTCAAAGCGCGAAGCCCTCGCGTTGGTCATTTTCGGCATATTGGTGTTGATGAAGTTAGTGAGGTTCGTCTGGTATATGCCAACGTTATGAGCATTGATAAACATCCAGTAGGCCAGGTTGCTGTGAAGAGCGTTGGTGCTCGCATTCGGTGAGCCGCTCACCGGGGACATCGGCGCAGCGGCTGCGAAGAAGCCGGGGTAGGTGTTAACTAAGGTGTTCGTATACTGGCCGCCCCAAGAGAAGCCCGCTGCGTATATACGATTCGGGTTGACTGCGCCGCTGGCTACCAGCTCGTCTATAACTCTTTTAACATTGTCTGTGGAAGGCGTAGATGTGCCATTATAGGAAATATTCAATATATGGCTGGCGTATTTGGCAGGGTTTTCTTCCATTTTCTTCATCAGCGCAACGGAGCCGTTGGCGGATTTCATGGCCGCTTTTTGGTCTGTCGCTGAGCTTGTGCCGCCCCGTGACATGCCATGGGTATAGACATAGAGCGGCAAGCCTTGCACTACTTCACCGTTGTTATCCTTGTGAAGATAGAGCGAGCGATTGACCGAATGGCCTGTAGGTGTTGTAAACTTGTCCAGGATCGGATTCACAACCTTTTCCTGTTCAAAAACTACCCCTCGAAGCGGGCTGCCTTCAGTCAGTACGATCTCGTCGTTTTGGACAAGGGTGTAAACCTGCTTGGTCGAGTTACTGTTGCCATCCAGCGTTGTACTGCCGCCGCTTGCTGAATAAAACTCGGTCTCAACGACGATGTAACGGCCGCTTGCCAGTCCGTCCTGATAATCTGGTGAATGGCTTACCGTCCCCATATAGCCGCGTACCTTCGGCTCGTCATTGGCGTACACTCTTGTGATCTTGCGCGTCCCTTCCACGGTGACTGCTTCGCCGTTCAGGGTCGTGTTCCTAGCGGACAAGGTGAACAAGCCCGGATGAAGCTCGGAGCCTACCGCCGCCTTTCCCTCGCCCAGGTCAATGATGACAGCCGTCGTGTACTCGCCTCTGGCGAAGTTATCATTCCATACGATAAAGGGAAGCAGCCCGGCGTCCGGGTCGTTTTTGAATGTCGCGTGAATAGTATGATCAGCCGTAATATTCGCAAGGGTATACGTGTCCGCAGATAGAGTCACGCTCTCCCCGTCTACCGTTACCGTATCGACCATTTTGCCATGATCGGGAGTGAACGTAAATTCTCTGCTTGAGCCCTTATCTACTCTCAGAACATTGCCGGGCGGGTTCGGCGTTATTCGGCCGCCCTGTCCTGCAGTGGCGGTAATTGAAAATCTGCTGTCCACTTCACTGGCTACAGTGAGCTGAAGACTGTCTGTAAATGAAGACGAGCTGCTATAACCGGCATCCGGGTCTCCGAAGCAGGAAACGACTTCATAGCGGTCACCGCCCTTTTCCGTCGAGTTATTGATATAGACGTCAAAGGTAAGCTTGCCCTCCTCCAAGGTCAACGTTCTTTTGGGTATTCTCATCTCCACAATATATCCGCTCTCCGTGATCTGGGTCCATGCAGCTCTGCCCGGAGCGGCCTGCCCTGAGAATACGCCCGTTGCGCTGACGCGCCATTGGTTGGAGCCTCCGCTTCCAGTGCCGACATAGAACTCCAGGCTGTCGTACTGGTGATTATCGCCAGCTCCCTGATACAGATTACTGTCATTGACAGCTACGCGGGCATACAGGTAGTCATGATCCCAGAGGATTCTGGCTGTTCCTGTGGCATGGGGTCTGGGGTCGGCGGGCACCGTGCTTTTGTTGATGAGATGCTCCATTGTCTGTTTCCAGAGTGGATCGTTTGAGCCGAGCTCGGGCGTTCCAAACATGGCGGTTGGTGTTTCATTCGCGTCTGCATTCTCGATGTTGTCCGTGCCTTGGGCATAGCTTGCAGGCATTGAATGCGCTACCATTACTAAGCAGCAGAGGAACGCGAGCATTCTGATCAATCGTTTTCGCATAAAATGAAAAGCCTCCTTGTTTTTCGATCCGGTGCACCTGCGGCTTGACCGGCATCGTAGTTGGACAGCTTGACAATAGGACAAGCGTCCAACTATATATATTATGTGTGTCGGGGGCTCAATCCTTTAATTTGGAAATCAAATTTGAGAAATTTTTGAAAATGATCATGATTCAATTTAATTCAACTAAATGCTGTTATTCAAATGCTCAACAATAGTCGTTGCTACTCAGAGACATGTGATTCTTGCCGTTCCTTGATTAGCGTGAACACATCGTCCATGTCGAGGGAGAACATAACGCTGTCGCTCGTTATCGGCTGGAAGTGGAATTCTAGCTTTTCTTTGCCGAATTGCCTCTCCAGCTCCGCCCATTGCTCTGTTGACAATAATAGAAATGCTAACGTATCGCTGCCCAGAGACGCCATAAACCATCGAATCTCATAATGGGGAGCGATCATCTCCTGCATAGACCGAATGGCGCTGTCCCGATCCGTCTTATCATCGGCGAACGGAATCGTCAGCTTGCGATCCGCCGAGCTTAACACGATATCAACGCCCCTCGGTTTGTCGATCTCGATCATTTCGCACTTGATCTGGTGAGCTTCCGGCAGTTGATTGTTAAAGTATTGGATGACGTCCTCCTCATCTTCTCTCCAATCCACCCAGATTAACGACTCATGCTCGACAAACTCCTCCACAACGGCTTCATCGGACGAATGCTGTAAGACATGAATAATCGGTTGAAGTGTGCTCATTATCAATCCCATCCTTTTCATTAAGTCATTCCTGCAAACATAGAGTTATAGCTGCATATCCACCTGCTGTTTATTACCCTCCAAAGGACGAAAGCAATCCAGGCCAAACCTGCATTCTGGCGCCGCATGATGGACAATTCATTTCCCCGGCCAAATACGGCAATTGATTCAAAAAAGAGGAATAGCTAAGTTGCTCGGCTCGTTCAGCCAGTATGCGATGCTCCGCTTCAACGAATGCCTCAACGGGAGTGACTTCATGCGCCGTCTGAAGGGGCTCGAAGACCGGGTCCTCCGCGAATGCTTGTATACGCCCGGTCTCTTCGTTCGGCCACAAATAAGCCTCTTGCTCGCATGCTTCGCAAACGGCCACATATTCATCGCCAGCCGTAAAATTCAGAAACAGGTTTGCCACGCCCTGGGATTCCCGATAAGCCGCGTCGGCAATGAGAACATATCTTTTTTCGGTATCGCTGGTTAATTCTTGTCTGGCGTAGGCCGACACCTCTGTAACCAGCAGAGCAAGCTCCGCTATAGCCTTTAAGTAAGATTGGTACAGCTCTGTGCAAACCTCGTCTCCCGCCTCGGCGGCGAGTTCTCTCCAATCCGAGGGATACGGCTCTGAGCTTGTTTTGTCATGACACGACTCGATAATTCCGCAGGTGACGTAGATTTCATGGCGCACGTTCATAGATGTTGAGGCAAGAGCAAGCTTGGCCAGATACGGTACAGTGGCGTATGTGACGGTATAGATCGTATTTTGGTGATATAAGTGTTCCTGGAATAGCTCCTCGAAAACTTCTTTGTCGAAATCAAGCATCAGACGCTCCAACAGCTCAGGTACCTGTTCGCCCGACTCGTAGGGACCGGTTAGCTTGCCCCACAGCTCGCTGGTTAATTGTAACAAGAGGAATCACTCCCATCCCTAATTCAAGTTGATCTATGTTCTATATTATCCTATAAGATCGGCATTCCCAAATAGGGCAGCGGGTGCACTTCCTCTGCGGGAATCGGGCTATAAGCCTAGTACGATTCCCCTTAATTACGCATCAAGCTCTCATACGAATACCGCGGAAAGTGTTCAACATACGGAAATCGGGTTGCATCACAGCCCATCATACCTCAGGGAGATTTTCGCGCAGCAGCTTCTCGATCCCGCGGCAGGAGTAAACCTTTTGCGGGTAGCCATAGAGGATCGCCTTCAGCATGGCCATATAATCCGTAGCTAGAGCTTGCTTTCAAATGATAGCTCTAAGTGTAGCTTCCGTGACGGCGCCGCTTGATTGGCTGGAGAAGCGAGGGTGGGCCTCACGCGAGCAAGCTGCATCGGACGATAGAGGAGGTGTGGGACGCTAATTTTTTTGGATAAATCATTAGATAGAAGGAATAATTGCCTAGGGTGTCGAAATGTTCACGGAAATCTAGCAGCGGCAAATGTAAGTATTCAGTATTATTGAGCGTGATTTCAAAAATAATGAAAGCGTTTTATAGTTGACGCTGTATTCGCTGAGTCTATCGCAGTCTGGAAGAGAGGTATCGTGCATGAATTATCAATCTTATTTCAAAAGCATCTCCATTAAAAATAAAATCTTCGCAACCATGATTATTATTGTTTTTGTGTTAATTACAGTGATTGCTTATTTTGCTAATACTATTTCTCAGAAAGCGATTATAGATAAAGCAGTGAATAATTCGTTACGGGAGCTAGTTCTCATTAATAATAATATTGCGACTTTGGTTACTTCTGTCGAGGATTACTCCAAAATGCTGGCGACGGATTATCGTCTACAGGAGGTTCTATACAATGATATGTCAATGAAAAAGCCGGAAGGCGGGCTTGAAAGTTTAATCACGAGTAAGAAAATATCGGAGATCATCAGCAACTTCGTGGAACCCAATACGAAGGTTAAAGCCGCCAGTGTCTTATCTTCGCGGATGCAGTGGGCTGATGTCGGTTATGCGAATAATAACTACGCAACACATATATTCGGCTCTCAACCTGTAGCTATGGAACTTGCCAATAACAATAAACCGATCTGGACAGGACTGGTTCCCTTTAAGTTTCGGTATGATTCATCAGAAAGCAATGTCTTTGCAGTGTCCAAAGCGGTTGTGCATAAAGAATTGGGAAGCACGATTGGAATGGTCGCTCTCTATGTAAAAGAATCTGTGATTGCAGCGATTTATGAAAACAGTTTAAATTATCAAGGCGGTGAGTTCTATATCCTTGATGATTCGCAACGTATTATCTCATCTCGTAATAAGTCTCTCTTACATAAAGATTTTACAGATAAGACCTCGATCTCCCTCCCCAATCTGGATGAAGGTGAAATGAGTTTTATTCTCGGCAAGGAGGAGGAGAAGCTGCTCGTATCCACGCAGCGGTTTGAACCCCTGAATTGGACCATTATAAGTGTGATTCCACTTGAAGTCATAACGATGGAGAATAAGGAAATTTATCAGCTTATTATTCGTACAGGTATGCTGTGCCTCGTGTTTGCGCTGGGGATATCTTTTTTTCTGTCCCGTTCTATAACGAAACCGTTGCTCATCCTGGCCAGCACAATGAGGAAAATAAGAAACGGGCAGATGAATGTTCGAAGCACTTACAAATCAACGGATGAAATTGGACATTTAAGTGATGGATTCAATAGTCTCATGGATCGCATCGAAGCGCTTGTTGCCAAAAATGCAGAAGAGGAAAGGACGAAGGGAGAAATTGAATTCAAGCTGCTTCAGTCTCAAGTCAAACCACATTTTTTATATAACACGGTTGAAACCATCATCTCGTTGATTAAGCTGAATATGAAATCGGAAGCGATTGCAGCAGCAAAGTATATGGCGAATTTTTATAATAT
The DNA here is from genome assembly GCF_054955055.1 of Paenibacillus sp. J5. Taxonomy (NCBI): domain Bacteria; kingdom Bacillati; phylum Bacillota; class Bacilli; order Caryophanales; family Paenibacillaceae; genus Paenibacillus; species Paenibacillus sp. J5. The sequence continues at coordinate 182,279 of NZ_JBUEDD010000008.1, read as the reverse complement.
TTCATTGAGCCGAGGAAATGATGTGATCTCCATCCGGGAAGAAATGAAATTAACGGAAAGTTATCTGGAAATCCAGAAGCTTCGATATGTGGAGTATATGGACTATAAGATGGATATAGACGAAGACATTATGTGCTACGCAACCCCCAAGCTGATGCTTCAGCCGATTGTTGAGAACGCGATTTATCATGGACTAAAGCGGAAGAAGGAGAAGGGAAGTTTGCACATCGTTGGTTACCAACAGAAGGGCCATATCATCATTGAAGTATTGGACAACGGTGTTGGGATGGACAAGCAGCAAATTGAGCAACTGTTGGAACCTACGGTGGAGGATAAAAGAAATGTAAGCTTCGGCGCTCGAAGTGTGAACCGTCGAATCAAAATGCTGTATGGCGACCGGTTTGGATTAGAAGTAGAAAGCGTCTGTGGTTCCTATACAAAAGTTATCATTCGTCTTCCGCTCAAAGAGCTTTAGAAAGGGGCCGCGTCATGTATAAAGTGCTAATTGTTGATGATGAATATTACTTTAGACAAGCTATCAAAATTTCATTGCCTTGGGAGGAATTGGATCTTCAACTGATAGGGGAAGCGAAGAATGGCGAGGATGGTCTTGAACAAATGAGAATTCTGCATCCAGATATCATCATGGTAGATATCAATATGCCGATCATGGACGGCTTAACATTCATTGCGGAGGCAAGGTCAGAAGGCTTCAACGCCAAATTTATTGTTCTTACCGGCCATAGCGAATTTGCTTATGCGAAGCATGCGATTCAGCTTGGCGTGCATAATTATGTGTTGAAACCTATTGACACAGAAGAAGTTCAAAACTCGTTATGTGAAATGAAGAAATTGATCAAGGATGAGAGAAATGCAAAACTAGAGCTCGATGACTTGAAAAAGCAGGCAGTGGAGAAAGCATCGTTGCTGAGAACCCAGGTATTAAATGATTGGCTGCTTGGAAACATAGGGTCTGAGGATAAAGAAAACCGCTTGCTGAGGATGGGAGTTGACATCGACTCAACGGATTATATGACGGCGGTGATCGATATAGGGGCGGGTGATGGACACCCGCATTCCAATGCGCAGGATAAAACCACCATCAGGAGTAACATTCCAACCCTTGTCGAACAGGCAGTGCATCATTTGTTTTCGTATGAGGGCTTCTTTAATGAAAAAGGTCAATATGTGCTCATTTTTGGTTCGAGAGACAACAATTTTGACGAAATTGAAGCGCTTTGTGAATCTATCCTCACCAAGATGGCGGCAAGCAACGAATTTACCTATACGATTGGGCTAGGAAATGGACATATAGGTTTTGAGGCAGTGTCTGCTTCTTATAAGGAAGCGCTTTATGCACTGAAGCATCGATATCTTCTTGGTGGCAATCGTGTTATTTTATATTCCAAGGTGACTCAATCCGCAATGAAAGTCAGTTTGTATTCGATTAGTAAGCGAAGCCAATTTCTAATGAGTATGAGAACAGGAAATGCCTCAGAGGTAGAGGAATGGCTGACCGAATTTTTTTACAATGCCCGTTTGAACAATGCCTCGTTAGAAATGCTCCTGGTTGCTGGCTTTGAAATCTTCTCCACATGCATGGAATTTTTGGAGGAAACTTCTCAAGATATACATGAGATCGTCCAGAGTCAATCTGAGCCCGATTTGTTTGGGCTCATCGAACGAATGAATTCCTTCAGTGAATTTGAAGATTGGATACGTGGTCTGATCCGAAAGATTATGGTTCATGTTCATGTGAAGAAGTCCAGTCGATCTGCAATCATTGTAGAGGAAGTCAAGTCATTTATTAAGGTGAACTATGTAAATGAAGCATTGAAAATTGAAGACATTGCTAGAGGTGTTCATATGAATTACAACCATCTATGCTATGTGTTTAAGAAGGAGACCTCAACCACAATTAATGATTATTTAACCCAAATCAGAATGCAAAAGGCGAAGGAGCTCTTTGACCAGGGCTGCCTCGTCGTTCAGGACGTTGCGAGCAGGGTCGGGTATTCAGATGCGAATTATTTTGGGAAATGCTTCAAAAAGTATTCAGGAATTACGCCTAGTAAATATATAAGCAACATCAGCAATGGATAGGGATCATAGAAAATATATCGCCGTCTGTTAGGTGGTCGAACCAGATCCTCTGACAGACGGCTACGGCTGATACATAATGACCAGCAGTTGATGGCGTAAGTTGCCAACAATATTCCTCCCCGACCTAGAATCGTCTCTGTTCAAGGCTAGGTCTGCTCGCTAAAATAAAACTTGTAAATGAAAACGCTTTCTCGGGTTGGTAATCACCCTACAAAAAACAGGAGGTCAGAATATTGAAACCAAATACCAGAATTCTTTTACCTGCTTTGCTTGCGTGCACCGTGATGGCTGCAACAGCTTGTTCGTCTACCAACACGCCTGCGCCCTCCCCGACGCCTTCCTCGACTACTTCAGAGCAGAGCAATGGCGGGAAAACGAAAGAGGAAAAAATCAAACTTCGTGTCATGACCATTACGACGGATGAAAACCGCAATAACATCATGGAGAAGTTTATTAAACCCAACATTTCAAAGGAGTTTCCTAACCTGGAAGTTGAATTCGAGCCAGGCGGTGGCGGCGAGGATATGGCCAACAAGGTTAAAACCTATAATGCCTCCGGGGATATGCCGGATGTATTCTGGAATGATGCCGGTTTCTTTACTTCTTTGAATCAAGCAGGCAATATTATGGATTTAACCCCCTATATTACAAAAGACGGTTTTTTGAACAAATACAAAGTTCCCGAGGCACTAAAGCACTTTGATGGAAAGATTTACAGCTTGTCCTCAGGGGCTGATACGTATTTCACACCGGTTATTTTCTATCACAAGGACCTCTTCGAAAAAGCGGGAGCGAAAGTACCGCAAACCTTCGATGAGCTGATTGAGGTATCCAAGAAACTAAAGGATAGTGGCGTTGTTCCGGTAGCGACTCCAGGCAAAGACGGTTGGGCACCTAAATTGTTTATGCTTCAGCAAATGGTTCAAATCGGAAACCCGCAGGCGATGAACAGCCTGGTCCTCAACAAGACGGATTTCAATGATCCATCCGTCATTGCAGGGGTAGAACGAATTGAACGATTGGCTAAGGAAGGTGTCTTTGCAGAAGGTATCGCCAATCTGGATTATGGTCCGGCGATGGAAATGTTTACCTCGAAGCGGTCAGCCATGCTTTGGATGTTCACTTGGGAATTGCCGAATCTGGCGAAAATCGATAGCGTCGATTTCTTCCCATTCCCAAGCGCAGGCCCTGATTATGATCAGAACAAAGTCGTCCAATTCTGGGGTTCCCCATTGAATGGATATGCCGTTAGCGCAAAAACAGCACATCCTGATGAGGCTGTGAAATTGGCAGAGTTCCTGGCTATGCAGGATGCTTTGTACTTTGAATCTGTCGGTTCTGCGATCGCGTTGGAGACAGGCAATCCTGCATCGGATCTGGAACCGTTAATGGAGAAGTTTTTGACTTGGTACAATGGCGCTGAAGTGATGATTCCTTCATTAGCGCTGAACTCAGTAGATGCACGGATGTCTTCAGAGCTGTCGACACAGGGTGCCAGACTTTTGACGGGCGAATATTCGGCAGCCGATTTTATTAAAGTCATCAGCAAGGAGTGGCAAGATAATACGTGGTTTAATAATTAATGGCTCAACATGGAATAGAGAAAAGGCATCCCGCTGGACTCCAGTCTGGCGGGTTCATGCCTGCGATATAACTATGGACGGTGGAGAGTGAATGATGAACAAGTATTTTAGCACGAAGATGTCGATAACAGTTTTTGCTGCTCCCGCTTTAGTGCTTTTTACCCTTTTCTGTGTCTATCCCTTGCTGCCTCAATTATGGATGAGTTTTCATAATCATAACGGTTTTAAGAATTTGGGATTCGTTGGACTGGATAATTACTGGAGTGTCATCCAGCAATCCTCATTCTGGGTCGCTCACAAGAATACGTATTTAGTTGTTGGTATGTCAATTTTGATCGGTCTGCCGCTTTCCATGATATTGGCACTTTTTATTGATGCCCAGACACCGAAGCTGCGGAGGTTTTTCAAGACAGCTGCAATGTTCCCCGCGATCCTGTCCGTCATCGTCATTTCCCAGATCTGGGTGGCCTTCTACGAACCAAGCTGGGGCTTGTTCAACACGATTTTAAGATCTGTGGGACTGGATAGTCTGACCCGTTCCTGGCTCACCAACTCGAACACGGTCATGGTCAGTATCGGCTTGACATTCCTTTGGCAATATATCGGCTTGAACGCGATCTTATTATATACGGGGATCAAAACCATTCCCAAAAATTATTATGAGGCTGCCTTGATTGATGGCGCTAATTTCTTTCAAGTCAGCACGCGCATTACGATTCCATTGCTGCAAGATGTGATTAAATATGTTCTCATCCTCTCGACTTTAGGCTCTATGGCTTTCTACGCTCATGTCCGAGTCATGACAGCCGGCGGCCCGGGTGATTTATCAAGAACCGTGATCTATCAAATGTACTACACGGCCTTCGATACCTCTCAATTTGGTAAGGGAACAGCCATTGCCGTCATTTTTGTCCTGCAATGTCTCCTGATTTCCTTCCTTATTCAGCGCTTCGTCGCCAGAGAAAAAGTAGAGTTTTAGGAGGCATGGGACATTGAAGTATTTATTTCGCGTCTTTTGGATTGTTATCGGTTGCTCCTTTCTGTTCCCGTTGTACTGGATGATCACAACGTCGTTGAAGTCCAGGTCGGAAGCTTATGAGAATCAGTTCGGCTTGCCACAGTCCTGGGAATGGCAGAACTACAGCGATGTTTTATCAAAATATGATTTTCTGCTGTACTTTAAGAACAGCTTCATTTATACGGGCGGAACCATCGTGATTACGCTGTTGGCGGGGACGATGCTCGCTTATTGCTTGAGCCGTATGGTGTGGAAGTGGAATGGCATGGCTCTATTCTATATCTCTCTAGGACTGATTGTTCCGATTGAGGTCGTTGTCATTCCGTTGTTTCAGTTGGTTAAATCGTTGAACATCAATGACACGTATTTTGCTCTTATCTTGCCTTATACCGGCTTCTCTCTGGCGGCCTGTGTACTTATGCTCTATGCCTTCCTTCGTTCCCTGCCCAAGGAGCTGGAAGAGGCGGCCTGTATCGATGGTACTAATGTGTACCAAGCGTTCTTTCGAATTATCCTGCCGATTGTCATGCCGGCGCTCATGACGCAGACCGTCCTGATCTTCATGCGGGTATGGAACGAATTCCCGTTAGCCTTCATTCTTGGAGCAAGGGATCAATTTCGACCACTCACAGTAGGCTTGCACAGCTTTTTTGTCAGTGTTGGCGTGTCCCACTGGGGTCTTATCGGAGCAGCGATGCTGATGACAAGCTTGCCTACGATGATCATCTATATGATCGGCAATGAGAAGATCGAGAATGCCTTAACCGCTGGTGCAATCCTAAAATAACGTCGAATATCATTCGATTGTGAGGGGGGTGATTGAGAATGTAGAAAATAACGCGATGATGAAAGCGTTTTATACGTCGCGTTATAGATTCATACCGCTTGAGCGGCAATCAGTGTAGAAGTTCACTTAGATCCGGGGAGGTTTTTAGAACGTGAGAAAAAAGGCATTCATTTGGATAATGACTTTGAGCATGATAGTTTCTATGCTACCCTTTTCATCATCGGCTGTTTCGGCTGACAGCGTGACAAGTGTGACAAGTAAAACGATCTATGTTGCTACAAATGGCAATGATAACACAGGTGACGGAACACAAGACAAGCCGTACAAAACGGTCGCCAAGGCGAAAGAAGTCGTAAAGACGCTGCCTAAGACCGGCGGTGATATCGTCGTTCAAATTGCGGATGGATTTTATTCGCTGGATGAAACGCTGGTTTTTAACAAGGATGACTCCGGAAGTGCAAGCAGCACGGTTCGCTATGAGGCGGCACCAGGTGCAAAGCCTGTCATTAGCGCTGGTGAAATGCTGGAAAAAGGGGTATGGACAGAAGCGGTTGGTCTGACCCAGACGGGTGGCTTAAAGGCCTATAAAACGACCCTTAAACGGAACGATAAGCTGCGCGCCATCTATGTAAATGATAAAATCGCCAACATGACGCTGAGCTCGCCGATCGTTTCGGCCAACAGAACTGTCAACGGCACCCCCACAGTCAGCTTTACCGCTGCCGATAACGATTGGGCGTGGCGGGACGGCAACAATATCCGGGCGGGGATCGTATTCGATGCCAGCGTAGGTCTGACGACGGGAACGAAAAATCCTCAAAACATCGAAGCCGAAAGCGTAGGCGGCTCCACTGCCAGATGGGCCAGGCCTTTTGTCACCTTCGCGTCGATCGAACCAGCGCCGGCTGCCAGCAACAAGCCTGATGGCGTCATGCTTCGGTTCCAGATGCCGTATGGAGCGATTTCACAGTCTCTGAGCAATAACACGCAATACAATCCAGGTAACAATCAAGTCATTCGTAATGCTTTCGAGTTCTTCAACAAACGCGGAGATTTCTATTTTGACCAGGCGGAGAGCACGCTGTATTACATCCCGCTTGAAGGCGAAGATATTAATAAAGCCGACGTGGTCATTCCAAAGCTGGAGACGGTTCTGGACATCAGAGGCATTCCTGTAGGCGATCGGTTGAATCCTATTGCAGGCTCGGATGATGGACGTGTCAAACACATCACGTTCAAGGGGCTGAAGTTTGCTCATACCGACTACAAACTGTTTGAACTGACGGGAACCTATACACTTAGCGACGGTTCTGGCAAAGTAACGACTACCTCCCGCGGCTACGCGTCCGTTCAGGGCTCGATCGTGAACACGGTGTACTTCCCTAGCAGCATCAACTGGCATGAGACGTTCTACCGCGGGTATGACATCCCTCCGGCTGCGATCATGATCAACGCAGCGAGGAATATCAAAGTGCTGAATGGCGAGATCATGCTGACCGGATTTAATGGCATCCATGTGGAGAACGATGTCAAGGATATTGAGGTCACAGGCAACTATATCGCAGATACGCTTGCTTCAGGCATTGTCATCGGACATCCGCACCATATCTATGAAAACGATGTGCCGATTAAGCATGAATCCAGCGTTCAGGTCTCTGGCACGCCAATCAGAAGCTGGGCTGGAGTGGATAAGGAAAAGTTCAAGGCGGGTACGGAAGCCGTGCCGGAGAATATTTATATCACGAATAACTTTTTCTTCAGAAACTGCTACGGATTCCCGGGGGCCAATACATTAGCCTCTTTCTACACAACGAATATGCAGGTTCTGCACAACTACTTTTATGACTCTACTTACGGCGCCTTGAGCATCGGCTGGGGCTGGGACGAGTACGATGGATTCGGCTTTACCGCCCAAGGCACCAACAAGACGGGCGGCCCTTACCATGGTACGCATGAAACGAGTGTTGCGAGGTCTCCAGAGATCAGTACGACTTCCAGGAATAACAAAATCAACTATAACCGGGTAGAGGAAATTTGTACGATCGTTAACGACTCCGGAGCCATTTACTCTCTGGGACGGCAGGGAGATCCAGGTACGTTGCCGGGTGGAGGGACATGGGACACCGTCAGCACGTTGACCAACAACCCTGTCACCGACAAGACTAGCAACTGGCATTCTGATAACTGGACGAATTACACCGAGATGAACTACAACTTCCTTGACCCGAATCCAACTGGAAAACCGACGACCTCCAACAACTGGACGAACGGGTTCCATCCCGACGAAGGCAGTACGTTCATTAAGATGATCGGCAACGTTGTACAGTCCAAGCTCTCCCACGCCCCTGGACAGAGCCGACTGTTCGAATTCAACAACTGGAAGCGCAAAAGCGACATGATTGCCATCGAAGGTTATGTGGACGGAGATAACAACCAGAATGGCGGCCCTAGGATTACTTATGACAACTACAAAAGCGAAGCACGCATCTGGCCGGTTAAGGGCAACGAGATCGTTTTGAATTCGGGTCTTACCGACGAATACACGCATATGATCCCAAGGAGTCTCATTGCCGATACCGAATTTGAGCTGGCTTCCAACGTTATCGTGGGTGTAGGCGGTGAAAAGGTGAGCCGCAGAGGTCTGCTCAAAGCGGAAGACACCGTCTGGCTTGCGCCCGCGAACACGACTGTCTTTGAAGAAGGCCCTACGATGACAAAAGCAGCCGGCAACGCGAAGAGCATCAACACGCCAGCTGCCGCGGGACAATACAAATTGTATATCGTCTATGGAGACGGCAGAGCAACCGCCACTTCCAAGTATACGGCTTATGTCGATGCGAGCGAGTCCACAACCAATGTGGAAAATGGGAAAAGCTACGAGGTTTCAGCAGTACGGCCGCTGAAACTGACTTTGAGTAATGACTACATCTTTACGCTTAACGGCACGCCTGTGGCGGATGGGCACGAAATCAATACCGCAGGAAGCTGGACCTTGGTAGGCAGCACTTCGACGCCTGCAATAACCATCCAATTCAGCACTACAGTATCGGTGGCAAACAAGCTGCTCACGTCTGATGTGACAGTAGTTCCTGGCGGGACAGTCAGGTTCAAGCATGATTTGGACGACGCAACCCAAAAAATATGGATTTCCTCGTCGAGCGGCGGACATTTTGATGGCGGCGACGATGAAACGGTAGCTTCTGGAGACGCGCTCGGGATGAAAGCACCTATGTTGCCTGGACCATACATTATTTATGTACTGGCGGCAGACGGCGAAGTACTCAGTCAATCGGACGCTCGTGTTATCGTGAGCGAGACGGCGTCTGTCGACACAGCGGCTGACAAAGCCCTGTTGAGCGTCTTGATCGAAGGCGCTACAGACAAGGACTCCAAGCTTTATACAAGACCAACATGGAAAGCATTTGAACGCGCATTAAGTGATGCCAAAACGGCTGCCTCTAATGCTGAGATCGGGCAGACAGCAGCAGACAATGCCTATTACGCGCTGCGTAACGCGATCAAAGAGCTTCAACTCGTTGGAAAACAGCTCGTGGAAGTGTTCAAGGAAGATTTCGAATCAGGAACGTTGGACCCCGGAAAATGGAAAGGTCAAAACAATCAGGTTTCCGTAACCGATTCTAAAGTAATGCAGTTTGCTCCAACAGCAAACAGCAATGTTAGAGCCCAGACAGTCGAAGAATTTGGCGATATGGAAATGACCTTTGATTTCAACGTGAACTCGGGAACAGGCGATCAAGGATTCTATATCTACTTCAGAACAACGGATCGTACTGTTCCTGCTAATCTGTCCAATCGCAATGGATTCGAACTGGCAATCGGGCCTGGATTCAACCCTAATCTGAGAATTTTTGAGCATGTAAGCAACAACGCTGCCTACCAATTGTCAGGCGGCAGCACGGCTATCCAGCGAGATAGCTGGTACAAAGCCAAGATCGTTATTGAGGAAGGCATGTTGTATACGAAGTTTTGGCCAAGAGACAGTGAAGAACCGACACAATGGACTATGTCCGGTGCCATAAGCAACGGCGCTAAAGAAAGAGGAAAAGGACATGTCAGCTTCGAGTTTTACGGAAATCAGCGCTCAGGCATGATTGATAATGTTGTCATTAAAGAATTCCGTGAGCCTGTATTGACTGAAGAGTATGCAGAAATTAACGGTCCATCTGCGGTTATCGCCGGACATCCGGTTCAACTGTCCATTGGTATCGATAATCTGGTCAAGGGGATCGACGCATTCTCGGTCGAAGTGAATTATGATCCAGCGAAATTCGCGTTCGAAACCCTAACTGATGCAGACGGAGTGGTCAGTCTGGCCGACAGTGCAATAACGAATGTGCATCCTGATTTGAATATTCTTGCTACAGCAGTCAAGCAACAAACAGGAAAGATCCTCATTATTGCTTCAACGAAAGGTAGCCTGTACCAAAATAGTGGTGAGCTGTTTGTGCTGAATGGCAGAGCTGCAAGTAGTGCATCTGCGGGCGGTACGAGCGTGTCCCTCTCTGACTTCGTTGTGACAGCACAAGCCGATGCTCGTAACATCAGCACAGAGGAAGCAGTTCTGGACATCCAAGTGAGAATAACGGATAACTCGGCGCTTGCAGCAGTTATTGAACAAGCTGAAGAATTGCTGAGCAGATCGAAAGAAGGTTCACAACCTGGGCAATATCCGGTTGGCTCCAAAGCCGTATTGCAAGGTGCGGTTCAATCTGCGATTCTTGTCCGGGATAACAATGCTGCAACGGAAAGTGACATCGCGCAAGCGATCACAGCGCTCAAGCAAGCCATCTCTGTGTTCAGAAACAGTGTGATGTCTTATCCTGATGTAAGTAAAACAGAATTGACCAAAGCAATTGAAGCTGCGAAATTGAGGCTGGATACAGCAGAGAAGGGTAACAAAATTGGTCAATATACCTCCGCTGCGATAAGTGCGCTGGATGAAGCAATCCAGCAGGCAGTGGCAGTGAAGAATGATGGTTTAGCTTCACAGTCTACAGTTAACCAAGCCGTTACTGCTCTTCATGAAGCGGTAGGTGTCTTCGCTACTCGAATCGTTACATTTGTACCTGGTCAAACCGCAGTAACCATTCTTGACCTGTCGTACTTGGCGAAATACTACGGTACGAAATCAAGCGATTCGGATTGGATCAAGGTTGAACCGGCCAACCTCTTTGATAGCGGAGAAATTACCATTCGTGAATTGTCAGCCGTTGCCAGAATGATTGTTGAAAACTGGTTGTCGGAGTAATCTTAACCACTCGGAGGCCGGCATGATGCCGACCTCCGTTTTCAAAATCATTAGTTTCTCAAGGAACGAGGCATCTCTGCTCCTCTAAACTCACAGAAAAGGATGAATCCTGCTATGAGACGTAAAGTCCTATTCCTATGTCTATCTCTGATGCTATCGTTATCTTTCATTTCACATACCGCGCTTGCTAAGGATGTTTTCTTTTCCTTGACTGTAGACAATGAACGCCCTGCAGTCGGACAGAAAATCCAGGTTATCGTGACTGGGGACAACTTGACCGATATGTATGGCTATGAAATAAACCTGACTTTTGATACACGCCTCTTGCGTTATGTTAAAGCAGAAAGTTCGTTATCGGGCTTCTCCGTGCCGATGGCGCCAAAGGGCGGAAAACTTGTATTTGCCCATACGAAGGTTAGCAAAGTGGCCGGTGAAAACGGAAAGGCAGTTCTGGCTACGATTACGTTTGAGGTTATAGGGGCAAGCAATAAGCCAACCGCAATCGGTCTTACCGGGGTGGAGCTTGTGAAGAGCGATTTGACCACTACGAATCATGTAACGAACGTAAAGCTGAACGTGATACCGACCGGTAATCCACTGGTGATTTTTAGTGATCTTGCCGACCACTGGGCAAAACAGGAGATCGAGAGGGCTGCCGGACTCGGTTTCGTTAACGGTTATCCCGACGGCACCTTCCGCCCGCAGAACCAAGTAACGCGAGCGGAGTTTATCGTGATGATCGCCCGGGCAATGGAGCTTACGTCCAAAGGCGGCGCAGCGTTCGATTTTACCGATCAGGAGGCGATTCTGGACTGGGCTAGGCCGTTTATCGCTGAAGCTCAATTAGCCGGCGTTATTAGTGGTTACGAGGATGGAAGCTTGCGCCCGAACAGTCTGATTAACCGTAGTGAAATGGCTGGCATGGTTATGCGGGCATTAGATATTGCGCCTGACCAAGGATTGAAGCCGACATTCGCCGATACCGACAGCATTGCAGCTTGGGCTCAGCCCTACGTTGCGGCGGCTGCTGAAGCGGGCCTGATCAACGGTAGAGGCAATAACCGGTTTGTGCCTGCGGCTAATGCAACACGTGCAGAGGCGGTAGTCTTAATTCTGAGAATGCTTGACCTCGATCCGGTCTAACACGATATCAAACACCCTAATCGAATTAGACATATAGGGCCCCACCGGCCGATGCAGGAAACCTTACAACGAGTAGAAGCCCCCGGCGATTGGAGACAGGCAGTCTTTAGCAAAACCGCCGCATCGGGAGGATTCGGGATTTCAAGCTTTGATAAGTCGTGACTCAGTAATAGAGCTACTGTATTAGAATATGTTCCCGATCATAAGAAGGGGCTGTCCAAAAAGCCCCCAAATAAAAAAGTTGGGCGGAGAAACGTAATGTTTTCCGTCCAACTTTTTTGGTTCTTTTGCTTCTGTTGGAAAGTGGCGAAGCGGATGCCCGCCACCTTCAGTAGATTGTGCGCTAGAGCCACAATCCCAAACTCGGTGTGAACCTTCTCCAGTCCTCGCAAGGAGAACCTTCGGAACGACCGGTTGCCCTTGATGTGACCAAATACGCTCTCAACCTCGACTTTACGCCGAGCATAGATCGCAGATTTCTCGTCATCCTCAAGGGCTCTTTTGGCCTTTGCTTTCAGTTCTTCCCATATCGTATTCCAGTGTACCTGACGGTTTCCTTTCGCCTTGGTGCATGCAGGCTTGAAGGGGCAGTTGCTGCAATCTTCACATTCATAGATCTTGAAGCTTTGCTCCAGACCCGATGCATTTTTCTTGGTTTGGTATTTCTTAAAGCGAATATAGCGGCCATTCGGGCATACAAACTGATCATCGTGCGCTTCATACGTCCAGTTTGAGGCATGTCGGATGTCCTTTTTGTAACGACGTGTTTTCTCCTTCATATAGCTGCCGTAAGGCAGGAGCACATCAAAACGCGGTTCTTTTTCTTCTCCTAGCGCATACAAATAGTTTTCCTCACTTCCATAGCCTGCGTCGGCGATCACCGTTTTGGGCATCGGCAAAGAAGACGCTGCGTGGCGCTTCATATGGGGGATGAAGCAGCGCGTATCAGTAGGGCGTTGGTGTAGGCTGTAGAACAGAATGAACTGGTTTTCGGTCGCCATCTGCACATTGTAGCCCGGCTTCAATTGACCGTTTTTCATGTGATCTTCCTTCATCCGCATAAACGTAGCATCTGGGTCGGTTTTGGAGTAACTGTTACGATCACCAAAGATGGTTTTCTGTTGCTCATACTTAGCCAATCGAGGGAGAAAGTCCTCCTGTATTTGTTTCAGCGGTTGCCTCCATGCGCTTCTTTTTCGGCGTAGCTCTTTCCTGTCTTCGCTCCTGCTTGCCTGTGCGATCTGTTCGGTGAAATCCTCGACCTTCTCTTCTAACATGGCGGCTGCTTTTTTAAGCTGGGCAGGGAGTTCCTCAGCGCCTACTGCCGTGTATTCGCCAGCTTCCTGCTCGGCGAGTGCATGAATATGTGCCAGGGTCGCCTGCACCTTTTCCTTGAGCTTCTCTTCGAAGCGCAGTGTGGATTTTTTCCACACAAATGAATACTTGTTCGCGTCAGCTTCGATCTTTGTGCCGTCGAGGAAGTAGTTGTCCATGGTGATGTACTTGTCCGCAATAAGCTTGTGAATCATCGTTTCAAACAGCTCATCCATAAGGGCTTTCATGCGCACACCGCGGAAATCGTTCAACGTGCGGAAATCCGGTTGTTGCATCGCCGCCAGCCACATTGCCGGAATGTTTTCGCGCAGAAGTTTCTCGATGCCCCGGCAGGAGTAGACCTTTTGCGAGTATGCGTAAAGAATGACCTTGAGCATCATTTTCGGATGGTAGGAGCTGCGACCTCCTCCCGTATAATAAGCAAATAACTGCTGGTCAGGGATGGCTTCAATCATCTCATCCATAACACGAGCCACATGATGGTTAGGAATAAGCATCTCCAAATCCAGAATCATCTGAGCTTGTTTGTTGTCGTAGGATTTGAATGTAGGGGCAAGAGGTTGCTTCGCTACGGCCTGCTCTGCGATTTCCTGTAGAGGAAGTGTCAGTTGCATGGTATACTGTTCTGTAGTAGTCATTTGATTACGCAAAGAAATCGTCCTTTCCTAAATGGGTGTGTGGTAACTTCCATTTTACAAGAAAGGACGATTTTTTTGTTCACATTTTTAACATTCAACAAATGGGGGGCCAACAGTCAGTTTTGACTGACTTTCTGGACAGCCCCTTCCGGGATCATATGAGCTTACCAAGCCAACTCAATAGAGCCTGCCTTACGGTTCGATGCCCCATTGCAGTACGCCATTGATATAGGCAGTGACTTTGTTCCAATCGACATACGTTGTATCCGTTGCGTCGAAGGAGTAGTCATTGGTCTGGGTATACGAGCTCCAGTCGTTTTTGGATATACGCAGTTGAATTTCAATAGATTGACCAGCGCCAAGCGAGCCGGCTCCGCTTGTAAATGCGAGCTCAGAATAATAATCTGCGCCCGTTTGTGCAGTCGGGAGCTTCGTGAAGGTGTGCGTAATGTTAGCGCATCCCGCACTGGACCAGTCGCAGAAGAAGCTTTGCGGAAGCTCGCCGTCAATGGTGTAGTAGTATCTCGTTTTGATACTGGACAACGGAATAGCAGTAGTGCCCGTGTTGACGATTTTGATGCGCGGATTGAGCGTGCTTGTTACGGCTGTCGTATTGCCATTGAACATCTGTACTTTGATCGTACCGCTACCGGATGAAGTCGAATCTATAACCGAAATTGCAAGCGTGGCAGCGCTTCCAGCACTGAAGTTGAACGTAAGCGTCGTCGTGCCAACGGGCCGCGCAGCCAGATAGGCTTTTTTGATGGTTACTGTAGAGCCCGATACGGTATAATCGGTGCCGGGAACAAGTGTAGCCGTTCCATTTTTGATGCTGGATAACGTATTGCCGTTCAAGGTCATCGCAACTTGAATGTCGGCCTGGTTCGCCGTTTTCTTATCAAATGTAGAGGTCGTTGGGGTAAGGGTGGAGTTGTTCGTTGTCGAGCCGCCCATGCCGCTCATAATCGCATTAATAATGCCTTGCTGGGTGATCGTATTCGTGTACCTATCGAACAATCCGAAGCCGAACTGTCCGTTAAAGCCGTTATCCCAATACACCGGCACAGAGCCATATTTCTTGGACGTTGCAGTTAATGCCTTGGCATAGATTGCACGATACGTATTATTCGTTGCATCGAAGTTGCTTTTATCAATGGAGCCAAATTCGCCGATCACAGCAGGATACCCTTGCACGACGAATTTATCGTAGACGGACTTCAATTGCGATTCCATATAATCCTCTTGACCCCAGGTTGATTTTTTGGAGGGGTTGGTCGCAGTTGCGCCCCATTGCGTAATCGTGCCTGATTCCTCGCCGGCGTAGTCCCAGGGAGAATAATAATGGACGGAGATCATAATTCTTTTCTCAGAGCTCGGAATCGTAGACGAACGGTATGAATCCGTTGGCATGACGAATCCATAATTGCCGACCGTATAATCAATGGTCGTATTCCAGCCGGGAACGAGGAGCCATCTCGCGCTGTTATTGCTGCCGGTCTGTCTCACCGTATCCACGAAAATCTGGTTATAGGCATTCAGGTTAGAATAATAAGACAGGTTGGGCGAATTGTAATTGCCGTCGAACACCTCGTTCATGGATTCAAAGATCAAGCGCTCATCATAATTCGCAAATGTATTGGCGATTTGCTCCCACACCTTTTGATATTTGGCCCGAATGGTGGCTTGATTGCTTGAATTGACGAGCAGCCAGGCGCCATTGACGGAATTGAAGCCGTCTCCATGAATGTTGATAATGACATACAAGCCTTCGTTGTAGGCATAGTCGACAACCGTTTTTATTCTGTTCAACCAGGCAGCGTTGATGGTGTAATTGGGTGCGCTTCCAATTAGATTCAGATACGACACCGGGATACGGATGGTTTTGAAGCCGGCTGCTTTTACCGTTTGGATGAGTGCTGGCGTTATCGTCGGGTTATTCCATGCGGTTTCACTGGGGATGCCATTGACGCTGGCTTCGAGCTGGTTGCCGAGATTCCAGCCTGCACCCATCTCGGCTACGATCTGGGAAGCGTTCAACTGTCTGAAATCGGCTGTCGGCGCGGCCGACGCTGTTGAACTCCAGCCGGAAGCGGCTGCTGAAATGGCTAGAACTGCAGCTAACATATACAATTGGATCACTTTCACTTTTAACCTCATCGGATATACCTCCTTATTTTCTACAACTGAGCACAACGAATACCGGGAACGATGTTCCAACTCCTTTCTATTTGTTCGATTGAATTTTTCTGCATGAAGTAGGAGAGCTATAATGTATCTTGATTATATATAAATTAACATATTTTTCAAACTATTATTTTATTTAGCTTTCAAAGAAGTGGCTACCTAGAGAAATGCCGCGGACCAGCCCGCTTAAGGGTATCCTTCACCGCCTTTTCGCCCCGTGCTGCATTACTTTCTCTTGACGTATCCCGGTACGCCGTGCGAGCAAGCGCCTTGCCCGGAACGAAAATTCGGCAACATCTGCTCCCGTCGGAGTTTGAAGACGCATCCTAGTAACTCTATCCTAATTTCGCCCGCCTATCACCTTTACTTCTTCTTAGCAGGTCTCCATTTAAAGCCGCAATTCATACAGCCGTTTACAATATCGTTTCTTCCAGCAAACCCAACTATAATTCCTAATGGCAGCGATAGAAATAGGGATAACATCCCCAATGAGCTGAATACTTGGAGCAGTGCGTATAAACGGTCGCTTGTACTGGAGACAAAGGCGAAGCCGGTCAAGACAATAGGCAAAATACCGAGCAGAATCATAATCGCAAGCGTCTTGAACATATTGGCGAAGCTGTACCCCCGTTTATTCGCTACGACCTGCTGTGACTTGCATTTGCGGCACAGAACGGCATGAACATGATGGGCAGGCTGAGGCTGACCGGCCGCTCTCCCTGCTTGGCTGACGGCTTGTGGGCTAACGACTCTTGCTTGCCCGCTAGCCGTTCTGTTAGCCTGTTGGGCCGGCATTGACCTATTGGGCGGATTGAGAGTCGTTCTTTTGGTATCGCGTTGCATTTCTTTTGTACCCTCCTAATGGATGTTTGTAGGCAAATAGTACGATTCGACAAATCCTTCCAAAATCCTCCTTGATGCCTTTATAAGGCTAGCCGCATTCTCATTCACAGTAGATAACAAGGCTGCTGCTATGGATAGCGTAGTCGTGCAAGCTCAGCAGAGCACGTACCCTATATTTTTATGTAAACGCTTCAAATTCATCGTGGACAAATCGCAAAACGGATGTTATATTATTTCTACAGGAAACAATATTATTTTCAGTGAATACGAAATTCATTGAGAATAAGGTGTAGCGCCAAACATACTACATGCGCTCAACGCAACAGGCTTCGCGCCTGATGGACGCTTGGGCATAGCGAAAGGGATGGTAACCTATGAATTTCATCGAGACTACGCTTGAATCCTTTGATGGCACCAAGCTTTATTACAGCAAAAATATTGTCCAGGATGCGAAGGGGGCAGTGGTCATTGTTCATGGCCTGTGTGAGCATGCCGGGCGTTATGATTATGTGACGGATAAGCTGAATGCGCGTGGACTCAACGTATTCCGCTTCGATCATCGCGGTCATGGAAGATCGGAAGGGAAGAAGGTCTATTACAGTGATTTCCATCAGATGATTGATGACGTTAATACAGTTGTCGAGTCGGCTCTGCAAGAGAGCGGCGAGCTCCCGTTGTTTGTCATCGGGCACAGTATGGGTGGGTTCGCGACGACTTCCTTCGCGACCAAATATCCAGGAAAGGTCAGAGGGATTGTCCTGTCTGGAGCATTGACCCGCTACAATACCAAGGTGGCTGGCGAATTGCCGATGGATCTTCCTCCGGGTACCTACTTCCCGAATGAACTGGGCGACGGTGTATGCAGTGTTCCTGAGGTTGTGACCGCTTACGCGAATGATCCGCTGGTGGAGAAGGAAATTTCTGTAGACTTGTTTAATTGCCTGGGCTACGGCGTGGAGTGGTTGAAGGAGCATGCCAAGCAATTTGTAGAGCCGGTTCTTGTCCTGCATGGAGCGAACGATGGGCTGGTAAGTGAACTCGACTCACGTGAATTCTACGGCGAGATTGCTTCCACAGATAAGACGCTGAAGATTTACGCGCATCTCATGCATGAGATTTTCAATGAAACGGCTCGTGATGAGGTCATTGAGGATTCCATTACCTGGATTGAAAAACATCTCTAATTTCGGTACATTAGAATAGAGATTATGAGGATGAAAGGGATTACCGATGAAATTGGATTGGATGGGCAACCATCGGGCTTTAATTGAGAAAATTATCAAGTATGGCAACGCCTATTCCAACACGTACAAGCTGCAGCGCAGTTACGGCACGGACGTTATGTTCTCCGCCGCGCAGATTCAGACGCTGGAATATATTTTGGAAGCTGAGGATCAGGACGAGAAGATGTCGGAGATGGCGGCTCGTCTTGGGGTCAGTCGCAGCACCTTCTCCAAGAATGTAAAAAATCTAATGGAGAAGGGATTGCTTGAGAAATATCATCTAAGCGGCAACCGCAAGGACATTTACGTTAAGCCTTCGGCAAAAGGGCGCGAGGTGTATGCCAACTACACGGCATTTGTACGTGAGCTTTGCTTTGATGAAGTTTTCAAGTATGCAGACACCATCTCCGAGGCGGACAAGGAAAGCTTTACTCGTATTATGGATGTTCTAGCAGATGCGCTCGTCTGGTACGGTGAGAAGGAGCAAGGCCCGCGCAAGCTGATCAAGATCAACGAAGACTAGGTCGTGTCTGAAACCCCGTTCAAGGGCATCTCTCCCCGCCTTTTCGCCCCATGCTGCGTTGCTTTTTCTTGACGTACCCCCGGTACGCCTGCGAAAAAGCGCCTTGCCTGGAACGAAAATTCGGCCAGATCTGTTCCGTTCAGAGTGTTCAGACACGCCCTAGCTCTTCCATACAGTAATAGCCGCTAATCACAAGGGGTTCCCCAGTGTTTAGCGGCTTTGCTATGTCTTCCATGGGAGCTATTCAGGTGGGAGGATAGACAGCTATTCAACGGACTTCAACGATCTGACTTCAGACTCAGATAACCCACTTGCCTTAACGATAACCTCGATCTCCACGCCCATGGCAAGCAGGCTCCTCGCCATCTCAATGGCCTTGTTTCGCTCCCCCTTGGCTAAGCCTTCGGATAGCCCTCTCTCCAACCCTTTCTTCATCCCACGTTCTGTTGCCCATTCAATCATGGAGGCTTCGTCATGCAAATATTTTTGCCGCTCTTCATACAGACGGCGGGCTTCCTGATCCTGACTTAGAAACTCCAGCGTATCCATTGCTTTCTTTAATGTAGGCTCGTTCATTTGAAGCACCTCCCAATTTGACTTGTCGGCTCCTTTCAAGAACATTAACCAGTTGATCAACCCGCCTTCCATCGGCAGTGTATGATTATCCAGCTTGGTTAACTCCAAGAAATGGATTTCAATATCGTCGCTCAATTCGATTCCCGTATGGTCTTCCCTCAGATGAAACACATTATGATAACGGTCGTTCGTAATAAAAGAATAGTTCAGAATATTGATTGTGACGCACTTCTTTTTATTTTATCATGCTTTTCATCTCAAGTTGTATCTAGACGTCTTTTTCCGACTAACGCTAAGGAAGTCAAATTCCTGACGGCGTGGTATACTATAGGTATGATGCGTAAACAAACAACAGGGGAGCCTGCCGCAGGACACAAGATTTGTATTGCATGCGGGCAGGCCAAACCTATACCTCATTTTCTCAGACGAAGCGGCGGCAAGCGTCGCGGCACATGCCGGGACTGCCGCCGCCTGAACTCAATAGAAGCATCGCTGCAGAGCGTCCATGTGGAGCCGCCCTTGAGCAGAGGGGATGAAGCTGCGCCACCGGAGCCTGCCGAGCGGCTCTCCGTATCAAGCTTAGAGCAGGGCGGTACAGCCGTATCTGAGCCTCAGCGCAAGCGCAAGCGGAAACGGAAGCGGAGAAGCAAGCGAGCCACCCCATCCGACAAGGCCAAGCCACAGCAGCCGCTAGCGACACGCAGCGTGCGCAGAGCTGGACAGCACAGCCAGGCGCTTCCGCCATTAGCGGAGCACAAGGAGGCGGATGCGTCTGGCCTTAGACCAACTCGCGGCGGTTTTATTCGCATGCGCGGCAAGACGGATAACGGTCGCAGTTGGTATCAGGAGATCGAGCTGGAGCTGGCTGCAATTCTTGTCCGAGAGCGTGCCGCGGTCATGGTCAATCCCCATACGATCAGGAGAATCTATGCGAACAAGGAGTTCCGGCGGCTGATTCTGGAGCGTGATGCTTACACCTGCTACTTCTGCGGTCAATATGGCGATACGATCGACCACCTGGTTCCCCGCGCCAAGGGCGGACATACCACACCGCTTAACATTGTCTGTGCCTGCAATGAATGCAATCAATCGAAGGCGGATCAGGATCTGGACGTATTCACCAGCAAGAACGAATGAGTGGCATGTAGCTCAGTAAATCCAACAATTGAAGCAGCCGGAGGGCTGCTTTTTTGACTCCATACGAGATGCCCCGATGTGGATGACAGCAGGACGGGATGCCGCAAGCGGCATCCCGTCCTATGTTACTTCAGAATAAATAATTCCTCGACCGAAACTCCTAAAACCTTTGCCATCTTAATGGCTAGTACTGTACTTGGTATGAACTTGCCATTCTCAATCGTGTTCACCGTCTTGCGGGTCACCCCGATCAATTCTGCGAGCTGTTCCTGCGTCAGCTTCAGCCTGGCTCGCTGCACCTTGATTGTATTCTCCAGAAGTTCCTCACTCATCGTCGAGAACCTCATCCTTGTCCACAATCAAGTATCCGGCTAGCGCGCCGATGACCCCAATGACGAGCAATACATGCAGCACAAGCCGGGGATTCAATTCAACGTATAAGCCGAGTACAAGGGAAACTCCGATCGCCACGAGCAATATCCAAAAGCCTGCTGCAAAGCTCTTCAATCGGAGCAATTGATAGTACTCATTGTTCAATGACATGGCCAGTTGACGCTGCTTTTGCATGCGAACAGATAACAGGACAATCTTTACAAGGTAATATGCCCATACTATCGCACCAATAAGTGAAATCGTGGTCACGATGATGGTGATGAACTCAAGGGTGAATACATGCAGATAGTGGAACAAATAGGCTAGCTGCCATACTGCAAAACCGATCAGACTTCTTTTGATGAATTGTCCCCTGTTCTTCTCCAACTGTGTAACTTCAGATGCCAACTTCATCCCCTCCTTCAATATGTAACCTATGCTACTCATATTATCACCTTAGAGTTACATATTCAAGTTAGATTTACGAAGCGCGGTTGGTATTGGATGAGGATAGCTTCGCCTCACATCATAGCTTGCTCTCTCAATATCTTAGATCGTATATGGAATAAGCAGTGTTCGAACGAAAGTTCTGATAGGATTATGTTCTCTGTAATGGTATAATTTTCATTAATACTTATTTTTTTCATATCAATAGAAGGGGGTTGAATAGTGACTGTACCTGCAAAAAACACTCGGCATGGTCTGTCTGAAGCTGTCGAAGTTAGTAGGAGAGGCTTGCCGCCATCGTCCATGAATGAGGAACCAGATCAATGTCAGAGTGAGCGTGCCGAATTGAGCTTTCGCTTGGAGGCAAGCATGGTCTCGGCTATAACAGCACTTATCCGCCAACATGAGCTGTGTATGGCTTCATTTCTGACGACGGTGTGGTCTGTCCTGCATGCTCATTATGTTCATGATGATGAGATAGCCGTCTGGCATTGTAT
The DNA here is from genome assembly GCF_054955055.1 of Paenibacillus sp. J5. NCBI lineage: Bacteria > Bacillati > Bacillota > Bacilli > Caryophanales > Paenibacillaceae > Paenibacillus > Paenibacillus sp. J5. The sequence goes on along the minus strand of NZ_JBUEDD010000008.1, from coordinate 160,601 downwards.
GTTACCAAATGTAGCAGAGGCGGCCTGTACTCAGCATGATCCGATTCTACTATCCATACACCGTGAAGATCAGTGCTATGAGTTGGTTCATCGAGTGAAGACGCAGATGGATGATAGAAATAGTGCTGAAGCATGTTCCGTAGACACGCTAGACACGCTAGACACACTAAGCACGATGAGCAAGATAGACACAACAGAGGCGATCGACGCGATGCTGTCAGAGGGAGGCTGCCTTGCTGGTCTCGTACAAGCGCGCTGGAGTCCATTCAGCAGCCTCGCCGGGGGCGAGCTGAGCCAGCCGATGATCCAATTCGTGTATGAGTACCGCCAGGGCGAGCTGGGGTATACGATTCTGTATGATCGAAGAAATGTCGATGAAGCGCAGATCGCTGCGCTCGGGGGACAATTCCGAGTTCTGTTGAGCGGTATAGTACGCGACCCGGAGAAGCCAGTGCTGTCGCATCCGTTCCTGACGGCAAGTGAAGGTGAGCAGCTCCTGAGATGGCTGGAGACGGACAAGGCCTACGCCAGGCACAAGACCGTTCATCAATTCATCGAGGAACAGGCGGCCCATACGCCGGAGGCCATCGCCTTGGAGTTCCGTGAGCAGAAGCTTAGTTACGCGGAGCTGAACCGTAGGGCGAACCGTGTTGCCCGTATAATCAGGGATACGCTCCTGGCGGTTGGGGGGCTGGAGCAACTGCAAGCAATCCCGGTAACCCTGGTTATGGACCGAAGCGCAGATGTGCTGCCCGCCATACTCGGCGTGATGAAGGCCGGGGGCGCTTATCTGCCAGTGGACCCCGCCTACCCTGAGGAACGGATTCGGTTCATTCTGGAGGATGCACAATCGCAAGTAATTCTGACCACTCGTCGATTAGCAGCGATGCTGCTGCCGATGATCCATCAGATCGGACAGGCGCAGTCGCAGATAATATGTGTTGACGAGTGTCTTGCACAGTATGGAGGATTAGATGAGAATGTGGGCGTTCAGGTTCAGCCAAGCGATCTGGCCTATGTCATCTATACGTCCGGCTCCACAGGGAAGCCAAAGGGAGTGTTGATTGAACATCAGGGGCTTGTTGCATTAATACCCTATTTGATTGACGGGCTTAGTCTGACTCCGAATACAAGGATGACGCAATTTGCTTCGATGAGCTTCGACGCCTCGGTTTTTGAGTGGCTCGGAACGTTAGCGAGCGGTGCAACAGTCGTGGCGCTGGCGGATGACGAGCTTCCGCCTTATGCCGATATGACGGAAATACTGGCGCACAAAAATATCCATGTTACGTTTTTGCTGCCCTCCATCATCAAGACGATGACCAAGCGGGATTTACCTGCCCTGCGACTGATCATCTCAGGAGGAGAGGCTTGCTCGCCTGATCTTGTGATGGCGTGGGGCCGGGAGCGGTTGTTCATGAATGCATATGGCCCGACGGAAGCGACCATTATTAGTGCGGTTGCGACTTGCAAGCCAGGCGTAGAGGTGACAATCGGCAGGCCTGTATCCAACCGACATCTGTTCGTACTGAATCCTGCCGGGAATCCTGTTCCGGTCGGCGTTCCCGGTGAATTATGGGTGGGCGGCATCGGGCTGGCCCGAGGCTACTTGAACCGGGAAGAGCTGACGAAGGAGCGCTTCGTACACAAGGAGCTTGTGATGGGGGACGGTCTTGTTCCCCGGAGTCAGAGGCTTTACAGAACCGGGGACATCGTGAGATGGACGGCGGACGGGGAGCTCATCTATCTGGGTCGCAGTGATGATCAGGTCAAGATCCGAGGCTATCGCATAGAGCTTGGAGAGATCGAGAATCAGCTTCGGAGCTATCCGGGAATCGGGCAATGCCTGGTCATGGCGTGGCACGACGGACAGCATCAGAAGCTTGCGGCTTACTACACATCCGTTGCCGAGCTCAAGGAGAGCGCATTGATCCAGCATCTGACCACCGTCCTGCCAGCTTATATGGTTCCTGCTTCCTTTTGCCGGCTTGAGGCTTTCCCCTTGAATACCAGCGGCAAAATAGACCGGCTCGCGCTTCCGCATCCGATGGCGATGGAGGAAATGGCAGCGCAGACGGAGATCGAAGAGGGAGCAGACGAGCTGGAGCAGCGGCTGCTGGAGGTTTGGCGGCAGTTGCTTAAACGGCAAAATATCGGCGTCCGCGAACACTTTTATGCGGTCGGGGGAGATTCGATCCTTGCTATTCAGTTGGTGTCTATGGCGAGAGAGCAGGGTATCCTCATCACCCCCAGACACCTGGCGGAGCATCCGAGCGTCAGGAAGCTAGCGGCTGTAGCCGTCTGGCAGAGCGATCATGAGCCGAAGGAGCAGGATGATGATCGGGAGGGCGAATTCGGGCTGACGCCGATCCAGCATTGGTTCTTCGAGCAGCGGCTTGAGGAGCCGCATTATTTCAATCAGTCCCATATGCTGGTGCTCAGCCATTGTGACGCTGCAAGACTGGAGTTTGCTGTTAATCAGTTGATCCGGTGGCACCCGGAGCTGGCGATACAATTCCTGCGAAGCGGGGATACGTATGTGCAGCGATACCGGAGAGATGTCAGTGTGGAGGTAGCCTCCTACACGATTCGCGAGGCTGAGGAAGCGGATACGGAGATTGCCGCCATCTGCGCACGGTGGCACAGGGAGCTGGACTACGAGTCGGGTACGATGATACGTGTCGGAAGAATCGAGGGACATCCTGACGGTCGGCTCCGTCTGTTTCTGACGGTTCATCATCTCGTCATCGACGGGGTGTCCTGGCGCATCCTGCTGCAAGACCTGGCTCAGCTCTATTATGGCGCCGGGCTGCCTCCGGTTCCAGGCTCCTTCAAGCAGTGGCAGGCAGCCATCATGGAGTATGCATCCAGGGAAGCAACGACCCGCCATGTGGCGTACTGGATGGAGGTGCTGAGGCAAGCGGACGCCTTCTCGTTGCCGGTCGATTATAGGGCAGGCCGCAGCAGTTGCTCGGAATCGGCGGAGCTCGTGGCAACGCTGTCCGCAAGCGATACCCACCGTCTGCTGCATCAGTGCGCTCATGCTTACCATACCCGAATCAACGACCTGCTGCTTACAGCATGGACGCTCATGCTGTCCGCCTGGTCGGGGCTGGATACGGTTGCCTTTCGGCTGGAGGGGCATGGACGGGAGCACTGTGTATCGGATCGGGACATCACGAGAACGGTGGGCTGGTTTACGTCGATGTTTCCTGTCTGTATCCAGATGCCGACAGACCGTTCGTTAGGCAATATGATCCGATCCGTCAAGGAGCAGCTACGCCGAATCCCTGACCATGGCATCTCTTACGGTGCTCTGCGGTATTGCCATTCCTCGGAGCAGGTGCGAGCCTCGCTGACAGGTGCCGAGCCGCAGGCGTTATTCAACTATCTCGGTCAGTTCGATTCTGCGGAATCAGGGGGAGATGAGGAAGCTGGCCAGTGGCTCCGCTTCACAAGGGATGCCGCACAGGATCATAGCTCTCCCGAAAATCACGGCACCAGTCTGTTGGAGCTGAACTGCTCCATCATTCAGGGCAAGCTGAATCTGTATGTGAAATATGCTAAGCGCCATTACGAGGAAGCGACGATTGCCCGCCTGACCGAAAGCTTCATCTCATATCTGCTGCTGGTCACTGAGCACTGTGCGAGCCAAGAGATGGCAGGGTATACGCCAAGCGATTTCCCGTTCGTGTCGCTGAATCAACAATCGCTGGCTCAGATCGTACACAATCACGGGCTCCATGGTCTGAATCAGGTGCTGCCGTTAAGTCCGATGCAGCAAGGGCTCTTGTTCCATTATCTCGATCATGTGTCCTCTGACCAATATGTCGTGCAATGCAGTTGGAAATACAAGGGGCAGCTCGATGCCGATCGTTACCTGGAAGCGTGGCAGCGCGTCATGGATGAGAATGATTGCTTGCGTACTTGCTTTGTCTGGGAAGGGCTGGATGAGCCGGTTCAGTGCATCGTTCAGCACGCCAAGCTAAGCTGGACAGTGGAGGACATCAGCTCGCTCACGCAGGAGCAGCAGCATGCCTGCTACGAGCGGTGGATGACGCAGGATCGTGCTCGCCGCTTCGATCTGCGGCAGCCTGCGCACCGCCTTGCGCTCCAGCGGAATAGTGCGGAGGAGTGGACGGTGGTCTGGAGCTACCATCATATCGTGCTAGACGGATGGAGCCTTCCGCTGCTGCTGAACCGTGTTCATGACCTGTATGCCTGCTCCGAGCAAGCGATAGCGCCTCAGCGTAATCCCTCCCTCTCCTTCGAGCCCTATATACGGTGGCTGATCTCGAAGGATCGAACAGAGGCCGAAGAGTTCTGGCGAACCTACCTGGCCGAGCTCACCGAGCCGACACCGCTGCCCATGGACAGCAGCGGCCAGAGCTTCGATGCGCACCAGCCGATCCGCACACAGCAGGTGGAGACGCTGCAACTGGACGCAGATTTTACCGGACGCATCGCGGCGTATGTGCGTCAAGCGCAAATAACGCTCAATACATTGGTGCAGTTCGCCTGGGGAAAGGTGCTGCAGGTGCTTCATGATGTGGAGGTGACGGTATTCGGCATGGTTGTGTCCGGTCGTGGCTCGGACCTGCCTGCAGCGGATCGGATCACCGGACTGCTCATTAACACGCTCCCGCTGGTTATGAAGTGGGACACTGAGCTCTCTGTCACTCGCTATGTCCAGGAGCTTCATCATACGATTCACAAGCTGAACGATTACTGCTATGTGAATCTGACGGAATTGAAGAGCTGGAGTGCCCTGCAGAGCTCCACGCTGTTTCACAGTATCGTAGCCTTCGAGAATTATGTGAACGACTATCGCCAGCCTGCAGGTGAGCTTCACATGATGGGGATGGAGGAGAGTGAGAAAACGAATTATCCGCTCACAATCACCATTGCCAGCGATGGAGAGCAAGTAACGATCAAGCTGATCTATGATGCAGAGCGAATGGAGCAAGACGCGGTTCGCAGGCTGACAGCCTATCTGCATCACGTGCTGTATGCTGCGGTCGAGCATCCTGATGGCGCGGTCTGCGACATCTCGCTACTGTCCGAGGACGACCACAGGCGTATCGTCTACGATTGGAACCGTACCTTCACCGAATATCCGCGGGAGAGCTCCGTAGCCGAGCTGTTCGAGGAGCAGGCTCAGCTACGCTCGAACCAGCCTGCCGTCATCGCTTATGATCAGACGCTCACGTATGAGAGCTTGAGCCGATTATCCCGGCATGCGGCACGCCTCCTTGTGGAGGCGGGAGTGGATCACGGTCAATATGTTGGTGTCTATCTGCCGCGTTCTCTCGAATTTATCGTTGCCATTCTCGGTATCCTGAAGTCCGGCTGTGCTTATGTGCCGATAGACCCCGATGTCCCGATAGAACGTACTCGTGATCTGATCCGGGATGCGGGGCTGGAGACGATCATCACTCTGCGCAGCGAGACGGAACGTGTGATCGAGGCGGGACAAGGTCATCGCTTGAAGCTGATCTATGCGGAGGCTTTCGCCGTTGACGCTCCTGTGGAGCAAGAGCACGAGGACAACAGCGCTGCACGAGCGACTGCCGCTGATCTGGCCTACCTGATGTACACGTCAGGTTCAACAGGCAGACCGAAGGGGGTGATGGTGGAGCATCGCAGCATTATCCGTCTGGTGAAGAATACGAACTATTACCCGTTTGCCGAGCATATGAGGCTGCTCTATACCGGTTCGCCCGTATTTGACGCTTCAACCTTCGAGATATGGGGCACGCTGCTGAACGGGGGGCGCTTGTTTGTCGTATCCAAGGATGATCTATTGAATCTCCTTCTGTTGAAGCAGCGGATGAGGACATGGGACATCAACACGTTATGGCTCAGCACGGCCTTATGCCATCAGTGGATTGAGGAGGATGTCACGATGTTTGCCGGGCTTCGCTCGCTGCTCGTAGGCGGAGAGACGCTATCGGTCAAGCTGATCTGGCGTCTGCGTCTCGCACACCCTGCGCTGCGCATTCTGCATGTCTATGGCCCGACGGAGAACACGACCTTCTCGACCAGCTATCTGCTTGAGTATCCTGACAATGGGGCCCAAGGCAAGGAGCAACAAGGCAGTGAGCATCCCGAGATGGAGCAGCGTGGCAATGAGCATCGCGGGTTCGAGCTCCCTGCAGAGCGTCATATCCCGATCGGCAGACCGATCAGCAATACGACCTGCTATATTCTAAATGCCAAGGGGGATGCTCTGCCTATCGGCGCTGTCGGTGAAATCTGCGTAGGAGGAGATGGCGTCGCACGCGGCTACTGGAGACAGGAGGAGCTGACGCGCGAGGTATTTGTTCCGAACAAGTATGCCTCTGCTGAGGATCGGGATAAGGGGAGGAACCTGGTTCTGTACCGGACAGGCGACCGCGGTAGATGGCTGGCGGACGGTAATATCGAATATATCGGGCGGAGAGATGGCCAGTTGAAGCTTCGGGGCAATCGGATCGAGCTTGGGGAGATCGAGTACCGGCTTAACAACTCGCCTGCAGTCAAGCAAGGGGTTGTACTCGCCCGAGAGATGCTGGGAGAGCTTCGCTTGATTGCCTACTATACATCTGAAGCGAAGGAGCAGGGGGATGCCATCTCGGCCTATATGGCCAGACATCTCCCGGCCTATATGCTGCCTTACCGGTATGTGGAGCTGGCTTCCTTCCCGCTGACGGTCAATGGCAAGGTAGATCGGAGGCAGCTTCCGCTGCCGGAGGCGCAACAACTCCGCGACGGAGCTGATCCTGCTCCTGAAGTCATGACAGACCTGGAGCAAGAGCTGGAGCTGATCTTGCGCCATGTATTGAAGCTTGCTTCCATACGCAAGGATGAGGAATTTTATGCGCTTGGCGGGCATTCGCTCCATGCGCTGCGTATCGTCAGCATGCTGCACAAGAACGGGCATGCGGTGACGGTCAATCAGATTATGCGGGAGCAGACAATCGAACGGCTGGCTCGCTCCTTGAGCGAGGCGCCAGCAGAGTCGCCGGGCGCCGGCGTTATCGTTACAGATGCCCAACGAGGGTCATCGGAGCTGAGGACGTACCCCCATGATGGATTCCCGCTATCGGCCGTGCAAAGACGGTTCTTCACCCGAGACTTGAAGGAGCGCAACCTGTTCAATTTCCCTTACATGGGACTGCTCAAGCGACCCATGACCCGCGAAGAGCTGAGCCGGGCCTTGCAGCTTCTGGTGCAGCGACATGCGGCCTTGCGGCTGACCTTCGCCCGCTCGGAGCAGGGGGAGTGGTACCAATACGAACAGGAGCTTGACAGCGATCAGTTGTTGACCTGCATCGATCTGCGGGAGGAGACTTCTCATGATACAGTGATCTCCAATTGCTGTGTCCGTCTTCAGCAAGAGCTCAACCTGGAGAGCGGTCCATTGTGGAGAGCGGTATTGTTTGACCATTACGGGAGTGGATGCGGACAAGTATTGCTGCTCCTGTTCCATCATTCGATCTGTGACGGCATGTCATTGAAGATTATTCTGGAGGATCTGGCACTATTCAATGGATCGGGACGGGAGCATGAGGGAGCACAGCATGAGGCAGCACATCTTGGGGAAGCAGATGCAGGCAGCAGCTACCGCGATTGGTGCGAGGCGCTGACGCACTATGCAGCTAGTGGCATTCCAGGCGATGTGGAGGCCTACTGGAGAGAGGTCGTTGCGGGCGGAGAACTGCTGCGAACCGACCGGGATACGGAGGCATGGCCTCTTCACAGTCAGATGGCCACGATCACCGTGGAGCTGCTGGAGGGCAGCGAGCAAGTCAGAGCCTTAAAGGAATATGCGGCTGAACAGCAGACGAGTCCTCTTGGGGTGCTGCTCGCGGTATGGGCACAGACCTGCTATGACCTGACAGGGCAATCGGATCTGCTGCTGCATCTGATGTCCTACCAGCGCGAATCCTTCCTGCCGAAGCTATCGTTATTCCGCACAGTCGGATTTTTCGCAGGTGCATACCCGGTGCGCCTCCGCATCGGAGAGCGGGAGCTTGCAGGTGACGAGGCGGCGGTGCTGGAGCAGGTCAGAGCGATGCTGCAACAGATTCCGCATGGTGGAATGGACTACCTGGCCTTGCGGTATATCGTACCGCAGCTTCACCCGGAGGCGGAGCCGCTCGCCGATAGCAGCCGCATGCTGTTCCATTATCAATCCGAGGAAATCGCGTGGCAAGCCGATGACTTCCATGAGCCGTTAAGCTTGCCTTATGGCCATACCAATGCGCCCGATAATCCTTCAGCCTATTGGTTGAATATGACGGTTTGCTTGAGGAGGGACAGCCTGAGCCTGACCTGTTATTACAGCACGCTGCACTACGGGGAGGCAACGGCGGCAGAGCTGATGCGCCGATACGCGGCACATTTGCGCCAGTGCATCCATGCCTCAAGGTTCATTCACTCACAACGATAAGAGAAGGGAGCTTCGAGCATGAAAATCTATGAATATTGCCCGTTCTTCAACGAGAATCGGGTGGCGGAGATCAAATTGAGGGAGAATGCAAGGTGGATCGACGAGCTGCATGTCATGGAAGCGAATAAAACCTACAGCTATGCGGACAAGCCGTGGAACTTCGACCCGGCGAATGTCGGTTCGAAGGTGGTGTACCATACGCTTCATGCCGACCCTGTGTTTCGCCAGCCGGAACGGCATGCCTTGTATTTCAACCGGGAGACATGCCAGGCGGCGAACTTTGATCGCTGGTACTGGCGCTTGCTGAGCTACAACAGCGCATTTTATAACGAGGCGTACCAGCGGAGCCGGTGCTCGGAGATTTTGCGCGAGCAGATTGAGGATGACGATGTCATTATTTTGGCGGATTTCGATGAGATCATCGACAGCCGGATGGCAGACCGGATCGTCTCGGAGGTGAAGCGGCGTCAGATTATTACGATTAAAATGCACTATTCTGTCTTTTATCTGAATCTGTTCTGCCGTTCCAATCACGGTGCGCCGCATTGGAGCTATCGGGTGTTTGCGATGACCGGACGATTCTTCCGCAGCATGCCCTTCTCGGGGGACTATCTCAGGAAGAAGGGAATTGCGGAGGGGCTTTATCACGACATCTATTGTCTGGAGGAGCCAGCCGGGTTCCACCATTCATGGCTCGACTATCAACAGACCGCGCTCCCCAAGCTCCAGGCGTTCGCTGCTAATGTCAAGGACAAGAGCATCGTGAATGAGTCGTACATCCAGCAGTGTCTGGAGCATAAGAAGCTGTACTATCTCGATACGGAGCTGTATGTGGACAACGACAAGCCATTCCTGCCCGCGCTGCAAGATATTCCATCAGCGGAGCTGTTGTACTGGAGGTCTTCCTAATGGAGATCAATGCTCATGTGTCGAATCCGCTTGGCATCCAGCAGCGGAACTCATCCATCTGTCACCTGTTCGAGGAGCAGGTGGAACGCCGATCAGGTCATCTGGCCGTCGTGCTCGGGGAACAGCAGTTGACCTATGGCGAGCTGAATGAGCGCGCTAACAAGCTGGCGCGGACTCTCCGGGCGGAGGGCGTCCAGCCGGATCAACCGGTCGGCATTATGGCAGACCGTTCGCTGGCTATGATCGTGGGCCTCCTGGCGATCCTGAAGGCCGGGGGGGCATACATGCCGATTGATCCTGGCTATCCCGAGGCTCGCATCCACTATATGCTGGAGGATTCCGGAGCGAAGCTATTGCTCACCCAGGATCATCTGGGGTACCCGGCCTTCCTCGGGAATACGCTGAATCTGAATGACAGCCGGGTCTACCACAGGGATGGTTCGAATCTAGAGTCAGTCGCGGGTACGCATGATTTGGCCTATGTCATCTATACCTCAGGCTCGACCGGCATGCCTAAGGGTGTGATGGTTGAGCACCGGAATGTGATTGGGCTGGTGAAAAATTGTAACTATATTGCCCTGGATGAAACGACGCGCATATTACAGACAGGAGCTGTCGTGTTCGATGCCTCCACCTTCGAGATATGGGGAGCGCTGCTCAATGGTGGGCGGCTATGTCTGGTGAACCACGAGGCTCTATTGAACCCGGAGCAGTTGAAGGAGACGATCGACGCTTACGGCATTACAACGATGTTCCTTACGACACCGCTCTACAATCAATTGACCCAGCAGGACAGCAGGCTGTTCAGTGGCTTGAAGACGCTGCTAGTCGGGGGAGAGACGCTATCGGTCAAGCTGATCAATCGCGTGCTACGCAATCTTCCTGACCTGGAGCTGATGAGCGTATATGGCCCGACAGAGAATACAACATTCTCGACTGCCTATCGGATCGAAGGCGAGCAGAGCGGCTCCATTCCGATCGGGCGTCCGATCAACGGTTCAGCGGTGTATGTGGTTGACCCAGGAATGAACATTGTCCATGCCGGGGGATGGGGTGAATTGCTCCTTGGCGGAGAAGGAGTAGCGCGCGGGTACTTGAATCAGCCGAAGCTGACTGCCGAGCGGTTTATTGCGAGTCCGTTCCGCTCAGGAGAGCGCTGCTACAGGACAGGAGACTGGGGGCGTTGGCGGACAGATGGTACGCTGGAATTCAAGGGGCGAATCGACAGGCAAGTGAAAATGAACGGCTATCGAATCGAGCTGGAGGAGATTGAGGCGCAGCTTGCGGCAGTGGAGAGTGTGCGAGAGGCGGTAGCGCTTGTCAGGGAGGAGCGCGGAGAGAAGCAGCTATGCGCCTACTACGTGGCGGATCGCGAATTGACAGCTAGCCAGCTGCGGGCTGCACTGGAGCATCAGATGCCCGCTTATATGATGCCCTCTTATCTTGTGCAACTGGAGAAGCTCCCCCTGACGATTAATGGCAAGGTGGATCGCGAGGCGCTGCCATTACCAGAGGAGAGCTGGCAGACCGCGGCAGAGCCAGATACGCCCGCGACGGAGCTGGAGGCCAGGCTGGTGAACATATGGCAGGAGGTATTGGCTGTCCCCAGCCTGAGTGTTCTGGACAGGTTCTTGGACCTTGGCGGTCACTCTCTCAAGGCGTTGACACTAATGTCGAGGATGAAACGGGCAGGCTGTCCGGTGACCTTATCCGAGATTTATCACTATCAGTCGATTCGGGCGCTTGCTGCTCATCTTCAATCCGTGCAGCAGGAGGAAGAGGCGGGGCTCATAGAATCGAAGGAAATGCTCCTGTCCTGGCTGCGGCGGGAAACGAAGGGCAAGTACGAGCTATCCTCCTATCCGGTCCGTGATGTATTCGGAGAGACGAATCATTGGCATGTCCTGTACAGTGATGATGTGGAGCGCGATCGCGTGGATCGTCTCGTTCAGATGATGAGAGGGAGGGTGGCCAAGCATCTCCTGCCTCACTATATCGTGTCGCTGCAACGGCAATTCGAGGCTGATCCGGGTGAAACGATGGATGAGGATGCCTTGTGCCGGCATCTAGGTGTGGAGGAGGTCGATGCAGAAGAGGTCAATGCGATTCGCGCGCGGCTAGAGGCAGACTATGAACAAGTCGACCGGCAGATTCGATCAGGAGAGGTGACGCAGGAATATCCGCTTGGGGCGATCCAGCAGATGCAGATCCGCTTCCATACGCAGCCCTCCATCGTATCCTTCAAGCTGGATGAGTATGTGGATGTCGAGCTGCTCGACCAGTCCTATGCGCGGCTAGTGGAGCAGCAAGGGCTGTTGAGAAGCGTTGCTGTCCAAGGGGAGGTATGCCTGAATTGGCGGGAGTACGCCTTCCCTGCCGCCTCTATGCCGAGGCTTTGTCTGATCGATGTATCGGAGTCCGGCTCCTACGGTCTATTTATGGGCATGCTGCAGGATGTTCTTCAACATACGCGTTACCATCCTGAGCGCATCTTGCATCAGATGTTTGTCATCAAGCGGAACCTGCGCGAGCATGTGGTGATCGGAATGCTGCATCATGCGATCTGTGACCGGGTGACCACCGAGATCGTCGAGCGGCAACTGATCTCCTGCTACAGACATCTGCTGCTTCACCAAGCCCGGCCTTCTGAAGAGGTGAAGCCCTTTGCTGACTATGTGAGGCAGGTACAGCGAGGCCCGCAGCGTATTAGCGAGCAGGAATTAATATCAACCTATGAGCTGGGAGCCTTTCACCGGAGCAAGCAGGATGCCCTGCAGCGGCTGGCACATCGGACGAGTGATGAATCGCTCTCGTTCAGCGTGGCGCTTCCGACCAGGGAGCAATCTATGGGTCATGCGCTATCAATCTATACGAAGGGACTGCAGACCTACCTGGGGATGGAGCATTTTCCGTTGCTGTTCTTATACGATGGGCGGAGATATGAACAATACACGTACTATAATACCGTTGGAGAATGTATTGATTTTGTACCGCTCTTTATGGACGCAGGGTGGCAGCCGGATCAGATTATGCGCTCTGCCAATGCTCGGCTGGAGCTGTTGAAGGAGCGCAACCTTAATTTCATGCATCTGCTCATTGATCCGACTTGTCGATATGACTGGTCTGGGGTCAAGCGGTATGTTCAGTTCGGGGAGCAGTTTGAGCATCTGGACATGTTCATGTTTAATTATATGGGCAATCGTGTGAAGGGGGCGGTGCAGGACAACTACGACGATACCGTCGTGCAGCAGCCGAATCCGCTGCCGCTCCAATCGTTGTTTAACTGTATTGCAGCGTCTTATGAGGACGGGTTTATATTCTCCTTCAGATGCAGCTACACGATTGATGTGGAAGAAGTCAGGAAGGCATTCCTCAAGGCGGCGTGTGAGATATAAGATGGAAGGATAGCTTGAAGGAACCGCCCAGGAATGTTGTTATAGCATTCTTGGGCTGTTCCAGTTGCGGCAGTCCTACTTAAAACTCGCTGGTCGGACAGTTTTTTGACAGGTATCTTCTGTTCCGGCAGCAGGTGCTAGCGCACACCTTCACAAGTGCGGCCACATCCTGCTTGCCGAGGCCTGCCTGAAGGGCTTGATGGAACAGGTCCTGAAGGAATGCAGGGAACTGGTTGTTCATCCCCTGTTCCCGCGCCTGCTCCATGAGCAGATTAACCGTCACCATCGACATTTCGATCGAGCTTTGTGGGCTGTCGTAGTTGGAATGCTGAATGATCTCACTCTCGTATTGCAGCACGGCGCCCATCATAGGGGAGACTTGGGCCATCATGGAGCCGAAGTCATCCACGCGAAGGCCATCCGACTCGAGGATGCGAGCGGCATGAAAGAAGCCGATATAGGAGCCGAACAGGTAGGAGAGAAACGCCAGATCTACGGAAGCCGCAGCACTAACCTGCTCCCCGTAATAGGGCACATTGCCGGCCAGAGCATGAAGGATCGGTCGGCAGGCATCGAAGGCATGCCGAGCGCCTGAGGTGAATATCGTTGCTTCCGGGCTGCCGATCTGGCCTGGTGATGCGGCGATGGCTCCATCGATATAGCTGGCTCCGTGGGAGCGAGCCCATGCTTCTTGATTCCGCGCCTGCTCTGGACTTCCCGTCGTGAGCTGAAGCAGGGTGCGATCCTGCAGACGGCTCTCCACTTCCGGCGTAGCGAGTATCTCATACGAGCTTTCATAATCCGATACACAGATGATTGAGACGCTGCTGGCGTGAATCGCGGCGGAGGCGGTTGGAGCCAATATAGCTCCTTTGCTAACCAACGGTTCAGCCTTCTCGACGGAGCGATTCCATACCGTTACGGCGTATCCCCGCTCTAGCAAGCTGTGCGCGATGGCGCCTCCCATGGCACCCAGACCGATCAATGTTACGTTATTCATCCCTTGTTCCTCCCAAATGTAATGTGTGGTATAAGTCATCAAGATTGACCTCGACAACAAGCATAAGGGATAATAGTGACAAAGAGTGGCATGATTCAGAAAATATCTAACAAGGGAGCGCTTATGCACAAAGCACAACGACTCGTCCACTTAATCATGTTGGTGAATGAACGCAGGAGATTTACGATCCAGGAGCTGGCCGACGAATGCGGGGTATCCCGGCGGACGATGATACGTGATCTGTCGGAAATAAGCGAGCTTGGTGTTCCGCTATACTCCGAGGTAGGAGCGAAGGGCGGGTATCGAGTGCTGCGGGAGAGGGTGCTGCCGCCTATCAGCTTCACAGAGCATGAGGCCTTGGCTTTGTTTTTTGCTTGCCAATCGTTGAGAAATTACAAGTCGCTGCCCTTTGAGAATGAAGTGGACGGCGCATTGCGCAAGTTCATTCATTATTTGCCCAGTGAGCTGAAGGGGAAGATCGAGCGAATGCAGCATAGACTCTCGTTCTGGGTTCCGCCGCATGAGCTTGAGGTGCCCTTTTTGCGGGAGATGCTGGAAGCGGCATTGGAGCAGCGCTTGATAAGGATAAGCTATGAAGGGGGAACGAGTCGCGAGCGTTTGATTCAGCCACTGGGCATCTACACAAGCAATGGATTATGGTATTGTCAGGCCTACTGCTTCCTTGCGGAGGATTATCGGGTATTCCGGGTTGACCGGGTAGTGGAGCTAGAGCTTGAAGTGGATCAGAGTGGCAGGCTAGATATAGCGGAGGAGAGTATTCAGACATGGATAGCTCGTGACGAGGATGACAAGCCGCTCGTACTTGAGGTTGACTTGACGCCAGAGGGTGTAAGACGATGCCAGTCCGACCTATGGCTCGCGCCAGCGATGGAACGTTATGAAGATGGTTCAGGGAAGATTCGTACCAACATGAGCCTGTCCTATACATCATGGGCCGTTCATTTTTTTCTCAGTCTGGGTACGGATGCTCATGTGCTCCAGCCTCAGCAGGTGCGGGAGCAGATGGCAGGCAAGCTGCGGGAAATGATGCTGCGCTATGCGGATAAATCACTTTTTCAACAATAATGTTGACAAAGTTAGAATCGGAGAGTACCCTTACTTTATAAAGTGAAATGTTTAATAAGTAAGCCGATGCGAGGATCGTCTTGCCTATACGCACTGTAAAATGGAGGGATGAGCTATGATTCAGGTTACCGAAGCAGCAGCAAGGAAAATAACAGAGATTATCGAGGGGGCTGACCTGCCCGGAGCGTTCTTGAGAGTAGGCATCGATGAAGGGGGCTGCAGCGGATTATCCTACTCGCTGACGGTGGATGAGCAGCTAAATACGGAAGACATCATACTAGATCAAGGTGAATTCAGCATCCGTGTGCATGAGGATCGAGTCCGGTTTGTGGAAGGGCTAGTGATCGATTATGCGGATATGGGGATGACAGGCGGCTTCGTCATGAATAATCCCAATGCGAAGGTGTCCTGTGGATGCGGAGCCAGCTTCCGCATAGCCGGCTATCGCGGCGAAGTGAAGAAGTGTGATTAGGTCGTGTCTGAACACCCGTTCAAAGTGTTCAGACACGACCTAGATTGAGAAACAAGGGAGGAGGGTTGGCAATGAAATCATTGGTCGTCTCAGATAAAGCGATTCATTCCTTCAAGCGGGACTGGGATCTGGAGAGTGGGCAGGTCAGAATCTACGGCAAATATGCCGGAGGGGCGCCCGACGCCTTCACCGTGGGCTTAAATGCTCACGCGATCCCGATCGACCCCGTGTGGGAGCATTCCATTGCAGGCATTCGCTTCTTTGTTGAGCGCACGGATGCCTGGATATTGGACAATGCCCTTCTACAGATCGATTGTGATGAGGATGGAATCACGCTCCACAAATCAGCACAGTGAATCGCCGAATCGTAGCCCCGAATATGCAGACCAGACTGTCAGGAACCTCGAGCACACGCACACGAACGGGCGCGGCGTCTTACGACCCTCCTTGCTCCTTGGGCCAGCCAAGCCCTAGTAGAGCAGAGAGGGTCTTTCGATCTTCATCAGGCGCTTGCCCTAATGCCTTGCTTCCACAGCACCCGCCTGCTTGGCCTTGGAACCCGCCGCACCACGGACAAGCGGAGGGAGAAAGGTCAAGTATAAGAAGCTAACCATCATGTTACAGAGCGCCAATGCAATGTGAAGCCAGGTAACGCTAATCCATGCTGGGAAGGCGATCGCGATCGCGCCTAGCGCCATAGAGTGGCCGAGCATCATGACAGGCTCGATGAGCGAGTTCACTCGTCCCATCTGCTGTGGAGGCACCAGCTCTGGCAGCCAGCTTCCCAGCGCAATATTAATCGGGGCGATCACAATCCCTGCTACAAGGACCAGGGTGAAGTAAATCTCCACCTGGCTTGCGGCGCCTAGCCCCGCGATAAGCAGGCTAGACAGGAATAGACCGATGAGCAGGATTGGCGTTCGCGTGAAGCGCCGGATGAGCAGCGGCCCCATGATGCTGCCTGCCAGAAAGCCGATACCCAGAAAGACCGTAATGAGCGAGGAATGGACGACGTACTGGTCAGGACTGAGCTTATATTTCATAGCGAAGATCGGAAGGACAGAGAAGACGCCGTTCACGATGCCGAAGAACAGGAAGCCGCTGATCAGCACCAGCAGCAGTCGATTGTGGGCAATATAGCGAATCCCCTCCCAGAAGTCGCCAAGCACCAGTGAGAAGCGGAGATCGCGAGCCCGGTGCCTCCCATTCGGGGTGCGGGCATGGTCCGGGAAGTCTGCCCAGGAGAGCAGCAGGCCGGATAACACGAAGCTGAACATATCGATGAGGAGCGCTCCCTCAATGCCGATGAAATGATAGGCCGTAGCCCCCAGGCTCATGCCAAACAGCATAAAAATGCTCGTGATGATCTGGTTCAGCCCGGAGGCCTGCACGTATTGCTCGGAGCCAATACTGCCCTGCAGCAGCCCCATCTCGGCCGGACCAAAAAACTTCGAGATCGCGCTGCGCAAAAACAGGATAAGAAAGCAGACGAACAACAGATCATAATGAATCACAAGCAGCAGCAGCAGCGTCAGAAAGGCGCGAATCCAGTCGCTGTAGGCGGCAATATGCTTGCGGTCGAATCGGTCGGCGATGACACCTACAAGCCAGAATACGACCAGAGTGGGCAGCGAGTACATCAGCTCCGCTAGCGTTGCATACGATGGCTGTTCACTGAACCGATCGACCATGTAATAGGCGAAGGCCATCGTGCCGACTACACTTCCAAGCTGTGAGGTAAAGGTGGCGAAGAACAGCTTGCGAAACGTTGGATTGCGAAACAATGCGTTCATTTCGTGCTCTCCTCATCTGTGGGGGTATGCAATGGTGCGGATGCTTGTACAGGTGCAGATGCTTGTACAGGTGCAGATGCTTGTACAGAAGCAGGTGCGAGTACCGGCCGTAGCAGAACGTTCAGATATGCCGTTAACGCATCGAACTGCATTGCGGTCTTGGCGTTGTGCGCTCCGACCGTGATGGCATGCGTCGTGATGCCCTCCTGATAGGAGGCTGCGAGCCTGGAGATGTCCATGACATCCCTAGTCGTAGTGAATTCTCCACGCTCAACCCCTAATTGCAGCAGCCCTGCGAATCGGGCGATTCCCGTCTCATAGCGCTTCATCAGCAATGCACGGCGCCCCTCGTCCCGTGAGCGAACCAGGAAATACTCGTAGAAGGCGGGGTGAAGTCCGGTAAGGGGGTCGTGAAGCAGCTCCTCAAGCTGCTGTGAGTAGAGGGTGGTTATGACCTCCCATATCGATGACGAGGAGTGAATGAGCTCCTCAAGATACTGTTCATACTGCTCATCTTGCAGATCAAGCAGTGCTTCGAAGATTTCCTCCTTGGTCTGGTAATACAGGTAAATCCAGCCCCGGCTCATTCCGGCCTCCTCGACGATGTCCTTCAACGTTGCCGCTCCGTAGCCCTTCTCTGCGAACACTCGCTTGGCTGCCTGAAGAATCTGCACATTTCGCTGCTCCTTCTGATGATCCGATAGCTTGGGTGACATCCTATCTACTCCTTTGATGTAAAATGAACTGCGATTCATTTAATATAAATGACACTCGGTTCATTTTGCAATCTTTTTTTGAGAGAAGTGCTGAATTGTCGTTTTTGCTTAAAAATTGAATATCCTTCCTTTTAAAATTGCTATAGTGAAACCCCTCTCTTATAGCTACAATAGAAGAGTGAAATGAAAGCGTTTTACCGCGGGAGCTCTTTCAGGTCACTTAATTAAATGTGGAGGTGTAGCATGAAAAAGAAAACATGGGTAACACTGGTAACCACCGGTATGCTCTCCTTGCTGCTGGCTGTGAGCGCATCTGCGGCTTACGTGTTCTGGGAGCCACTGACTTACTTTAATTCCGGCACGTGGCATAAGGCCAACGGCTATTCGAATGGGGGCATGTTTAATTGTACGTGGCGTGCAAACAATGTTAACTTTTCCAATGGCACCATGAAGCTCGGGTTGACGAGCTCCGCCTACAATAAATTTGATTGCGGGGAATACCGCTCCAACAATACGTATGGATATGGGCTCTATGAGGTGTCGATGAAGCCAGCGAAAAATACAGGCATTGTCTCCTCCTTCTTCACCTACACCGGCCCTTCCCATGGCACGCAATGGGATGAGATTGATATTGAGTTTCTCGGGAAGGATACGACCAAGGTGCAATTCAACTACTTCACCAATGGGGCAGGAGGCAATGAGAAGATCGTTGATCTCGGCTTTGATGCCTCACAGGGCTTCCACACCTATGCCTTTGACTGGCAGCCAGGATATATCAAATGGTATGTTGACGGGGTGCTGAAGCATACTGCAACGAGGAATATTCCTACGACACCAGGCCACATTATGATGAACATCTGGAATGGAGTAGGCGTGGATAGCTGGCTCGGCTCTTATAACGGAGCGAACCCGCTGTATGCCGAATACGATTGGGTGAAATATACGAGCAACTAGGGCGTAACTGAACACTCTGAACGGATCAGATCTGGTCGAAGACGGGTTTTCAGACACGACCTAGGCATGAGCAGCCGTACAAAGCCGTGCAAAAGCAGCCCCTGGAGGCTGCTTTTGTGTTCCTATACGCATGGAATTAAAGCGATTGCACAAATTAAAGGTAGATATTCAATATCCAACATCCTAAATAAATGCAATAAATGTTGCAATGTTAGTATGGGCAGTTATAGGATGAATTCATTATGATTGTTGTTGTAATCATATTACACGGACTGGGGGAAATGCAGTTGAACGTAACGAAAAAAAGACGGATGGGCGGCATGTTGCTGGCGTGTGTGTTGACCGTATCCGCTGTATTGAGCGGGTGTGGCACTAGCGGTTCGGGAAATGACAAGCCGAACCAGGCGACAAATACAGAGAGCGCCGGCTCGCAAGCGACGATGAAGGATGGCAAGTATGATCCGCCCATTACACTCACGTATCTGAGACCATGGGGGCCGGATGTAAAGTTCAAGTCCGGTGAGGACCAGAACAATAACGTTCATGTGCAATGGGCGAAGGACAAGCTGGGTATTGAGCTGAAGAATCAGTGGATTTCTCCATCCACGAACAATGCATTTGAGAACAAGCTGCGCTTGTCGCTGGCTTCCAATGCGGAGATGCCTGACGTTATCGCTTATCGTGGCGATTTCAATCTGGTACGCGAGCTAATCGAATCCGGCAAGTTTGTAGACGGGGGCGAGCTGTTCGACAAATATGCCAGCGATACATGGAAAGCGGCTATGAATGAGGACCCTACAGTATGGTATCCGAATATGCAGGATGGCAAGCGGATCGGAATTCCGATTCTTGACTATTCCTACAACGGCGACCCTGTCATGTGGATTCGCGAGGACTGGATGAAGAAGTTCAACTTCGAAGCACCGAAGACGCTGGCGGATCTGGAGAAGATTATGGAGGCCTTCACGAATCAGGATCCTGATGGCAACGGCAAGAAGGACACATTTGGTCTGGCGATTGGCTTCAAGAACTTCCTTAACACCTGGATGTCCGATACCGGCTGGGTATTCGGCGCTTATGGCACGATGCCGAACCAGTGGAACAAAACTGCTGATGGACAGCTTGAGTACGGCTCGGTAAGCGAGGGTGCGAAGCAGGCGCTGGGCACACTGCAGAACTGGATGAGCAAGGGCTATATCTCTGCAGAAGCAGGCGTATATGACGAAGCGAAAGCGTCAGAGGACTTCACCGCTGGCCGTGCGGGAATTGTTGTAGGACCGTACTGGATGCCGGCATGGCCTCTGGAGGATGTGAAGAAGAATAACCCGGAAGCGGAGTACAAGGCGTATCCGATCCCTGCCGGTCCGAATGCACAAGCAGGCCGTCGCGGCACGGCTAACGGCAACGGTGTCATTCTAATCAACAAGGATATGAAAAACCCGGAAGCCTTCTTTAAATATCAGAACTACCTGTTCGACAATTTTGCCAATCCGCAGGCAGGCGGCGAGTTCGAGCACGGCCTGGCTGAAGGCTACGACTGGGTGATGGTTGATGGCAAGCCGACAACAGATGCAGCGCATACGGGCGGCTTCGCACCTGAGAAGTACACGATTACCTTTGACGGCGCGCGTATTCCAAGCTTGAATATGACATCGCTGGAGAAGCTTGCCCGTGGCGAAGAGCCTACGACTCCATTCGAGATCAAGCTGGCGAACAGTGTGCCGAAGCCGATGATCGAGGCGTCACAGATCGTTATGGCTCAGAAGGATATTGTCATTGCAAGCATGTTCACCGGTGCTCCGACAGCAACGATGCAGATGAATAACGATATTTTGGACAAGATGGAGAAGGACACCTTCTCACAGATTATTTACGGCAAAGCACCGCTTGATTCGTTCGATGCCTTTGTAGAGAAATGGAAATCCGCAGGCGGAGACCAGATCACGAAGGAAGTTAACGAGTGGTATCAATCGGTAAGCGGCAAATAAACCGTACACACACCATAACAGCAGGCGCTTCTAGAGACATCATGTCCTTGAAGCGCCTGCTGTTTGGTTTGGCAGCGAAGTATGCGTGGTATCACCTGAGCCTACACGGGCAAGCTGTCGCGATATTCCTGCGGCGTCATGTCATAGAACTTCTTGAATACGCGAATGAAGTAGGCCGTGTTGTTGTAGCCGATCAACTCGGCGATCTCGAATACCTTCGCAGCAGAGGTTCGCAGGAAGAAGGCAGCCTTCTCCATCCGCAAGCGATACACATAAGCGGTTAGCGCCTCGCCTGTCTCGGCCTTATACACCTTGGACAGATAGACCGGATGCAGATGCACATGATCGGCGATGGCAGGCAACGAGACATCGCCAGCGAGATTGCGGTCGACGAAGCTCTTGACACTGCGGACGATCGTGCTATGGTTGTCCTTCAGCTCCTGCTCGGTATCCTCCTGAATATGATGGAGGGTACGAATCGACCAATCCAGCAGTTGCTGTGCCGTTGTGTAGCTGGGCGCCTGGAAGTAACGGTAGGACTCGCCTGGGAGCACTGCGGACAATTGCTTGCCGTTTTTATGAATGATGTAGGCGAACACGCCGGCCAGCACATGGTAGACTTCGATCATCTGCTCGGCAATATCATGATGCTCGTTCGAATGCAGCAATTCCTCGAAGATGTGCCGGATTTTTTTCTCCACATCGTCAAAGCGGCCCGCATCGAGCAGGCTCAGCAGTGTTGGCGGCTCATAGAGCGAGCGAATGGTATGTGTCGGCTCGTCCTCCGGCTCATCGGAGGCTGTCACGAACAAGCCTTGCCCCTGTCCCATTTTTTTGCGCATCGACCAGACCGCACGATCGTAGACCTCCCGAATCTGATGGGGGAATCGCCCCCAGCTCCCCACCATCACCGAGATGGCTCCCTTCAGATAGAGCTGGACATTGGTCTGGATCTGGGCAGCATATTGCTCCAGCAGTGTCTTCGTAGGATTGCCCTTGCCAGTAGGTCGCGCCAGCACGATGATGTAATCATGAGCATCCCGCGTGTGCCAGGTATAGAAATGCGGCTGCATCACCTCGCATACAATATTGCAGATGGCATATTCCATCAGCGCCATGTCCTTGTCAGCCATCTCGGATAGATGCTCCTCCATACGGATCATGAGCATGCCGAATGAATCGCCTTCGGCATAAGGCAGCTCCAGCAGCCTCAGCTTGTCCGCGAGGGCGGACTCGGAATAGGTTTTGCCCGTTAGCAGCTTGTTCAGCATGGTAGAGCGAAGCAACGGCAGGTTTTCCTGCAGCGTGTACATCGCCTTCTGATAGGAGGCCGCCGTCTCCCACTTCTCCTGAATGCGTCTGACGAGGCGTGTAACCGAATCGATCACATCCTCATCGCGAACCGGCTTGAGCAGATACTCAAAGGTCCCCTGGGTGATGGCCTGCTTCGCATACTCGAAGTCTGCATAGCCGGAGAGCAGGATCGTCTGCACATGCGGCCATCGCTCCCGAATCGCGGTAATCAGGTTAATCCCGGACATACCGGGCATTCGTATATCTGTCATGACGATGTCGATCGCATGGTTCTCCATCACCTGCAGCGCCATCGTCCCGGACAGCGCCTCATGGACAGCGCCGATCCCGCATTCCTCCCACGGAATCGTCTCGGCCAGTGTCTCCACGACAGAGCGTTCATCGTCAACGATTAATAATTGCAGCATTTCATTCACCTACTCCTTGGTATTATCTTGCCATGTGACGGCGACTTTGACGCCGCCCAGCGAGGACTGGCTATACGTAAGACCCGATTCCTCGCCAAACAGATAGCTCATCCGTTGATGGACATTCCAGGTTCCGCAGCCCATATTCTCATCCAGAGGCTTGCGCAGCTTGAACCTCATCTGCTCCAGTTGCTCCCGGGACATGCCGACACCGCTATCCTCGATATAGATCGTATAGCTGTTGTCCTGGCACTCCGCATAGATCCGGAGCTGGCCGTCCTCCTCCTTCGGCTCCAGGCCATGCAGGATCGCATTCTCTACGATCGGCTGCAGGGTGAGCCGTGGAATCGTCTTATCCAATAGCTCATCGGGAACCTCAATCGAGAAATTCAACCGCTCCAGGCGAAGCGACTGAATCTCCAGGTAATTCGTGATCAGCTTCAACTCCTCGCGCACCGTCGCACAATCATTCTCCGATCGCGTAATATAGCGGAAATATTCGCCCAGATTCAGTGCCATGGCGACGACCGCCTGCTCATTTTTCAAGCGGGCCATATTTTTAATATAGAACAGACAGTTATAGAGAAAATGCGGATTAATCTGCGATTGCAACTGCTTCAGCGTCGCCTCGCGTCGCCTTAGCTTCTCCTCGTATACATTCTCGATCAGCTCCTGGATGCGCTGAGCCATGATGTTGAAGCGGACGAACACCAGATTGAACTCCTTGCTCGCCGAATAGTTCAGGCGCACGGAGAAATCTCCTGTAGACAGGCGGTTGGTTCCCCGTACAAGCTGCAGCAGCGGAAGCTGGACGCTGCGATATAGCGCGAACAGCACAATCGCACTCATGACGACGAGAACAGCGACAGACGCATAGAACAGATTGCGACTGCTCGTAATCGGCTTGAGTATCTGCTGCATCGGCACATAGTCCACATAATACCAATCCAGGCTGCCTGACTTGATATAGGATACGAAGTATTCCGTCGAGCCCACCTTGGCGCGGAAGCCGCCCTTGTCGTCCAATCGCTCCAGTTGCAGTTGCTCGGTTAACCGGGTGGTCAACGCCGCATCGGCCGTGCTGTTGCTGATTAACCCAAGCTTCGGATGAAACAGAAAAGGGTCGCCGTTATTGTTCAGCTTGTTCTGATCAAGCAGCGTCGTCAGATGCTTTACCGGAAAGCTGATGCGAGTAATGAGACGAGCCTTGGTCGGGTCGCTCATCGCTGTTGTTGGCTCAGTAGTGTACCAGACGAAGCTGTCATCGTCATAGAACCATGATTTGGAGAATGGCTGGATGAACTCGTCGTCCCGGTAGGGGATTGACGTGTAATAATCGTTGGAAAGTACTTTATTCATCCGCGGAAAAAACAACGTGATTGTAGAATGCCACTTGCTGGCTGCATTGTAAAGGTTCATCTTTTCCAATATGGCGCTGCTTAACCGGGCACGCTCATACGGACTATCCTTGTAATCAGGGCGTTGATATTCCTGAATGCTGGAATCCTGCCCGATCGTCATGCCATAGAGCGACAGTTGATACAAATTCGACTCCACCGACTCAGAGAAGGTCAGGAGGCGATTCGTCGTATTGGTCTGAATCTCCTGCTCGATGACACGGACACTCTCCAGATTGGAGTAGGTGTACAGAGACAGTACGAACAGAAGCAGCAGCACGAACAACAGCGAAATTTTCGTAAACACATTGAGGCGGGTAAGCACAGTGAAACCTCCAAATCTCGTTAAAATATCAATATCGTTGTTGCAATATTAGGATATAGATCGCTAATCGCCGTTGATATAATCATACTATACAAGGTCTGAACGGCCTAGAAAAGACAAATTTCAAGGACATGGAGGATGTTGGGGTGAAAGGTCATAGTGTAGAACAAAAGAGCAACCCTAGACGATCTCTTGCTGCCAAACAGCGCTGGAACATTCGTCGCAACTGGCCGTTGCACATGATGCTTATTCCGGCAGTCGTACTGGCGATTGTGTTTCAGTATGTGCCGATGGCTGGTATCGTCATTGCTTTTCAGGATTTCAAGCCGTATCTAGGCTTCACGGGGTCCAAATGGGTGGGACTGGACAACTTCCGTTTCTTGTTTCTGTACCCGGATGTAGGTCAGGTGATCTGGAATACACTCGTCATTGCAGGCTTCAAAATTGTAGCCGGGCTGGTCGCGCCATTAACCTTTGCCGTGCTGCTCAATGAGGTGCGTCTGATGGTATTCAAGCGTGTAACCCAGACGCTGGTGTACCTGCCTCACTTTATGTCATGGGTTATTCTCGGGGGCATCCTGCTCGATATTCTCTCTCCGCAGGGCGGCCTGGTCAATCAGCTTATCGTGGCGTTTGGCGGACAACCGATCTTCTTCCTCGGTGACGGAACCTGGTTCCGGGTGACGCTGATTGTCAGCGACGTGTGGAAGGAATTCGGCTTCGGAACGATCGTGTTCCTGGCTTCCCTGTCTGCCATCAATCCGGCGCTGTATGAAGCGGCTGAGGTGGACGGCGCTAATCGCTTGAAGCAGACACTGCACATCACACTGCCGGCGCTCATGCCGATTACGATTGTACTGATGACACTCTCGCTTGGCAATATTCTGAATGCAGGCTTCGACCAGGTGTTCAATCTGTACAATTCACTCGTATACGATAAGGGCGACATTATTGATACCTTCGTCTACCGGATGGGGATTCAGAATGGCAAGATGAGCTTTGCAACGACGGTCGGACTGTTCAAGTCCATCGTGGGCACAGTTCTAATCATTACCTCGTACAGGCTTGCCTACAAGCTGGCTAATTACCGGGTGTTCTAGGAAGGAGATATTCACGTGTATTACAAATCCAAGGGATATAAATTGTTCAGCATCGCGAACTATATTTTTCTCGGCTTGCTGTCTCTGCTCTGTATTTTGCCGCTTGTCCACATATTGGCGGTCTCGTTCAGCAGCATGGCGCCAGCCTCTGCGAATCTGGTCGGCTTCTGGCCGATCGGGTTCACAACAGATGCCTATGTGAAGACATTCGGCAATTCCAACTTTCTGAATTCACTCATGATTTCTGCCCAGCGTACCATTCTGGCTACGGTGATCGGGATGGCGATCGTGCTCGTTACCGCCTTCCCCTTATCGAAGGAGGATAGCATGTTCAAGGGGCGTTCCATCTATACCTGGTTTTTTGTATTCACCATCCTGTTCAGCGGGGGCTTGATTCCGAGCTACATCCTGATTCAGAAGATCGGCCTGATGGACACCATCTGGGCGCTGATCCTCCCCGGAGCCCTGTCGGTATGGAACGTCATCTTGATGATGAATTTCTTCCGCGGTCTGCCTAAGGAGCTGGAGGAGGCGTCCTATCTGGACGGAGCCGGACAGTTCAAAACCTTAGTGCTGGTTTTCATCCCGCTGTCGCTGCCGGCGATTGCGACGCTGTCCCTGTTCACCATGGTGTACCATTGGAACTCCTGGTTTGACGGGATGATCTATATGTCGGACATCAAGGATTACCCGCTGGCTTCGCTGCTTCAGACGATTATCGTTCAGCAGGATTTGAGCAAGATCAATGTAGATCCGAGCATGCTGGAGAACATCTCGCAGCGCACGGTGCGGGCAGCGCAGATCTTTATTGGCGCGCTTCCGATTTTGCTCGTGTACCCATTTTTACAGCGTTTCTTTGTGAAGGGCCTAGTTATTGGTGCAGTAAAAGGATAAGCATGCAAGCATTCGGATGATAGGAATCCTAGGGGGAGAAGACATTGAAGAAATGGTTATCGATGTTAGTGGCAGGTTGTATGACGGTAACGCTGATGAGTCCGATGATCAGCGCAGCCGAGGACGGCCAGGGACGAATGGATTCCGATGAACAGGAGAGCAGCCTGACGGCTGCTACTCTGTTCAAGGATTTGTCCGGGCATTGGTCGCAATCCGCAGTCGCGCAAATGAAAGCGCTCGAATTAATGAATGGCTACGGAGATCAGCAATTCAAGCCGAACCGTACCATTACCCGCGCCGAGCTGGTGGTGGTGCTCGATCGGGCATTCGACTTCGCAGGTGAAGGCAGGGCGACGTTCGCCGATGTGGCGGATCGTGATTGGTATTACTCCGCGCTGATGCGTGCTAATGGCTCAGGAATTATTCAGGGAACGAATGACGGGCATCTGTCGCCGGAGCAGCCCGTGAGCAGAGAGGACGCTGCGGTGATGATTGACCGCGCATTTGGACTGTCGGGGGAGCAGGAGGATGAATCCGGGCTCAAGAAGTTCAGTGATCAGGACAGCATCTCGCCGTATGCAACGAAAGCGCTTGCCTATCTGGTGAATGAACAGGTGCTCCGAGGCTACAATGGCAAATTGCAGCCGAAGGCGCCAATCACGCGCGCGGAGATCGCTGTGCTGCTGTCCTCGATGATTGCCGATATTGTGACCGATCCTGCTCAACAAGTACATAACAAGGTCAAGGGCAATGTCATTATCCGCAGCAATGAGGCGGCGCTCAAGGGCATCGAGGTTGATGGCAATCTGGTGCTGGCCGAGGGCATCCGTGACGGCTCGATCCAGCTCGAAGGGGTGAGCGTAACCGGGAATGTCCTGATCAAGGGCGGTCGTACCGTGAATATCACCGGCTCGAAGCTGAATCAGGTGACGCTGGACAAGCAGGGAACGCCTGCGAAGCTGGTGGTTGCAGACGAGAGCAAGCTGAGCGCCTTGACGGTGCTGCAGCAGGCCGACATCGAGCTATCTGCGAACAGCAGCGCAGGCACGGTGAGACTGACCGGGGGAGCGGAGGGCTCGACGCTGGTTGCCAAGGGTTCCATCACAGAGCTGATCGTGGAGGCGGATAACGTCGTGGTTAATGGCAAGGAAGCGTCGTCTGGATCACATACGTCCATTCAGCCTGAGGGAGACAAGGCCCCTGCTGTGTCGGGCGGCTCGGTCTACGTGCCTGCAACTGGCGGTGACAAGCCTGTAGCTGCAACGACGATACCGGACAATCAATGGGAGCTCGTCTGGAAGGATGAGTTCAACGGGACACAGGTCGACAGCTCCAAGTGGAGTGTCATGGATACCGGGCTGGTGTACAACAACGAGCTGCAATACTATAGCCCGAACAATGTCAGCATCGTCAAGGATCAGCAGCGAAGCGTCCTGCAGATCGAGGCGAAGCGGGGCGGCAAGGAGGGCGAGGATTATACCTCTGGCAAATTAATCTCGATGGGCAAGGGCGACTGGACATACGGCAAGGTTGTCGTGCGCGCGAAGCTGCCTATTCAGCAGGGCATGTGGCCAGCTATCTGGATGATGCCGACGGATGAGGCGCATTATGGCGGCTGGCCGGCATCGGGCGAGATCGATATTATGGAGCTGATTGGTGGCGAGCAGGGCAAGGGTCGCATCTACAGCACCATTCATTACGACAGCATCCAGCCTGACGGCTCGCATGGTCATGAACAGGGCAGCACGACGCTGGCGAATGGCAAGAGCTTTGCCGATGAATATCATGATTTTCAGGTGGAATGGCTGCCGGGCGTGATTCGTTTCTACGTCGATGGCAAGCTGCATCATGAGGTGACCGATTGGCAGACGAAGGCGATCGGACAGCCGGAATACTACACCTATCCAGCGCCGTTCGACCGCCCGTTCTATCTGATTCTGAATCTGGCAGTAGGCGGCGACTGGCCGGGCTCGCCGAACCCGGACTTCGAATCGGAGACGATGAAGGTTGACTTCGTTCGGGTCTACGCCTACAAGAATCTGAAGGATTGGCCGGATGTGACGAACAACCCGCCGAAGCCGGTGCAGCAGCGCGAGCCGCAAGCAGACGGCAATCAGATCTACAACCATACCTTCACTGGAAAAGTGGGAGCTGACGGCGTGCCTAGCCAGTGGCAATTGCTTACGAACGCCGACGGGGCAGGCTCGGTGGAGATAGTGGATGACAAGGATAAGGGCAAGGCGGCCAGAATATCCATCACAAACCAGGGGACGCAGAACTATTCGGTACAGCTCACACAGATGCCGATGTACATGCTCAAAAACAGGAAGTACAAGGTGACCTTCGATGCGAAGGCCTCGGCCAACCGCAACATCATGTCCAAGGTCAATCAGTTCCAGAAGGATTGGAAAAACTACTCGGGCGAGCAAAACTTCGCGCTGACAACCGAGTGGAAGTCCTACGAGTACACGTTCAATATGCGGGCCGGCTCGGATAATAATGCCCGGTTCGAGTTTAACCTGGGATTGAACACCGATACAGTATACCTGGCCAATGTGCGCCTGGTTGACATCGGAGAGGCAGATTCGCTCGTTGTGGAGCGGAAGGCGCTGCCTGATGGCAATCTGATCTACAATGGCACATTCGACCAAGGGAAGCAGCGTCTGGGCTTCTGGACGAGCCGCATCGCACAGGACGCAGCAGCCAGCGTGAGCGTCAACAACTTCCTCAAGTTCCCGATCATGGAGCGCCAGTTGGTGGTTCACGTCACGGACACGAACGGTGCGCCAGACCAGGTGGCTGTGGTGCAGCCAGACGTTCCGCTGGAGGCTAATACGACCTACGGCTTCTCCTTCGATGCCAAGGCGGATGCGCCACGGAGCATGGAGCTGGATGTTGTCAGCAGCGAGGAAAATCTAATTAAAGTCATTAAAGGTAAAGAATTCAATCTAGGAACGGAAATGCGCAGCTTTACTGGAGAAATCACGGTCGGTGATGGTGCCATGGCGCTGGAGTCGGAGCTGAGACTGCTATTTGGCGGAGAGAAGGGAACGGTATATGTCGATAATGTTCGTCTGGTGAAGCGCGGACATCCGATCTCTGTTGACGGATATGCCCATGTAGCGGCGACGGATGCCTGGACGATGCAGGGCTTGCAGGTCGAGGCGTCCAGTGAAGGCGGCAAGCACGTCGGCTATATGGACGAAGGCGATCTGCTGCAATATAAGCTTGACGTGGCACGGGATGCGCAATACATGCTGTCCGCTCGTATGGCGAGCGGCAAGACCAGCTCGACCGTCCGGTTCAGCATGAAGGACGAGCAAGGTCAGACTGTCGTACAGTCAGTGCTCAACCTGGGCGACACCGGAGGCTGGCAGACGTACAAGACCGTATATTTCCCGGCAGCGCTATTGAAGGCGGGTCATAGCTACTATGTTGACTTTGAGGGTATTGACTACAACACACTATGGGTCGACATCTCCGAGAACAAGCTTCAAAATGCCGGCTTTGTCTCCGATCTGGCGCCATGGGCACTGATTCCGGGCAGCCTGCAAGCCGCGCGCTCCGAGCAAGGGGAGCTGCAGATCAGCCTGCCTGAGAAGCAGACGAAGGAAGAGTGGTGGGACAGCCTGCTCCAGCAGGGCAATCTCGGGTTGGAGGCAGGCAAGCACTATCGTCTGGAATTCGATGCCTATGCGTCGGCGGCCCGCTCGCTGCATGTCGCGGTGTCACAGAGCAGCGGCCAGTACACGAAGTATCTGGATCAGCAGCTTCAACTGAGCAAGGACAAGCAGCGTTATTCCTACACCTTCGGCATGGGGAATGAATCGGATGCTGCGGCGGTGCTGGCCATCGGCTTGGGTCAAGGCGAGGAGGCATTAGCCGCTCATACGGTTGCGCTGGACAAGATCACGCTGTTCGAGGTCAATCCGAGCGCAGATCAGGGTGGACAGCCCGTCCATGTGAATCTGATTGCTAACGGTAGCTTTGTCAAAGGAACGGAGGGCTGGTTCAGCTATGTGGCTGGCAATGACCAGAGCCAGCTCAAGATGAACGTTGTGAATGGGCAGCTTCAAGTTAATGTTGGAGATGCAGGGAACAATCCATGGGATCGCCAAGTCATCTATGAGGGCTTTGCGATGAAGCAAGGCTCAAGCTACAAGGTAACCTTCAAGGCGAAGGCGGACAAAGCGAGGAAGCTGGGGCTGGGCATCGGCTGGGTGGATGCAGCAGCCAACTATGAATATCACGGTTACTATGGCGCACAGGTGGATCTGACCGAAGAGGAGCAGGTCTTCACCTTCACGTTCGATGTGACCGCAGACAGCTATCCGAATACACGACTGGCCTTCGATCTGGGGAACATCACGGGAGCCGCCGACGGTCAGACCGTGGTGACGCTATCTGATGTGAGCCTGATCCATCTTGGGCCTGCCCAATAAATATTCACTTGCCGCGGTAATATGATGGGCGTGCCCGTTGCCGCGGCGGGAGCAATGAACATGCGAAAGGTTCTTCCCGCCTGCATCCAGACATCTTGGTGCAGGCAGCGGGAAGAACCTTTCGTGCGTGAGCGTATCTACAGCTCAGGCGAACGAACGACTTGTTCATGCAGTATAGGTGTGGACAGGCGATGAATGATGCCGATGATCGGGTATGAAGAGACGCTCTAACTGACCTTCACGTGACTTGACCCGCCATGGTCATGACCGGGTAGCAGCTCGGCTACAGCCTCCACGGTTTGTACATGCCCTTTATTCAGAATCATGCCTTCATCGGACAGCACATAGCAAAAGGGGAAGGAGTAGGTCGCGAAATTACTCATCTGATGCATCTCGATCCGGTGAATCGGAATGCGCAGCTCATGCTCATCGCGGATCTGATCGATTTCATGCTCCGTTCCAATCATAATGGCAGCCACCTGATAATCCTGAAAGGTCTCGGCAATCTCATTCATATTGGGATATAGCTCGGCACAACTGCTGCAGCCATACACACTAAGCATAAGAATGGTACCCTGAGCCTGGACAGGATAGAGCCGAATCGGTTGGTCGGCGATATCGACCAGATGATCCACAGGGAAAACAAGGTTAAGAGGAAGTGAATTTTTTCGCTGTGGTTCCTGTTGAGGTGCGGATTGAGAGCTGCGCTCCTGCAGCTTACGATACAAGTATAGGGAATTAACTAATAGTACGATAATGAAAAACCATTCCAGAAGTGTGGACAATTGGGCATAATTGATCATCGTGGCATCCT
Organism: Paenibacillus sp. J5; assembly: GCF_054955055.1. Classification (NCBI taxonomy): domain Bacteria; kingdom Bacillati; phylum Bacillota; class Bacilli; order Caryophanales; family Paenibacillaceae; genus Paenibacillus; species Paenibacillus sp. J5. The sequence goes on along the minus strand of NZ_JBUEDD010000008.1, from coordinate 129,161 downwards.
CCGTTTATTCCGGCTTAGAAAACAAGACTCTTATATTCCCGTAGAGAGCAATAATAGCTAGGCTTTGAAGGACGCTAAGCGCGATCGGGTAGACAGATACCTGATTGTCGGCGCTGTAGCCTGATCCCATGATAACGACGAGCACTGTCAGGGCAATGAGGACAAGTGCGCGATGGATCGTGTGATTCCCCAGGTTTTCCGGGATTAAGCTGCCAAAGCAGTTGCAGGTGATTGTTCCCGGCAACTTCTTGGAGCGCATCGCCACCCCGATAAAACAGAGCGACAGCAGCACGATGAGCAAGGAGCCTCCAAGGTATGTTGCATCAAAAAACATAAGAATGCCGGATAGCATCTCGATGGCAATGACACCCGACACCGTAAATGCCGCATTCATCACGACCAGATTCAGTTGCCTGACCGTTAATTGGAACGAGTTGAACGATAGAAGCTTGAGCACGGCTGTTGCTATCATCATGGTCCCCAGAAAAATGCGAATAAAATAGAAGATGTCCACTACTATTCCCTCCGTTTGCTTCATGCCTTCTTTAATTCTCTTATCTAATACAACACATTTATCTGGGAAATATCACAAAAATTAAAAAATATTTTATTTGTGATGATTTGTATTTTCAGGTGTTTAGAGAATAGAGCTGAAGCAAAAGTTCTCGCAATCAATAAAAGGAGGAATATTATACAATGGCAGATAGAAGAACATGCACGTACTATACGAACTGTGAGAGAGATTCCAGCGATCCGAGCTACAGATATTGCGATTATGCCCAATACACTTGTTGTGGATGTAGTAACCCAGACAGTAGCAATGGATACTTGGTTGTAGCAGGTCGGAACCGCTTTGCCTTTAGCGGTCCTACCACCGTTTGTTACACAGGATCTTGCTAATTTAGTTCACAGCATTTCTATATAACGATTCATTCGATCATCTAAAACCAATTGCGAGAACATCAGCTTTAGGAGCTGATAAACGATGCGTTTATCAGCTTCTTCCCATGTTCTTCAATGCTTAGGAGACTGAATCATGGAAAAGGTCCAGCGGTTGCAATTTATTGGTGTTAACCTGTATCGATTAATGAGGCTCTGTTGGAGAGTTAGTCCAATAGAAGTGACTATAATGATGTTAATCCGCCTCTTCCAGGGCATTGTCCCTGGCATACAACTCGTCTTGACGAAATATATGGTTGATAGCGTCAGCGATGTTTTCGCACAACAGAATAGTGTCAATCAAGCTCTCTTGTATCTAGGATTGCAGTCCCTGCTCCTGTTCGTCGTACAATCCGTTCAATTTCTTGACCGATATAACAATAATAAGATGCAGTTTAAGATGGGGTTTACTATCGATGAACAAATAGCGGCCAAAGCAGCCAATATTTCGTTGCGATACTTTGACTCGGGAAGCTTCTATGACATGCTGCAAAGAGCTTCATCCGGTCAAAGCCAACGGGTGATTGAGCTTCTTAATGGTCCCTTACAAATATTCCAAAGTATCATCACGATGATTTCTGTCATTGGCGTACTGCTCAATTTCAGTCCGATCATGGCGATCATTGTCATCGCCATCTCGATTCCTCCTTTTTTCATTAATCACCATATAGGTAATATGAGGCGCAGTCTGCTGATCAAGATGATACCGATTTCCAGACGCATCTCGTATTTTCTTAATTTATTGCGCGGAAGAGAGACGGCGAAGGAGGTTCGAGTCTTTCAACTGCAACATTTTGTACTTGGCAAATGGACCAAGGAGTACAACAAGCAAATGGGCTTTCAATTAGCGTTCGATCGAAAAAGTATTGGCATTCAAAGCGCCAATGATTTATTCAACATCGTTGTGATGACGGCAACCTTAGGACTCTTTATATGGTCAGGCTCCAGAAATGGATACAGCATTGGAGATTATATGGCAGTCTCACAGGCCTTTGTCACGATTCAAGGGGTAGCAACGGCTGTTTCGATGTCGGTTGCAGGAATGTTCGAGAATGTCAAGTTTCTATCCGATATGTTTGCATTTCTTAACATACAAGTGGAGGAAGAGCAGGCAGAGACCGACAGGCCTGCGACAGAGTTCCCTGCACTGAATGAACATGGAATTAGGGTTGAAAATGTATCGTTTGCCTACGACATCGACAACCGATTGAGGCTGAAGAACGTGTCGTTCCATATTAAGCCAGGCCAGAGAGTGGCGATTGTGGGGGATAACGGGGCAGGGAAGAGCACCTTGATCAAATGTCTCCTTGGCCTCTATCGCAACTATACAGGCCATATTTATTACGAGCATACCGATCTGAAGCATATGAGTGCCAAGCTTGTCTTCCAGCATGTCGGCGCTGTATTTCAAGACTATTCCAAATACGATTTTTCGGTAAAAGAAAATATTGGTATCGGCGATATTGAGCGTCTGGATGATGAGGAGGGAATTCGAGCAGCAGCAGAGAGAAGCGGCGCGCATGAATTTATTGCGAAGCTGGAGCATCAATACGAGACGGATGTGGGCAATACATTTGGCGGCGCAGTCGATCTGTCGGGGGGGCAATGGCAGAAGATCGCAATCAGCCGCTCCTTCTTCTCCAAGGCCAATCTTCTCGTCTTCGACGAGCCGGCAGCCTCCTTGGACCCGTTCGCGGAGCTGGCGTTGTATCAATCTCTGGCTAGTCTCTCCGAGGGGAAAATAGCGATCATGATCTCCCATCGATTGAGCAGTTGTGTGAATGCGGATCTGATCCTGGTGATGCGCGACGGGGAGATCGTGGAGCAAGGCGCACACGAGGAGCTGATAGCCAGTAACGGGTATTATGCGAGCATGTTCCTTAGCCAGCTCAGCAGCTATCAGAAGAAGACGGCGGTCGCCCAATCAGGTTGATGATGAGTGTGAGAAGGCAAGAAGATGGCTGTGGAGGAGGACGGGTGAACGATAGCAGGCAGATCAAGCGGCTTGCGAGGAAAGAAGAAGGTATGTCGGTGATGAGCGTGCAGGCCCGACGTACCTTCTTCTGGAGTACAGCTCATAGGATCTTTTCATTTCTCAACATCATATCGTCCTTGAGTATCTTGCGCGCGCGGTACAGGCATTGGCGGACGCTTCCTTCTGAAATGTGAAGCTTCTCGGAAATATGCCGATAGGATAGATTCTCGAAGCAATACAGATACAGAATCTGCTTGAGCCTCTGTGGCAGCTTAGCAATGCTGCTGAGCAATGCCGCATAATATTGTTCCCTCTCAAAGGATTGCTCTAGCGTCTCGTGAAACAGGCCTTGCTGATGTAGCAATATCTCGTTCTCAAAGGTGGACGGAATCATACGCTTATGCTTGCGCAGATGATTAATCGCCCCGTTCTTTGCAAGAGTCCTAAGCCAGATACAGATTTTGCTTCTGTCCAATTGATGTGGGGGCGAAGTAAACGCCTTGATAAATACCTCCTGAACGATGTCTTGAGCGGAATAATGATTCTTCACATAGGAAAAAATCAGCTTGTACACGAGTTGATTAAATGCCAAATATACCTCTTTCTGGACAGCAGCATCGAGCGCTTTGAACGACGGATCGAAAATTAACATTAATCTGTTCGTTACGGTCATTTGCCTTAAATAATTTCCCTCCAGTCCACTTTTGATTTGCTATTTTAGTATAGCACATTTTTTGTAATGAAATGTTAAAAATAATAAAATATTACAACTAAAACAAATTCATATACCTCTTCGTGACCGCTCCCTTGGACTCTCTGCCTATATAGAGTACAATTGATAATAAATAGTATAAAAAGTTGAGTAAGGGAGAGGGACATCGATTGAGAAACTATCTTATCTTTGGCGCTAGCAAAGGGTTAGGAGATGCCTTTGTAAAGGGATTGCCTGAGCAGGGCGATCGGGTGTGGATCGTCTCCAGGAGCAAGCCGGCCAGTCTGGAGCTGCAGGATGGTGTTACGCGCACATGGATCGCTGCCGATCTGTCGCAACCAACTGCTGCTCAAGTCATAGCGGGGAGCATCCAGGCGGAGAAGATCGATGTACTTATCTATAACGTCGGTATCTGGGAACGTGAAGGGTTCGAGGAGCACTATACCTTCGACAAGGATGAGCCCAGCGACATCGCCAACATGATCCATGTCAATATGACCTCTACGATCACTTGTATCCAGGCGGTACTGCCCCAGTTGAGACGGTCGGAAGCAGGCAAAATCATTCTGATCGGCTCGACAGCCGGGCTGGAGCATACGAATAATGCCCAGGTGACCTTTGTCGCCTCCAAGTTCGGCCTGCGCGGCATTGCTCACGCCCTGCGTGAGCACGTTCGCAAGGATGGCATCGCCGTCACTTGCGTAAATCCGGGGGAGCTGGCGGCAGAAGTTCCTTATGAGGAGGGTGCGGAGAGAGCGATTGAAGAATATAACGGCACCAGAATTCCTGTCCAGGACATCGTCTCGGTCGTGCGCTGCATCGTGAGTCTATCCAAGGTTTCCTGCGTGAAGGAGATTCATATCCCGGCCATAACCGACTTGAATGCGTAAGAAACGCGCCATGAACGGACGAGGGGGCTAAGCAAGCGTACAGGCTAGGCGAATTCCTTGCAGATAAGGGCATCGATGGGATCGTCTGAATTTTTCGACGGGAGAGACCCTATTCATCGAATCGGGGCATCCTAATTTATGTTCGCTGGCAAGGATGACCAAGGGGATGTGCGGGGGATGGAGCACAGCCTTGAACGAATGATGAAGGAGCATGGATGCCGATGAATGTGGATGAAGTGATGCAGGAGCTTGAGACGTTAGGTAAGGAACGGACGAAGAAGCAGTATCTATCCAATGGAGCACATGAGCCGCTGTTCGGTGTCGCGACAGGAGCGATGAAGCCGCTAGCCCGGATGATTAAGAGGAACCAGCCGCTGGCTGAGCAGCTATATGCGACGGGCAATTATGACGCGATGTACTTCGCGGGTGTGATTGCCGATCCGAAAGCGATGACAGCGGCCGACTTCGACCGGTGGATCGAGGGCGCGTACTTCTATATGATCTCGGATTATATCGTCGCTGTCACGCTAGCTGAGACCGAGATTGCCCAGGAGGTAGCCGACAAGTGGATTGCAAGCGGCGAGGACTTGCGCATGTCGGCGGGCTGGAGCTGTTATTGCTGGCTGCTCGGCAGCCGGCCGGATAGGGAGTTTTCCGAGGACAAGCTGAGCACCATGCTGGATAAGGTGCAAGCGGCGATTCATGATGCTCCTGAACGTACCCGCTATGCCATGAACAACTTCGTCTATACCGTGGCCATATCCTACGTGCCCTTGCATGACAAGGCCGTGGAGACCGCAAGAGCAATTGGTCCTGTTGAGGTGAAGGACAAGACCAAGAGCAAGCAGTTGAATGCCGCCCACAATATTAACAAGGCGCTGGACAGAGGACAGCTAGGCTTCAAACGCAAATATGTAAGATGTTAGCCGGTTGTTGCTATCAGCACAGATGCTTTCGCACCGCGCGCTGCTCCCAGTGCGCGGTGCATTGCTGCAGGACAGCGTTCGATCGAACTACCTACGACTCGTATGCAATGGTTTGAGTATATTGACAGGACACCATACGGTGTCCTATAATCAGATGAGACACTATATGGTGTCCTATTACAATAATAATGCGAAAGCAAGCGACAAGATGTCAGGCAGGAGGAGGCATGAATACCAATCTTCCAATGCGAGATGTGTTTGACGCCATAGCCGATCCAAGCAGGCGCCAGCTTATTCATTTGCTGGCTGAAGCAGGGGAGCTGCCGCTCCATGCGCTAACGGAGCAGTTCCCGATGGGACGTACTGCTGTATCCAAGCATCTGGCTGTGCTCAAGGAGGCCAGACTGGTTCATGATCGCAAGGTCGGCAGAGAGACAAGATACCGTCTGAATGCCGAACCGCTTAGAGAGGTTCAAGATTGGGCAGCATTCTATAGTAAGTTCTGGCGTGCGAATATGCTGCGCTTAAACCAACTGTTAGAGGAGGAAGAAGAGTGAGCTTGACCCTGACGATGGACTTTCAGTTCACCACCTCAATCGACAAGCTGTGGTCGGCCTTAACGGACGCCGGCAAGCTGAGCAAGTGGGTGGCCAATATCCATACCGGCGAAGGGATGGACAATAACTTTAAACCTGTGGTGGGACATCATTTTCAGTTCCGAACGCAGCCGACCGAATATTGGAGTGGGATCATCGAAGGAGAGGTGCTCGTCGTCGATGCACCAAGCAAGCTGTCTTATACGTGGGAGAGCGGGGAGAAGCATCTGATTACCTGGACGCTGAGCGATCTGGGCGACGGACGGGTCAACCTTCATCTCGAGCAAAGCGGCATCTCGAATGAGCAAGCACTAGGCGGCGCCAAGTACGGATGGGGAAAATGGTGCGCTATGCTGGACACCGTGCTGCAATGAGCTGTCGCTCTGAGCAAGCAAGGCCCCGGTTGATTCATCACAGCTAAGAAGACAGATAAGGAGAGATGAACATGGCCAACATCGTAGACTTCAAACAGGTATCGACTGCTGGAGTCGATACCTCGCCTGTAGCTGAGGCGCTGGCGGGCTTGCGTGCGAATGAAGCCCGATACTTCATGAACAAATACAAGCATGAATTCGCAGTTGTCCCGGCTAGTGAGAGCCAAGAAACACTGGACTATGTGCACCGGATTTTGAAGGAGGAGCGGCAGATTGAGTTTGCGAGCAGGCCGCTGGAGACCTCGCGTTTTCAGGTGGAAAACATTCAGTGGGCGTTCGTATTTTATGAAGATGGCCTGGAGGTGAACGTACTGTACACCGTGGATGATCCGAAGAAACGTGCGGTCGGCTTCAAGCTGTCCGAGGGAATGGAGGTGCCTCAGGAGCTGGAGGGCAAGTTCAAGTTTGCGAGGCAAAAGTCCAAGCTGGCTGGCACCATTCGCGGTTCGTTTTTCGTCATCAAAGGGGAATATGGATCGAATTGATCGCTCGCAAAAGGCGCAGGCATTCGGGATGATACCCGAAGAAGCCTGCGCTTTTTTATTGAAAAATAATATTTTTAAGGAAATATCTATAAAATATAAGGTTGTTTTTCATTCCATAATATAGTAGATTCTTCTAATATGTCTCCTCGCAGCACTAGATCAGAGAGAAGGAAGGGGATCATCTTGGGGAAGATCGGTGACATGCTGCTCCGCGCCAGATCCAATCTGGCGAACAACCTGTTCGTATTTCGGTTAGTATGGGATATGCAGCGGCAACGGGTCATTGCGGATTTTGCCGTGCAGGCCGGCCGACAATTTGTAAACGTTTTTTTCGCTGTTTTTTTTATGAAGTACATCATCGAAGCGATGACCACTGGCAGAGACTTTGAGCATATCGTCTATTTTATTGCAGGTACGCTGGCTCTGCTGCTCGTACTCAGCTTGCTGGACAACTGGTATATGCAGCGCTTCTTGCCGTCCAGCAATCTGTATCTGTATGAACAGCTTTATCTGGTGCTATTTCGCAAGGCGGCCACGGTCGAGCTGCGCTGCTTCGAGGATCACCAGTTCTACAACAAGTATACGAAGGCAATTCAGGAGGCCGACCAGCGGGTCACGGCGGTGCTGGACAGCTTGTCCGGCCTGGTATTCTCTGTCCTGGCGACGATCAGCATCTTCGCGGTCATGTATTCCATCGATCCTTGGGTCGTGCTGTTTGCCTTGCTCCCGATCGTTGGCAATTTTGTGTTTGGCAAGAAGCTCAATGCCATTCAGTTCCAGCAATATGAGGAGGGTGTCCCCTACCAGCGCAAGATGAACTACGTCAATCGAGTCATCTATTTGTCTCACTATGCCAAGGAAATTCGCCTGTCCCAGATCTTCGCCGTGCTGGTCAATACGTATAAGGAAGGATATGACGGCGTGATTGCGCTTGTTCACAAGTATCGCGTCAAGGCAGGTATTATCTCGTTCTTCAAAATTTTTCTCACCTTTACCCTGATATTTCAAGGCGTGCTGTTGTATGGCGCATATCTGGCGATGGTCAAGCAGTCGATCTCGATCAGCTCCTTCATCGTCCTCGGCACCGCTATGGTCAGCGGGGCGTGGTCGCTCATCCGCATGTCCGACAGTATTGTCGAGCTGAACAAAAATGGCATGTACATCGAGAATCTGCGAGCCTTTCTACGCTATGAATCAGAGATACCCGAGCATGCGGAGGAGAGGCGCAGCGAGCCGCCTCCGCTGCGAGAGCTGACGTTCCGGGAGGTAGGATTCACATACGATGGTGCGAAGACTCCTTCCCTGCGAAGCATTACGCTTGAGGTGGCCAGACAGGAGAAGATTGCTCTTGTCGGGCATAACGGCGCAGGCAAGTCGACGCTGATCAAGCTCATGATGCGTCTGTATGATCCGGTGGAGGGAGCCATCGAGTGGAACGGGCAGAACATCCAGGACTTCGATGTGCGAGCCTATCGTTCGCAATTCGGCACCGTATTCCAGGACTTCAGGATGTTCTCGATGACCATCGCTGAGAATGTGCTGATGCGCGAGGTGGAGGGAGAGGCCGACCGCCAGCTCGTCATTGAGGCGCTCACCAAGAGCCGGGTGTACGACAAGGTGGCTTCTCTGCCGGATGGCATCGATACGATGCTGACGATGGAGTTTGATGAGAAGGGCGTGGTGCTGTCTGGAGGAGAATACCAGAAGATCGCAATCGCCCGCATCTTTGCCCAGCCAGCCCAGTTGCTCATTCTGGATGAGCCGACGAGCGCCCTTGACCCGATTGCGGAATACGAGATATTTGAGAATATGATGGAGGCCTGTGAGGATAAGGCCGTGGTTATTATTTCCCATCGGCTGTCGTCTGCGATGCTGGCAGACCGCATCTATTTCCTGGAGGAAGGCACGGTCGTGGAGACGGGCACGCATAGCGAGCTGATGCAGCGACAGGGCAAGTATGCCGAGCTGTTCATGAAGCAGGCAGAGAAATATATGGAGCAGGAAGAGCTGGCGAGGGTGGTGAATCGACATGAAGGCTGAGAAGCACGGCTTTTCCGAGGTGATCAGGAATAATTGGTTTATACTCAAGTATGGGCTGCGCTATTCGCGAGCCTACATTATATTTACCTGCTTGTATGCGTGCTTGCAGGAGATCGAGATTTTCCTTGAGCATGTCATTTTGATCAAATTTGTATTTGACAGTGTACAGTATGGCACCTCCTTCTCGACGGTGGCGCTGTACATTGGATTGCTGGTAGCTTTCATTGCGGTCTGCTTCGTACTCGACAGCATCTACTTCCAGAGTGTGGAGCCCAAGGGGAAGGAGCTGCTCTACAAGCAGATTCGGATGGAGCTATATGAGAAGGCTGTCCGCACCGATCTGGCGAATTATGACAATCCCGCCTACTACAATGAATATGTGTGGAGTGCGAATGACGCGCATAACCGGATCAATGCCACGATCGAGAACATCCGTAAGCTGTGCCGATCGGCCACGATCATTATTGCCTCTGTTAGCTTCTTCCTGTTCGTGGACAAGCTGGGGCTGGTGTTCGTGCTGGTCTCCTTTGTCGCCTCGCTGCTGATCAATCTGCTGACCAACAAGCTAAGGTACAAGATGAACATGGAGCTCAACGAGCAGGATCGCAAGCGAATCTATCTGAAGCGGCTGTTCTATCTGGCGGATTATGCGAAGGAGATGCGGTTGTACAACATTAAGAGCCGGTTTTTTCGCGACTTCTCGGAGACGAATCAGACCATGCGCGGCACCGTTCGCAAATATTCAGGGAAGCAGTTCTGGCTTCATTTCACCTCGGATTTCTTATTCAATGAGCTGATCTTGGGCGGGCTGTACGTGATCTATATCGTGTTTATGACGCTGGTCAAGGGAACGCTCAGCTATGGCAGCGCAGTGACGCTGCTGAATTCCTCCTGGCGGCTCAAAGGGAATATGCAATATATGACCAGGCTGATCAGCGAGATGCAGGAGAACAGCCTGTATATCGGCAAGCTGCGGCGATTTCTGGATCAGGACAACATGATTCGGGAGAGCAATACGCCTGCGCAGGTGCCTGATCGCTTCGGCGGGCTGGAGCTGCGACAGGTGTCATTCCGCTATCAGCCAGACAGCAGCAGCATACTCGATCAGGTCGATCTCAGCTTGAAGCCGGGAGAGAAGATCGCGATTGTCGGCTATAATGGCGCGGGCAAGACGACACTCACCAAGCTGATTATGCGGCTCTATGACGTCAGCCAGGGGGAGATTCGTCTCAATGGGACGAACATCGATCAGTATAAGCTGGATGATTACCGGATGAAGATCAGCTCCGTCTTCCAGGATCATCAACTGTTCGCCGCTCTGCTCGGTGAGAACGTCAGCATGCGTCCCGCAGGCTCCAGTGACCCGCTCGTCATCCGGGAGGCACTGGAGCGCAGCGGCTTCGGCGATCGGCTCCATGGTCTGCCGCTAGGGCTGGACACTCCGATTACGAAGGAATTCGACGATGCGGGCATCGAGCTGTCAGGAGGCGAGGGGCAGAAGGTGGCGATCTCCCGCGTGTTCGCGAAGCCGACGCTGCTCATGATTCTGGACGAGCCGTCCAGCGCGCTCGATCCGATGAGCGAATACCATCTCAATCAGGTGATGCTGGAGCAGGCCGAGGAGCGGCCGATTATCTTCATCTCCCATCGCTTGTCTACGACGAAGATGGTGGATCGCATCTATATGATGGAGCACGGCAAAATCATTGAGCAGGGCTCCCATGACGAGCTGATGAAGCTGGATGGGCAATATGCCCGCATGTTCAACCTGCAAGCCTCCCGCTACCGCATGGTGGTAGGCGCAGAGTAAGGTGCAATCGTAAGGCGCAACAGGAAGCGGCGACAGTCCATGATTAGCCGCGCATGATCAGACAAGCAAGCGAAGAACCTTCCATACCGCCATTTGCTTTGCGCAAGTGTTGGGGGAAGGTTCTTTTGCTGTGCCGCTTACTTATTGTGTTTTACTTTAATGCGTTCTTCTTCTGGTGAACAGCCAGCCGCCTGCTACGAATGCGGCATATAGCAGCAGATTAAAGCCAACTCCGACCACCAGCGAGTCATTGAATAGCAGTGTCTCGAAGAAATCGACGACATGAGCTCGCAATGAAGGAATTGCCGTTCCGACCGGAATCGCTGCAATAACAAGCGCCCATAGGAGCCAGCCGACAGGAGACGAATAACCGGAGACCAGCAGGCTGATGAACGCCATGGCCATCATGTAGAAGGCAAGCTGGTACAGAAACGAGCCCACCAGACCGAATTGATCCCACTGAAAGGCCTCAACAAGATCAATCGTAGCCGTGTACTGCCGGAGCACCTTTACTTCCAATACGAACCATAACGAATTGATGAGCGCGATGACTGCGGCCCAGGCGGCATACACGAATTGAAGCCCCATGTAATAGTGCTCGCGGCTGGCGCCAAGATGGATAATCCGCTTGTAGTACACGAGCGGCAGGAGGATGGACATGAAGATTAAGATCAGAATCAATAGATTACCGTCTGACAGGCGAGTGCTGTGATCATTGCCTAGACTGAGGGTGACGATCAGATCAGCAAGCCTCCCAAGCAGGATCATCAGGATGACACCCCACACATATATTCTCGACTGCTGATAGGTTGCTTTAAAGTGAACGGCCAGACCCACGAGTGGAACCTCCTTCGATCAGATACAGGAAGAACTTCTGAAGCGATAGCTGTTCAATGGCGATGTCCAGCTCACGTGCCTGTTGTACATCCCGTTCCTCCAGTGTGTCATATAGTGCAGCAATGATGCCATGTCCATAGGCTTCCTGGTATAGAACGCGCTTATTGGCTGTGAACAGCGATACCGCCTCCGCATGGCCCCTAATTCGAAGCGCAGCCTTGCGTATGTGATCCATCTCCTCATGAAGCAGGATCGAACCGGCCTCGATAATGCAGATTCGTTCGGCCACGGGTGCAATCTCATCTACTAAATGCGTAGATAGTAATATGGTGCGGGGATGATGGGCATAGTCCTCCATCAGCGCTCTGTAGAACCGCTCCCGCATCAGGACATCGAGTCCAAGCACCGGCTCATCGAACAGCGTGAGCGAGGCGCGGCTTGCCAACCCGATGAGATTGCCTACGAGTGATGCTGTACCGCGTGAGAGCTGCCTGATCTTCTTGTCCGGATCGAGCCGGAATCGTTCCATCAGCTCACCCGCGAATGTCCAGTCCCATCCAGGATGAAAGCTTGCAGCATACCGTAGCGTATCGCTGATCCGCGCGCCTCCGAACAGAGCACTCGTCTCGCGGACATAGCAGAAGTCATCTGGGGGCTGCCCGGGGCGAAGCGTATTTCCTTTAACCTTGATGGTGCCGCCAGTGGGGAAGATTCCGCCCGCGATCATGTTCAGCAATGTCGTCTTGCCAGCTCCATTTTGCCCCAGCAATCCATGGATGACGTTCTCCTCCAGTTGCAAATTCAGATTCCGCACAGCGAATTCAGGGCCAAATTTCTTGTTCAAATCGCTGCATGTTAAGGCGGTGCCCACGGTTCATTCATTCCCCTCTCCACTGTCTGATCATGTCGATAATTTCTTCAGTCCGCAGCCCAAGCTTGTCTGCTTCATTGAGCAGATTGGATAACAGCTCCTTATGGAAACGTTCCTTCCGCTTGTCCTGTATTTTCAGCTTCGCATCCGTTGCAACAAACATGCCCAGTCCTCGTTTTTTGTACAGGATGCCCTCATTAACGAGCAGAGCAATGCCCTTCACGACGGTGGCCGGATTAATCTGGAACAGTTGAGAGAACTGCGCCACAGAGAGAATCTGCTCATCCACGCGGAAGGTGCCCTTTAGAATATCATCCTCAATTAGGTCAGCGACCTGCTGAAAGATCGGTTGCTTATCGTCGAAAGTGACGTTCATTGTTTCACCATTCATCCGTTTAGTATGTTGCCCTTCTAGCATACCATAATGGATGAGTCATCCCTTGTCAATATCACGAACATGTGATCCATCATTGACAGGGGAAGACGATGCGTATTATAGTATGCTACATGAGTGATATACTAACATACTAGACATGAATTGACTTGTCGAAGGAGAGGCTGCTCGTGAATACGTTCATTGAATTTACACAAGTAACAAAGGAATACAGCATCGGAGAGGTACACATCAAGGCGCTGGATGGCGTCGATTTCTCCATATCAGAAGGGGAATTCGTTGTTATACTAGGCGCAAGCGGTGCGGGGAAAAGCACGATATTGAATATACTCGGCGGCATGGATACCGCAACCTCAGGCCAGGTTCGGGTGGGAGATCAGGATATTACACGGCTGAATGACAGAAAGCTCACTCAATATCGCGCGGAGCATATCGGCTTTGTCTTTCAATTTTATAACTTGATACCGAATCTGACTGCACTGGAGAATGTTGAATTCGCCACCGAAGTATGTGCCAACCATCTGGAACCAAGACAGGTGCTGGATCAAGTGGGATTGACTCATCGAGTGGGCAACTTTCCCTCCCAGCTCTCTGGAGGCGAGCAGCAACGGGTGGCGATTGCCCGAGCAGTTGCCAAAAATCCGCTGCTGCTGCTCTGCGACGAGCCGACGGGCGCTCTCGATTATGTGACAGGAAAGTCGGTCTTGAAGCTCCTTCAGGATGTGAACAGGGATATGAACAAATGTGTCGTGCTGGTCACCCATAATACGGCCATTGCGCCGATGGCGGACAAAGTGATTCAAGTGAAAAGCGGAAAAATCGAAAGTGTGACGATCAATATGGACAAGCAAAGTGTGGAAGGGATCGAGTGGTGAGGATGAACCTATGGCTAAAACTGATAAGGGATGTCAAGCAATCTGCGGGTCAGTGTCTGACTTTTGTGTTGGTTGTCGCGGCAGGGGCCTTCTTCTACACAGGCTTGGTCACGCTAAGCGATAATCTGGGCGCTTATTCGAAGGCTTACTATGAGAAGCATAATCTAAGCGATCTAAATGTCTATTACAGCCGGATTACTGCGGAGGAGCTAGCGATTCTAAGGGAAGTGGACGGCATTCATACACTGGAAGGGCGCTACACCTTTGATGCCAAGCATTATGCTGCAGATAATAAGTCTACATTAAAGATTCACTCCATCCCGGTACCCAATGAAATCAATACATCGGCTGTCCTTGAGGGGCGTCTCCCTTCGGGCAAGAACGAGATTTTCCTGGATGCTCGCTATGCACAGGCGCATCACTATACGGTTGGCGATGAGGTCAGCCTGCACACGCAAGCGGGAGAAATGAAGTTCATCCTTAGCGGCGTTGGTGAGAATGTGGAGCATGCCAAAAAGAATGCTACCCAGGATCATCTTGCCTATGGCATCGGATATGTGAGCGAAGCAGCGATCCCGGAGGTTGCCGGCAGCTTGTATTATAATGAGGTGATGATTGATGCTCGCGACTCTGCTGAGCTTCACCAATTAGGGCAAGCGATTGAGGCCAAGTCCCAGTCCCTTGCGTATATCGGTCAAGTCAGCAAGGAACGCACCTTCAGCTATTCCCAGCTACAGGCCACATTGTACAATAACCGCTTGATGAGTACCGTCGTCCCGTTGGTGCTCTTCATGATCGAGGCGATGATATTATTTCTGGCGATGTCGAGGATTATCGATTCCGAGCGAAGCCAGGTGGGCATCATGAAGGCATTGGGGGTTCGAAACGGCAGCATCATGCTTCATTATATGGGCTACCCTGTACTGGTCGGGATCATCGGCTCCATAGTAGGCTTTGCCGTTGCGGCTTGGGTATTCGTTCCCATCATCGAGACGTCCAACGCACGATCCTACTCGCTGCCGGGCATTCAATTTCCGCTCTCTATGTATACGCTCCTTCCTCCACTCCTGATCTCCAGCGCATTTGGCATGCTGGCCAGTTACCTGAGCGGCAGAGCGATCCTGAAGGAACGTGCGGCCCAGGCGATGCGCCCCAAGCCTCCCAGAAGGATGAGACAGATTCTTCTGGAGAAAATTCCGGGTCTATGGAGCCGCCTCCCGTACAGCAGCAAGCTGATAGGGAGAAATATATTTCTGAACAAGCAACGGGCGCTGGCTAGCGCGGCAGGCATCGTCGTGAGCACCGTGCTGTTGATTACGGCTCTTGGCACGCAGACGGCATTGCAGAGAGTAGCGAGCCAGATTGAAGAGGTATACAGCTATGATCTGAGAGTCGATTACACAGCGGGGGCGGTCTTGGATACGGCGACACTGCCAGAGGGGATTGCCCGTCACTACGATCTGTCCACCATGCCGGTTGAACTTCGAAGTGGCCAGCAGACGGAGCAGGCGGAGCTGGTCGTCACGAGTAAAGAGAACGACTTGATCCACTTTTATGATGAACATGACAACCGGATTACGCTGGAGGATCATGGTGTACTCGTACCCAAATCCTATGCCGACCAATATAAGATCTCCGCAGGGGATCAGATTCGAATTGCCTTTGCAGCCCCGGAGCTGAATAATCAAGTTGTAGATATGAAGGTGATAAGCATTACGACACAATATTCGAATCCATCGTTTTACATTACGCCCGACTATCTGGAGAGCTTCGGACTGACGTACCGTCCTGCCTCGATCGTGGTTGAAGCGGATAGCGTGAGCGAGCTGGCCAGTATTCGCAGCTTCTTCGAGCAAGAGGCTCAGGTTGAGGATATGACAGACAAGACGAATCTGAGGCAAACCGCCCAGTATATTATGAAGCAAAATAACTTTGTATTTATTATGTTTATCATCTGTGCGGTTATTCTCTCCTTCGGTGCCATCTATACGATCTCCTCCATCAATATCTATGAGAGGAATCGAGAGCTGGCCACCCTCAAGGTGCTAGGCTATCAGAAAAATCAAATCAACCGTCTCATTTTTGTGGAAAATAGTGTTCTGACCGTATTCTCCATCATCATTGCCTGGCCGATTAGCCACTATATGTATAAGAAGGTCGTTCAAGCGCTGTCCAGCACCCATCAGCAAATCCCGGATCAATTGAATGTGTCCACGGTCCTGTTCGCGGTTGTACTGGCTCTCTCGCTGACACTGCTGTCTAACCTGCTACTGAGAAGGAAAGTCACCCGGATTCATATGATTGAAGCGCTCAAAGGCGTAGAGTAAAGCGGCAGCGGTGCCGGATACGGAAATGAATAAGCGCAAGACTCATGGGGTACCCTTTGTGTGAGCATGGAAAACATGTATACAATGAGGGGATTGATATCGTATGCGCACTTGGATCGTTGTCTTCGCCGTAATGCTGCTCGTTGCTACGGGCTGCGCCAGCAAATCGCCTATGAATGAACAGGCATCTCCCAGATCATCCAATGCCGGGACTTCCGCGCACAAGCACGATGAAAGGACAACCTCGACGTTAACCCAAGCCTCTTCCATCTCGACATCGACAGGAAGCAAGTCCTCCATGAAGGCGAAGCAGCTCCCAGGCGACCTGCTCAACCCATCGGAGCTGCTTGGCGGCCAGGGGACGTTGTTCAACAATCCAGGCACAGGCCCGAACGAGGGAACGAGCACCGGCACAGGTGCTGGTACGAATACGGGGACGGGGGCTAATACAGGGATTAGCGATGGCACGGGAACTGCCGGTAGGGGAACTGCTGATACAGGAACCGGCGCGGGCGCTGGTAATCAGAACGCGGCGGATGCCTCCTCCTTCGCGGAGCAGGTGCTCCAACTGGTGAACAAGGAGCGCCAGGCTGCGGGCTTGCAGCCGCTTGGGATGAACGGCGATCTCTCCAAGGTGGCGATGATCAAGGCACAGGATATGGCCAACAACAACTATTTTGACCACCAGTCTCCCACCTATGGCTCGCCGTTCGATCTGATGAAGGCCAATGGCATCTCCTACAGCTATGCTGGAGAAAATATCGCACAGGGGCAGGCCAGCCCTGATGAGGTGATGCGCCAATGGATGAACAGCCCGGGGCATCGGGCGAATATATTGCATACCAGCTTCACGCAGATTGGCATCGCTTATTATAACAGCCGTTGGGTTCAGGAATTTACCGGCTGATCGGGCGTGAGCCAAAACAGCCTCAGCCTGCATGATCACACTCTTGTCCAGAGTGAGGTCATGCAGGCTGTTGTGCTGTCTAAGCGACTTCAGTTGCTTACGGCAGAGGGAAGAAGTCACTTTTGAATAAAACAGGTCACTTGCGATAGAGAGAAGCGGCTGCACCCGCAGGTATAATGATTGCATTAGACAGATCGACGATAGGGAGGACAACAGGCATGGGTATTCCTTTTGCGAAGAAACAGCCTAGAGAACCATCGCTAGCCGCACCGAATCAGGGCCGATTCCGACTGCTGCTGCAAAACATTGTACGATACCGGGTGCTGCTGTTCATGCTGCTGCCGACAGCTATTATCTTCTTCATCAACTGCTATATCCCGATGTTCGGCGTATTCATCGCCTTCAAGAACGTCAACTATATCGACGGCATAATGGGCAGCCCGTGGGCGGGACTCGACAACTTCCGCTTCCTGTTCGCTACCTCAGATGCCTGGCGCGTGACGGTGAATACGGTAGGATACAATGTCGTATTTCTTATTACTGGCTTGGTTCTGTCTGTAGGGATCGCGATTGCCGTGAATGAAATTCGCGTCAAGCTGGCCTCCAAGTTTTATCAGACCGTGATGATTATGCCGAATTTTCTGTCCATGGTCGTCGTCAGCTATATTGTCTACGCCTTCCTTCATCCCGAATATGGCTTTCTGGTGAAGCATGTGCTGCCACTGTTCGGATATGAAGGGGTCAACGCATACATGCATGCCGAGGCATGGCCTTATATTTTGTGGCTGACGAAGATGTGGCACTCGGTCGGTATCGGCAGTGTCATCTATCTGGCGGCGATTACCGGCATTAGCGAGGAGCTGTACGAGGCTGCAGTGATGGATGGCGCCTCCAAGTGGCGGCTTATTACCTCGATTACGATCCCGCTGCTGACGCCGATTATGGTTATCTTGACCATCTTGAATCTGGGCGGCATCTTCCGCTCTGACTTCGGCCTGTTCTACCATGTGACACTGGACTCCGGGGCGCTGCGCTCCACGACAGATGTCATCGACACCTACGTCTATCGGGGCCTGATTCAGTTGAACGATCTGGGTATGTCCTCTGCGGCGAACTTTTACCAGTCGATTGTTGGATTCTTCCTGGTCATCGGCGCCAATATGCTGGCTCGCAAAATCAATCGTGATACAGCGCTCTTCTAGAGGCTGGAATGGAGAATGCTCATGAAACAAGCGGAAGTAATTAAACCTTATCAACGCGTTCCTAAGCTGGCTTCATTGCTGCTGCATCTGTTTTTTATTTTGTTAAGTCTGGCCTGCATCATGCCGATCGTGCTTATCGTGGCCATCTCGCTCTCTAATGAGCAAGCATTAACCTTGAGCGGGTACAAGTTCTGGCCGGATCAGATCGATCTGTCCGCCTACAAGTTCATGTTCACGGACTCGACGACGCTGCTCAAGGCCTACGGGGTGACATTGACTGTGACGATCGTCGGCAGCGTGCTGGCTGTGCTGCTCATTGCGCTGTACGCTTACCCGATCTACCGCAAGGATTTCCCGTTCAAGAAGTTCTTCAGCTTCTACCTGCTCATTACGATGCTATTCTCGGGAGGGCTGGTACCGTTCTATCTGCTGTATATCAACTATCTGGGACTGAGGGATTCACTGCTTGCGCTTATACTGCCGGGGCTGTCCAGCGCGTTCTACATCTTCATCACGCGCACCTTCTTCCAGCAGACGATCCCGGAGGAGATGATTGAATCAGGCAAATTGGACGGGGCATCGGAATGGCGAATCTTCTTCCAGCTCGTGCTGCCGATCTCACTGCCCGTGCTGGCGACGGTAGGGCTGTTCACTACCTTGATGTATTGGAATGATTGGTTCAATTCGATGTTGTTCATTAATGATGTGGATAAATATTCCTTGCAATATGTGATGATACAGATGATTCGCCAGGCGGAGTTCTTCAAGAACCAACTGGCGGGAACTGGAGTGGGCCTGCTGGTGCAGGAGGCTGTACCAACTGAGAGTCTGCGGATGGCGATGGTCGTCGTCTCGATCGGCCCGATCCTGTTCGTCTATCCGTTCTTCCAGAAATACTTCACGAAGGGCTTGACTGTCGGCGCAATTAAGGGCTGATAGATGCTGCCAGGACTTATCGGTCCAAGGGCGATATGATACACTAATTGGGGAGGCATACACAATGAACGTAATTAAAGGATGGCGCATGGGAATTACCATGATGCTGGCGCTTACACTGGTAATCTCCGGCTGCAGCAGCGGCTCGGGCTCGTCAGGCGGGGAATCCAAGGGCAAGGGGAGCAGCACCGAAGCCGGAGCTTCCGGCAATTCCGATACGTCCGAGTACCGCAAGCTCAAGGTATACACAGTGGGAAGTTTCCCGCAGAAGGATTCGAAGGCCGTTGTCGACGAAATCAACAAGTATCTGAAAGAGAAAATCAATGCCGAGATTGATTTCCAGGGACTGCCATGGTCGTCGTGGGCGGAGAAGATGACGCTTGCGTATCAGTCCGGGGAGCAGGTGGACTTGACCTTCGCGCCGAACTGGGCTGACTTCGCCAACAACGTAGCCAAGGGAGCCTTCCTGCCGCTCGACGAGCTGCTTGACAAATACGGTCAAGGAATCAAGGAAACACTGGACCCGCGCTTCCTCGAAGGCGGCACGGTCAATGGCAAAATCTATGCAATTCCGACGAACAAGGAAATTGGCGAAAGCCACACCATCATGTTCAAGAAGGAATTGATCGACAAATACGGCTTTGACGTCAATACGATCAACACGCTGGAGGATCTGGAGCCTTGGCTGGAGACCATCAAGAAGAACGAGCCGGGCATTGCGCCGATCTGGCTGGCAGGCAGCGGTTCGGATACGCTGGGCTACTTCGACAAGACAAGAATCAGCATTCAGGATGATTTCCGCTATGAGCTGGTGGCGGGCGCGCCTGCTGTCATCCTGCTGGATACGAAGACAGACAAGATGATCGTCAGCACGATGGATTCCGAAGCGGCGATCTACCGGATCAAGCTCTATCATGACTGGTACAAGAAAGGCTACATCAACCAGGATTCGGCCACGACCAAGACGAGCACAGAGGATGCGCTCAAGGCCGGGAAGACCTGGATGAAATTCGGCTCCGACAAGCCGGATTCGGATAAAGAGGATTCGCTCGCAACGGGCATTGAGCTGGTCAAGCTGGCAGGCAAGGACCCTGAGATCAGCACCGCCAGCGTCAGCAACTCCATGATGGCGATCGGGCGCACATCCGTCGACCCGGAACGGACGATGATGCTGCTGAACCTGCTTCATACCGACAAGCATCTGATCAATCTGATTGATTTTGGCGTCGAGGGCAGACAATATGTAAAGGTAGAAGGCCAAGAGAACTTCATCAAGCTGCCAGATGGCGTAAAAAGCCGTGTCGATACAGGCTGGGCGCCGGGCATCGAGTGGATGTTCGGCAATCAGACGTTGACCTATCTATGGGAAGGCGAGAGCGCGGACAAGTGGGAGAAGTTCAAGGAATACAATAACAAGGCGCATAAAATGAAATCCTTCGGCTTCAACTTCAATACAGGGGCGGTCAAGACGGAAGTATCAATCATCAGCAATATTGTGAAGGAGTACCGTCCGATTCTGGAGACTGGCACATTGGATGCCGACAAGGTATTGAAGGAATACAATGAGAAGCTCAAAGCGAACGGGATTGAGAAAATTCGCGATGAGGCGCAAAAGCAATATGATGAATGGAAGGCCAAGCAGTCCTGATCCGTTTCTCTCTAGCCGCACAGATCGCAGCGGCAGACGAAGCGTGAGCGGGTATATTGGAGGGAGACCTTGAGGGTCTTCCTCCTTTCGTCGCTTGCAGATGCTAGATAAGGGGAAAAGCAGCATGACTAGACTATCCTTGAGGTTCAAAGTGAGCGTACTCGTTCTTCTCCTGGTGGTGCCGATTTTCTTCTTCCTGTATTACACGAATATCTATTCCCGAAACATCGTGCGGGAGAAGGTATCCAGCTATGCCTCAGATACGCTGGCGCTGCACCTGAGCACATTGGACGAGCTGCTGGAGCAGACCAGCGCCTACCTCATCCGCACCGCCAATGAGAATCTGCTGCTGGAGCTGTATTCGGTCAGCGACCCGAATAGCGTCAGCTATTATGTGGCACTGCGTAAATTGATGGATCAATGGTATAACGATGTCAGCTATTACTCCATTATCCGCACGGTATTCGTCTATCATCAGCAGCGAGATGAGCTATATCTGAGCAGTAACCACGAGTATTACCAGGAGCGGGACGCTATCCGTGCCGACCTGTCCTCGCAGCTCGAAACCTTCAAGCTCCCGACCTCGATGAAGTGGGAGATCGTAACCGTCGGCGGCGAGCCCGCCTTGTACAAGGCGGTGCCAGATCGCAGCGGCCGGCTGCTCGCCGGCATCCTCGTCAGCATCGATGCGCTGGCACAGCCATTAACCCAGCTAGAGTCCACCCGAAGCGGCGAGAGGATCGGCATCGTCTCCGATTCCAGCGAGCTGCTGTGGGGGGAATTCGACAGCGCCGATCTGACAGGGATTCTCGGTCTGCTCAATGACCAGACCCATTCACGCGGCAGCATCCTCCGTCTGGGCGCTGGCGAGAACTATCTCGTGCTGGGGCGGCAGTCGCTCTTCTCGCCGCTGCAGGTGTTTATCCTGCTGGACGAGAAGTCGCTGCTGGATGAGCTGCTGCTGTTCGAGCGCGTCATTCAGTTTATTCCGTTAGCAGTGATCGTGCTGCTGGCCGTGCTGCTCGCGCTGCTCAGCCGACTCGTCTTCCGTCCGATTCATTCGCTGATGAGCGGGATGCGTCTGCTGGGCAAGGGGCAACTGGATTATCGGCTGAAGGAGGAGAAATCGAGCGAGTTTCAGATGATTACGCAGCAATTCAACTGGATGGCGGAGCAGATCGGAGATCTGAAGATTGGGGTCTATGAGGAGCAGATGAAGGTGCAGCAGGCCGAGCTGAAGCATCTGCAGGCTCAGATTAACCCTCATTTCTTCATGAACTCCTTGAACATCGTATATCAATTGGTCGAGCTGAAGCAGCTCGGGCTCAGCCAGAAGATGGTCAGTCATCTGGTGTCTTATTTCCGATTTATTATGAATACGAATGATGCCTGGATCCCACTCCTAAGCGAGGTCAACCATATTCGCAACTATATCGAGATTCAGATGGTGATGTATCCGGGCAAGCTGACCTTCCGCGAGCAACTGCCGCAGGAGCTGGAGGGCATGCTCATACCGCCGCTGCTGGTGCAGCCGTTTGTGGAGAATGCGATGAAGCATGGATTTGTCAGCAATGCGAAGCCATTCGAGCTGGGCTTGTCGGCCGAGAGAGTCCTCGTAGAGGACGGAACCGAGCAGGTAGCGATTCGCGTTCGCGACTCGGGACCGGGGTTTACGCTGGAGCAGCTTGCTATGCTGAACCGCGGGGTTTATGAGCGCGAGCCGACAGATCGGCAGTTGGGCATCTGGAATGTGCGCAGACGGCTTGCGATGGCTTATGAAGGGAAGGCGCAGCTCACATTTGACAATCATCCGCAGGGCGGCGCCAGGGTGGAATTGATTCTGCCCGTGCATAGAGGAGGAGGCTAGCGATGTATCGCGTACTGATTGTGGATGACCAATATTTTGCCTTGCTCGGCTTGCAGCAGGGGGTGAATTGGAGCGAGCTGGACGTCAGTGATGTTCAGTTGGCGGATAACGTGGAGCAGGCGATAGCCTGTTTCCAGACGCAGGCGATCGATCTGCTCATCTGCGATATTGAGATGCCGGGTCAGGACGGGCTGGAGCTGCTGGCTTGGGTGGAGGAGCATTCCCCCGGTACACGTACCGTGATGCTCACCTGCCATGCCGATTTTGAGTATGCCCAGCGAGCCATTTCACACGGAGCCTTTCATTACCTGCTCAAGCCGGTCGATTATGCACAGTTGAAGAAGGTTGCGGGACATGCCTTCGATGAGGTGCGCGAGCAGAAGGAGCAGGAGACGTATAAGGGATTGCTGGAGGACTATCAGCGAAAATGGAAGCTGCAGCTTCCTGTGCTGATCGAGCGCTTCTGGCAGGATGTCCTCAGCCGGCGAGAGTCGCTGCATCCGCACTCGCTGGAGCGCTCCCTGGCGGCCTGCGGCCTGAGCTTTACTCCAGAGGATCGATATGTCGTCGTCCTGTTCGGGCTGGAGCAGTGGGAGCTGAATCTGAGCGCACGCGACGAGGCGATCATGGAGTACGCACTCCGTAATATTGCCGGAGAGGTGGTGCTTCGCGGTCTGGAGGGCGTGGTGCTGCAGGATCATGCGGGCTTGAACGTCGCCATCGTGTATGAGCGGAGCGACAGCAGGCCGATTACGAGCATCCTGGAGCATAATAGCCGCAGCTTCCTTAGTGAATGCGAGCGGCTGCTCCGCTGCTCCTTATCGGTCTATATCAGCCCTCCGGTGCCGCTAACCGGCATAGTCGGCGCCTATGTCCATGTCACCGAGCAGGAGCAGAGCAATATTAGCCGCTCCCGCCAGGTGTTCTCCTCCTCCTGTCCGCCGGATAAGCTCAGAGAGCTGCTGCCGGCTGCGGCTCCGCTCACCTTGTTCCCGGAGTGGGCGACCCTGCTGGAGCTTGGCGAGCTGGAGGAGCTGAGCCGCCGGGTGCGGCAATGGTTCGCCAGCCAGGCGGGCGGATGGACGAAGGAATCGCTGGATCAGTTCATCCATGGAACCTTGTTCATTATCTATACGTTGCTGGCGAAGAAGGGGCTGAGTCTGCACGAGTCCTCCGCTCTGAAGATGCTGACCGAGCGCGAGAGCTATCCCAAGCATCTGACGGCGTTGCAGAGCTGGACGATGGAATGCTGCGAAGCAGCAGGCCAGTTGCTAAGAGCAAGCAACAATGTCTCCTCCACCGTAGTCGCCAAAATCCGCCATTATATCCGCGCTCATCTCAATGAGGAGATCACCCGAGAGGAGCTGGCTGCCCATGTGTACCTGAACCCGGCCTATCTGTCGCGGATGTATAAGAAGGAGACGGGCCTGTCCTTATGGGACGCCATTATTCAGGAGCGCATCCAGGAGGCCAAGCGGCTGCTGGAGGAGACCGAATACAAGATTACCGAGATTGCAGAGCGTGTCGGGTATACGAGTCTGGGCAGCTTCTCCAATCTGTTCAAGCGTGTAGTCGGCGTTACACCGCAGCAATATCGGGCGAAACGCAGGGGGGAGGGCTAGGTGTGTCTGTACAGGGAGGCTGATCCCGGATGGATCGACATCAGGTCGGGGAGCTGGCTTCGTTGATGTGTGCGCAGGGCTAGACGCTGGGGCTCGCATTTGGTAATATATTATCAAACCAAGTTCTATAATATTAAACCATGAAAGGCTTGTTCGATTCATGCCCATCATTCAGTCAGTTGATCGTGCGCTTACGATCCTGGACCTGTTCGACGAGTCCACCCGCGAATTGAAGATTACCGACATCAGCGCTCGCGTCGGGCTGCACAAGAGCACGGTGCATTCCTTGCTCAAGACGCTGCAGAAGCATCGTTATATTGAGCAAGATGAGAAGGGCCTGTATCGTCTTGGCATGCACGTGCTGGAGAAAGGGCAGCAGATGCTCCAGAGCTTCGACATTCGGGAGATTGCGGGCAGCCATCTCCATGCCTTGTCCGGCGAGACGGGTCAATCCGTACATCTCGTCATTCGGGACGGAGCGGAGGGTGTCTATATCGACAAGGTCGAAGGAAGCAAGGCGGCGATTCGCTATTCCCGCATCGGCCGCCGTGTGTCGCTGCACAGCAGCGCGGTTGGCAAGGTGCTGGCTGCCTTCATGCCGGAGGCAGAGCTTCGCAGCGTGCTCGCAGGCTACGAATATACGATTCTTACACAGCATACAATTGCCGGAGAAGCTGCATTTCTGGAGGAGCTGCGGATCGTGCGTGATGAAGGCGTCGCATACGACCGTGAGGAGAATGAGCCTGGCGTGCGCTGCGCCGCTGCTCCTGTCTATGACCATGCGGGTCATGTCATCGCGGCAATCAGCATCTCTACCATGGCCTCGGCGGTAGGCGATGAGGAATTGGCTGTGCTGGTTGCGAAGCTGCGAGGCACGGCTGAGCAGGTGTCGGCTGGGCTCGGGTATCGCGCGCGGTAGGGAAGCTTTCGGGAGCTTGCTGGATAACGTGCAGTTGGAATAGAGTCGTTGTCTGGCAAGCCGCGTGCATTTCACCAATAGCTGGTTGAAGGTCGAAAGGGTTGCTCTTGGCAGTCGTTTACGCTTGACCGAAGGTCTGCTTATTTTTCAAAACTTGGTTTTATATTATAAAACAAATTAGGAGGACTTATGCGCATATTTCGATATAAGGAACAATCGCACATTCATCTTGGAGTATGGACGGATGAGGGCAAGGCCTATCGGCTGGACGCGCCAGATTTCATGACACTGGTTCAGGAGGCGAGAGCGGCAGGGCTGCAACCGGCGGCACATGTGTCGAAGCTGATCGAAGGAGGCTCGCCCATCGAACGCCCCGTAGAGGAGCTGGAGCTGTTGACGCCGATTGTTGCACCAGAGGTATGGGCTGCTGGCGTAACGTATATGCGTAGCCGCGAGGCGCGCAACTATGAAGCGACCGGAGGCAAGCCAGCTCCCGAGACGTTCTACGACAAGGTATATGATGCGGAGCGACCGGAGCTGTTCCTCAAGTCGACGGCAGCTCGTACTGTTGGACCGGGAGAGCGTGTCGGCCTGCGTGGGGATTCAACCTGGCAAGTACCGGAAGCGGAGCTGGGGCTGGTGCTGGATAGCGACGGGACGATCGTCGGCTATACGATCGGCAATGATATGAGCTGCCGGGACATCGAAGGGGATAATCCGCTCTACCTGCCACAGGCGAAGGTTTGGAAGCGCTCTTGCGCGATCGGGCCATTCATCCGTCTGGCCGAGACTGTAACCGATCCGTATGCGCTTCAGATAAGCTGCCGCATCTATCGTGATGGCGAGAAGCTGGTTGACGAGTCGGCGAACACCGCTCAATTGAAGCGGCGTTACGAGGAACTGGTGGGCTTCCTGGCACGGGATAATGAGCTGTTCGCTGGTACCGTGCTGCTGACGGGCACAGGCTTGGTGCCGCCGAATCAGTTCACACTGACCCCTGGCGACCGAATTGAAATTGAGATTGACAGCCTAGGCGTCTTGGTGAACGAAGCCGTTGGCGCGCATGAACTGGCGGCTATGAGTGTAACGGGATTGAACTGATATAAGAATCGGAGGGAATAACAAATGAGTATCTATGAACAAGTGCAAGCTGGAGATCACGTAATTATTGATAATTACATTGGCGGACAATGGAAGGCTCCACAGTCTGGAGAACGGATGGCGAGCCTGAACCCGGCGCGCCGCGGCGACACGGTCGGCATGGCGCCAGCTTCGGATGCGAAGGATCTGGAGGAGGCGGTAGCGGCAGCGGAGGCGGCTCGGCGTAACTGGGGCAGACTGACTGGCGCGCAGCGCGGAGCGATTCTATACAAGGCTGCGGATCTATTGGAGAGCCGCATGGAAATCGTTGGACGGACGATGACCCGCGAGATGGGGAAGACGCTGGGCGAGGCCAAGGGCGAGACGGCACGCGGAGCGGCGATCCTCCGCTATTATGCGGGTGAAGGCATGCGGCCGATCGGCGATGTCATTCCGTCGACAGATGCGGACGCGGTGATGTTTACGACGCGCGTGCCGCTCGGAGTTGTCGGCGTCATCTCGCCATGGAACTTCCCGGTCGCGATCCCGATATGGAAGATGGCGCCAGCGCTGATCTATGGCAATGCGGTCGTCTGGAAGCCGGCAGCCGAGACATCCGTTACGGCGGCGCTCGTTATGGAATGCCTGCATGATGCTGGCTTGCCGGCAGGGGTAGCCAATATGGTCATTGGCGACGGTGCTGTGATCGGTCAAGCGATCTCTGCTCACCCGGGCATTCATGGCATCACCTTCACAGGCTCCAACGCGGTCGGCAAGCAGGTCGGCCAGGCTGCGCTGGCTCGCGGAGCCAAGTATCAACTGGAGATGGGCGGGAAGAATCCGGTTATCATAGCAGCAGATGCCGATCTCGACCTGGCTGTCGACGGCACGATCAGCGGTGGGCTGCGCTCGACCGGTCAGAAGTGTACGGCGACGAGCCGGGTCATCGTCGTAGCCGAGGTGTACGAGGCGTTCAAGGAGAAGCTGCTGGCTAAGGTGAATGAGCTTAAGCTGGGAGACGGCCTGGATGCAACCACCTGGCTCGGCCCTTGTGCCAGCGAGAAGCAATATAACACGGTCAAGCGCTATATTCATGCAGGCGTCGAGGAGGGCGCCGAACTGATCGCAGGTGGCCTTGAGCTAGAGGATGCCGCGCTCGCGGACGGCTACTATGTCGCTCCAACTGTATTCGAGGGTGTAACGACGGCGATGAAGATCGGGCGCGAGGAAATCTTCGGTCCGGTGCTGGCGCTCATGGAAGCTGCCGATCTGGAGGAGGCATTCCGCCTGGCAAACGACACGGAGTTCGGCCTAAGTGCGTCGCTTTATACGCGTGATCTCAGCAGTGCGTTCGCCTTCATCCGGGAATCTGAGGCGGGGCTTGTTCGCATCAATGCGGAAACGGCTGGAGTCGAGCTGCAGGCGCCATTTGGCGGTATGAAGCAATCCAGCTCTCATTCGCGCGAGCAGGGACAGGCAGCTATTGAGTTCTACACATCGATCAAGACCGTGTTCGTGAAGCCTTAACCGGAGGAGGAGCATACGATGCTCGAACGTTTGCAAGCTGTAATGGGGCAAGATGGCGAGGAGCCGTACTTTCAGATCGCGACCCATGCCCCCGGCCCTTCCGGCAAGCTGCCGTTGACGCCGGAGATGCTGCTCCATTCGCCGAGCGGCAATCTGTTCGGCTGGAGCCAGAATGTGGGCATGGGGTGGACACCAGATCGGCTGCGCGGCAGGGAGGTGCTCATTATGGGCACGATGGGCGGTATCCGCAACGAGGACGGCACGCCTGCTGCGCTTGGTTACCATACTGGACATTGGGAGATCGGCCTGCTCATGAAGGAGGCGGCGGCGGAGATTACCGCTGCGGGGAATATTCCCTTTGCTGGCTATGTCAGCGATCCGTGCGATGGACGCTCGCAAGGGACATCCGGCATGTATGATTCGCTGCCGTATCGCAATGATGCAGCGATCGTCGTTCGGCGGCTGATTCGTTCCTTGCCGACGCGCGCGGCTGTGATGGGGGTGGCGACCTGTGACAAGGGGCTGCCAGCCATGATGGTCGCGCTGGCCGGCATGAAGCAGATTCCGGGAGTCATCGTGCCAGGGGGTGTCACACTGCCGCCGACGCGCGGCGAGGATGCGGGCAAGATACAGACCATCGGAGCGCGCTATGCTGCCGGGGAGCTGTCGCTGGAGGAAGCGGCCGATCTCGGCTGCCGCGCCTGCGCGACACCGGGCGGGGGCTGCCAGTTTCTCGGGACGGCGGGCACCGCGCAGGTGGTCGCCGAAGCGCTCGGCATGACGGTGCCGCATGCGGCGCTCGCCCCGTCCGGTCAGCCGGTATGGGCCGAGATGGCGCGCCAATCTGCCCGTGCCGCGATGGGGCTTGCTGCCAGTGGTCTGACGATGGGCGACCTGCTAACCGATGCATCGATCCGCAATGCGATGGTGGTGCATGCAGCATTCGGCGGCTCCACCAATCTACTGCTGCACATCCCTGCCATTGCACATGCGGCCTCCCTTCGAGTGCCGGACGCTGGCGATTGGGCGGAGGTCAATCGCAGTGTTCCGCGGCTGGTCAGTGTGCTGCCGAACGGTCCTGTGCCGCATCCGACCGTTCGCGTCTTTCTTGCTGGCGGCGTGCCGGAGGTAATGCTGCATCTGCGGAAGCTGGGCGTGCTGGATGAGAGCGTGCTGACGGTGTCCGGTACGACACTGGGGCAGACACTGGACTGGTGGGAGTCATCGGAGCGTCGTGCGCGGATGCGCGCTTATCTCTCCGACACAGAGGGCATCGATCCAGACACGGTCATTTATAGCCCGACTGAGGCTCGTGCGGCAGGACTCTCCTCTACGGTCACCTTTCCGAAGGGGAATATCGCCCCGGAGGGAGCTGTCATCAAGTCGACGGCGATCGATCCATCCATGCTGGACGCGGAAGGGGTATTCCGCCATGTCGGCAGGGCGAAGGTGTTCACGACCGAGCGCGATGCGATCCGAGCGATCAAGACGGGCGGCATCGCACCGGGCGACATCATTGCGCTGATCGGTCGCGGTCCTTCCGGCACAGGGATGGAGGAGACCTACCAGCTAACCTCGGCGCTCAAGCATCTGTCCTATGGCAAGCAAGTATCGCTGCTGACCGATGCCCGATTCTCCGGTGTATCCACTGGCGCCTGTATCGGACATATCGGCCCGGAGGCGCTCGCTGGCGGTCCGGTCGGCAAGCTAAGGGACGGTGACTGGATCGATATACGGATCGATACGCGCAAGCTAGAGGGCTCGCTCCATATGGTCGGCAGAGGCGATGAGCCGTTATCGCCAGAGGAGGGCGCCGCGCTGCTGGCGTCCAGATCGCCTCATCCGGGGCTGCAAGAGGATGCCGAGCTGCCGGATGATACCCGTCTGTGGGCCGCCCTGCAAGCGGCCAGCGGGGGGACATGGCAAGGCTGTGTCTATGATGCGGATCGGATTATACAGACGCTGCAAGCGGGTATGCGCGCGTTGGCGGCCGAAGAACACGGGACACACGATAGAAGGAGCGAGACATGAAGCCGATAACCAACCCGATTTTGAAGGGCTTTAACCCCGATCCCTCGATCATACGTGTCGGGGACGACTACTATATTGCAACTTCAACCTTCGAATGGTATCCAGGCGTACAGATTCATCATTCGCGAGATTTGAAGAATTGGCGGCTGCTGACCCATCCGCTTACACGTCCAGATCAACTGGAGATGCGGGGCAACCCGGATTCCGGAGGCATCTGGGCACCGTGCCTAAGCTATGACAAGGGAACATATTATCTCGTCTATACGGATGTAAAGAGTCATATCGGCCCGTTCAAGGACACGCATAATTATGTGGTGACCGCCACGAATATTATGGGCCCCTGGTCTGAGCCGGTCTATCTGAACAGCAGCGGCTTCGATCCATCGCTCTATCATGATGAGGACGGAAGCAAGTGGCTGCTCAACATGACCTGGGATCACCGCAAGGGGAGGAATCGGTTCAGCGGCATCGTAATGCAGCAGTATGATGAGCAGGAGCGCCGTCTGATCGGCCCGGTTCATCCTCTGTTCAGCGGTACGGAGCTGGGCTTGACAGAAGGGCCTCATCTGTACAAACGCGGTGATTATTATTATCTGATCACAGCCGAGGGGGGAACTCGCTGGAATCATGCGGTTACCGTTGCACGCTCCACATCGCTGCTTGGGCCATACGAGGTCGACCCGAGCAATCCGATGCTGACGTCCCGTCATAACCCGGCATTGCCGCTGCAGCGGGCGGGGCACGCTGACCTTGTTGAGACCCAGCACGGCGAATGGTACATGGTGCATCTATGCGGCAGACCGCTAGCGGCCTCGCGTACCTGCAACCTCGGGCGCGAGACAGCGATCCAGAAGGTGCAGTGGACAGCAGATGGCTGGCTGCGGCTGGAGTCTGGCGGCAACGAGCCGATGCTGGAGGTGCCGGCCCCGGCGGGTCTGGCGGAGCATAGCTTCCCGGAGTCCTTCCATGGCACCGGCAAGGACGACTTCTCTGATCCAATCTTGAATATCCATCTGAACACCTTGCGTGAACCAGCCGATGAGCGATGGCTGTCGCTCAAGGAACGGCCTGGGTATCTGCGCTTGCGCGGCCGGGAATCGTTCTCGTCATCCCATAGCCAGAGTTTGGTGGCGCGCCGGCAGCAATCCTTTGTGGCGGAAGCGGAGACTGTGGTCGAGTTCGAGCCGGATACACATCGGCAGATGGCGGGGCTTGTCTACTATTATAATGCCCGCAACTGGTATTATGTGCGGATCAGCCGTGATGAGCAATGGGGCAAAAGTCTGGCGCTCCTGACCAGCGACCAAGGCCAGTATGACGAGCCGCTCGAGCAGGAGATCAGCGTGGAAGGCTGGAGACAGGTCTATCTGAAGCTGAAGCTGAATGATGAGCGCGCCCAGTTTTACTACTCTGCAGACGGGAAGGACTGGCAGCCTATCGGCCCTGTCCTCGATGCGGGGAAGATGTCTGATGAGCATGTAGAGGAAAAAAGAGACGGAATATTGCTCGATCAGGGCTTTACCGGCGCGTTCATCGGCCTGTGTGTTCAGGACCTGAGCGGGATGCGCAAGCATGCAGATTTTGATTATTTCTCTTATATAGAAGAAACGGATATATAAAGTGCTTCAGGCCTTCAATCCACCCTGTTGTGGAATTGAAGGCTTTTTTTATTTTTGGCAAAGGCGTTTACGTTTAGATTTGGGGTTGCTCAGTATTTGTTAAGAGGTGAATGATACGCTAAACAAAAACGTATTTATCGAGCGACAGCGGCAGCGGGAGGTGCTTTTCAAGGGCATGAAATAGGGGAAGTCCACAAGATTGGCCTGATTTCAAATCTCACAACTAAAGGACGGTAAGTCAATGGGAGAAAAATCGATAAGGTCTGGATATTCCAGAGGAACAAGGAATCGCGATTTTTACTATTCAACAAGAGGCATTGCACACCGAGGCTTGATTGCGATTCTGATCGCTTCTCTTATCATGTCATGGTTTCATGTACCTGCTGTCCAGGCAGGAGCGGGTATCCGCTCTGCCCTGCTCTATGGCTCAACTGAGCATGAACAGAACATTAATGCAGGAATTGCTCGACTTACCAATAATGGACATGCTGTGCTGGTGCAGCATCAGGTGGGCGGCGATTACGCCGCAGAGTTCTATGCCGTCATGGAAGGCAAGGTGCTGGTATATGATTCGAGCAATCAGCTTATTAATACGCTGACCTTGTATGAGGCAGATGCGGATAATAATGTCATATCAGCCTCGATCTCGCCATTGAAAAATGGCGGCTTCGTCGTTGCCTGGATTAATGCCAATAACAATTGGGACAGTAGTCAGGTTCGTGCGTATTATCAGATCTATGATAATACCGGCCAGCCTGTTGGGCCGACGGTAAAGGTCAGCGAGCAGGAAGGCAAGATGGATTCCAAAGCGATAGAAGTATTGGGGCAGAAGAATGGCGGCTTTGCGATTGCCTTCGCCCTCAATAATAACGCAGATATGCTTGTGACCTATGCGTATGCCGGAGGCGCCTATATCAGGCAGAACGAAACGGTTATCGGTGACGTCAATCAACCCGTTGCTCTCCCTACTTATCCGTGGAATGCTCCAGTGTATCCTGCTGTAGCTCGCCTTCAGCTTGCGGAGCTTGCCGATGGCTCACTTATTCTGGAGGAGTGGACGTATGTTTACGATGGGTCTTCAAGCAGCCCGATGGGTGATTTTATTTACAAGTTCAATGCAGACGGCACGCCCGCGAACTTCGCCAGCGGCTACCCGATGCTGCGGGTCAACTGGATGCTGGGCGGCGACATCGCAAAGGGATATAGACTGATCGCCTTGAGCGATGGCGGCTTTGCGACCATAAACAGCGTAGAGTACGATCCCCGCCATGCAGATCCCAAATGGGCCGTGGCGATCTATAATAGCGATGGCACATCACGGATCACGAATGAGCTCACACAGCAAGTTATGGTAAACGGTGTCTATGGGCCGAGAACGTTCTATGGCAAGGAAATTACGGATAATGTGATGAATTACAACAAGCTCGATCCTCTATACCATGCAACCATGCTAGTGAATGTGGCGGAGATCAATGGGGCGTTGTCAGTCCTGCTGCCCAACAGCAGCGGCACATTAACAAGGTGGATGCTCTCCACAACGGACGGAACGGTACTGTCCTCGGCTGACCTTGGCCTGTCGCTGCAGGACAGCAACGCGGTCATGGTGAATCCACAACAAGTCCAACTGGCTAATGGAGAATGGGCCATCACGTATGAGGAGCATTGGTATGATGCTGATGGGGATAAGTACATTACCTCCAGCGTCCGATCTGCCAACATCGATTATAAGGACTCCATAACGTTCAATTATGAATCGGGAGTCAGCGGGTACGGCACGAAGACTGTCAAGGAAACGATCCTCGGCGAAACGCTGGTCGCGGTGTCGGATAAATATCCGCTAGGCAGCAGTGTACCGCTCTCTACAGAAGCGCTGACCGATAGTGATTCCTTGTCGGTTGACTGGGGTTCGAATCTGGATGAGTCGTCCGTTACCTTCTCGCTGGAGGGAAATAAGCGCTTTGACCTGACCTCGATTCAACTGGGCAGCTACAATAATGATACCGACTATATTTTGTCTACCAGCAAGGGCAGCATTGCCACCCCGGCCAGTGGATGGAGTGCTCTTCCATCCGGCAATGGCGGCAGCCAGTTAACGATCGATGTAGCGGCTCATGCGGATGCTGCCTATTTCCAAGGGATTACAAGCTTTACGATCACGGCGCCGAGCGGAGAGCTCAAAGCACTGGTGCTGGACGAAATTACGCTCGATAATATCGAGCAGGTGAGCGGCGGCAATGTGTTCACTGTTACCCATACCCATGATGACAATACTCCCGGCTCCTTACGCTGGGCGATTCAGCAGGCGGGCAATGTAGCTGACGGTCAGGTCGTGTTCGATCCTTCCTTGGCAGGGGAGACGATTACGTTGCAATCCGATTTGACCGAGTGGGATAGCTTAGGGCATAAAAGTGTGACCATCGGCAGCAACTCGACCAATTTTACACTCACTGGACTTACCGATGCGAGTGGACAGCCAGCGATTACAATCGATGGCAACGGGCATAGAGGAATCTGGGCTACCGGATCGGGCACGTTCAGCCTCTCGGATGTGAAGCTGACGGGCTTTGGGCTGAATGATCCGACAGGAGCGTTCCAATCCTTCGGCTCGACGCTTGGCACAGGCGGAAGCTACAGCAAGGTTTCGATTCATAATGTCATTTTCGAGGGCAACTCCAACTCGACGACCTCCAGTGCAGCGATTGCTGGGCTGGGTGCTCCGGTAGCTCCCTATGAGATTAATTTGAACCGGGTTGTATTTGCGAGCAATCACTTAACGTCCACAAGTACGAGCGACGCCGCTCTGCAGGGAGTTATTCTGTTTAACAGTTATGCAGTCAGCACGATTTCCAATTCACTCTTCTATGGCAATACGGCCCAGAGCGACACCGCTCTGGGCTCATACGGGAGTGTGCTTGCGAATACTGTTGATGTGAAGCTGAATTTTGTGAATAACACGGTCTATAACAATAGCATATCCAACACAAGCGGGGGGGCTTTTGGCCCGGGAGCATTCATAATACAAACGTCAGATGTCGCCATGAACGCCTATAACAACCTGTTCATCGGCAATACCGCCAATGGTACATTGACGAACAGCCTGAGTACGGCAATTTATAATTACGGTGATGCAGCGACTATAGTTGCTGCTAACAACCTTTATGATGGCAATCCATTCGTTAATGCTCTAGCTGGCGATTTCCGGCTTGCGGCGTCGGCTGTCCAGGCCATCGATCAGGGAGATGACAGCAAGGCAGTCGGTACCATTGACCTCACAGGGGGCACTCGCATACGAGATAGCCATATTGATCTTGGGGCATATGAGTATATTGCTTCCCCGACAGTCACTGCCGCACAGACACCATCCGATCAGTCGACTGGAGTGGATGTGAGCACCAATCTGACGATGAAGTTTAGCGAGAGTGTGACGGCCTCAATAGGCAAAAATATCATGATCAAGCAGGCATGGGACGATGAGGTAGCGGAGACGATCCCGGCAACGGCTAGCAACGTCCAGATCAGCGGAGACACGGTCACGATTAACCCGAACGAGACACTGCTGTATGGCAGCGACTATTATGTGGAAGTGGATGCCGGCGCATTCCAGGGTACGGTCAGCGGCTATGACTATGCAGGTATTGCGGGCAAAACAACCTGGCGCTTCCAGACCCAGATTCAATCGACGGTAACCGCCGCGAATGCTGCGGCGCTCCAAGCGTATCTGTCGAATGCTCATGTGTCAGTGATTAATCTGGTTGGAGGCACGAGCTATACGGTGAATGGAGTGAACATTGACCGTGAGCTGACGGTGGATGGCAAGGGAGCGGAAGTCAACATTGCCCAGGGTATACCGGTTACCGTCATCTCCCGCGATGCAACAGTCGGTTCTCCGACCAGCTATACAGGTAACGGTGCGATCAATATCGCTCCGACTGGCGATCTGAAGTTGACGCAGGTGGCTCTTATCAATGGCAACAGCAAGATGATGGTTGCGATCAATGTTCAAGATGGGGGTAAGCTGGAATTTGATCAATCCAAGCTGCAGAACTTTTTTGGCGAGAATACCGATATCCCTGGAACTAGGGGCAACACCTTCGGCATTCACTCCGACCCCGGCAACGGAAGTGTGGTTGTGATCACGGACAGTGAAATCGACGAATCGAATGCCTTCCGCAACGTCATCGATATTCGCGGCGGACAAGCGACGATCACAGGCAATACACTCAAGGGAACCCAGTACCCGGAACGGCTGAAGGTGTCGGATCGTTATGAATACGGCATTTTCCTATATGGTGGAACGACGCTTATTGAAAATAATACGATTGACGGTTTCGACTCTTATCTAAATAACAACTATTCCAGCTCTGCAATTGGCGTGGTGGGCTACTATGATACAACCGTCACGATTAGAAATAATACGTTGACCAACAACTTTGTTGGTGTTGACGTGACTAATCATTATCCGGGCATCAATGATCAGGCGGTTGTCACGGTCAATACGCATGCGATGAATGCGCCGGATACGGCAGGCCAGGCAGGGTATAGTGTGCAGACAGCCAATACATTTGCCGGTAACACCAAGAACATCTATACCGAGATGGCATTTGCCGCCAAACCATATACGTATATGGAGCCGCAGATGTCCTCTGCAAGCCATACAAACACAACGGCTACCTTGGCATTCCCTGCTCCAGGAAATGGAGCAACCGCTGTGAAGCTGCAGCAGTCGACAGACGGGGGCAGCAACTGGCAGGATGCATCTACTGCTGCATTGGATCTAAATTCGACTTCGGCTGTAGCAACGGGCCTTGCGGCAGATACGGACTATATGTTCCGTCTCGTGGTCGAAGGCGGTTATTACTGGGGCTACTCGAACTTTGTACCGGTAACTACAAGCAACGCACAGGTCGAAGCGCCGACTGCGAATGTAGCGAGCGGCACAACGGTATCGAAGGACAGCAACGTGACGCTGAGCAGTGCGACAAGCGGAGCGACGATCTACTACACAGTAGATGGCACCACGCCAACGGTTGCGAGCGCAAGCGGTACGAGCGTAACGCTCACCGGAGCACCAGGAGCGACGGTAACGGTGAAGGCCATCGCAGTGAAGAGCGGTATGGTGACGAGCGAGGTGACGACGTACACATATACGCTGGAGTCACAGGTCGAAGCGCCGACCGCAAGCGTAGCGAGCGGGACGACGGTATCGAAGGATAGCAGCGTGACGCTGAGCAGCGCCACCAGCGGGGCGACAATCTACTACACAGTAGATGGAACAACCCCAACGGTTGCGAGCGCAAGCGGTACGAGCGTGACGCTCACCGGAGCGCCAGGAGCCACTGTAACGGTGAAAGCCATCGCAGTGAAGAGCGGTATGGTGACGAGCGAGGTGACGACGTACACGTATACGCTGGAGTCGCAGGTAGAAGCGCCGACCGCAAGCGTAGCGAGCGGGACGACGGTAGCGAAGGACAGCAGCGTAACGCTGAGCAGCGCCACCAGCGGAGCGACGATCTACTATACAGTAGATGGAACGACGCCAACAGTTGCGAGCGCAAGCGGCACGAGCGTGACGCTCACCGGAGCGCCAGGAGCGACGGTAACGGTGAAGGCCATCGCAGTGAAGAGCGGTATGGTGACGAGCGAAGTGTCGACATACACATATACGCTGGAATCGCAGGTGGAAGCACCGACCGCAAGCGTAGCAAGCGGGACGACGGTATCGAAGGACAGTAGCGTAACGCTGAGCAGCGCGACAAGCGGAGCGACAATCTACTACACAGTAGATGGAACAACCCCAACGGTTGCGAGCGCAAGCGGTACGAGCGTAACGCTCACTGGAGCGCCGGGAGTGACCGTGACAGTGAAAGCTATCGCAGTGAAGAGCGGCATGGTGACGAGCGAAGTGTCGACATACACGTATACGCTGGAGTCGCAGGTAGAAGCGCCGACTGCGAATGTAGCGAGCGGCACAACGGTAGCGAAGGACAGCAGTGTAACGCTGAGCAGCGCCACCAGCGGAGCGACGATCTACTACACGGTAGATGGAACGACGCCAACGAGTGCAAGTTCCAGCGGCACAAGTGTAACGATCACGGGAGCACCAGGAGCCACTGTAACGGTGAAAGCCATCGCGGTGAAGAACGGTATGGTGACGAGCGAGGTGACGACGTACACGTATACGCTGGAGTTGCAGGTCGAAGCGCCGACTGCGAATGTAGCGAGCGGGACGACGGTATCGAAGGACAGCAGCGTGACGCTGAGCAGCGCCACCAGCGGAGCGACAATCTACTATACAGTAGATGGAACGACGCCAACGGTTGCGAGCGCAAGCGGTACGAGCGTAACGCTCACCGGAGCACCAGGAGCGACGGTAACGGTGAAGGCTATCGCAGTGAAGAGCGGTATGGTGACGAGCGAGGTGACGACGTACACGTATACGCTGGAGTCGCAGGTCGAAGCGCCGACCGCAAGCGTAGCAAGCGGGACGACGGTATCGAAGGACAGTAGCGTAACGCTGAGCAGCGCGACAAGCGGAGCGACAATCTACTACACAGTAGATGGAACAACCCCAACCGTTGCGAGCGCAAGCGGTACGAGCGTAACGCTCACTGGAGCGCCGGGAGTGACCGTGACAGTGAAAGCAATCGCGGTGAAGAGCGGTATGGTGACGAGCGAAGTGTCGACATACACATATACGCTGGAATCGCAGGTGGAAGCACCGACCGCAAGCGTAGCAAGCGGGACGACGGTAGCGAAGGACAGCAGCGTAACGTTGAGCAGCGCGACAAGCGGAGCGACGATCTACTATACAGTAGATGGAACAACCCCAACGGTTGCGAGCGCAAGCGGTACGAGCGTAACGCTCACCGGAGCGCCAGGAGCGACGGTAACGGTGAAGGCCATCGCAATGAAGAGCGGTATGGTGACGAGCGAGGTCTCGACGTACACGTATACGCTGGAATCGCAGGTAGAAGCGCCAACTGCGAATGTAGCGAGCGGCACAACGATAGCAAAGGATAGCAGCGTAACGCTGAGCAGCGCCACCAGCGGAGCGACGATCTATTACACAGTAGATGGCACCACGCCAACGGTTGCGAGCGCAAGCGGTTCGAGCGTAACGCTCACCGGAGCACCAGGAGCGACCGTGACAGTGAAAGCCATCGCAGTGAAGAGCGGTATGGTGACGAGCGAAGTGACGACGTACACGTACACGCTGGAATCGCAGGTGGAAGCGCCGACCGCAAGCGTAG
Organism: Paenibacillus sp. J5; assembly: GCF_054955055.1. NCBI lineage: Bacteria > Bacillati > Bacillota > Bacilli > Caryophanales > Paenibacillaceae > Paenibacillus > Paenibacillus sp. J5. The sequence goes on along the minus strand of NZ_JBUEDD010000008.1, from coordinate 90,442 downwards.
CGAGCGGCACAACGGTATCGAAGGATAGCAGCGTGACGCTGAGCAGCGCCACCAGCGGGGCGACAATCTACTACACAGTAGATGGAACAACCCCAACGATTGCGAGCGCAAGTGGTACGAGCGTGACGCTCACCGGAGCGCCAGGAGCCAATGTAACGGTGAAAGCCATCGCAGTGAAGAGCGGTATGGTGACGAGCGAGGTCTCGACGTACACGTATACGCTGGAGTCTCAGGTCGAAGCGCCAACTGCGAATGTAGCGAGCGGGACGACGGTATCGAAGGATAGCAGCGTGACGCTGAGCAGCGCCACAAGCGGAGCGACAATCTACTACACAGTAGATGGAACAATGCCGACGGTTGCGAGCGCAAGCGGCACGAGCGTGACGCTCACCGGAACGCCAGGAGCGACTGTAACGGTGAAAGCAATCGCAATGAAGAGCGGTATGGTGACGAGCGAGGTGACGACGTACACGTACACGCTGGAATCGCAGGTCGAAGCGCCGACCGCAAGCGTAGCGAGCGGGACGACGGTAGCGAAGGACAGCAACGTGACGCTGAGCAGTGCGACAAGCGGAGCGACGATCTACTACACAGTAGATGGAACAACCCCAACGGTTGCGAGCGCAAGCGGTACGAGCGTGACGCTCACCGGAGCGCCAGGAGTGACCGTGACAGTGAAGGCCATCGCAGTGAAGAGCGGTATGGTGACGAGCGAGGTGACGACGTACACGTACACGCTTGAGCATATCTATGCGATAGGAGCACTGGAGAACCAGACTTTCAATGTGCTTACACAAGGCTATGCATCAACAAGCAAAGAAACGAAGACGATGACGTTGAAGAACACAGGTACAGGAACATTGACTAGTCTGACGGTTCGATTAGACGGCGAGCAAGCAGAGCGCTTTGTAGTGACACAGCCACAGGCAGCTTCACTTATTGCCGGGGCGACAACAAGCTTTACGATTACAGCGAAGGATGGATTGAGTGCCGGCACGTATACGGCTGTAGTGACGGTCTCTGCTGGACAGTTGGCGGACATGAAGTTTAACGTTACACAGCGCATCGCTGCTGCTCCAGTCTATCCAAGTACGCCATCAACATCTTCGACGCCAACAACCCCTGACACCACACCAGGTCAAGGCGGCGAAGGCACGACGACAGGCGTTGAAGTGCTCGTTAACGGAAAGGTTGAAAATGCTGGTACAGCGACTACAGGAACGCGCGGCGACCAGTCTGTCATCAAGATCTCTATCGATCAGCAAAAGCTTGACAGCAAGCTGGCCGTTGAGGGGAATGGTGCGATCGTAACGATTCCGGTACGCTTGCATTCTGATGTTGTCGTAGGTGAACTGAATGGTCAAATGATTAAAAATATGGAGAACAAGCAAGCAGTGCTGGAGCTGCGGACAGACACCGCTTCCTACAAGCTGCCTGCGCTGCAGATGAACATTGATGATATTAGCAGCAAGCTGGGGCAGCCAGCAAAGCTGGAGGACATCAAAATTCAGGTCGAGATAGCGGCCTCGCAGGAGACGACCCGCCAGACGGCTGCAAGAGCGGCTGAGCAAGGAAGCTTCACCCTGATGGCGCTGCCGATGGATTTCACAGTTACTGCGGAATACGGTGGCAACAAGGTAGAGGTGTCCAAGTTCAATGTCTATGTGGAGAGAAGCATTGCCCTTCCTGAAGGGATCGATCCACACAAGATTACGACGGGCGTCGTCATCGAGCCGGATGGTACAGTACGACATGTGCCTACCCAAGTACAGCGAAGAGATAGCATCTACTACGCCGTCATTAACAGCTTGACCAACAGCACCTACTCGGTCGTATGGCATCCGCTGGAATTTGCAGATGCAGAGCAGCACTGGGCAGGCAAAGCGATCAATGACATGGGCTCACGCATGGTGATCGAAGGAACTGGGGGCGGCATGTTCAGCCCGGATCGCAATATTACGCGCGCTGAGTTTGCAGCTATTATCGTTCGCGGGTTGGGACTCAAGCTGGAGAAAGGCAACACCCCTTTCTCAGATGTGAAGTCTTCGGCATGGTACGCGAGCGCTGTAGCTACAGCCTCCGCATATGGTCTGGTGAACGGGTTCCAGGATGGCACCTTCCGTCCCAATGAGAACATTACCCGTGAACAGGCGATGGTCATCATGGCCAAAGCGATGGCACTGACAGGGCTGAAGGCTCAACTGAAGGAGCAATCAGCAGAGGCAGTTCTTCGGCAGTACACAGACCAGGGCGCACTCGCAAGCTGGGCGAGTGACAGCGCGGCAGATTGCTTGCAGTCTGGCATCCTGACAGGACGCAGCGCAGAGCTGCTGGCACCGAAGGCGAACATTACACGCGCCGAGGTGGCTACGCTGATTCAGCGGTTGCTGCAACAATCTGAATTGATCTAAATGTAAACGGACGCCCTGTACTGGACGCTCCACTCTGAAGCCTCTACTTCCGGGTATAACCTTGGAAGTAGAGGTTCTTTTATTGGGTAATCGGAAAATAGTATTCCATAGCCATCGTCTCAAACAATGTAGCCCCGCATTCCTTACATTTGTACCGTTGTCTTTTAACGAAGATCCCCACTCGTTTTGTGTGCATCGGCAAATCAAAGAAGAATCATTCGGTAGTTAAAAAGGCTATTAGGAAAACAGTTCACAATTGTTTAGTATTTCCTCTGTACTAAGTAAGGTAGCTTCTCCGATCCCCACATTATTGGCTTTCATGAAGGACTGTACTGCCTGGTACCCTACTGCATATCCCGCAAACGGTGATAACCCGACAGGTTGATACCCCTGTTCTTTTGCAACGGTGTCACCAAACATATAACTGCTAACCTCTGCAAATCCTTTCACATGTAAAGCATCCTTTATTATTTCAATTGAGTATTCTAAGTCCTCTTTATCAAAAGAAGTAACCCAAGGACCTAAAAGGTCTCCTCCATAGAGCTCTTTTGCAAATGACTCTGCTAAACCTTCTATAATTAGGTAATCTCCAACTGTAACGTTACCATGATCCCAATCAAAATAAGAAAAACGGATATTATGATGAAACTCATGTGCAATGACAGCAGGGATTTTAGGAACATTATAGGAGTTAGGGAAAATTGACACTTGAATAAATCCTGGAACTCCCCCGAAGCCAGAATAACCTTTTTGTAATTCGAGCTTCTTTGGATCAGCGATGTACATTCCAAATTTCAATTCATCAGTATTCATCTTTAAGTTATTCTCCTGTATAAAATCAGCACAGTGATTCAAGGTATCATATGCCGTTTGAAGAGCTTGAATCTCCTTTAAATTCTCTAATGCTATCGTTCCAATTTCGGTTTCCGTTATATCAAGATACCCAAGCATTTGTGTAGCCATTAATACATCATATCCATTAGGTTGATTGGCTTTTAAAGGAACACTAATGGTATTCCACATCTTTTCAAAAGGCTTCATCATGGAATACCGAAAGTAGTTTTCTTTTTCTTCCTCCATAGAAAACAACTTCTCATACTGCTCGATTGTATTTTCGATTACTATTTTCATAGCTAACACCTTTGTTATTTTTGATGATCTGAATAGACGTTCATCGCTTCGCTAATAAAATTAGCTCATCCATGACCACCTCCTTCAACTACTACGATAAATGATTACGCAACGTAAGAGTCAATAGTTGGAGGATATTATTTTGCATGCGACAGTTCTTCCAGTGTATGTCGATCATCTGAGGAGAGGTAGCATGCTATTCCTGATCTATTTGTCGCACAGGTGGGGCTGTGATAGAATCGAGTCATACGATGAAACTTCCGAGGTGATGATATGACAACTCCTGCTGATGAGCAATATACGGAAGCCTCCTTCTGGGAGAAGCTGAAGAAATTCGGCAAGAAGGCGGGCGTTAAGGTGGTGTACACTGCGCTGCTGTTATTCTATTGTCTGCGAGATGGAAATGTACCTCCGTGGGCGAAGACGGTTATTGTCGGTGCATTAGCGTATTTCATCAACCCGGTCGATGCAATTCCAGATGTGGTGCCGGTCGTCGGCTTCACCGATGATCTGGGGGCTCTTGTGGCTGCCTTGGGCACAGTGGCTGTATATATCAATGATGACATTCGTCACAAGGCGAGAACTAGACTTGCAGAATGGTTTGGCGCGGACGCTCTGGAGGAGCTCGCAGAACTGGATCAGAAGCTGGTCAAATAGAAGAACAGAAGGTGGAGCCTAGCCCGCCTTCTGTTTTTTTGCCTTATTCACTGCTGTGCATCGTAATAGATACGGAAGAGCAGATCCTGATCATAATTACCGAAGCCCCTCCCGAACAAGGTCAGCCCGCCGCGGTGATGCGGCGTATCCTCGGCCGAGATGCGAAACGTCCATGAGCCAGTCCCCCATTCCAGATCCTGAATCCGCAGCTCGGAGATGCGCTGCCCGTCGATGAAGGTTCCCCCAGAATGGATGCGCAGCACCTTGAGCAGTCCATATTGATTCACATCCGGCGGCCACCAGGCAGGTGTAAATCTGCCGGGACGGTCGCCGAAGTCTCCCGGACTTGTCCACTTGCCCAGACAGGTGCCATTCATATAGAAGCGAATATCTGAAGGCCATCGTTCCTTGGTGCGCGGCGCTTCCGAGCTGATCTCCATCGCAATCTCGACCTCACTGAGCTGTTGATTCTGGAACAGATAATTGGGAATCTTGTATTCCACATAGCCCTGCGAGAACCATAGGATGCCAGCTAGGACACGCTGGGGGTCGAGAAAGTATCTCGCATCGTCGTATTGTCCAATGAGCTGTTCTCTCGTAGCCAGCCCGCAGGTCGGTACAGCCTGTACATCTGTGTAATGCCCTACCGGCACGGCGATTTCAATCAGCTTGCGCGAGGCACCGCCGGTAGAGGAGAGATTAATCTGCAGATGGTGAGCGGATAACGAGCAGAATTTGTAGGTGGCCTGGCCGATCCGTCTGCTCCGGCAGCTAATCAGCCCCGCCTTTTGCAGCTTGTTCACATGGATGCTCGTAATGGCATTGCTTAGTCCAAGCTCCTCCGCAAGCTGCTTCACATGTTTTTCCTCTTGCTGCAGCAAGTCAATAATTTTCAGTCGCACGGCGCTGGCTAGCGCTTCATATACGATCAGTGATTGTTCCCCTGTAGTTAGTTGCATAGAAGCCTCCGCACTTGAGCTGGGATCACAGTAGATCTCAGTATGAATTTATATATTGATTACTTCAATAGGATATGATAAATATATACTGCATAAAAGTTGATCATGAATTAATTATAACATTAAATCAAGTTGGGAGCGTGAATTATTATGCTGAAGGCATTTATGGCGATTGACAAGGATTTTGAACTGGCGGAGGTAGACCCGCGAATATATGGCTCCTTCATCGAGCATCTGGGGCGGGCAGTATACGGAGGCATCTATGAGCCAGGGCATCCGACGGCAGACGAGCAAGGCTTCAGGGGGGATGCGCTGGAGGCCATTCGGCGGCTGCGGGTTCCGATCATCCGTTACCCCGGCGGCAACTTCGTATCCGGGTACAATTGGGAGGATGGTGTGGGGCCGCAATCGGAGCGCAAGCGTAAGCTGGAGCTGGCCTGGTGGACGACGGAGACGAATCAGGTAGGACTGAATGAGTTCGCAGATTGGGCCAAAAAAGCCGGAACCGACGTCATGATGGCGGTTAACCTGGGCACGCGCGGCGCAGATGATGCACGGAATCTGGTTGAATACTGCAACCATCCCTCCGGTTCCTATTATAGCGATATGCGGATTGCACATGGGTATAAGGAGCCGCATCGCTTCAAAACATGGTGTCTGGGCAATGAGATGGACGGGCCATGGCAGATCGGAGCGAAGACTGCTGTCGAGTACGGCAGACTGGCCAATGAGACGGCCAAGGTGATGAAGTGGGTGGATCCGAATCTGGAGCTGGTCGCTTGCGGCAGCTCGAACAGCGGTATGCCGACCTTCGCCGAGTGGGAGGCCACGGTGCTCGATCTGTGCTATGATCAGGTTGACTATTTGTCCCTGCATACGTACTACAATAATAACAAGAACGAGACGACCAACTTCCTGGCGAAGTCACTCGATATGGATCAATTTATCAGCAGTGTTGCCTCGATCTGTGACTACATCCAGGCAAAAAAACGGAGTAAGAAGAAGCTCTACCTGTCCATGGACGAGTGGAATGTATGGCACACGATCGGTACGAGCCGTGCGGATCAGCGCTGGCAGATTGCACCGCCTGAATTCGAGGATGTCTATACGATGGAGGATGCACTGGCCGTGGGCTGCTTCCTCATTACCATCCTCAAGCATGCCGACCGTGTGAAGCTTGGCTGTCTGGCACAGCTCATTAATACGATCGCTCCGATTATGACGGAGACCGGCGGCGGACTGTGGCTGCAGACGACCTATTACCCGTTCCTGCACGCTTCGCTCTACGGAAGAGGAACCGTGCTGCACCCGGTCATCCGCTCGCCGAAGTATGACTCCAAGGACTTCACGGATGTTCCGTATCTGGAGGCCGTGAGCGTCTATAATGAGGAGCTTGGCGAGGTGACCATCTTCGCGGTTAACCGTCATCTGGAGGAGGGGCTGGAGCTGGAGATGAATCTGCGCAGCTTCGGCAAGGCTGCTGTGATCGAGCATCTCGTTATGGAGCATGACGATCTGAAGGCTGCCAATACGGTGCAGACGCCCAACCGTGTGCTGCCACATGGCGCTGGCAACGCGCAAGCGGAGGATGGCCGAGTGACCGCACAATTGTCCAAGGCGTCCTGGAATGTCATTCGGCTGCAGGTCAGCCCGGAATAACACCAACTGAAGAAGCTCTCTGTTCGTGAATAACGGCTTTGCTTCCGCTGTAAGTGGCGGACGAATCTGGTGTGAAGCGGGCAGAGAGTTTTTTTGTATTTGACTAAATATAATAAATTACCTATAATTTTAATAGTAAGCAATATTTTTATAGCTTCTGGCTGACTCAAGCATCCTGTAATTATACGACCCTAGAACCGGTTGGCTAATCGAATCAGGAGGAGATGAGACGAATGAGCACACGTCGTGTGATCAAGAATGGCTACATATTGACACTGGACCATTCTATCGGGAATCTGGAGAGGGCAGACATTCTAATTGAGGGCTCGACAATTGTAACGATTCAGGCAGGGCTTGATGTGTCCGATTGTGAAGTAATTGACGCTACGGATATGATTGTGATGCCTGGGTTTGTGGATACGCATCGACATGTATGGGAATCTCTGCTGCGGACGATCGGGACAGACTGGTCGCTCCCGAACTATCTTCAGAGCCTCTATTACGGTGGAATTGGCAGCAGATTGCGTCCGGTAGATTGTCATGCTGCCAATCTGCTGGGGGCATTGGAAGCGCTTAATGCAGGGGTTACCACTGTGCTGGACTGGACGATGATCTATTCCCCTGAGCATGCGGACGCGCTGATTAGCGGCTTGCAGGCTTCGGGAATTCGGGGGGTGTTCGCCTATGGGGTTTCGGGAGAGACCGAGTATTGGGACCGGGAGAGCCAGAAGCGGGTCCCACAGGATGTACATCGAATCAAGCGGGACTATTTCTCCTCGGAGGATCAGCTCCTGACACTCGGTCTAGCGATTAGAGGGCCGGAGTTCAGCAGTTGGGAGGCGACAGTTGAGGACATTCGGCTCGCGCGCGAGCTGGATGCTGTCTGTTCAATGCATGTCGGCTTTGGCAATTGGGGGCCGCATGATCGTTCGATCGAGAAACTCCATCACGCTGGACTGCTCGGCCCGGATCTGAATATGGTGCATGCGAACACCATGAGCAGCGATGAGTACCGAATGTTGGCTGAGGCGGGCGCTTCCTTATCTGTCACCCCGGAGATTGAGATGATGATGGGACACGGCTACCCTGCAACAGGACGCTTCCTGGAGCATGGCGGTATCCCGGCGCTAGGTGTAGACGTTGTAACGTCTACTGCCGGAGACATGTTTGCTCAGATGAAATTTGCACTGCAGGCTGAGCGTGCGCGAGTGAACCAGCAGGTGCTCGATGCAGGCGATATGCCGGACACCTTGCACATTAAGGCAGAGCAAGCGCTGCAATTTGCGACTACAGCAGGAGCTCGGGCATTGCAGCTTGAACATAAGATCGGCTCCTTATCGCCAGGTAAGGAAGCGGATCTGATTATGATACGGATGACCGATTTGAACCTGTTTCCGGTGATGGATCCGATCGGTGCCGTGGTACAGTTTGCTCATCCGGGCAATGTAGATTCTGTCTTCGTGGCCGGGCGTCCAGTCAAGCGGCACGGGAAGCTGCTGCATGTGGACCTGGATCACGTGAGAGCACTCGCAAGCGAGAGTGTATCCTATCTTAGGAGCGTTCCTGCTGGTACAACACAGTAAGCGAGTATCGTGCGAAACGAAGCTTTGCCTGCTTAGGACGGTGACGGCCGTTTACGCTTATTTTCGTAGGAGAGCAGGGGAAATACTGATGATCTGCCAGGTGCAGCCGATGTGGTTGTTGCACCTGGCTTTTATTTTGGGGGAATCGATCTATCTTTCCGCTTATCTGTTTCACGTAGGTATCATGACTTGTCAGTAAGTTATGGTGAATAGTCTCGGTCATATTCTGCTCGCCTTCCTTACTGAATGGTATGTATACTTACAATACGAAGATATTAGTCCTATATATTCAATTATTTATCCATATATTTTATTATTAGGATATTTTTGTTTTGACATCACTTCACTCTATTTATAAGATAACGTTTGTCGAGAAAATATAGTAAAGGTGGTAGTAGAAAGTGAAAATAGCAACAAAAGTTATTATAAGTTTCAGCATGGCTATAATTATGTTCTTATCTGTTTCGATTGTACCTGCTTCCGCAGCGGAGGATACATGGATGGCGAAAGCTCCCATGCTAGAAGCAAAGGTATATATGTCTACCGCCGAAATGGACGGGAAGATATATATATTCGGCGGTCGAAATGCTAGTAGTACTACAATAGCTAAGGTGGAAGAGTATAATACTGTAACAGATACTTGGACCAGTAAAGCAGATATGCCCACAGCCCGAGAATTTGCAGGTGCTGTAGCAATCGCTGGAAAGATCTATGTATTCGGAGGGGCCGTCAATGGAGGTTCTTACTTAAGCAAAGTTGAAGCTTACGATCCTGCAACTAATACATGGTCAACCAAAACACCAATGCCTTATCCACAAGCAATGTTTGGGGTATCGGAAATAAATGGAAAGGCTTATATTTTGGGAGGGGCAAAATCACCCAAGCAAGTACTCGTATATGACCCGGTTACGGATTCATGGTCGACTAAATCGGATATCCCTACATACATAAAAAGTTACAAATCAGTAGCTGTAAACGGGAAAATTTATACGTTTGGTACAGATACTGTAATGTATGATCCCGTGACAGACTCTTGGACTCCTAAGGCAAGTCCACCCGTTTATGTTGACGGGCGAGGTTTAGCTTCAGCAAATGAAAAGATTTATATTATTGGTGGTTATGTTAGCTCAAGCAATAGTTATACTAATGAAGTATATGAATATGATCCAAGTGCGGATACATGGACTGCAAGAGCAAGCATGTCAACAAAACGTAATAGTGTAGAAGCTATTACTGTTAATGGATTTATTTATGTAATGGGAGGGTACAATTCATTTTTTTTAAGTAATGTTGAAATGTATGCTCCTCCAGCTCCAGTGCTGCCAATTGCTCCTATTAATTTGACAGCAACAGGAGGCAATACAAAAGTTGATCTCGCATGGTCTGCCGTAACCAATGTGGCTGGCTATAACATTAAGCGCTCCACAACTAAGAATGGGCCGTATACCACAATTGCAACAGGTGTAACCGATGTGACATACACCGATACGGATGTGACGAACGGTATGACCTACTACTACACAGTAACAGCTGTTAATGCAGGAGGAGAGAGTGCACACTCCAATGAAGCATCTGCAACTCCTCAGGCACCAGCTTCAACGGGTAGAGCAATCCTAACCATTACTCTAGTGCATGGTATCGAGAAAGAATATGATCTATCGATGAGCGAGGTAGACGCATTTATCTCTTGGTACGATGCGAAAGCTGACGGAACTGGCTCAGCACGTTACACAATGGATGATCCACATGCAAAGGGGCCATTCCAATCGCGTAAGGATCACATAATCTTCGACAAAATCATTACCTTTGATGTAGACGAGTATATTCAAGAAAATTAGTATTCATAGCCCCGCCTCTGCGTCGTATAGCCCAATGCTATAATTGATGTCGAGGTTCTTTTCTTTAATTCTGTTCACTTGCCTAAGGGAGGGGAATAGAAGATGCAGGATGAAGATCGCTATGGTGTATACGGCTATCGGTTTGCCGAGGGGGCAGGGCGGCTCTGCTCGCTCTATGCTGTCGGGTATGATATGGCGACCGCCGGCTATCTATGGGATGGACTGGAACGCACGGATGGCCCGCTCTATCTGTTCCAGTACACGTTAACTGGCGAAGGAGTGTTCGAGCAGGATGGAGAGGTGTATCGTATTGCTCCCGGGCAAGCATTCATGGCGGAGATTCCTGGTCAGCATCGCTATTATCATCCGGGTGGTGAGGAGCCATGGCGCTTCCTGTTTATTCTGCTGCGCCAGGAGCCGCTGCAGTCGCAGTGGAGCGAGCTCGTCTCCAAGCTGGGGAGATTGCCGCAGTTACCTGTGGACAGCGCTCCGATACAGACGCTGCGCGGCCTGGTACGAGAAGCGTCCGCGGGCCGGATTGCCGATGCGTATCGCGCCTCCTCCCAAGTGTACCATCTCATGATGGAGCTGCTCCGGTTTGCCTCGGGCAGAGCGGAGCGGGCGGAATGGCCGGTCAAGATTCACAGGGCGGCTGCACTGATCGAGGAGAGGTACAGCAATCTTCCGGGGCTGGAGGAGCTGGCTGATATCGTCGGCCTATCCAAATACCATCTCATCCGCTCCTTCGCCAAAGTAACGGGGCTGACCCCCAGCGAATACGCCGAACGTATACGGATGAGACATGCGGCTGAGCTGCTTGTTCATACCGACTGGAGCATGGAGCGAATCGCGAGCGAGCTGGGGTATGGCAGCGGCAGCTATCTGATTCGGGTGTTTCGCAAGCATACAGGCATTCCGCCTGGCGCCTTCCGCAGCAATTACGAATATCGCAGCTTCACTCGCCTTCATTGGGATTGAAACAGCAATATTGTACATGATGGAGCAAATAATTATGGTATTCATCTTCTGAATGAAGCTTTATTATAGATTCTATACAGCAATATTGTCTTGTATGGAAGAATCTATATCGCTTGAAGGAGAGAGAAGCAATGCCGCATAATGAATGGTGCAACACGCCGCCGCTTGGGTGGAATTCATGGGACTGCTATGGCGCGGCCGTGACAGAGGATGAAGTAAGAGGAAATGCCGACTACATGGCGCAGCATCTCAAGGCTTATGGCTGGGAATATGTCGTCGTGGATATTCAATGGTATGAACCGGATGCCGTCTCCTCCAGCTATCGCCCGTTCGTGCCGCTTGTGATGGATGAATACAGCAGATTACAGCCTGCTCCGAATCGCTTTCCCTCTGCAGCGAATGGTCAGGGCTTCAAGCCGCTGGCGGATTATGTGCATGGATTAGGGTTGAAGTTCGGCATTCATATTATGAGGGGCATTCCCCGGCAAGCCGTGCATGCTAACACAGCTCTGCTAGGGACGGAGCAGCGGGCAAGGGAGATTGCCCATACGAATTCCATCTGTCCGTGGAATACGGATATGTATGGCGTTGATGCCAATCAGCCTGGCGCACAGGCGTATTATGATTCCTTATTCGCGCTGTATGCGGAGTGGGGCGTGGATTATGTGAAGGTGGATGACATCGCCGCTTCGAGATTATACGGTATTCATACGGATGAGATTCGGATGATTCGCGAGGCGATTGACAAGTGCGGGCGCAAGATGGTGCTGAGTCTGTCACCAGGCCCGGCGCCGCGGGATGAGACTGAACTGCTGGCCGCTAATGCGAATATGTGGCGGATGACCGATGATTATTGGGACCGCTGGGAGCTGCTCCTTGATATGTTCGATCGTTGCAAGACTTGGGAGGGCGTACCGGGGCCGGGCTGCTGGCCGGATTGCGATATGCTGCCGCTTGGTCATATCGGCATTCGCTCCGTAGATGGCGGCGTCTCCAGCAAGACGCATGATCGCTGGACGCGCTTCACTCGAGATGAGCAATTGACGATGATGACACTATGGACGATCTTCCGTTCTCCTCTGATGTTCGGCGGAGAACTGCGGGATAACGATGAATGGACGCTGTCGCTGCTGACCAACCGGCACGTATTGGAGATGCATCGCCACAGCTTCGGCGCCCGGCAGTTGTACCGCGATGGCGAGGCGATCGTGTGGACAGCGGAGGGACCGGAGGGTGTCCGTTATGTAGCTTGCTTCAATGTCGGCGAGACACCCATGGCTGTGTCGGTACCGCTGGAGCAGTTGGCGCTGGGCTATGGCGTGCTCGCCCTGGCACTATGGGAGGTAGACGGTGCGGAGCAGGCGATCAGCGAGCTGGCTCCTGTCGTTGCTCCACATGGCGCAGCGCTATACCGTCTGCGGGGGTTATAGTCCCCGGTTAGTTAACACAACGAGTACAATGAGAAGGTAGCCTCGTCCGAAGATTCGGACGGGGTTTTTTCATATATAGAACAATTGTCAAAAGATGCAATAAAGGATTGCGGTTTGTCGAATAAAGTGAGAGAATTTTACTATACCGGGTATATAAAAGTAGGACTTTATTTCTAGGCTGAAGGTACATATAGAATGAATTTGGCTCCATCCGACATTTAATCAAGGGAAAGGCGGCAGCAGCATGAAATCTATCGAAGACTTCGCCAAGCGATATGGGCCTTTGATTCTGCTGCTCGTTATTGTAGTTGTGGCTCTTAGCACGGTGTTATATCCTGCCGTAACGCGCATGATGTACCAGCCAGACCCTATAATTAAGCAGGGCGTGCTGGATCTGACACAATGGGATGCGCAGCAGGACGGCCGAGTGAAGCTCGTTGGTTATTGGGCCTTCTATTGGAAGCAATTGCTTGAATCTTCGGGCACAAGTGGCCTAGAGGAAGCAAGCATCGCTCCTGACGGATACTTTAAAGTGCCGGATGTCTGGAACAATTATCGCATTGATGGCGAACGATTGCCCGGTCAAGGATTTGCGACCTATCGGCTTACGGTGAAGCTGGGTGAGGCCTCCAGGAATCGAGAGCTTGCGCTCTCGATTCCATCTATTTCTACAGCCTACAGGGTGATTATCGATGGCAAGGAACGAGCAGCGGGAGGACAAGTAGCACGCACGAGCGATGAGGCCAAGGCTGCCTATGTGCCACAGTATATTTCCTTTCGACCAACAGCTTCGCAATTCGACATTTATGTGCAAGTATCCAATCATGTGTATGCCCGCGGCGGTATTTGGTATGATCTGGAGCTTGGCTCTACTGAGGATATCGCTCAGGCAAGCGGTATCAAGTTTGCGCTGGATATGATTATTATGGGTGCGGCCTTTATGATCGGGATGCATCATCTTGTTATCTTTCTGTTCCGTCCCGCGAATCGGTCAGCCTTATATTTCAGCCTGTGCTGTTTAATTGCAACGTTGCGTATTCTGGTGGTGGATCAGAATTATATCTCCTTGCTATTCAGTGATATTCCATTTCGTGTGCTCATTATGCTGGAGTATTTCACATTTTATGCTGGAGTTATGCTCATTGCGTTGTTTATCCGAGAGCTGTACCCGACCCATTTTGCTTGGCGTCATATCCGCATTATTGTTGTTGTATGTCTGCTGGCATTGCTCACGGTTATCGCAACACCGTTGGAGGAGTACACCGGGTATATCCGTCTGTTCAACTACTTTTCCCTGCTCTGCTGTCTGTATTACACGTCAGGTATCTTTAGGGCGGCCATTCGCAGGCGGCAGGGAGCTACACTGCAGGTGTTCGGCATGTGTCTGTTCATGGTGGCGATGGTTCATGACATTTTCTATAATGCAAGCATTATTCATCTGATTAATTCCCAGTTGGTGCCCTTTGGGATGTTCATCTTCATATTCATCGAGGCAGCGAATATGGCGAGGCGCTTCTCCAGCGCATACCGCACAATCGAGGACATGTCGGCTCAATTGATCGCTAAGGATCGGATAAAGGATGAATTTCTGGCCAATACGTCACATGAGCTGAAGACCCCGATTCACGGCGTACTCAATTTGTCTCAGGCCGTGCTCGACGGGGCAGGAGGGCGGCTGACTGCAGGCGAGCAGGATAACCTGCAAGCGGTTGTATCCGTATCCCGCAGGCTCTCCCATCTGATCAATGATATTTTGGATTGGTCGATGCTGAAGAATGGAGAGATTACCTTGCGCCGCAAGCCGGTAGAGCTGAGGCCGCTGCTTGCCGTAACGATGGAGATGTTCCGGTATCTGCATATGGGCAAGCCAGTCGAATTAATCGACGCGCTGCCAGAGCATCTGCCTGCGGTGGATGCCGACGAGGATCGGTTGATGCAGGTGATGTACAATTTGATTGGCAATGCGATTAAGTTTACGGACAAGGGAGAGGTCAGAATTACAGCTACCGAGCGCCACGGCTTCATTGAGATTAGTGTGAGCGATACGGGCATCGGCATCCCGGCAACCCAACTAGGCAGCATCTTTGATTCATTCGAGCAGACAGATCGGAAGATCGCGGCCGAATACGGGGGCGTAGGGCTGGGGCTCAGTATAACGAAGCGGCTTGTGGAGCTGCATGGCGGGCGTATTGCGGTTCAGTCCTCCGAAGGAGCAGGCTCGGTCTTCACCTTCTCGCTGCCTGCCGTGCGATCCATGAGGCTGCCTGCGCAGCAAGAGTCGGATGAAGGCGCTCTCGAGCCGCGTCGCTTGCTGAGCTGGTCGAGGCGTGTTCAACTGGCCAAGGAAGGGGAGCCGGACACCGCAGACTTGGATGACATACGGTATCCTGACCAGGCATCGGAGCAGGGCAGCGATGAGTATACGATTCTTGTCGCCGATGACGATGGGGTGAATCGTCAGGTGCTGTCCAGTCTGCTGGCGCTTGACAACTGCAAGGTTGTAGCAGTATCCGATGGCAATGAAGCGCTGGCCGCGCTGCACAGCGAGCGCTTCGATCTGGCTATCGTCGATCTCATGATGCCGGGCAAGTCAGGGTATGAAGTGACAGAGGCGATCAGGGAACGCTACTCGCTGGCGGAGCTGCCTGTACTGCTGTTGACGGTGCGCAACCAGCCGCAGGATATCGTGGCGGCCTTCAAGGCTGGCGTTAACGACTTTCTGAACAAGCCCGTCGAGCCCGGAGAGCTGCGGGCGCGTATCCGCACCTTGCTTGATCTGAAGTCGTCCGTGAGCGATAAGGTGAACATCGAGATGGCGTTCTTGCAGGCACAGATCAAGCCGCATTATCTATTCAATGTGCTGACGACGATCTTATCCATCAGCTATACCGATCTGGCCAAGGCGCAGGAGCTTCTGGGAAGCTTCAGCCGATATTTACGGGGCAGCTTCGACTTTCAGAACAAGGATAAGCTTGTGCCGCTTGACAAGGAGCTCCAGCTTGTGGAAGCCTATCTTGAGATTGAGCAGGCGCGCTTCGGCAGCCGCCTTAAGACAGAAGTTGATGTTACCGCCAGCACGAGCTGGCTCATCCCGCCGCTAGTCATTCAGCCGCTGGTGGAGAATGCGGTGCGCCATGGAGCCATGGGGCGAATGCTCGGCGGCATCGTGAAGCTCACGGTGCGCTCGGAGCAATCGGACATCGTGGTGACGATTGCCGATGACGGAAGGGGCATGCCGCAGGAGCGGCTCGATGCGATTCGGGAACGGAGGAGCCTGAAAGGGGGAGTCGGCTTGATGAATATTGATAGCCGGCTGCGTCATATCTATGGCACGGGCTTGCAGATCGCAAGCTGTGAGGAGGAAGGAACTACGATTACCTTCCGTATTCCCTATCGCAGCGCTTAGCCACGAGGCAGCTTAGAGGGCGGCTGACCTGACGTCTCCCGGACGCCCGATTCACCCTCGCAGAGGTGGATCGGGTGGAACGAGCCGCTTGGATGCAGCGGCGAAGCGGGTTGTCTGCCCGCAAGCCATCAGCAAGCCTCCTACAAGAAAACGATTGACATTGAGAATTGTTATCACTAAACTGTTAATAGTATCAGGATCAGATGACTTGATGCATTAATGGACATTGTACGAAGGGGTTGCAGGCATGGATTTGGAAACCCGAATCAGACTGTGGAACCATTCTCATATTCATATTATTGATATTCGCCGATCCAGGATGAGAGCTCAAGAGACGTTGAGGAGCTACAGGCTGCCATCCAGCGCCTACATCTATGTATTATTTGGTCAAGCGCTTATTCAACTGGATGAGGAACGAACGGCAGCTTCCACCCATATGCTGCTGCACGGGGGCAAGGGAACAGTGCTCTCCATTGTGCCGGAGGATGACTTCCATTATTATATGATTCTATACAAGGCAACGCCGTCGCTGCCGAAATCACGCGAGCTCCTGACCTTGCTGGATACGTCCAGCCCATTCCAGGAGCGCTTCTGCATGACCGTCCGCTCGCCTGTGCTGCTGGAACAGAAGCTGCTGGAGATGGATGCGGCCTGGCATCGTCCCGACTCCTCTGGCAAGCTGCTCGTGCGCGCGAGCTTCTATCAGTTCGTTAATGAGCTATTGGAGCAATTCGAGGAGTGGGGAGCATTAGAAGCTGAGGCAGAGACGAATGTGGCGTTGCAGGCAGTACGTTATATCGAGGAGCATTACCACGAGCCGATTACACTGGAGCTGCTGGAGGAGCTGCTTGGCTGCAATTCCCGCATGCTGCTGCGCAAGTTCAGGGCGGAGTGGAACACCACGCCCATCGACTATCTGATTCAGATTCGACTAGGCAAGGCGAAGGAGCTGCTAGCGGGCACATGGTCGACCGTCAAGGACATTGCGGAGCAGGTCGGCTACACCGACCATTATTATTTCAGCCGATTGTTCAAGAAGCATACTGGCATGTCCCCGCTGCAATATCGGGCTTCTGCGGACTCCGGGATGGCGTCGGAATATGATCCATCCCTCATGTCGAGATTGTCCATTGCGGGAAGCAGGCTGCAACGCTATATTGGTAATGGAATTAATAATCATTATCAGTATAGAAAAAGGGGAGAGTACACCATGTATAGCAAGTCCAGAATGTCGGTAGCGGTCCTGCTGCTATGCTTTGCCATCGTGCTTGGCGCATGTGGAGGAGGAAATGCAGGTACCAATACCAATCCAGCGAACGGAGGGACTGCCAACCAGAGCAGCACCCAGGCAGCTACTCAGACGCCTAAGACAGATGCCAGCGGCAGCGAGAGCCGGGTTGTCAAGCATGCGATGGGCGAGGAGACGATTGTCGGCACACCGGAGCGGGTCGTCGTGCTGACCAATGAGGGAACCGAGGCGCTGTTGTCTGTCGGTGTGAAGCCGATCGGCGCGGTGCAGTCCTGGGTTGGCGATCCGTGGTATGACCATATCGCAGACAAGATGGAGAACGTGGAGATTCTGGGCGACGAATTGCAGCCGAATCTGGAGATGATCGCAAGTCTGAAGCCGGATTTGATCATTGGCAACAAGGTTCGTCAGGAGAAGATATACGAGCAACTGAAGCAGATTGCACCGACGGTATTTTCGGAGGATCTGGCTGGAGACTGGAAAATCAACTTTGAATTATATATGCAGGCCTTGAATAAGGAAGCGGAAGGCCAACGGCTGATGGACGAGTTTGACAAGCGTGTCGCGGAAGCCAAGGTCAAGCTGGCAGACAAGCTGGCTACGAAGGTGTCCATCGTGCGCTTCTCTGCCTCCCAGGTACGAATCTACCAGAAGCAATCGTTCTCCGGGGTGCTGCTGCAGCAGCTTGGCTTTGCCAGACCGGAATCACAGGATAAGGATTCCTTCATCGAAGTGATGTCCAAGGAGACGATCCCAAGCATGGACGGTGATGTGCTCTTCTACTTTGTCACAGAGCAGCCGGGACAGAATGAGGCCGCCAAGGTGGTGGAGGAGTGGATGAATGATCCCCTGTTCCAGAACCTGAATGTGGCCAAGAACAATAAGCTCGTTCAGGTCGATGAAGCAATCTGGAACACTGCGGGCGGGTATCAGGCAGCCAATCTGCTGCTGGATGAGATTGTCGCTTACTTTACTGCTGAGAAATAATATGCTGCGCGCGGCAGCAGGCCGGCATCGTCCCCAGACGAGCGCCGGCTTGTTTGCTTCCGTGCGTCAACTGCAAGGAGAATATATCATGACGAACCGTTCGACAACATCTAACCGATTGCTTGGTGGCCTCCTCGCGATCTTGCTTCTGCTGCTGACCGCTATGGTGGCCAGCGTACTGTATGGTCTGCAAAGCTTCGGCCTACGCGAGCTGTGGCTGGCCTACAGCAGCTTTGACGGCTCGAACGAGCACCTGATTTTGACCCGCACGCGGGTGCCGCGCACGCTGATTGCGGCTTCAGTCGGGGCGACGCTCGCTGTAGCGGGTGCTGTGATGCAGGTACTCACACGCAACGGATTAGCTTCACCATCCATATTTGGCATCAACTCGGGCGCTTCGTTGTTTGTCGTTGCTGCGCTAGCGCTGTGGGGCTCCTCTCTGACGCTCTCGGATATGGTCTGGTTCGCATTAGCGGGAGCAGCGGCTGCAGCCTGCCTCGTCTATGCGCTGGGCAGCAGTGGCAGCAGGATGGAGCCATCCCGGCTTGCTCTTGCCGGAGCCTCGATCGCAGCCTTCTCGGCCTCGATGACATCCGGCCTGATCCTGCTTAACAAGCAGTCCCTAGAGGATGCCTTGTTCTGGATGATCGGCTCTGTGTCCGGCAGAAGCATGGAGCATCTGCTGATGGTGCTGCCTTATATGGCTGTGGGGCTGCTGATCTGTGTACTTCTGTCCCGAGCGCTCAATGTGCTGGCGCTCGGAGAGGAGAATGCGCAGGGCCTCGGTCTGCGTCTGAAGCATGTGCAATGGCTCGCCGCTGCTGCTGTCATCCTGCTGGCGGGCAGCGCGGTCGCCGCCGCCGGGCCGATCGCCTTCGTCGGCCTGATCGTGCCGCATCTGTGCCGGGCGCTGGTTGGCACAGATCATCGCTGGCTGCTGCCTTATTGCGCGCTGGCCGGGGCGCTGCTGCTCGTCTGCGCGGACACCCTGTCCCGACTCATCCTCCCAGGCAAAGAAGTGCCCGTCGGCATAGCTATGGCAGTCATTGGCGTGCCCTTCCTGATTCGGGTCGCCAGAGGGAGGAGGGAGACGTAATGACGAAGCCAACCCGTACTATAACGCTGCTCTCGCTGCTGTCTGCCAGCCTGCTCCTGTCGCTTGTGTCCTTATCGCTTGGCTCCATCCGCGTCCCGCTGCCTGAAGTCATTCAGTCGCTGTTTGGCGGCGGCGAGCAGCAATTCGCCATGATCATCATGCAATTCCGGTTGCCACGGGTGCTGGCAGCGCTGTTGGTCGGCGCTGCGCTGGCTGTTGCCGGAGCGCTGCTGCAGGGCATCATTCGCAACCCGCTCGCCTCGCCCGATGTGCTGGGTGTAACCGGCGGTGCCTCGGTCAGTGTAGTCGCCTTTATGACCTTGGCAGCGGGGATGAGCATCCATCTGATTCCGTTCGTGGCGATTGCCGGGGCGGGCATCACGGCAACCTTGAATTATGTGCTCGCCTGGCGACGGGGTGTCTCTCCATATCGGCTCGTCATGATCGGCATCGGCATCTCGACCGCTACCGCAGCGCTGACCACATTCCTGCTCATTAGCGGCCCGGCCTATCTTGCCCCACAGGTGCTCAACTGGACGACCGGCAGCTTGTATGGAACCAATTGGACGTACATTGGCATGCTCTGGCCGTGGATCGCGCTGTTTCTTCCGCTAGCGCTTCTGTTCGCCAGGGAGCTGGATGTGCAAGCGCTCGGAGAAGAGACTGCGCTCGGACTCGGGAGCAGACTGCAGCGCAGCCGTCTGCTTATGCTGGCGATCAGTGTATCGCTGGCAGGTGCGGCCGTAGGAGTGGCGGGCTCGCTCTCCTTCATCGGCCTGATTGCTCCGCATATGGCCCGGCGGCTCGTCGGTCATTCCTACCGGGCGGTTCTCCCGGCTGCCGCTCTATGCGGCGCCATCCTGCTGGTTGCAGCAGATTTGGCGGGGAGGCTGCTGTTCCAGCCGCTGGATATTCCAGCCGGGGTGTTCACCGCCGGCATCGGTGCGCCGTTCTTCATGTATCTGCTGATGCGAAGACGGAGGAGTGGATGAGGATGGAGGGTAACGGCAGGAAAGGCGGGACAGATAGACAACACGGGCAAGCCGCTCTCCAGGCAGGCATTGCTCGCTAGCTTCTTAGCGATATGTGCAGATTGAAGGTGAATCATGAAGAGAACAGCAGCAAAGCAGCGATTAGGAAGCGGAATAGCGCGAATCCACCGCGGCAGCGCTGCTGTTTTTTTGGTAGAATAGAAGCCATATATGCTCTCATGATAGGTTTAGTCGGCCTGCCCCTTGCATGCCGCGGCTTGGGCTGTAGTCCTGCCGCAGCAAGCGTGGGCAGGCCTGCTGGCTTGAGGGCGAACATCGACGCTACAGAGCTCCCCCCAACCAAGGGCAGGGGATGTTGGCGCTTGAAAGAAGTGATCATGCACGATGCGAAGAAGAGGCTCCTTTGTCCGTCCTTACTGTACTCGACTGCTGGAGCGGTATTTCTCGGGCAATACAATGGATTACAAACAGATTTTTGCAATTATTCTGCCGATTTTCGTAGATTCGACCTTTATTGTACTCATGGCGCTGATGAATACCGCAATGGTCAGCTCATCGGGGGTGGCGGCGGTCAGTGCGGTGAGCATGGTCGATTCCATCAACATTTTCATTGTCAGCTTGTTCATGGCGGTGGCGACCGGCGGTACGGTTATTGTTGCCCAATATAAGGGCAGCGGGAATGTGCAGATGCTCCCCAAGGTAGCGTCACAATCAATCTCGGCGATTGCCTTGCTATCGGTTGTTCTAAGCGCGGTACTGATTATGCTGCATCAGCCGATATTGAACGGATTATTCGGCAAGGCCGATGCCGATGTGCTGCATAATGCCCGAATCTTTCTCATCGGCAGTTGTCTCTCTTATCCGTTCTTTGGCATCTATCAGGCGATTGCCGGGGCGCTGCGCGGTGTGGCACAGACGAAGGCCTGCCTGGTGCTGTCGCTGATTCTCAATCTGACCTATTTGCTGTTGAATGTGATATTGATCAAGGGATTTGATATGGGCGTCATAGGCCTCTCCATCTCGCTGATCATCGCCCGCGTGCTCGGGATGGTGGTCGCGTTCGTCTATCTGCTCAAGTATAACCAGACACTGCGTGTCCGTCTCAAGGATATGCTGCAATTGCAATGGGGCATTCTCAAAAAAATTATGTTCATCGGCCTTCCGTTTGCAGCGGAGCAGATGTTCTTCAACGGCGGCAAGCTGCTGACGCAAACCTTCATCGTCCAGCTTGGCACCCTCGCAATTACAGTGAATGCAATCAGTGGCTCGTTGTCCATGCTCTTTCAGATCGGAGGCTCGGCGCTAAGCGCCTCGATTGTAACGGTGGTCGGACAATGCATCGGGCGAGGAGACATTCAGGATGCGCGCAAATTCATCCGATCCTTTATGTGGTTATCCTCGATATTTTTCGTCGTGATCGGTGCGGTATTGCTCGCCATCTTCCCGCTGCTGGTTGGGATGTACGCCCCGCCCGCAGAGATCGTGCCTGATATTTTCGAGCTGCTCCTGCTCATAGCCATCGTGCAGCCGATCATGTGGTCGCTCAGCTTCATCATGCCTGCGGCGCTGCGTGCAGCCGGCGATTCCCGCTTCACCTCCGTCGCCTCATTGCTGACGATGTGGCTATTCCGCATTATTCTCGGGTATATTCTAGGCATTACGCTGGGAATGGGCATCATGGGCGTCTGGATCGCGATGGTCGCCGAATGGGGAGTGCGCAGCATCATATTTGGCTGGCGGTTCCGAGGGAACAAGTGGTACAGGCATAAGCTGATCTAAGGCGTGTTAAGGCGTGTCCTCCTGCAGTCTTGCGATCTGTGGCGGCATATCATTGCCGTGATGAAAGCCCGTCTTATGGCGGGCTTTCTCTCTAATATTTGACAAAAATAACAACATTATATATAATGGTCAGAAATAAAGAAAGCGCTTTCTTAAATGAAAGCAGAGACAAGCAGGTATAAGCGATGTTCAATGCACTGTGGCGACATGCCAGTCAAGTACAGCGGAAGGGAGGGAGCAGAAGACATTACCTGCTTAGCTGAAGTACCCATCACAACATACAAGAGGAGAGTGTGAATTATGAAAAAGAAAGTTGCAGTACTGGTTGTCGCGTGTTCCCTGGCGCTGGCG
The DNA here is from genome assembly GCF_054955055.1 of Paenibacillus sp. J5. NCBI lineage: Bacteria > Bacillati > Bacillota > Bacilli > Caryophanales > Paenibacillaceae > Paenibacillus > Paenibacillus sp. J5. The sequence continues at coordinate 67,936 of NZ_JBUEDD010000008.1, read as the reverse complement.
GCTCCCGTTGCTATCCTGCCGTCCACACCCATAGCCTATGCCGCCGACGCGAGTGGAACGACAGCGAGCATCTCGGAAATCTTGAAGCAGCAGCGTCCAGATGGCGGCTGGCGCAAGGACTACAGCAAGACGAGCGGCGAGTGGGGGAAATCAACGATCGACAACAAGGCGACCTACACGGAAATTCGAAGGCTGGCGGCGGAATATAAGAAGACGAATAACAGCAAGTATTCTGCGGCAGCAATCAAGGGCATCAATTTCCTGCTCAACATGCAGTATGGCAATGGCGGGTGGCCGCAGATTTATCAGAGCTCGGGCTACCACAGGCATATCACATATAATGACAATGCGATGATCAACGTCATGAAGCTGCTCGATGACGTGGCCAAGCGTAAGGGAGATTTCTCCTTCATCGACTCCAATCTGGCGAACAAAAGCAAGCAGGCGGTAGAAAAAGGGGTGCAATGTATCCTGAATACGCAGGTTGTGGTGAACGGCAAGCGGACCGTATGGGGGCAGCAGCATGACGCCAGCTCGCTTCGGCCAGCAGGTGGCCGCTCCTATGAGCTGCCATCTCTGAGTGCCTCGGAGAGTGTGCCGATCGTGAAATTTCTCAAGACGAGATCACAGACTACGGCGATCAAGAACGCTATCAAGGGAGCGGAGGACTGGTTCAAGGCGGTCAAGCTTACGGGAATTCGTGTCGTGAAGCAGAATGGCGATGTTGTCGTCGTGAATGATTCCTCGGCCTCCCCGATCTGGGCACGCTTCTATGAGATCGGTACGAATAGGCCGATCTTTGCAGGGCGTGACGGTGTGGTCAAGTATAGGCTGAGCGACATTGAGAAGGAGCGGAGAACTGGCTATGCCTGGTACGGCACCTGGCCGAACTCTTTATAGTCTCCTGAAGCAGGTTACGCTGCGGGGATAGGAAGGTCTGACGATAGGATAAGCAAGCTCAAGGGGGCGCCCATCTTGGAGATGGGCGTCTTTTGTATGCCTAAGTATGAGAGATATTCGCTTGAACGAGCCTTCGATGACGCATGTCAGAGGATATACGGAGCGGGGCAAAAATAGCGTTGTATGCAACATCATCACCCTATTATTCTACTTTATTCGTCACTTAAAACTAAATATTGACAAAATATTTGCAGGTATCTTATAATGAACAAGCAATAGAAAGCGCTTACTTAAATGCATGCTGTTGCCAGGCTGACGTTGGATAGGGCTCATGTGGCCGCATGCTGTAAATGAAGGGCGCTGCTGTTCAACATGCTGGACACCGTCTTCATCCGATAGACCTGCACATGTGCCGGCGCCTGCGGCTGGCGTTGTGGAAGCGGTGGAGGCAGTGCGAGTGGCGAGAGGGGAGTGATCAAGCGGTTTGTATCTTCGCAGGACGTCATGAAGTGTTGTACCCTATACCCCCAACAGAGGAGAGATATGTAATGAAATCAAAGGTTGCGGCACTTGTTGTCGCTTGTTCCATGGTTCTTGCCGCCCCGGTCGCCATCCTGCCATCCGCCCCTGTGGCGTATGCCGCCGATGCGAGCGGGACGACAGCCAGTATATCGGAGATTCTCAAGCAGCAGCGGGCTGATGGCGGCTGGCGCAAGGACTATAGTCAGACAAGCGGCGAGTGGGCCAAGTCTACGATTGATAATAAAGCAACCTATACAGAGATTCGGAGACTGGCAGCAGAGTATAAGAAGACGAATAACAGCACCTATTCGGCGGCAGCAATCAAGGGCATCAACTTCCTGCTGAACATGCAGTACAGCAACGGCGGTTGGCCGCAAGTGTATCAGGCCTCCGGGTATCACAAACACATCACATATAATGACAATGCGATGATCAATGTCATGATACTGCTCGATGAGGTCGCTAACCGCAAGGGGGATTTCTCTTTCATTGACTCGACGCTTGCGAACAAGAGCAAGCAAGCCGTTGACAAAGGAGTGCAGTGCATCCTGAACACGCAGGTTGTGGTGAGCGGCAAGCTGACCGCATGGGGGCAGCAGCATGATTCCAGCACGCTCAAGCCTGCGGGTGCGCGAGTCTACGAGGTGCCCTCTCTGACCGCACAGGAGAGTGTGCCGATTGTCAAATTCCTGAAGACGAGAACTCAGACCACGGCGATCAAGAATGCGATCAAGGGAGCGGAGGACTGGTTCAAGGCGGTCAAGCTGACGGGTATTCGGGTCGTGAAGCAGAATGGCGATGTTGTCGTCGTGAATGATTCCTCGGCCTCCCCGATCTGGGCGCGCTTCTATGAGATTGGCACGAACAAGCCGATCTTCGTGGGCCGTGATGGCGTAGTGAAGTACAAGCTGAGCGACATCGAGCAGGAGCGGAGAACCGGCTATGCCTGGTACGGTACCTGGCCGAATTCGCTGTAAGTCAAGCATGTTAGCCTGACCGAAGCTGGCGACTATAACATGGGGGTCGTCCGATAGGATGGCCCATCAACCTAAAAAAGCAAACACCAGTAACGCTGCTTGCACGGCATTCTCGGTGTTTGCTTTTTATTAGAAGAGGACTCCAAAAGAGTACGTCAAGGGAAGATGACACAGCATAGCATAGGCAGGGCAATCGCGAATAATCCCTTGAGTGTAGTGGAGGACGTTAGCCGTGTCCAACAGATTCACCCTTCACCAGCGATACATAGATACGCTCCTCCTCGACTGCTTCCCCAGCTATCATCTTGAGCAATTGCTCGGAGGCGAGCGCTCCCCATTTGCGCATGGAATAGTCGATGGTCGCCAGTCGTGGCTGAATATAGCCCGATAGCTCGATGTTGTCGAACCCGATCAGATGGAGGTGCTGGCCAATAATAAGCGACGTCTGCTCGCGAATATAGCGGAACAGGCCAATGGCCATCTCGTCATTGAGACAGAACACCGCTGCTGGAAGGTCATATTCCTCCACGATGCGCTGTGCTGCCGCTTCGCCAGCCAGCTTGGTGAAGTCGCCGGCAAGCTCGCGCAGCTCGGCACCCTCTACCCGGTTCGCGGCCTGGCGGGCCGCCCGCAGCCGTTGGTCAGCGTCATAGGAGCCGTCCGGGCCTGTAACGATATAGATGCGCCGATGCCCCTGCTCCAGCAAATATTCCATCGCGAGCTGCGCTCCAGCCTTATTATCCACGAGCACCGAATGAATATGTTCATGATGCGCCTCGCGATCCAGCACCACCGCCTTGTGGCCTTGCTCGGCGTAGCGCAGCAGCTCGTCGGTGGGAAAGGTCTGATCCAGAATAATCGCGCCGTCAATCATCCGCTCTGGAATCAATCTGCGCGCGTTCGCGCCGCTGCACACAATAAGGTCGTAGCCCCGTGCCCCGAGGTAGCGCTTCACGCCTTGCAGCAGATCCCCGTAGAACGCTCCATCAAAATCCGTCAGAAACAACCCGATCATATTCGACTTTTTAGTTTTCAACAGGCGGGCGGCTGCATGAGGGACGTAGTTCAGCTCCTTGGCGATCGCTCGTATCCTCTCCGCAGTCTCAACAGTAACCTTGTCGCTGCCATTGAGCGCGTAGGATACGGTCGAGATCGATACCCCCGCTTGCCTGGCAATATCCTTAATGCTAACCAATGTGCTCGCTCCTCGTTCATGTCATTGAAACGTTTAGATTCTAACTATACCTTAAGTCAGGAACGGTTTCAAGCTGAAAAAATACAGGATTTTACCCTATCCATTCCCGTTGACAAGCATCAATTCCGTGCAGTATAATCCGATTGACATCATAATCGAAACGTTTCGAATACTATTGGAGAGGTTGAAAATTCGATGACAAATATGGACAGAACGGCACCCGGCCAAGGAGCCGGCACACGCAGCCTGCCTGAGCTGATTGCCAGCATGACGCTGGAAGAGAAGGTCGCCCAGCTCATTCAGCTAGCGGTTCCCTTCTATGAAGGCGCAGCGGAGGCGGGACAGATTACCGGCCCGATGGAATCGCTGGGCATCTCTCAGGAGACCGTGCACCATTCCGGCTCGGTGCTGGGCATGGCGGGCGCGCAGGAGGTCATTAATGTACAGACGGCGCACTTGCAGGCGAACCGTCACGGCATTCCGCTGTTGATGATGGCTGATATTGTACATGGCTTCAAGACGATCTTTCCTGTGCCGCTCGCTATCGGCTGCTCCTGGGATATGGAGCTGGCAGAGCGGAGCGCGCAGATCGCTGCCAAGGAAGCGGCGGTGTCGGGCGTGCATGTCACTTACGCCCCGATGGTAGATCTGGTGCGCGACCCCAGATGGGGACGGGTCGTGGAGTCGACTGGCGAGGACCCGTATCTGAACGCGCTGTACGCCAGAGCGTTCGTGCGCGGGTTCCAGGGCGACGACCTGGCGAGCGACATGGACAGAGTAGCGGCCTGTGTGAAGCATTTTGCTGCTTACGGGGCGGCGGAGGCGGGACGCGACTACAACACAGTCGATCTGTCCGAGCGGCAACTGCGGGAGTTTTACCTGCCCGCTTACAAGGCGGCGCTGGATGAAGGCTGCGAGATGGTCATGACCGCGTTCAATACGGTGGACGGCATCCCGGCTACAGGCAACGCGGCCTTGATGCGCAAGCTGCTGCGGGAGGAATGGGGCTTTGACGGCATCCTCATCTCCGACTGGGGCGCGGTCAAGGAGCTGATCAATCACGGCATCGCTGAAGACGAGTCTGAGGCTGCACTCAAGGCGCTCAAGGCCGGGGTCGACATTGAGATGATGACGGCTTGCTACGTGAAGCATCTGGCCGAGCTGGTAGAGCAGGGCGAGGTGGAGGAGGCGCTGATCGACGAGGCGGTGCTGCGTATCTTAACGCTCAAGCAGAAGCTGGGCTTGTTCGAGAATCCGTTCCGCGCCGCCGATCCGATCAAGGAACGGGAGGTCGTCTTCTGCGAGGAGCATCGCGCGGCGAGCCGCGAGCTGGCTATGCGCTCCTGCGTGCTGCTCAAGAACGAGGGCATCCTCCCGCTGCCGCGTGAGAGCAAGACGGCGCTGATCGGCCCGTTCGCGCAGAGCGGTGATGTGCTCGGTCCCTGGTCATGGACCGGCTCCCGTGACGATGCCGTGACGCTCGCTGAGGGCATGCAGCGTCTGGCGGGCGATCCGGCGCTGCTGCTCGTTGCCGAAGGCTGCGGCATCGAGAGCGGCACCGCCGAGCAATTGCAGGCAGCCTATGAGGCGGCTCAGGCTGCCGATGTCATCGTGCTGGCGCTGGGCGAGCACTCGGACATGAACGGCGAGGCGGCCAGCCGTGCAGACATTCGGCTGCCGCAGGTGCAACTGGAGCTGGTGCGCAAGCTGAAGGAGCTGAACAAGCCGATCGTTGCGGTGCTGTTCAATGGGCGACCGCTGGATCTGCACGGGCTGTTCGATGAGGCGGACGCGATTCTGGAAGCATGGTATCCGGGATCGGAGGCCGGTCATGCGGTCGCTTCGCTGCTCTATGGCGAGGCGAATCCGAGCGGCCGCTTGACGATGTCGTTCCCATACCATGTTGGGCAGGTGCCTGTCTATTACAATGCCTTCAACACGGGACGCCCGCAAGGCGCCCCGGATGCGCAGGTGCGATATGTATCGCAATATCTGGACATCCCCAATGAGCCGCTGCTCCCGTTCGGATACGGGCTAAGCTACACGACCTTCGCTTACGGCGAGCCTGTGCTGTCTGCCGAGGTGCTAACAGTGGAGAAGCCGATTCTATTGAAGGTCGCGATTACGAACAGCGGTGCCTATGCTGGCGAGGAGACGGTGCAGCTATATGTGCGCGATCATGCTGGCGAGGTTGTTCGTCCGGTGAAGGAGCTGAAGGATTTCCGCAAGGTGTGGCTGGCACCGGGCGAGAGCGCTGAACTGGAGTTCACGATCAGCGAGGAGCAGCTTCGCTACTACCACTCCGATCTGTCCTATAGCAGTGATGCCGGGGCATTTACAGTATTCGTCGGATGCAACAGCCGCGATCATGCAGCATTGTCCTTCCGACTGGTCAAATAAGGAGAGAAGCACCTGTGCACCGCACGCCATGATCGGCGCGCGGTGCTTCCTTGCACTTAGGGGAGGGTGGCTGCAGCGTGCGGATATGGTGCAGCAAAAAAAGGACTGCCCGGAATAGGGAATGACCCGGACAGTCCGCATGCTGATATGAAGTTCATAGTTGGCTGTCCTGTCCTGCTCTCCGCTATTCCTTGACAGCGCCGATGACGATGCCCTTGACGAAGAAGCGCTGCAGGAAGGGATAGACGAGCAGGATCGGCAGGGCGCTGATGAAGATTTGCGATGCGCGAAGCGTCCGCTGCGACATCGTAGCGATAACGGCCGGGTCGAAGCCCGTCGTGCTGCCCTGGACAATCAGCGTCTGCATGAAGCTGGCGAGCGGCAGATTCTCTGCGCCCTTCATATAGATCAGTCCGTCAAAATAAGCATTCCAATGACCGACCATAGTGAACAGGGCGATGGTGGCGAGCGATGGCAGCGACACGGGCAGATAGATGGATACGAAGGTGCGGAAATGCCCGGCGCCATCGATGAAAGCGGCCTCCTCCAGCTCCTTGGGCACGTTGCGGAAGAAGTTCAACATCAGAATAATGTTGTACACCGCCACCAGTCCGGGCAGGATGAGCGCAAGCAGGCTGTTCAGCAGCCCAAGCTTGAGAATCAACACATAAGCGGGCACCAGCCCGGCGCTGAATAGCATCGTAATGACGAAGTACCACAGGTAGACATTCCGGCCCCGGAAGACGCGGTTGTCCTTGGACAGGGCGTAGGCGGCAATCGAGTTAACCGCCAGCGCGAGCACGGTGCCGATGACCGTCCGCTGTACAGACACCCAGAGCGAAGCGAGGAAATTCGTATTGCCGAAAGTCTGCGCATACGCCTCGAACGTGAAGCCGATTGGCCAGAGCGTGACCAGCCCGGCATTGGCCGACGAGGTGTCGCTGACCGATACCATCAGCAGATGGTAGAGCGGCAGCAGGCACAGGATAGAGATGACAGCAAGCAGAATCGAATTGAACACGCTGAATACACGGTAAGGCAGCGTTTTATGGTACACGGGAGATCATCCTTTCCGGGAAAGCTAGAAGATACGGTAGCCTGCGAATTTGTAGGCAAGCCGGTATGAGATCATAATCAGTACGAGGCTGATCATCGATTTGAACAGACTGACAGCGGTGGCGAAGCTGAATTGACCGCTCAGCAGTCCCTCGCGATAGACGAACGTATCGATAATATCGCCTTGCTGATAGATCATCGGGCTGTACAGATTGAACACCTGATCGAAGTTGGCGTTAAGCACATTGCCGAGCGCAAGTGTAGCGACGACGATCAGGATCGGTATGAGCGACGGAATCGTGATGTACAGGGTCTGCTTGAAGCGCCCGGCTCCGTCGACCTCCGCCGCTTCGTAGAGCGCCGGGTTGATGCTGGACAGCGCCGCGAGGAAGATGATCGTATTGAAGCCGAATTCCTTCCATACATCGCTGAAGATGATCGTCATGCGGAACCAGAAGCCATCGCCGAGGAAGAAGATCGGCTTAATGCCCAGCAGCGATGTAAGCAACTGGTTGACAATCCCGGTCTGCGCCAGCAGATCGATCAGGATGCCGCCGAGCGTCACCCAGGACAGAAAATGCGGCAGATAGACGAGCGTCTGGATCGATCGCTTGAAGCCCATATGGCGCACTTCGTTAAGCAGCAGGGCGAAGGTGAACGGGATGATCAGATTAAGCACAATTTTGGAGCAGGCGAACAGCAGCGTGTTCCATGTGATTTTTAGAAAGTAGTCATTTTCGAACATGTATCGGAAATGCTTGAGCCCAACGAACGGGGAGCCAGTAAAGCCGAGTCCGGCCTTGTAATCCTGGAACGCCATAATAATGCCGCCCATCGGCAAGTAGGAAAAGATAAAAACGGACAGTACAGCCGGCAGCACCATCAGATGCAGCGTCCAGGGGATGCGGTATCCCGGCTTCCTTGCTGCTCTGCGGCCTGCCTTGAGCTTGAGAGCTGGATTCATATGCGGGTCCATCAGTCTCTCCCTTTCTATAATTTTCATTTGTAACCGGGCCGTAGCCTTGCTATATATAATAACAACGCGCAAGACCCGCGAACTATAGGACAATATTAGGATTGATAGGGTTTTGTTATGGAAATGGGCGGAGGGGATCGGATGAAGAAAAGTCACGGACTAGCTGTCCTAAGACAAAAGCTGGGCTCGCGCATGAGTCTGTTTGCCAAAATCAATCTGCTGATCATATTGCTGTTTGTTCCGGTCATTCTGTTGTTCTCCTATGCCAATGGCGTATCATCAGGCGTCATCGACAAGGAGCTGAAGGCGTCCAATATCAAGCAGTTGTCCTTCCTGTCCAGCCAGATTGATTCACGGGTCAATCAGACGATGGATTTTGTGGTGACGTTCTCTAAAGACCCGAATGTGCGCAAATTCAACGGGCTGAATATGTGGGATGATCCGTATGACCGAATGCAGACACGCTATATTATTCAAGAGAAAATGATGCTGCAGTCGGGTGTCATGAGCATCTGGCCGGTCGAGTTCACCGTCTACTCACAGCAGAATAGGGATGCCATCACCAACGGCAAGCGAACAGCCGTCTATGATGAGGCGTATCTCAAGCGCAATGTGACGGGAAAATGGCACTATGGCGACGGCGAGCCGGTGCCGTCAGGAGCGTCCCCGGCCTTTCATTGGCTCTACACCGATTCCTATGGGGAGCAGGATGCGCTCAAGGGGAGCAATCTGGTTGTGCAGGCGAGCTTCCACCATGAGAATATTCAAAATATGCTCGACTCCTACAAGGAGGGCGGACAGGGTGATCCCTTCTTCTACCGTTCAGGCGAAGCGCCGATACTGAACCGTACCGCGAGTGCGGAGATGACAGCTCGGCTGGTCGAGCTGCTCGGCAACCGGGAGCTGGGGGATACGCTGCAGCAGACGGTGACACTTGGCGGCAATAGTTACCTCGTGAGCGCCGTGAAGTCGGTTACACTCGGCTGGTATCTGGTGGATGTTGTGCCCCTTGATCAGATTCTCGGCCCGATCTTCTCCAGCCGTAATCTGTTCTACGCGGCTGTCGCCTGCCTGATCACGGTCGGTATCGTCGCCTCGGTACTGCTCTACCGCAATGTGCAGCGGCCGATTCGCAGGCTGGTGAAGGGGCTGCAGACGGTGCAGCGGGGCGATTTCTCGGTGCGGATGGCGGCCGATGTCAATAACGAGTTCGCCTTCCTGTTCTATCGCTTCAACGATATGTCGCGGCAGATTCAAGAGCTCATCGACAATGTGCTGAATGAGAAGCTGCGTGCGAGGGAGGCGACGCTCAAGCAACTGCAGGCGCAGATTAATCCGCATTTTCTGTACAATTGCATCGGTTACATGATTAACATGGCACAGCTCAAGGATGAAGAGGCGGTGGTGTCGATGGGTCATAATCTGAGCGCGTATTACCGCTATATGACCCGGCTGGAGCGCCCGACGGCCTCCCTCCAGGAGGAGACAGGCTTGATCGTCAACTACCTGGATATTCAGAAGCTGCGCAATGGTAGAATCCATTACCGGATTGAGGTGCCGGAGGCGATGCTGAAGCAGCAGGTGCCGCGCCTGCTGCTCCAGCCGATCGTAGAGAATGCTGTCATTCACGGTGTCGGGCAATCCTACGCCTCCGGCGAGATTCGGATTACGGGGGTCAGGGAGGGCTCGCTGTATGTGCTGGCAGTCGATGATGATGGGCCGGGGCTGTCCCCGGAGCGGCTTGCGGAGCTGAATGCCCAGATGAAGCAGCCGCTAGGCGAGCATATGGGCTACGGGTTCTGGAATACGAATCAGCGGCTTGTCCATATGTTTGGCGGCCGTTCGGGGCTGGTATTCCAGCATTCCGAATTAGGCGGGTTGCGAGCCGAGCTGCGCTGGGAGCTGTCTGGAGATACGGCAGACCGCAGCATTGGAACGGACAAGATCATAGAGGGGAACCACCATACCCATGCAAAAGGAGAGAACAGCGATGCAGATGATTATCGTTGATGACGAGGCTCATTGGGTGGATAACCTGTCATCCACCAAGCCATGGCATACACTAGGCATCGAGCAGGTGCACAAAGCCTATTCGGCGCAGGAGGCGCTGCGCATTATGGAGACCCATCCGATCGATATTATCATCTCCGACGTGTTGATGCCGGAGATGACGGGCATTGAACTGATCGAGCGGGTGAGGGCGCTTGGCGGCAAGACCAAGTGCATTATATTATCGGGGCATTCCGATTTTGACTATGCGCAGGAGGCGCTGCGCCATCAGGCGGTCGATTATGTGCTGAAGCCGCCCACTGACCAAGAGCTGCTGGGCGCTGTGAGCAAGGCGATCACCCAACTGGAGGAGGAATGGGGCAACATCAGCTCCCTGGAGCGGGTGGAGCATATCTTGCGCGAGAATCTGCCGCTCTTGCGCAGCCAGCTCCTGCTCAGTGCGCTGCGGGGCGAGCGTATGTCCCAGGAGGAGTGGGAGCGCAAGCTGAGCAGCTACAGCCTTCCCTTTCGCCTGGATAGCGGCGCTCTGCTCATGGTGCGCATGGAGGAGGAGTTCGGCCAATATCGCAACAATGGTCAGCATCTGATGGAATATGCCATCATGAATATAGCAGAGGAGATCATTGGTGAATTCGCATACGTGTGGGCTGCCAAGGAGGAGCATGGCTATCTGGTTTTCATGCTGCAGCCGAAGGATGCCGTTTCACATGGCTTGCGGGCGGAGCGTCACGCATGGACAGGGGCGCTGGAGCAAGCGTCAATGCAACTGCAGGCGAAGGTGAAGCAGTTCTTGAAGGGCTCGCTATCGATCGTCATCACAGAGCCATTTGCCTTTCCCGGCGAGCTTGCCGCTTTGTATCGCCAAGCACTGGCCTGCTTTCGCCAGATCGTCGGCGAGGAGCGGGAATTCGTCATGCGGGCGCCAGAGCTGGGCAGCCATGCGCCGCAGGGGACACAGGGGGCGCTTGATGTGATGCATGCTCCGCCGAGCTTGCTCGGGCTGCTGGAAGCTGGGCGTTGGGAAGCGGCGGAGCACAAGCTGGAGGAGGTGTTCGCTGAGCTGGAGGGGCGCTGGTCAGACTCATGGGAGCATTGCCTAGAGGCAGGGTATATGATCGCGGCCTCATTCACCCATTATTGCCACCGCAATGGTCATACATTGCAGAGCTTGCTTGGTGAGGAGATCGAACGGCTGCATTCCGGGGAAGCCTTCAGCTCCATAGCGAGACTGCGCCACTGGTCGCAGGTGGCAATCAGCAGCTTGCGAGGGCAGGCCTCCAGCGAGGTTAAGGATATCCGGTCCGTGTATGTCCGCAAGATTCAGAGCTTTGTGGAGATGAATCTGCATCAGGATGTCTCCTTGCGGGCATTGGCTGATCATGTGAACCTCCATCCGACACATCTGTCCAAGCTATACAAGATTGAGACAGGCGAGGGCATCAGTGATTTTGTGGCGCGGCTGCGGATGGAGACGGCATGTCACAAGCTGAAGGTGACGGACAAGAAGATCTACGAGATCAGCGCGGAGATCGGCTATCTCGATCCTGCCTACTTCATCAAGGTGTTCAAGCGTCAGTTCGGCATGACGCCTCAGGAGTACCGTGAGCGGCATTAGGGGCAATGACCGACGATGACTAGGGCTCGGAGCCGCCCTGATCATCAGAAATGCAACAGACTAACAAAGTCCTATCGAAACTGAAATTGTCCTATAGAGACCTGCGCCGCAGCTTGGTAAAGTAGCTGATATACAAGTTCAACTCAGGTGTGACGGCTTTGCCCAATCGTTGAATGCGGCAGTTCACGCCGACCGAAGTTGAGCTTCTGTAGACTACGCAACAACATCTTGTAAGCAGGGGGATAATAAGATGACCACATGGAAGAAAATACTGCTGCCGCTAATGGCTTTGATGCTGGTTGTAACAGCGTGCAGCCAGGCAGACAACGGGGGAAGCGCTGCTGGCAACACAGGTTCGACGGAGGCAGGCGCATCTACAGCGGATAAGGTTTTCGAGCAGGGCAAATATGATCCGCCGATCGACATCAGCACCGTCATTATGCCGCGCGAATATACGAAGGGCGAGACGAAGGACAACAACGTGCATGATCGCTGGATGCTGGAGACGCTCGGCATGAAGCATAAGGATACCTGGTATCCGGCAGGGGCGGATCAGTACAAGCAGCAGTTGCAGCTTGCGCTAACCTCTGGCGAGAAGCTGCCGGATTTTGTGATGGTGCCGACAGACCCTGTGCTGACGAACCAACTGATCGAGTCCGGTCAGTTCATAGCGATCGACGAGTTATTCGAGAAGTACGCCAGCCCGCTCTGGAAGGAGCATACCAACGCTAACCCGGATGTCTGGTACCCGTTCACGAAGGACGGCAAGAAGTGGAATCTGCCCATTATGGAGTACACAGATAACGATGATACCCTTCTGTGGCTGCGCGAGGATTGGATGAAGAAGCTCAATCTGCAGGAGCCGAAGACGATCGCTGACCTGGAAGTCATCATGGACAAATTCAAGAATGAGAACCCGGATGGCCTGGCTGCCAAGGATGTATACCCGCTGGCGATTACGCTCAAGAACAATACGAACACCTGGATGGGCGGCCTTGATTGGCTGTTCGGCGCCTATGGCTCCGTACAGGAGCAATGGAATATGGACGCGAGTGGCAATCTGGAGTACGGCTCCGTCAATCCGGGTGCGAAGCAGGCGCTGGCGAAGCTCCGGGAATGGATGGAGAAGGGCTATATCCATCCAGACTCTGCACTGTGGGATGAGGGCAAAGCGGCAGAGCTCTGGACCAAGGGCAACGCCGGCATCCTGCCAGGCGCGAACTGGATACCGGACTGGCCGGCACCGGATCTGCTGAATAATGTCGCTGGCTCCGAATACAAGGCTTACCCGATTCCGGCAGGGCCTGAAGGCAAGATCGGGACGAAGTGGCAAAAATCCGGCGTCAATAGCAGCTTTATGATCAACAAGGATGCCAAGCACCCTGAGGCGATCATTCTGTATTACAATTATCTGCTGGAGAATCTGGCCAATCCCGAAGCGGGCAGCCCCTATGAATACGGCTTCGCACAGGGCTATGATTGGGATATTGTAGACGGACAGCCGACGCAGGACAAAGAGAAAATCAATGGCTTCTTCGACAAATTCCCGTTCATCACCGGCCCGGCGCGCATCCCTGGACTGTACATGGAGACCCTCGTCAAGCTGGCGAATGGCGAAGAAGCGAAGACACCTTATGAGAAGCAACTGGCAACCTTCCGTAAGCCGGAGAACTGGTATGCGGCCAAGGTCGTCATGTCACAGATCGATATTCGTAAGCAAAATTACTTCACAGGAGCCGCGACGCCGACGATGATCGAGAAATGGAACCTGCTCCGCCAGTCCGAGCTGGAGACATTTAACAAGATTATTTATGGCAAGCTGCCGGTAGACGCCTTCGATGAATTCGTCGCGAACTGGAAAGTCAATGGCGGCGAGCAAGTAACGAAGGAAGTCAACGAATGGTTCCAGTCTGTAACCAAATAAAGTGAAGCGCCGCCGCGTCTCCTACTGGGGATGTGGCGGCTTTTTGCTGAGTGGGATTGTCCAGTGGAGAAGGACTTTTGGGAGGGGATTGTCTTTTAAATAGTGGACAGTTCGTTGGGAAGGATGGTGTGAAGGCTAGGCGAGAAGGTCATCTATATCTAGGTGGGTTAGGTAGGTTGGCGTATAGATGTGGTTATTTTGGGTTTGGAGGAGAGGGCATAGGGTTTGTCCACCATTTGAAAGACACTGTGTCTCGTGGAGGTGGACAGTATCGGAGAGGCCGGTGAGTGAGACTCTAGGCAAGTGATATATGAGCAAAAAGGTGGGTCTAGTTCTATTAGTGGTAGGCACCATATGAGGGATGGAATTTGCTTGAGGGGCTTGGGGAGGTTTATTGGGTCGGGATGGTCTAGGCTGGTGCGAATGTGAGGCGAACATGATTTTTCCGGTAGATTCGCACCTCATATTTTGTCGAATAAAGTCTATTATGATTGTTTTCTTGAAAAGTCAAGTAGAGAAATCATGTTTCCATTGCCAAATCTGGTTGTGAAAGTGTATGATTATTACAAAACAAGCAATTATCCGCTAAAAATCGCTGTCGCACCTCGTGTAGGTGCGTGGATTGAAACTATAATACGGACGGCCATTTCAATGGCTTCTATTTCGTCGCACCTCGTGTAGGTGCGTGGATTGAAACGCAATATAGTCCTCATGATTCGGGTAGTACCGCTTCGTCGCACCTCGTGCAGGTGCGTGGATTGAAACTTATCTCTGATCTCAAGCTCTTCTATTATTCCCGTCGCACCTCGTGCAGGTGCGTGGATTAAAATCACCGCGGCGTAGACCTCGTTAGGTCACCGTCGTCTCACCTTACATAAGTGCGCGGTTTCGATTGGGTACCTGTAGTCTTGGGGCATTCTGTTGTACAGCCGTACCTTACACAGCCCTATGGATTGTAATAATGGGCGACAAAGCATAATAAGAAGCGTGTTTGTTGTCACACCCCATACAGTTCAGTATGAACGATCATGCGCAAGCTCTGTCTATTACTGGACAGGGCTTTTTGAATAGTAAGAACCGTTGCACAGCTTCACAAATCCTTGTTTTTGATGAGATTTTTACTGTGATTCGTATGGTGCAGGCTACAGCCAGCAGCGGGCGCTAACGAGTATGCAACCCGTATTTGACCCTTTATAAGTAAAAGTAATAGCTTCTTCAAAATTATTTATAGATAATAATGAAGGAAAGCATTGAACACGGCTGAAAGCTGCGGTAGTATTATAAAAGATTAAAACATAGCAATATGATCGGATTTTACAGAGGGATACGAGGTGGATGTTGTTGCAACTTCAAGTGACGAATAGTCCGTTTACAGCGGAACAGGCTGCACTGCTCAATGAGCTGCTGCCAACCTTGACGGAGTCTCAGCTTAATTGGCTGGGCGGTTATCTGGCATTTTATCGAGCCGGCGGTGCAGTGGGCGCTCCGGTTGCCGAAGCAGGCTCTCTGCTGCAGGCGTCAATCTCCGGTCTGGCGGTTGAGTCTGCGGCGGCTCCCGTTGCCGCTCCTGCTGTGCCACAAGGCCCGCGCGAGGCAACGATCTTGTTCGGCTCGCAGACCGGCAATGCGCAACGACTGGCAGGAAGGCTGGCGGACAAGCTGAAGGGCGAAGGCTTCGAGGTGACGCTGTCGGCCATGAACAAGTACAAGACGAATAATCTCAAGAAGGTCGCCAATTTGTTCGTACTCGTCAGCACGCATGGCGAGGGCGATCCGCCGGATAATGCTCTGGCGTTCCACGAATTTGTGTATAGTAAGCGTGCGCCGAAGCTGGAGGAGACGAAGTTCTCTGTGCTGGCTCTTGGCGATACCTCCTATGAGTTTTTCTGCAAGACGGGACAGGATTTTGACAAGCGTCTGGAGGAGCTTGGCGCACAACGGCTCGTCGATCGTGTCGATTGCGATGTTGATTTCGAGGAGGCAGCCTCCGGTTGGATCGCTGCGGTCACCAGCGCGTTGACTAGCGCGCCTCCTGTCGCGGGGCAAGGGGCAGTTGCGGCTGTAGCTGCGCCATCCAACGCGGGTGCTACGGCTGAGTCCGATTATTCGCGCAACAACCCGTTTTTGGCTGAAGTGCTGGAGAATCTGAATCTGAACGGACGTGGCTCGGATCGCGAGACGCGCCATCTGGAGCTGTCGCTGGAGGGCTCGGGCTTGCACTATGTGCCAGGTGATGCGGTCGGCATCTATCCGCAGAATGACCCGGAGCTTGTCGATCGCATCGTGTCGCTGCTCCAGTGGGACCCGCAGGAGCCGGTTGTTATCGGCAAGTCGGGCGAGACGGCTACGGTTCGTTCAGCGCTGCTAAGCCACTTTGAGATTACAGTGCTGACGAAGCCGCTGCTGGAGAAGGCGACGGCATTTACAAGCAATGAGAAGCTCGCTGAGCTGCTGAAGCCAGACAACAAGGATGCGTTCAAGGCGTATGTGGGCGGTCGCGACCTCCTCGACCTGCTGACCGACTTCGGCCCGTGGACGCTGACAGCATCGGATCTGCCGAACGTGCTGCGCAAGCTGCCGCCGCGCCTGTATTCGATCGCGAGCAGCCTGGAATCCCACCCAGAGGAAGTGCATCTGACCATCCGCAAGGTGGAGTACGATGCACATGGACGCGAGCGCAAGGGTGTATGCTCCGTGTACGCTTCCGAGCGGCTGGAGCCGGGTGATAAGGTGCCGATCTTCATTCAGCACAATCCGAACTTCAAGCTGCCGGCTAACCCGGAGACGCCGGTCATTATGGTTGGGCCGGGCACAGGCGTTGCACCATTCCGTTCATTTATGGAGGAGCGCGAGGAAGCTGGCGCTAGCGGCAAGAGCTGGCTGTTCTATGGCGACCGTCATTTTGTGACTGACTTCCTGTACCAGACCGACTGGCAGCGTATGCTGGCGGATGGCGTGCTGACGAAGCTTGATGTGGCATTCTCCCGCGATACAGAGGAAAAGGTGTATGTGCAGCACCGGATGCTGGAGCAGGGTGAGGAGCTGTACAAGTGGCTGGAGGAAGGCGCACATGTGTATGTCTGTGGCGATGAGAAGCAGATGGCGCATGATGTGCAGGCGGCATTGCTAGAGATTATCGGGCGCTATGGCGGCAAATCGCCTGAGGGAGCGGCGGCTTATCTGGCTGAATTACAGGAGCAGGGCCGATACCAGCGCGACGTATATTAATGAACTGAGACATTGTAATGGATATAGATGCAATAAGCATGGGTTGAAATTCATGCGATGAAGGAGTTAAATGCTAATGGCCAATAACCATAAGGTAGAGCCGATCGGCGGACCGCCGAGCGACGTAGAGCATCTGAAGAAGGAAAGCAACTATTTGCGGGGCTCGCTGGTAGAATCGCTGTCGAATCGGGTTACAGGCGGCTTGCCGGAGCTGGATAACCGGCTGCTCAAGTTTCACGGCAGCTACATGCAGGATGATCGGGATTACCGCAACGAGCGGGAAAAGCAGAAGCTGGAGCCATACTATCAATTTATGCTCCGTATTGTTACGCCGGGCGGCGTCGCCACACCGGATCAATGGCTGGTCATGGATGAGCTGGCTGACAAATACGGTAGCGGCAGCCTGCGTGTCACAACAAGACAGGCCTTCCAATTGCACGGCGTGTTGAAATGGAATCTGAAAAAGACGATCCAGGAAATCAACACGGCGCTGCTGACGACATTGGCTGCGTGCGGCGATGTCAGCCGTAATGTGATGTGCAACCCGAACCCGTATCAGTCGGACATCCATAGCGAGGTGTTCCACTGGTCGCAGCAGCTTACAACACATCTGGCTCCCAAGACGCCGGCTTATCATGAGATCTGGCTCGATGGGGAGAAGGTGGTTGACAGTCTGGAGGAGACGGGTGAAGCTGGCAAGGACCCGGTAGAGCCGATCTATGGCCCTGTCTATCTGCCACGCAAGTTCAAGATTGGCATTGCAGTACCGCCATCCAATGACGTGGATGTGTACTCTCAGGATTTGGGTCTCATCGCAATTATCGAGGACGGCAAGCTGGCGGGCTTCAACGTCAGTGTCGGCGGCGGCATGGGGATGACACATGGCGACACCGCGACCTATCCGCAGTTGGGGCGCATCATCGGGTTTGTTACACCTGACCGCATCCTGGATGTGGCGGAGAAGACGGTTACGATCCAGCGCGATTACGGCAACCGCTCCGTGCGCAAAAACGCGCGCTTCAAATATACGATCGACCGTCACGGGCTGGAATGGTTCGTCACTGAGCTGCAAGAGCGTCTTGGCTGGCAGCTCGAGCCTGCACGCGCATTTCATTTCGACCATACGGGAGACCGCTATGGCTGGATCAAGGGCAAGAACGGCCGCTGGAATCTGACACTGTATGTGCAGAGCGGGCGAATCGTGGACACGGGCGAGCATAAGCTGAAATCAGCGCTGCGCGAGATTGCCAAGCTTCAGACAGGTGATTTCCGTCTGACCGCGAACCAGAATTTGGTCATTGCCAACATTACCACGCAGAAGAAGAGCAAGGTTTCGGCAATTCTGAAGGCGCATAATGTCAATGAGGCAGGGGATTACTCTGCTCTGCGCCGCAGCGCGCTCTCCTGTGTGGCGCTGCCGACCTGTGGTTTGGCGATGGCAGAGGCCGAGCGCTATCTGCCGACGCTGCTGGATAAGCTGGAGCCGATCGTTGCTGCAGCAGGTCTGCAGGATGAGGAGATCAATATTCGGATGACGGGCTGTCCGAATGGCTGTGCACGTCCGGCGCTCGGCGAGATTGCCTTCATCGGCAAATCTCCTGGCAAGTACAATCTGTACATGGGTGCAGGCTTCTCCGGCGACCGTCTGAGCAAGCTGTACCGGGAGAATATCGGCGAGGACGAGATCATCGATACCCTGCAGCCGATCATCGAGCGCTACGCGGCTGAGCGTCAGGAGGGCGAGCATTTTGGCGACTTCGTCGTCCGTGCCGATTATGTGAAGGCTGTAACGAACGGGATGAATTTCCACGATTAGTTGATGAAGAACAGTTGGATGAAGGACAGTACGGCGACACACGCTGTGCTGTCTTTTTTAATATATTTGAACATCTAAATGCTGTTCGCCTTGTGTGCTTCTATATCTATGCGATCGAGGACTAGCCCAATCAAGAAGGGACGGCAGGCGTATACGCTGGCGAAGATGAAGGGCGATGGCTGAAGCCGGCGACGGATCGTATTGTGGTTGTGGTAAAATGGAGAGAGAAATCATCGTCATCTATATCGGCCGCTGGCGACCTGAAGGGCGCTATAGCGCGGCTGCAGTCCGAGGAGGAACGTCGAAACATGATCGAAGAATGGTCGGAGGCCCGATTCCCGCTATATACGCTTCATCGTATTCAGGTGTTGTATAGCACTTCGAGCAGACCGCAGCATCAGCTTCATAGCGGAGTGCATGCATTGCTGCTTGCAGTCGCAGGGGGAAGCGGGCTGCTGCAATGGGGAGCCGAATGCTGTGAACTGGCTGCTGGCGATGTACTGTTGCTGCCCGCTCATGCGGAGGCACTGTTGACAGCCGACCTGGAGCAGCCGCTGCATCTGTTCCAGCTATGGCTCGGAGCATATAACCCAGAGCAGAAGCAGTCACCGCAGTTGCACCAGCCAGAGCAGCCAGAGCAGCCAGAGCAGCCGCATCAGCTACAGCCGAGCTATGTCCGGCAGCACAGCGTGCTGCTCGGCGGTGAGCGGATGCTGCATCTGCCGCATGCGGCCGAGCTCGTAGCGCTGGCAGAGGAGCTGTATACGCACCGCCTGCCTGTGCATGAGCTGCGCCATATGCAGAACCAGTTGCTGCTGCATCAGTTGTTGCTGCGACTGCTGGAGCAGCTTGAGAGCAAGTATTCTCAGCGGGAGGCTGAGGAGCAGCCATCCATGGAGCGCAGTATTGTATACATGGAGCGCCATTACAGCGCCAAGCTGAGCCGGAGCGAGCTGGCAGCGCTCGCGGGCGTCAGCCCGGCTCATTACTCGATTCGGTTCAAGCAATGTACAGGCCTTAGTCCGATGGATTACTTGTCGAGACTGCGGGTACATCGTGCCAAGGAGCTGTTAACCAGCGGCAATGGCACACTGCGAGATATTGCCTTGCAGGTCGGCTATAAGGATGAGTTTTATCTAAGCCGACGCTTTAAGCAGCAGACGGGAGTCTCGCCTACGGACTACCTTCGGGGGAGTGCGCAGCGCGTAGCTGTGCTGCTGGCGCCGTATGCGAGCCATTTGCTGCTATTAGATGTGAAGCCGGCGGTTACGATCTCGGACAGCAACGAATATGTGACCATTGACGGTCTGTCGCATCTGCAAGAGATGCGGTTCATTGATGTGCGCGGCACAGTGGAGCAACTGCGGCGTCAGCTTCTGGAGAGTGAAGCAGGGCTGCTGATCGCTGCGCCCGAGCATCTGCACGAATATGGGCTGCAGCCAGAGCAGCTTAGGGTAGCGGCTCCCGTCATCGAGATTCCGTGGATGGCGCTTGGCTGGAAGGAGCATCTGCGCATGATTGCCCGCGCCGTGCAGCGCAGCCCTCAGGCTGAGCAATGGCTGGCGTCGTTTGCAGCGGAGGAGCAGGCAGCCAGAGAACGGCTGCATCAGCACACGGTGCAGCGGGAGACGATAGCGATCCTCGTCGTGAAGCCTGGCCGACTGCTGCTCTATGGCGCGCGTAATGCGGGATATGTGATGTATCGTTCGCTCGGCCTTCGTCCTCCGGTCAGCGTTGGTCGCGAGCTGGAGCGGTATGGCGATCAATTTCATTCTATTGCGGTGGAGCCGGAGCAGCTTATGGCGCCGGAGCATGCAGCCGATCGGTTGCTCATTATCGTCATTCCTGACAGCAAGGGCAGCACCGCCCATGCGGAAGCGTTGTTCGACACCTTGTCCTGGCAGGAGCACCCTGCGGTGAGAAGTGATGCCATCCACTGGCTGGCGCCGGACGACTGGATTCCGTATAATCCGGTATCGATCAGGCTGCAATTGCAGCGTGCCGAGGCGCTGTTCACTACGGTGCAGCCCTGAACGAGCTCTAACGAGCCCTAACCAGTCCTAGAAGCCCTAATCAATCACTCGTAATCTAACCAGGTCGCTGTCAGGAGCTGCTAGGATGGGCTAGGCTGCTGCCATACCGCCTCCATACCGCTGCCATGCCGCAGCTCTGCAAAGCTGTTGTTGCCCAAGCCTACAAAAGTACAAGCCATTATTCCAACAAAAAGCTATGGTCGCTCCCTCAGGCAATTCTTATAATAGAGTTTGCCAAATGCGAATGATTTTCATCATCAAAAAGCTGTTGATGAAGCTGCCTGTTGTGCCATAGGGTGGAAGGGTGCTCTGGAGGGAACAGGCGCACTGTAGGTTTGATGCCATCAACATGAACTGCAACACATGCTATGTGCATTTAATAAGGGGAGAACGAGAGATGACTAGCAAGAGATCATGGATATTACCGTTGCTGCTCGCGATGGGGCTGCTGCTTGGCGCTTGCGGCCAAGGTGCGCAGCAGAACCCATCCTCAGCCGGGGGCAGCGGCCTGCCTGCAGCAGCGGGCGGTGCAGCGGAGAAGACAGGGACGGCAGCCGAACAGACGGAAGCTGCACAGCCGGACGAGGGAGAGCAGACGCGCATCTACGAATCGGAGAACGGACCGATCAAGGTTCCGGCTCATCCACAGCGGGTGATCGTACTGACACGTTTCCTGACCGGGCATGTGATGGCGCTTGGGGTGCCGCTCGTCGGTGTCGATGAGATGTCCAAGACGAACCCGCGATTTGCCGACCAGTTGAAGGACGTCGAGACGGTATCGGACGCGAGTTTGGAAAAGATACTGGAGCTGCAGCCGGACCTCATTATTAGTCTGGATGGCATTTCGAATGTGGACAAGCTGGAGCAGATTGCACCATTAGTTACGTATACGTATGGCAAGGTGGACTACTTGACCCAACAGATTGAAGTGGGCAAGCTGCTCGGCAAGGAGGAAGAGGCAAGAGCCTGGGTGGACGATTTCCGTGCGCGTGCGACGCAAGCTGGAGAGGAGATTCGGGCCAAGATCGGGAATGACGCGACCGTATCCGTCATCGAGACGTTTAATAAGCAGCTATACGTGTATGGCTACAATTACTCCCGTGGCACCGAAATTCTGTATGGAGAAATGAAGCTGAAAATGCCGAAGACGGTTGAGGAGGCGACGAAGGCGGATGGCTACCTGGCATTGTCGGCCGAGGTGCTGCCAGACTACTTTGGCGATTATGTCATCTTCAGCAAAAATATGGACGAGGACAGCTCGTTCCAGGAGACATCGATCTACAAGGGCATTGCTGCTGTACAGAAGAACCATGTTTATGAGGTGGATGCGAAGCAATTTTACTTCAATGATCCGCTCACATTAGAATTCCAGTTGGAATTCATCAAGAACAGCCTGCTCGGGGAGTAGGTGGGGAGAGAACCATTCGGAACATAGGCCGGATGGTTCTTTTTTATGCTGCGCCAGCTTGCAATGATGTCGATAGAGAAGAGAATAGAGAGAAATAGGACGGAATTTGGCATAAAATCCATTTTCATTTATAAGCCGCCAGTATACAATAGAGGAAAATGATGTATGCCATGGATTCTGGAAGCACCGGAATTGGAGCTGCAAGCTCGGCTGCCGCTCGGTTGTTTTACGATTTCCAAGGCTCAAGTGGAGAGATGAACATGGCTTATATGATCCCTGAGACATTGCCTAAGACATGCACCGCGGGCGAGCGGCTGTTATTCCATACCTTGAAGGAAAGCCTGCCCGATGATTATATTGTTTACTACGAGCCGGAGATTGGCGGGCGCAAGCCTGATTATGTCGTAATCGGGCCTGACCTGGGGCTGCTGGTACTGGAAGTGAAGGACTATACGGAGGGCACGCTGTACGAGCTGTACACAAATGAATGGCGCATCTACAATACGCAAGGCGAGATCAGCACGGTACGCAATGCGCTTCATCAGGCGCGAGACAATGCTTTTCGTATTGCAAACAAGCTCAAGAAAGACAAAAATCTAGTCCAAACGGGAAGCTATGCCAATCAATTGAAGTTTCGCTATGCCTTTGGCACGGTATTTACGAGGCTAAGGGAGACTCATATTGTAAAATTACAGCTTCACCGGGTCATCGAGCCACAGTTCATGCTGACACGCGATGATTTGGACATGGATGGCGAGCAGTTCAGTGCAGATTCGCTCATGGAGCGTCTGCTCGGCATGTTCACCGTTCCGTTTCGCACATCGCAGTTACTGTCCGATGACGATATCAAAGCCATTCGCTACCACTTGTTCCCGGAAGTACGGATTAGCGCTGAATTCAAGGAGCCGATCTATTACAATGACCAATTGCTGCTCTCCTTGCATAATTTGCAGGCGATGGATCTGCATCAGGAATCGCTCGCACGGCAACTTGGCGATAAAAATCGGCTGATTCGCGGCGTAGCAGGCAGTGGCAAAACGTTGATCTTATCGGCGCGTGCCCGTCTGCTTGCCAAGGAGCACCCGGACTGGAATATTCTTGTGCTATGCTACGCCATTCCGTTGTCGCGGGTGCTGCGCAGCCTGATTGACAAGATGATGGAGGAGCCGGAGGACCTGCTGGAGCTGATCGCGCGTGCCGGTTCAGACCAGATGGAGGGTTCGCGCAGCTATAATATTCAGACAGCTACCTTCCACGAATGGCTGTGGAATACACTGCGAATCAAGGATGACGGGATCGGGCAGCTATTGGAAAAGCTGGAGCGCAAGGAGGCGATCGTGCCTAAGTATGACGCGATACTGATCGACGAAGGTCAAGACTTTGAACCGTCTTGGCTGGAGCTGCTGAGCAGGGTGCTGAACCCCGATACGCAGTCGCTGTTGCTCGTTGAGGATAAGGCTCAAAACATATTTCGCCGCAAAACAAGTCTTTCCGCCAGTACTGGGCTTGACTTTCGCGGGCGCTCGAAAATATTGAGCATCAACTACCGTAATACTGCCCAGATTGTTGATTTTGCTTGGGAATTTTATCGTCAGCACTCGGCGCTGCGCGATCGTGTCAAGGAAGGAAGCTCTGTAGAGGGAATGGAGATTATTCCGCCTCAGAGCACGAAGCGCAAAGGCCCAGAGCCGATCATACGACGCTTGACCGGCTTCGATGAAGAGGCAGCGTGGGTGGCCGACTGTATCCGCACGCTGCATGAGGAGCGTCATGTCTCCTACACCGACATCGCCATTTTGTACCGGGTGAAAAACCGTTATTCCTATTCCTATGTAGACAAGCTGCAGGCTGAGCTGGACAAGCGTGGGATTCCGCATAATTGGTTCGCAGCCAGCAGTGCCGCCAAGCGTGCTTATGATCGAAGTCAGCAAGCGGTCAAGCTGTCCACAATCGACAGCTCCAAGGGTCTGGATTTTCGTGCGGTCTTCCTCGTTAATCTGGATAGTATGCCGTTCCACCTGGAGGATAATGTGGAGCGCGAGGTGTCCTTGCTCTATATCGGCATGACGCGGGCAATGGAATGGCTGTTCCTAAGTTACTGCAAGCCTGACGGCTTCGCTAGTTGGCTGGAGGAAAGACGGGTATCTCGGGAGGCCGCCCCTGCTCCTGGGCCTGCATATGCAGGTAGTTAGTTCTCTTTCGACTTTATAGCCTTCCCGGTTTTTGCTATAACGCTGCTCCCCTTAATTCCAAGGGGGCGGCGTTTTTTTGCGATATTTTTTACGCGAAACGAAGGCTGGCCTATTCCGCACTTCGGCAGCCGTTGTGGGATGAAATGAGGCGAATTGGGAATGACTAACAAGAACACAACATGGGCGGGGGCTGGAGTGATGTCGAATGAGCAGCGGCGGCTATCGGAGAAGCTGCATGACAATATATTAGCATTTCAAAGCATCATGGGCCAAAGTCCTGATGTGATCCTCCGCAAGTTCCGCATTCCGGGTCTTAACAAGGATGCGGCGCTCATCTATATCGATGGCCTGGTTGATAAGCAGACGGCAAATGAACTGGTGCTGCGTCCGCTCATGATGCTTGAGCCGGCCAAGGCCAGGGCATTGGGGACGGCCGGGCATTCGGGAGAGGACAGCAAGCCCCCGCGTGCGGCACGATCAAGAGCGAAGGCTGCAGCAGAGGGTGCAGAATCTGCATTAGTTGGGACTGACGAGAACAATATGACGGTCTCGACAGGCAATAGTCAGGAAGGGGCAGAAGGCAGCGGCACAGGCGCGGAGAGTGCTGGAAGCGGCCATCATATGGTGACGTCTGCCCTGTTGAATGTAGCAGAGCTGAAGGAATCGCCGCTGCTGGATGATTGCATTCAGGAGGTGCTGGGAGGCAATACGGTGCTTCTGCTGGAGGACGCAGATACGGCGCTCATTGTCGGTAGCTGCGGCTGGCCCAGCCGCTCGATTGAGGAACCGGTATCCGAGACGGTGGTGCGGGGGCCGCGTGAAGGCTTCACGGAGGCGTTTCGCACCAATACGGCGCTGCTGCGCCGGCGGATTAAGGACCCGAATCTGGTGCTAGAACCGTATAAGCTCGGACGCCGCTCCAAGACGGATGTGGCCTTGGTCTATATCCGGGGCTTAACCGATATGGCGTTGGTGGAGGAGATGAGAACACGGCTGGCTCGCATCGACATCGATGATGTGATGGAATCTGGCTATATCGAGCAACTGGTGGAGGATAATGTGATGTCGCCCTTCCCGCAGCTTCAGACGACAGAGCGGCCGGATCGGGTAGCAGCAGCGCTGCTGGAAGGCAGAATTGCGGTGTTGACGGATGGGACGCCGTTTGTGCTGATAGCGCCCGTCACCTTTACGATGATGCTGAGCTCGTCGGAGGATTATTATGAGCGCTGGATGCCCTCATCGCTTATACGGCTGCTTCGCTATGCAGCGGCGTTCTTTGCACTGTTCCTCCCCTCGCTATATATCGCGCTCATCTCATATAATCATGGGCTTATCCCGACCAAGCTGGCGATCTCGATAGCTGCCGGGAGGGAAGGCGTACCGTTTCCGTCTATTGTCGAGGCGCTTATTATGGAGGTGACCTTGGAAATATTGCGCGAGGCGGGCTTGCGTCTTCCCAAGCCGATCGGCCAGGCAGTCGGGATTGTCGGTGGTCTGGTCATCGGGCAGGCAGCGGTGCAGGCGGCGATTGTCAGTCCGATTATGGTCATCGTGGTGGCTTTGACGGCTATATCGTCCTTTGCTTTTCCACAGTACGAGGCCGGGATTGCGATTCGAATGCTGCGGTTTGGCATGATGCTGGCGGCAGCGGTGCTGGGACTTTTCGGCGTCATTTTGTTCTTTATACTCATCATGGCGCATCTGGCTCGGCTTCAGAGCTTCGGGGTCAGCTATCTATCCCCTGTCGTTCCAGCTCGTCCGTCGCAATGGAAGGATCTGTTCCTGCGCTTTCCGCTCCGCATGATGAAGCAACGGCCGTTAATGAATCGTCCGCAAGACACCAGGAGACAGAAATAGCGAGGGGGCTGGAAGAATGGGGCAACGCAAGCCAAGTGCAGAGACCATAACCGCCAACCAGGCGGCGATGATGGTATCCAAAGCCATGATCGGCACCGGCATTCTGATTTTGCCGCAGAGTGTATCGCTGGCGGTGAACACACCGGATGGCTGGTTATCTGTCCTGCTTAGCGGCTTCGTGGCGCTGCTGGCTGGCTGGATTGTCGGCCTGCTGTGCCGGCGCTTTCCGGGGCGGGGCTTCTATGCGTATGTCGGTGATATTATCGGCCGACCGCTTGGAGCCTGTGTGGTGGTGCTGGTGTCTGTCTATTATTTGTCCTCGGCGGGGTATCTGCTGCGGGTGATGGGTGAGGTCATTCGCATGTATCTGCTCGACAAGACGCCGATCATGGTGACGATGGTGTTGTTTATGCTGGTGGCCAATTATTTAACGGTAGGCGGCATCAATCCGATCGCCCGTCTGATCGAGCTGTTCATGCCGATTATTGTATGTATTCTGATGGTGCTGATCGTGTTTAGCTTCCGTGATTTTGAGCTGGATAATGTGCGTCCGGTATTGGGGCAAGGACTGCTTCCGGTGCTCCAGGGCATGCCTTCCTCCATTCTATCGTACAGCGGGTTTGAGGTGCTGCTCTTCCTGGGGGGCTTCATGAAGATGAGCCGCAAGGCTGTGCCCGCCGTGCTTGCCGGAATCGGCTTGACTACGGTGCTGTATACCTTGATTGTGCTGGTGACGATCGGCTCGTTGACAGTGGAGGAGGTAAAGACAGTCACCTGGCCTACCATGTCGGTAGCGATGAACATTGAGCTCCCGGATGGGTTCTTCGAGCGGTTCGAATCCTTATTTACCGTGTTATGGGTACTGTCGATGTATACCGCTTATGTGCTGTACCAGTATGGAGCATGCCTGGGTGCTGCGCAGTTGTACGGGAAGGACTTCCGCGTCTGGTCTTATATTGTGATGCCGATCATTTTTGCCATCGCCGTCTTGCCGGATAATCTGAATGCTGTGTTTGCGCTGGGTGAATATAACAGTTACGCTTCGCTGTTGATGTTCGGACTGTTGCCGGTCATTCTGTTGGCGGTGGCTGCTGTCAGGAGGATTGGAAATGAGCAAGCCTCTTAAATACGGCACAGTCTGGCTGCTGCTTGCCGTCTGGCTGACTATGAACGCTGTGCTGCTGTCTGGCTGTTGGGATCGCAATGAAATTGAAGAAACCGGCATCGTGCTGGGCATCGGGCTCGATATGCCCTCCGATGGAGGCGATGACGAACAACGACGGCCGGAAATTTCCATGACGCATCAGATTGCACTGCCCACTGGATTCTCGGAGCAGGGTGGCGGCAAGACGCAGAAAAAATATATGAATATTACAAGCGAGGGCCCGATCATCTTCGATAACATCCGCCAGCTTGCAACCCGCATTGATCGTCCTCCCAGCTATGAGCATGTGCGCGTTATCGTGATTGGCGAACAAGTCGCCCGCCAGATGGATCTGAGAAATGTCATCAATTTTTTTATGCGCAATACGGAGACGAGGCGTTCGATTCGGGTCGTCGTTGCCAAGGGGAGGTCTGAACCGATATTCTCGCAGCATAAGAGCGGACAGACCCCGGCGATCGAGCTGCGGGAGATGACGGAAAATTACCATAAGACACTGCGCACACCTGTTCAGATGACACTCGGCAATCTGTCTGAGCATCTGACAGGCCAACACAGCTTTGTACTGCAACGAGTGATGGCGCTTCAGGGAGAATCGCAGTTGTCGGGGGCGGCAGTGGTGAAGGGAGCCACGGCCAAGATGGTCGGCTGGCTGGGCGAACTGGAGACGGCAGGGCTGAATTGCCTGCTCGGCATTCGCCGATTTAACGGGGTCATTGAAGGTGTAGAGCTGGAGAGCGGAGCCATGCTCGGTTATGAGGTGCGCCGCATGAAGCGGCATATAGTACCCATTATTGAGGGGGATCGCATTTCCTTTGAGGTGAGGATCAAGAGCGAGGGAAAGCTGCGCGAGGACTGGGCGAATCCAGGAGATGCATTTGACCAGACGTTCGTAGAACGAGCCGAGCAGGCGACGGCAGCGCGGATCAGACAGCTCGCGGAGCGGGCGCTGGAGAAGACGCAGAAGCAATATAAGGTGGATGTCGTCGGCTTCGGCAAGCGGCTCTCGATCGATCATCCGGCAGTATGGCGGCGGGTCAAGGATGACTGGGAGGATCGCTTTAGCCGTATGGCGGTTAAGGTAAAGGTGGAGGTACGCATCCAGGAGTTCGGCACGCGCGGCTCCAAGCGTCGATAGGAGCCGCGCGCTGTCCCTTTGCTTCACGTTTTAGCGATCACCCAATCGATGTATCATTTTTCCCAATCCTTATTCCATATCAACGCGCTGTTTTACTGATAAGATAGGAACTGTCATCGATGAAAGCGCAATCTTAGGGCAATAGGGAGAGATACGATGAGAGAGAAAGGGTTGAGAAGATTTACTGGAGGGCTGCTCTTCATGGGCCCGGCCTTGGCGGTGTTCCTTGGTGTTATTATTATTCCGATTGTGATGAGCGTCTACTACAGCTTGTTTCAATGGGACGGCATCTCGCCCAAGGTATTTGGCGGACTTGACAACTACATTCGGCTGGCGCAGGACCCGGTTGTATGGACAGCGCTGCGTAATTCGCTGTACTTGACGCTGGGCGCACTGCTCGTGCAGCTTCCGGTCGGCCTGCTGCTGGCTGTGCTGCTTAGTATTGGCCTTAGAGGATCGAATCTTTTGAAAACGGTTTACTTCACACCTGTCATGCTGTCGACTGCGGTGCTGGGCATTCTCTGGGGGCAAATCTATGATCCGAACTTCGGCTTGCTGAACAATCTGCTCATTCAGCTCGGTCTGAAGAGCTGGACACATGCCTGGCTAGGCGATGAAAAGACAGCGCTGTTATCGGTAATCGCCGTAGTGGCGTGGCAGTTTATCGGCTTTTACATTGTGGTCTACTTTGCGGCCTTGCAGAACATTTCGGACGAAGTGCTCGAATCAGCCCGGGTCGAAGGAGCAGGGGAATGGAGAATCTTCTTCAAGATTCAAATTCCGCTCATCTGGCCGGCTATCACGTTCACGGTGCTGAATTGTGTGATTAACTCGCTGAAGTATTTTGATCTGATCTACATTATGACAAGCGGAGGCCCGAATCATTCGAGCGAGGTGCTTGCCAGCTATATGATGAGCAATGCCTTCAAGTTAATGGACTACGGCTATGGCAGCACCATCTCCACCTTCCTGCTGCTGTTTGGCCTGGTGTTGGCGCTTGTCATTACGAAGGTGCTGGGCAAGGGAAGCGCCAAATTCCAATAAGAAAGGAGAATCGCTGTGAGCAGTTCTCAAGCGCAGCTCCAACCTGGAGCGGCAGAAAGTGTGTGGGCGCGGTTCAGCCTGCTGCGAGGCAAGCTGGTCAGCCGCATCGTCATCTACTTGATTTTGTTGGTTCATCTTGTGCTGACCGGTTATCCGTTCGTATGGATGCTGATCTCGTCGTTCAAGAGTAATAAGGAATATTTCGCAGATCCATGGGGACTGCCGACGCAATGGCGGTTCGAGAACTTCGTCAACGCCTGGAATGAGGGGATTAGCAGCTACCTGTTCAACAGCTTGTACATTACCTTCTTCTCGGTTGTCGGCTTGCTGGCGGTATCAACGCTAATCGGCTTCTATCTGGCAACGCGCTCGTTCAAGGGCTCCAAGCTGCTGCTAGGCATGTTTTTGCTCGGGATGATGATCCCGGTGCACAGCACGCTGATCCCGCTGTTCACCCTTGCCAATCAGTTGGGCATCTACGATACCTTCTGGGCACTGTTCTTCCCGTACATCGGCTTCAATCTGCCGATAGCCGTCTTTCTTGCCTATGGGTTCTTCAGTGAAGTGCCCAAAGAGCTGGAGGAAGCAGCGCTGGTGGACGGCTGCAACATTTACAAGACGTTCTTCTATATTTATTTTCCGCTGGCGAAGCCGGTGCTGGCGACGGTAACGATTCTATCCTTCTTCAACATCATGAACGACTTTATATTCCCGCTGATTATGGTGTCGCAGGATGCGCTCAAAACCTTGCCGCTCGGTCTGATGATGTTCAAGGGCAACTTCAGCGCGGACTACTCGCTGATCAGCGCAGCGCTGGTCATCACGACCACACCGATCATCATCATGTATTCGTTCTTGCAAAAATATGTGCATAAGGGTGTTGTGGCAGGGTCGGTCAAAGGATAAGCTGTCGAGGAAGCGGCTATGGTTATAAGACATGAGGGTCGTTGTACAACGTGAGAAATGGTGATACAGCAGCGCGCTTTTTGGGGAAGAATTGCGGCGCAGCCCTGCGGGAAGCGGCTGCTAGTCTGGCGCGCAGCTTATTCATAAATAGAGCATAGAACTCAACTAAAGGGGAGATTACATCATGAAGAAGATGGCAATCGCACTACTGGCATTCGCAATGGTAGCTGTGGCAGGCTGTGGCAGCCCAAGCAGCAGCTCAAATGGCAACACAGGCGCTAATACAGGCGCAGGTAAAGAAAATACGGCAGGCGGGGATGGAAATGTCACCCAACTGACCATGTGGAGCATGGAGACGCGCAACCGTTCCATTATCGAGAAATCACTGGCGGAATTCAACCGTGACAACAAGGACGTTCAGGTGAAGGCCGAGTTTTTCGAGGATGAGGCGCTGAAGACCAAGATGAAGGTGGCGATCGCAGGCAATCAGTTGCCGGACATTGTAACCTATTGGAGCGGCGAAACGTTTGACACGCTGGTTGCCAACGGACTGCTAGGCGATCTCACCTCCTATCTGGACAAGGATGCGGAGTTCAAGGATAATGTACTATCGGGGGGACTAGAGACCTTCACCTATGATGGCAAGACGTATGGCGTGCCGGTACTGTTCAGCGGCGTATCCCTGTGGTATAATAAAGAAATTTTTCAGCAGAATAACCTGACGCCTCCGACAACCTACAATGAGCTGCTGCAGGTCGTGGACAAGCTGAATGCCAACAATGTGACGCCGATTACCGTAGCTGGCAAGGAGCGTTGGCCGCTTCTGCACTGGTTCTCGTACTTTGCAGAGCGCGTAGGCGGCACGGAGCCGTTCGAGAAGGCGAAGGCAGGCGAAAGCGATTTCGCAGCGGATTCCTTCGTTAAGGCGGGTCAGATGTTCAAGGAAATGGCTGTCGACCACAAGGGCTTTGTGAATGGATTCCTGGGTCTTGATTATGCAGCCGCAGAAGCGTTATTCACGAATGAACGCGCGGCCATGTATCTGCAGGGCGAATGGGCGATGGAATCGTTCCTGGGCGACGACTTCGCGGAGAAGGTCGATTTCGTGCCATTCCCGGTTGTTGAAGGCGGAGCAGGCAGCGTCAACGTATACCATGGCGGCTTCGGCGCGGGGATGGCCATCTCGTCCAAAACGAACCAGGATGCCGCCTACAAGGTCGTGCGCTTCCTGACCAGCCCCGAGCAGCGCAAGGAGATCAATGAAGGCGCCAACATCAGCCCGATGAAAAATCCAGGGCTGGACGAAGCCAACATGCATCCACTGGCGTTCCGTTATGACGACTACATTAGCAAAAATCTGGAGGGCTTCTTCGGCTACTACGATCAGGCGCTGGATGCCAAGCGGGCCGAGCAGTTCCTGAATGCTGTAGGCGCCATCGTCGGCAAGAAGGATGCCGATATTCCGTCGATTCTCGCTGCAATTAAATAACAACATGTCTGTGTAAGGAGGATGCACCTTGTCTATCATTACAAATCCCATCCTGCGCGGCTTCAACCCCGACCCCTCCATTGTGAGGGTCGGGGAGGATTTTTATATCGCCACATCGACCTTTGAGTGGTTTCCAGGCGTGCAGATTCATCATTCTCGTGACTTGAAGAACTGGCAGTTGATCGGCCATCCGCTGCAGCGGAGCAGCCAACTGAATATGCTGGGCAATCCAGACTCCGGAGGCATCTGGGCGCCGTGCCTCAGCTATGCTGACGGTGTATTTTACTTGATCTACACCGATGTGAAGAGTCATCTGGGGCCGTTCAAGGATACGCCGAATTACATGGTGACGGCGACCGACATTCATGGGCCATGGTCGGAGCCGATCTATCTGAACAGCAGTGGCTTTGATCCGTCCCTGTTCCATGCATCGGATGGCAAGAAGTGGCTGCTGAATCTGATGTGGGATCACCGCAAGGGCAAAAATCCGTTCGGCGGGATTATTATGCAGGAATACTCGGTGGAGGAGCAGCGGCTCGTTGGGCCGATCCATAACCTGTTCCGCGGCACGGAGCTTGGCCTGACGGAAGGGCCGCATCTCTATGAGCATGGCGGCTACTATTACCTGATTACAGCGGAGGGCGGCACCCGCTTTGGTCATGCGGCGACTGTGGCGCGCTCTGCTTCACTGCTGGGGCCATATGAGGCTGATCCGCAAGGGCCGCTCGTCACCTCTGCCGGTAAGCTGGAGCTCGCCCTTCAGCGTGCGGGTCATGCAAGTCTGGTTGAGACGCAGAACGGCGAGTGGTATATTGCTCATCTGTGTGGACGTCCGCTGCGTCCGTCTATGCAGTGCAATCTGGGTAGAGAGACAGCGCTGCAACGGGTAGCGTGGACAGAGGATGGCTGGCTTCGGCTGGCGGACGGCGGCAACAGCCCGTATGTCACCGTGCAGGCGCCTGATCTGCCGGAGCATCCCTTCGAGGAGCCTGCAGCGGAGCTGTTCGGCCCTGATGGGCTGAGCTTGCATCTGGCCTCGCTGCGCCAGCCGGTGAGCGAGGAGTGGGCGTCGCTCACCGCTCGTCCGGGCTATCTGCGCTTGCTGGGCGGGCAGTCGCTATACTCGGCCTTCCATCAGAGTCTGTTGGCTCGTCGCCAACAATCGTTCACGGTGGAGGCGCAGACAGCAGTGGAATTCGAGCCGCTGCACTATCAGCAGATGGCGGGTCTTATCTATTACTATAACAACAAGAATTATTATTATCTGCACATTACGCGCGATGAGGAGCAGGGTCGTTATCTGACGATAATGACGAGCGACCGCGGCATCTATGACGAACCGCTGGAGCAAGGCGTATCGGTTGAAGGCTGGGAGCAGGTGTATCTCAAGCTCCAGGCGGATCATGAGAGGCTGTCCTTTTATTATTCCAGGGATGGCGTGGACTGGACAGCGATCGGGCCGGTGCTGGACGCGGGGAAAATCTCTGATGAGAATGCCGAGACCGTCATCGATGGTTATCTGATCGATCAAGGGTTTACAGGAGCCTTCATCGGCATCTGCGCCCAGGATTTGAGCGGTACGCGCAAGCCGGCTGATTTTGCCTACTTCACCTACCGCGAGCTGGAGCAATCCGCACAATAATAGTAAGCAAAAGGGAGAGAATAACATGAGCGAAAAAACAATGCAAGCAGCGGTGCTGAACCGCCCCTTGGACATCGAAGTGAAGCAGGTGCCGATCCCGGTGCCCAAGGCGGACGAGGTGCTGCTGAAGGTTCATTGCATCGGTATCTGCGGGTCCGACGTGCATTATTACGAGCATGGCCGCATCGGTCGTTATGTTGTAGAGGCGCCGATCATCCTAGGTCATGAGCTGTCCGGTGTTATCGTTGAGGTCGGCTCCGATGTCAGCCATGTTGCTGTCGGAGATCGAGTGGCAGTCGAGCCGGGCGTCACCTGCGGACGCTGTGATTACTGCAAGTCCGGTCGGTACAATCTGTGCCCGGATGTGGTGTTCATGGCGACGCCTCCAGTAGACGGGGCATGGGCGGAATATGTCACGATCCGCAGTGACTTTGTATTCAAGCTGCCGGAAGCGATGAGCTTTGAGGAGGGCGCACTGATTGAGCCGTTCTCCGTGGGCATTCATGCGATGAACCGCGGCCGGGTAACGCCTGCAGACCGCGTGCTGGTAACCGGGCTGGGGCCGATCGGCCTGCTGGCGGTACAGGCTGCGAAAATGTACGGCGTAAGCGAAATTTATGCGACAGATGTGGTGCCGTTCCGGCGTGAGCTGGCGCTCAAAATGGGTGTAACCGCTGTGTTTGATCCGAGCAGCGAGGATGTGAAGCAGAAGCTGACTGAGGCGACAGCAGGCCATGGCGCAGATGTGCTGGTCGAGACCTCAGGCAATGGGCGGGCAATCAGCGACGCTATTACAACGGTGCGCCGCGGGGGACGTGTGGTGCTGGTCGGCATGCCGGCCAAGGATGATCTCCCGGTCAATATTAATCACCTGATTGATTCGGAGCTGGATGTGTTCGGCTTGTTCCGTTATGCCAATACGTATCCGGCTGCCGTACAGGCGCTCGCTGGCGGCAAGCTGGATGTCGAGCAGGTCATCACGCATCGCTTTGCGCTGGAGGACATCAAGGAAGCGGTTGAGATGGCCCGCACGCAGAAGGATACGAGCATTAAAATTATGATTTACCCAGACAAACAAGATGTAGCTAAGGGATGATGTCGGGATGCGCCTGCTCAAGCGATTGGGACTGGATCAGACGAGAGGGCAAATATTTGTCGGCTTCACTCTGGCGATGGTGGTCGTGCTGCTCGTGACCATAGGCAGCCTGTATGTGCTGCTGGCGGGCGTGCAGAAGAAGAATGTGGCCGAATTTGCCGATGAGATTGCGGTTCAGATGGGCGGGCGCCTCGAATCGCTATTAAGCGAGATTAATGTCCTGAGCCTGCAACTGGCGATGGATGATCGTATCCAGGAGCGGCTGCTGCAGGACCTGTCCGGCGGTGAAGCCTCCTATGAGGAGCGGATGAAGATTCGCCGGATTATGGTTGATAAGACCGTCTATTCCGAGACGATCCAGGATATGGAGCTGTTCTCGCTGCGCTCCAGCATCTATCCGATTGTGGATCGGGCGATTGGCGAGCGGGTTGACCCGGAGATGGTCGCCAAAGCGGACGAGAGCTTGCGGGCGGGCGCACTGGTCTGGATGGCGCGTGATCCGCAGCACCCGGAATTTTTGCTGGCGCTGCGCCAGATCAAGCTGGAGAAGCAGGAGTATGCCAAGGGGGGCTACTTGCTGATTCGGGTAAAGCCGTCGTTGGTGGATTTTATTGGCGGCGAGCGGGATGTGGAACGGCTGAAGGGCAGCATCATGTACCTGTTTGACGAGCAGAACCAGTTGATCTCGGCAGAGGGAGACGGTGTGCAGGGACTGCTCGATGAGCGGGAGAAGACGCGTGATTATATGGCAGTGAGTCATACGATCCAGGAGACGAAGTGGCGACTGGAGATCTGGCTCCCCAAAAAGAACGTCACCGAAGATTTTCGACTTATTCAGACCGTCATGTTATGGGCAACTCTCGGGTGCGTACTACTGTTCGCCGTGCTCTCCTATTCGTTATCGCTGTTCATTACCCATCCGCTCAAGAAGCTGACGCGCGTCATGCAGCAGGGCAAGGAAGGGACGCTGAAGGAAAATCCGGAGGGGTATTTCAATCGCGAAGCGAATCAATTGAATACGAAATACAACCAGATGGTGAGGCAGATGAATCACCTAATTCGTTCTGTCTATGAAATCGAGCTGCTGAAGAGCAAGAGCGAGATTACAGCGCTCCATTCTCAGCTTAATCCGCATTTTCTGTTCAACACGCTCGATTCTATCTACTGGGCCCATATCCGCAAGGGTGAGAAGGAGCTGTCGCATTCCATCATCCGCTTGGCGGATCTGTTCCGGTACACCATTCATTCTCATGGAGGCGGGGACGGATTCGTGACATTGGCGGAGGAGATCGGACAAGTTCGACGGTATGTCGATCTGATGAAGCTGCGTTGGCATGACCGGCTGCAGGTGGAGATTGAGGTTATGCCAGAGGCGGCTGCATGCCGCATCCCTAAGCTGACGATTCAGCCGCTGGTTGAAAATGCGATCGTGCATGGCATCGAGCCGCTGGATCAGGGAGGGATGGTGACGGTTCGCGCCGACGTTCATCAGGGGATGCTGACAGTCAGCATAACGGATAACGGTGTGGGCATGAGTGAGGAGCATCTGCAGATGATCAACAAGCGATTGCGTCAGGAGACGCGGGAGGAGCTGGCAGTAAGCAGCGGAGGCATCGGCTTATATAATGTGCACAAGCTGGTACAACTGCAATATGGCGAGCGATATGGGCTGGAGCTGGAGAGCACTCCGGGCAAGGGAACGATAGTGAAGCTCGTGATTGCGGCAGAGGAGGGATGGACTAATGAAGCACCCGGCCATTCTGGTGGTAGATGACGAGCCCAATGCACGCTTTGGCGTAAGCTACACGCTGCAGGAGTGGGGAGGCGACGGGGCGGTGATCGATAGTGCCGAGAATGGGGCACAGGCGCTGGAGCGATTGCGCTCGCAGCCGTATGATCTTCTGCTCACTGACATTCGGATGCCGGTCATGGATGGCATTCAACTCCTTGAGGCTGTCCGAGCGGATCATAATCCGATCCGGTGCATTATGCTGACGGGCTTCGCCGAATTCGAATATGCCCAGAGCGCGCTGCGCCTGGGTGTCGTTGACTACCTGCTCAAGCCTGTGCAGCAGGATCAACTGGTGGAGGCGGTGGAGAAGGCGCTGTCTATGCTGCATAATGAGCAGACAGCGGCCAACAGTCGGGCGAAGCAGGATAGCAGCTCCGAGGAACCATTGCAGCTTCAGCCTCACCCAGATGAGCCGGACAACCCGTCAGTCGCCAAGGCGATCCGCTACATTCACGAGCATATTCATGAAGCCCTCCCGATCAAGGAGGTAGCGGCTCATGTCCATTTGAATTCGAGTTATTTCAGTGTGCTCTTCAAGGAAGAGCTGGGTATTAACTTTATTGATTATGTGACGGAATTTCGGATGAAGAAAGCCAAGGAGCTGCTGGTTCATTCTACGCTGAGCCTGGATGATATATCCGAGCAGATCGGCTACCAGACGACGAGCTATTTCATCAAAATCTTCAAGAAGCATGAGCAGATGACCCCCAAGACGTACCGCGATTGCAGTAAGCAACGTAATCGTCTGCTCCAGAGATAGAGCATCCCGCTAGAATGTCCACATGCCAATAGCCTTAGCTATGTAACAGGAGCTAGGGCTATTTGGTGTATTTACAGTCCGCGTAGTACCTGGCTGGAAGCATGACGGAGCCTTGATAGAGCAGGCACGTATGGAGCCTTCTGCCAAGGTCGCCAAAGCCATTTACATGGGGTAAAATTTTTTGATGTCAATTATATTGACATAGGATCGAAACGGGTTTATTATTAATACCATCACTGGAGAAACTAATTGAATTATAGAAGGGTAAACGGATATTTATCACAATTTTTATTGATTTTCGTGATATTTATGCTTTAATTATTCCAATGAAGAAAATAATAGGAGAAGTGCCTGTGAAAAAACATGATCAGGACTTTATGAAGAGGCAAAACAAGCGAACGGTATTTGAGATCATCAAACGGCAGCATCCGATCTCACGTACAGCGATTGCCCAGCAGACAGGCATGAGTCCGACAACGGTCAGTCGGATCGTTGGCGAATTGACAGAGCAGGGCTACCTGCAAGCCTCTGACCAAGTGTCAGCCGGGCTGGGCAGGAAGTCCACGTTGCTCGGCATTGTGGACAGCTCGGTGCTATCTGTAGGGATCGAGCTGGATCGGACGGTCGTAAGTATCGGTATTGTCGATCTACAGGGCAAGCTAGTATGCAGCCGCAAATATCCACGTATCCCCGATGAGGCAGCAGAGACGACGATGCAGTTCATTCAGGGCGCATTGAGCGAGCTGATCGGGCAAGAGAACATCGACCGGGAACGCATTACCGGGATGGGGGTCGGACTGCCTGGCATCGTCGATAATGAGCAGGGGATCGTCATCTTCTCGGTGCAGCTGGCATGGAAGCAGGTGCGGCTGGCAGAGCGATTGCGCGAGCTGACGGGTCTTGAGGTGGCGGTGGACAATGAGCTGAAGGTCAGGGCGCTTGCCGAGCATCGCCATGGCGCTGCGGTCGGTGCCACCCGCACGGCGCTGCTGGGCTTCGGGCATGGTGTCGGCTCGGCCGTCATCCTGGGCGGGGAAATCTACCGCGGAGCAGGCAACAGTGCAGGCGAGATCGGCCACACAACGGTAGATCCCAGCGGCATGATGTGCGAATGCGGCAAGGCGGGCTGTCTGCAAACCTACATTAGTATCAACTCGCTGTTGCTGGAGGCTAGCCGAATTCGTCCAAGCTCTTCCATCGAGGAGCTGTTCGCAGCACGCGATGCAGGGGAGAACTGGGCGGTTCATCTTATTAATCGAGCACTGATGTATATGGCGATTACCGTTAACAATGTCGTCTGCATGTACAACCCGGACAGTGTCATTCTGAGCGGTGAGCTGGTGGAGAAATTTCCATTCATCTATGACGAGATCGAGCAGCATTATTTATCTCGTTATGTATGGGAGCCACTGGGCGGCTCCTTCACCTTCCACCGTTCCTTGCTGAACGAGGGCGGCGTGATGATCGGGTCAGGACTACTGGCGCAGGATCGATATTTTACGTTGGAATAGGAGGCGTTCGAGATGAATTTTGTACCATTGGTGGAAGAATATCGGGGCGGTGTTTTGGAGAATGTACACTATGGCGCCGTAACGGTCGTCGATGAGCGGGGGAACGTTCTTCACAAGGCTGGCAATCCGCAGCACATGACCTATCTGCGCTCGGCGGCGAAGCCGTTCCAGGCTCTGCCGGCTATGAAGCGGCGGATTGATGAGCGGTATGGACTGAGCGGGGAGGAGACGGCGCTTCTGGCAGCCTCCCACCGCGGCGAGGCGTATCATATCGAGGCGCTGGAATCGATGTATCGCAAGATGGGACTGGATGAAGAGCAGTTGCGCTGTTGTTCCACCTATCCGCTGAATGAGGAGGCGAAGGCGCAGCGCCATCGCGATCATGAGGCGAAGCGGCGCATCTTCCACAATTGCTCGGGCAAACATGCGGGTCTGCTCGGCCTCTGCAAGCATCTGGGCTGGGACGAGAGCACATACTATGAGCTGGCGCATCCGGTTCAGCAGGAGATTGCGGCGGCGGTCGCGTTAATCGCCGAGGTGCCGCAGGCTTCGATTCCATACGGAACAGATGGCTGCGGCTTGCCGGTCTTCGCACTTCCATTGCACAAGATCGCCTATGCTTACATGAAGCTGGCCTGCCCGGACAAGATTGCAGATGCCGAGCTTGGCGGCGCGGCTGAGCATATCGGCAGGCTCATGAATGAACACCCGGATATGATTGCTGACCGCCAGTTTGTCTGCTCTGCACTGCTGAAGGACAGCAATCTGGTCGCCAAGGGCGGAGCCAAGGGCGTCTATGGCATCGGGCTGCGCAAGGAGCGGCTGGGCATCTCGCTCAAGGTATCTGACGGGGCCGAGCATGTATGGCCGTGCGTGATCGCATCGATATTGGAGCGGATCGGCTACAGCAATACGGAGACGATTAAGCGGCTGTATACGCTTGCGCCTAACGGTATTGTCAATGATGGCGGCGAGCTGGTCGGCGAGCGGCGGGCGGTATTTGCCTGGGAAGTGTAAGCTCTGGCGACAATTCTTGCGACAATCGGAATGCTCTTTCGTTTGCTCCACTCGGGTAGGCGAAAGTTATTCATACATCCAATTTCAGGCATAGAGGAGTGGAGAGAATGGAAGCGAAAGGTAAATGGTGGTCTTTGCTTGCGCTGGTGCTCATCATCTCGCTAGTGGCAGGTTGCTCTGGCGGCAATACGGGCGGAGGCAGCAGTACAGGAACAGGGGACAAGGCTGACGGGGACAAGAAGCCTGCGCAGACCGTATCCAAAAATAACAAGGATATTGTTGTTGCAGTCAATGCGAACTTCATCACGCTGGACCCGCATAATGCGAGCGACACCAACTCGATTAGCGGTGCCAGAACAATGTATGAGGGCTTGATGGGCTTTGATGAAAATATGAATGTGATCCCGGTGCTGGCTACAGACTACAGCATCAGCGAGGATGGTCTGGTATACACCTTCACCTTGCGCAAGGACGTGAAGTTCCATGATGGCACCGATTTTAATTCCGAGGCTGTAGCGGCTAATATCGCCCGTATTCAGGACGAGGCGAACAATCTGCGCCTGCGCAAAAGCTTCCTGAAGGTCGCCAAGGTGGAGACGCCTGATCCGTCGACCGTTGTCTTCACGCTCACCGAGCCGTATAACGCCTTCTTGAATAAGGTGGCTATGGCTGGCATGATCAGTCCGAAGGCGCTTGCGGAGAAGGGCCAGGATATTGTGAAGAGCCCGGTAGGTACCGGACCGTACCAGTTCAAGGAATGGGTGCAAGGCGACCGTCTGGTCGTGGCGAAGAACCCGAATTACTGGGAAGCTGGCTTGCCTAAGGTGGACAGTGTAACCTTCCGTCCGGTGCCGGAGAACGGCTCGCGGATCGCGATGCTCAAAACAGGCGAGGCGGACTTCATCTACCCGATGCCGACCGAGCAGGTTGCTGATGTAGAAGGTCAAGAAGGAATCGCAATCAATAAGGTGGATTCCACGATTGTACGCTATGTCACACTGAACACGATGAAGAAGCCGTTTGATGATGTGCGTGTCCGTCAAGCGATCAACTATGCGATTAATAAGGAAGCCTATATTAAGGTTGTCAAATCCGGTCTGGGCGTGAAGCTGGATTCGACGATGTCGCCTAAGACGCAATATTATGCTCAGCAGACAGGCTATGATTTTGATCTGGAGAAAGCCAAGTCGCTGCTCGCTGAAGCGGGATACCCGGATGGCTTCGAGACCGAGGTATGGGGCGAGAACGATTCGGAGACGATCAAGGGCATGCAGTTCCTGCAGCAGCAGCTTGCACAGGTTGGCATCAAGGTCGATGTGAAATCGTTGGAGGGCGGCACGCTGTCCGAGCAGATCAACTCGGCCAAGACGCCTGAGGAAGCGAAAATTCAAATGTGGTATGTAAGCTGGTCGCCATCCTCCGGCGATGCGGATGGCGCAACAAGAGGCTTGTTCAGCAGCGAGATGTGGCCGCCTGCAGGCTCCAATACCGCTTACTACAAAAATGATAATGTAGACGGCTGGATTGCGGCTGCTAACAAATCGACCGACCCGGCTGAAGCGAAGGCGATCTATGCCGATATTCAACAGACGATCTGGAAGGAAGCGCCATGGGCATTCATGGGCGTCGATCAGATTGTCTATGGCAACAGAAGCTATCTGGATGGCGCCAAGGTGTTCCCGGACGGCTCGCTCAATGTTCGCTATGCTGAGGTGAAATAAGAGAGCTTTAAAGCTCAGACAGGTATCGAATTTGATGGGGAAGGCCGCTTCGCTGCAAGGGAGCGGCCTTTCTTATACTTGCTATAGTGGAAGGAGGCAGATGAAGTTGGGCAGATATGCTTTGCAACGGTTGCTTGGCGTCATCCCGCTATTATTGGTTGTATCGGTGCTGGTTTTTTTGTTCATTCATCTTATACCAGGAGACCCGGCGCGTCTGCTTGCCGGTAAGGATGCCACGCTGGAGGAGATTGAAGGCATCCGAGAGCAGCTCGGGCTGAATCTCCCGATCTGGCAGCAGTATTTCAACTATATGGGGGACTTGCTCCGCGGCGATATGGGACAGTCGATCCGTTCCGGCTTGCCGGTGACAGAGATGCTCTCCAGTCGGCTTATGCCAACGATCTGGCTGACATTGCTCAGTATGGTCTGGGCAACGGTGCTCGGGTTGACCATTGGCGTCATCTCCGCTGTATACCGCAATCGATGGCCGGATTATGCCGGAACGCTGACAGCGATCTCCGGTATGTCGATCCCTGGATTTTGGCTCGGGCTGGTGCTGATTCAGATTTTCTCAGTCGAGCTGGGCTGGTTTCCGACAGGGGGCGTGGATTCATGGAAGTCGTATATTCTCCCATCCATTACATTGGGTGCGGGCATCATGTCGATGCTGGCCCGTTATTCCCGGTCTTCCATGCTGGAGACGCTGCGTGAAGACTATATCCGTACCGGACGAGCCAAGGGGCTGCGTGAATTTGTTGTCGTCGGCAGTCATGCGCTGCGCAATTCACTGATTCAGGTCGTGACGGTAGCGGGGCTGCAGTTCGGATTTTTGCTGGGAGGCTCTGTCATGGTCGAGACCGTATTCAGCATCCCGGGCATTGGCAGGCTGCTGGTGGATTCGATTCTGTTCCGCGACTATACGGTCATTCAGGCGCTGCTGCTGCTGTTCGCCACCCAGTTCATCCTGATCAATCTGATCGTCGATCTGCTGTACGGTGTCATTAATCCGAAGATTCGATATTCCTAACATTTGTGCAGGAGGCAATTAGAAGGCTATAGGAGGTAATACCATGAGCAATCATTCCACAGCAGAAGGAGCTCCCCCCTCGGTAGCGGCATCCCGTGGGGGAAGCAGCGGCAATAGCCGGGTGAGAGCCTTCTTCCATACATTCAGCCGGCAGTGGCTGGCGATGGCGGCCGCCTGCTTTATTTTACTGCTGTTCATCATCGCGATCTTCGGTCCGATGATGATGCCATATGATCCGCAAGCGCCGGACTACGATGCCCTGATGGAGGGGCCATCCCGCGCCCACTGGGCGGGTACAGATGAATACGGACGCGATATTTTGAGTCGTCTGATCGAAGGCACGCGCCTGACGCTTGCTGTCAGCCTGAGTGCGGTGCTGATCGCGGCTGTGCTGGGTACGGTACTGGGCTTGCTGAGCGGTTATTATGGCGGCTGGCTGGATCGTCTCATTATGAGAGGCAGCGACGTGCTGTTCTCCTTCCCGGATCTGCTGCTGGCGATCGGGATTGTGGCGATTCTGGGCCCGGGACTGATCAATGTCGTCATCGCGGTGGCGGTATTCGGCACCCCTTCCTTCGCGCGGATCATTCGCAGTGTGACGCTCTCCGCGAAGGAGACGCTATTCGTTGAGGCAGCTCGCTCGATGGGCGCGGGGAACGGCCGCATCATCTGGCGGCATATCTTCCCTGAGACCGTATCCAGCATCATCGTCAACATCTCGATGCGTATCGGCGGCGCCATTCTGGCGGCTGCCTCACTGAGCTTTCTCGGCATGGGCGCCAAGACGTCCGAGCCGGACTGGGGCGCGATGCTGAGCATGGGACGCGATTATTTGAGCATTGCTCCACATATTGTGTATTTTCCGGGCTTGACGATTTTCCTGGCGGTGCTGGCGTTCAATCTGGTTGGGGACGGCCTGCGGGATGCGCTCGATCCGAAGATCAAACCATAAGGAGGGAAGCGGCATGGCTCAACATTTGCTGGAGGTGCAGGGACTCAAGACGGAATTCAAGCGCGGAGGCGGCCGGATTATGGCGGTTTCCGGGGTGGATTTTCATATCAAAAAAGGCGAGGTGCTCGGGCTGGTCGGCGAATCAGGCTGCGGCAAGAGTGTAACCTCTCTGTCGATCATGCGGCTGCTCAAGGATACGCCAGGGCGGATTGCCGGCGGCTCGGTTCGCTTCGAGGGTACAGACCTGACCACGCTTGGCGATACGGAGATGCGCCGAATTCGAGGCAATGATATGGCGATGATCTTCCAGGAGCCGATGACCTCGCTCAACCCGGTGCTGCGAATCGGCAAGCAACTGGAGGAGCCGATCCGTATTCACCTGGGGTACGGGCGCAAGCAAGCGCGCGAGCATGCGATTCATATGCTGCGCCTGGTCGGTATTCCGCGTGCAGAGGAGGTTATTCACGATTACCCGCATCAGTTATCCGGCGGTATGAGGCAGCGGGTCATGATCGCGATGGCGATGTCATGCAGCCCGAAGCTGCTCATTGCCGATGAGCCGACGACAGCGCTCGATGTGACGATTCAGGCGCAGATTCTGGATCTGATGAAGCGGCTGAAGGAGGAGCAGGACATGGGGATGCTGCTCATCACGCATGATCTGGGTGTTGTAGCCGAGCTGTGC
Organism: Paenibacillus sp. J5; assembly: GCF_054955055.1. Taxonomy (NCBI): domain Bacteria; kingdom Bacillati; phylum Bacillota; class Bacilli; order Caryophanales; family Paenibacillaceae; genus Paenibacillus; species Paenibacillus sp. J5. The sequence goes on along the minus strand of NZ_JBUEDD010000008.1, from coordinate 23,885 downwards.
GATCGCGTCGTGGTTATGTATGCCGGGCGTGTCGTGGAGGAGGCGCCGGTGCGGGAGCTGTTTGCCGATCCGCAGCATCCGTATACGAAGGGGCTGATTCAATCCGTGCCCAAGCTGCGCCATAAGGTGCGCCGTCTGGATTCGATCAAGGGCAATGTGCCGGACTTGTCGCAGATGCCTGCGGGCTGCAAGTTTGCGCCCCGCTGCCAATTTGCGATGGAGCAGTGTCATGTGCAGGAGCCGGAGCTGGTGGCTGTGAATGGGCGGAGCGACCGCAGCAGCCGTTGCTTTCTGACGCAGGAGCCCCAGGTGGAAGGAGGAGGGGAAGGATGAACGGACAGCCTTTAATTGAAGTGAAGAATCTGAAGAAATCCTTTGAGATCAAGAAGGGCTTTCTTGGACAAAAGAAATATCTGCGTGCCGTGGACGGGATCAGCTTTGCTATTCGCAAGGGCGAGACGTTCAGTCTGGTTGGAGAGAGCGGCTGCGGCAAGTCGACGACCGGGAGACTGGTGACCAGGCTGCTCCAGCCGACGGAAGGCGAGGTATGGTTCGAGGGCAGTAGGATCAGTGATCTGCCCGAATCGAGAATGCGTCCGCTGCGCAAGCATATGCAGATGGTATTTCAGGACCCGTATGCCTCCTTGAATCCACGCATGAAGGTGAAGGACCTGGTGGCGGAGCCGCTCTTGATCCATACGAAGCTGACGCCGGGCGAGCGCGACAAGCTGGCACATGAGCTGCTGGAAACAGTGGGCCTGAGCAGCATGCACGCTGAGCGGTTCCCGCATGAATTCAGCGGAGGTCAGCGCCAGCGGATCGGTATTGCCCGTGCGCTGTCGGTTCGCCCAAGCTTGATCGTCGCTGATGAGCCCGTCTCGGCATTGGATGTATCGATTCAATCCCAGGTGCTGAATCTGCTGCAGGATCTGCAGGAGGAGTACGGGCTGACCTACCTGTTCATCTCCCATGACTTGAGTGTCGTGGAGCATATTAGTGACCGGATCGGCGTGATGTATCTGGGCTCGCTCGTGGAGACCGCGGACAAGGATACCTTGTATGACCGCCCCCTTCACCCGTATACGCAGGCGCTGCTTTCCTCAGTGCCCATTCCAGACCCTTCGCTAAAGCGGGAGCGGATCATCTTGACAGGCGACTTGCCAAGTCCGGTTAATCCGCCTACAGGCTGCCGCTTCCATACGCGTTGCCCTTCCTGTATGGAGGTCTGCAAGACAGCGACTCCGGTGTTCCGCGAGGTGGAGCCGGGTCATGAGGTTGCTTGCCATCTGTATGATGAAGCCGTAATGGGCGGCAAATAATAGCAAAGAAGGGATAACGAATGGACATTCGGATCGATAGTGGCGAAGAGGCCGCTGTGCAGTTGTATGTAGCGTATGCGGAGGAAGCCTTCCCTTACAGGCAGGATACGGTGCGCAGCAAGGCAGGACAAGCTACCTGGCTGTATGGGCGGACGGAGCATGAGGCCGATCTGCTCGTCATCGGCCTGGGGCTGCGCAGCGAGCTGACACTGGAGACGGTGCGGCGAGCGGCCGGCACAGCGGCACGCGCAGTGCAGCGTGAGGGCTGCGCTTCCGTGCGGCTGGCCTGGCTGCCACAGTCGGATCAAGCCTTGCGCCCAGAGGAGTCTGTAAGTCAGGAAGCATGGCTGCAGGCCTGGGCGGAGGGATGGCTGCTCGGCCTATATCGGTTTCAGCATCATCGCGGCTTGACAGCACATGCGGCTCGGCCTGTCTTGCAGTTGGAGGCTTCCCTATGGCCGCTTCTGTCAACCGAGCAGGTTGAGGCAGCTCTCCATGCAGCACGCATTCGTGCGGAAGGGACGAGCCTGGCGCGCGACTTGGTGAATGAGTCGCCGCATACGCTCCATCCTCAGAGCTTTGCCACCAGGGTGGCTGAGCATTTCATGCGTTACGCCTCAGAGTCGCCAGTGCAGGTTCGCGTCTATCGGGGCGAGGAGCTGGTGGAGCGGCAGATGAATGGCCTCCTGACGGTCGGCGCAGGAAGCATGCACGGGCCTGCAATGGTAGAGCTTCGATATGAGGGCAATCCCTCCTTGCCCCTGCTGGCGCTTGTCGGCAAGGGAGTTACCTTTGATATGGGCGGCATGAATGTGAAGACGGGACGGGATATTAGCGATGCCCGCATGGATATGGGGGGCGCGGCGGCGGTCGTAGGCGCGCTCGACATCCTCGTCCGCGAACGGGCGCAGGCTAATGTGGTTGCCCTGCTGCCGATCGTTGACAATGTGCCGGATGCCAAGGCCGTGCTGCCGTCGAGTGTCGTCACATATCCGAACGGGATGACAGTGCAGATCGCCAATACGGATGGCGAGGGCCGGCTTATTATTGCTGACGCGCTGCTGCATGCTGCCCAACTGGGAGCTGCGGAGGCGATCGATATCGCAACCTTGACTGGCAATGTCGGCGCAGCTCTGGGACTGGGCATCGCGGGCATCTGGGGTGATCTTCCCGTGACCGAGCAATTGATTGCAGTGGGAGAGCGCAACGGAGAGCGGCTATGGCAGATGCCGCTGATGGAAGAATACGAATCGGAGCTGGCCAGCTCGTATGCAGATATGCGAAATGTAGGCAGCTCCCCTTATGCCGGGGCGATTATTGCAGCCTTGTTCATTCGCCGTTTTGTCGCTCCTGGGATGAGCTGGGCGCATATTGATATGGCAGGCACAGTGCAATACAAGCAGGATACCGGGTATGCGGAAGCGGGAGCCACCGGGTACGGGGCTCGTCTGCTGGCAGACTACGCTGCGCGTCGGCTTGGTGACAACGAATAAGAAAGGCGGTGCGACGATGAAGCTGGAAATCATTGCAACGTGCATCGAGGATGCACTCGCAGCGGAGGAGGGCGGCGCTGATCGTCTGGAATTGATTACGGCGATTACCGAGGGAGGACTGACACCAGGCATCGGACTTGTCCGCCAAGTAGTGAGAGCAGTGAGCATACCTGTCAATGTGATGGTACGGCCTCATAGCCGTTCGTTTATTTACTCGGCACATGACCTGGATACGATGGCCTATGAGCTGGATGCGCTCGCTGACAGCGGCGCTGCCGGTGCTGTGCTAGGGGCAATTACGGCGGACGGTCGCGTGGATGAGCGGGCATTGGAGCGGCTGCTGCCGCATGTCGGCGCTCTGGAGGTGACGTTCCACCGGGCGTTCGATGAATTGGAGGATCAGGCGGCGGCATTGGCGATCCTGAACCGTTATCCTCAGATCAAGCGTGTGCTGACCTCAGCGGGGCCGCGTCCGGCTCTGGAATCTGCCCGGGCCATGCGGGCACTGGTGGATGCATCGGGCAAGGGGCATGTACTCATCCTGGCGGGCAGCGGGCTGCGCCTGGAGGGTATTGAGGATTTTGTACGTCAGACGAAGGTGCCGGAGGTGCACTTCGGCTCTGCTGTCCGTTACGGCGGGCAGGCGCTCTCGCCGGTAGATCCGGCTGCGGTACGAGCGCTGGCCAAGGTGCTGCAAGAGGAAGAGAAAGGTGAGAAATGATGGATGAACGTTATGTCGTCGGAATTGACCTGGGCGGAACAAAGATAGCAGCAGCCCTGTTCAACGCAGCCGGCTCGCTGTTGCAGCGTGAGCAGGTCGAAACAGCGGGCTGCCGCAATGCCCGCGAGCTGGCGGACTGCATGTGCGGACTTGTGCGCAAGGTCTCGGGCGGCAAGACGCTGCACGGGGTCGGGCTGGCCTCTCCAGGCGCGGTGGACACTCGTGCAGGCATCGTGCGCAACGGCACCAACCTGCCGGAGTGGAACGATGTGCCGATCAAGCAATGGATGGAGGACAAGCTGGCTGTAGAGGTCAAGGTGGTCAATGACGCCAATGCGGCTGCCTGGGGCGAGTATGTGCGTGGCGCAGGCGGTCATGAGGGCAGCATGGTCTATGTCACCTTCAGCACGGGGATTGGAGCTGGGATCGTCATGGATGGGGAGCTGCTGCTCGGGGCGCATTCCTTCGCGGGCGAGCTGGGTCATCTGATTGTAGATCCAAGCGGCCCGGTATGTAGCTGCGGCCGCCATGGCTGCTGGGAAGTATTCGCCTCCGGGACAGCAATTCGCGAAGCGGCGCTTCGCAGGATCGGGGAAGAGGACTCGCTGATCACCCAGCTAGCTGCTGTTGGTGGAGAGGCGGTATCGTCGCGGCACGTGTTTGAAGCGGCGGCTGCAGGCGATGCCATGGCACAGGAGGTTATTGACGAGGCGATTCGCTATATGGCGATTGGGCTGGCCAATATCGTCCACACCTTCAATCCAGATCGGATCGTCATTGGCGGTGGGGTGAGCCGCGCGGGCGAGCTGCTGTTTCCGGCATTGCGCGCCCAGACAGATAAGCTGGTAATGGAGCCGTATCGTGGGACATTTCAGATCATTCCTGCGGCGCTGAAGGATGATGTCGGATTGATTGGTGCGGCGGCTTTGTTTGGTCAGTAGCTCTGCGATATAGATTGTCCTTCTAATTGTCCTGCTAACAGGGTATAATTATAGTCGATTATGTCGAGGAAAGTGGGAGTAGTATGGGACGCAAATGGAACAATATTAAAGAGAAAAAAGCTTCCAAGGATGCCAACACGAGCCGAATCTATGCGAAGTTCGGTGTTGAAATCTATGTCGCAGCCAAAAAGGGCGAGCCGGACCCGGAGTCGAATCGTGCGCTGAAGGTCGTCTTGGAGCGGGCCAAAACCTATAATGTGCCCAAAGCAATCATTGACCGTGCGCTGGACAAGGCCAAGGGCAGCTCGGAGGAAAACTATGTCGAGCTTCGGTATGAGGGCTTTGGCCCGAACGGCTCGATGGTGATCGTTGACACGTTGACCAATAATGTGAACCGTACTGCGCCTGCGGTGCGTGCGGCCTTCAACAAGCATGGCGGCAGTATGGGGGTGAGCGGCTCGGTCTCGTATATGTTTGACTCGTCGGCCATCGTCGGCATCTCGGGCAAGTCCCTGGATGAGGTGATGGAGCTGATGCTGGAGGCTGATGTGGACGTGCGCGACATCGTGGAAGAAGAGGACAGCGTGATTGTCTATGCTGAGCCCGATCAGTTTCACTCCGTGCAGGAAGTATTGCGTCAAGCAGGAGTAGACGAGTTCACTGTAGCCGAGCTTGCGATGCTGCCGCAGAACTATGTGACGCTGGAGGGTGACGCGGCGAAGCAGTTCGACAAGCTGATCGATGCTCTGGAAGACCTGGAGGATGTGCAGCAGGTATTCCATAATGTCGACGATGATGAGGACGAGTAGAAGGGTGTGGAGTGTCCGTGTAGCCGCTCAGGCTGCGCGGCCAACCGGCTCTCCTCCTGTATCTCCATAGCAGCTTGCTTCTGGCAGGAGGGTTTCGGGGCTCATAGTAGTCCTGCGCTATTCAGGTAGCGTAGGACTGCTTTTTTTTTTGACGATGAGAGCCGTTTGCACCTATGGTCATGTTAATAGTCGTTTCCAATGTACCGCAGCTAGAATAAGTTGATAGCATGACAAATTGTGATGAAGCTGAAGGGGGGCCTGAATGATGTCTCAACCGAATATTCCTAATATTACGCCTGTGATTACGTTGACAAGAGAAGATGCCATCAATCTGATCCTGTCTTCGATCGCATTAGAAGAAATGGGAATTAGCCATATACTGAACGCTGAAGGTGAGCAGCTTCAATATGCGGTCGGAACCCTTCCGGGTCGAACGGGGCCACCTGCGACGATAAGTGAGCTGTTAGCTATCAACCAGAGCGTGCGGTCTACGCTTGAGAGTACGACGCGAAGCAATCTAATCCTGCAGTCCAAGCTGGATAGCGCGCTTGGAGCCTCGATTCTGAGCAGCGCGACCGGAGTGACCGGGGCAACTGGAGTGACCGGAGCAACTGGAGCGACTGGAGCGACCGGAGTGACCGGGGCGACTGGAGCGACTGGAGCGACTGGAGTGACCGGAGCGACTGGAGTGACCGGGGCGACTGGGGCGACTGGGTCGACTGGAGTGACCGGAGCGACTGGAGTGACCGGAGCGACTGGAGCGACCGGAGCGACTGGAGCGGCCGGAGTGACCGGGTCGACTGGAGCGGCCGGGTCGACTGGAGCGGCCGGGTCGACTGGAGCGACTGGGTCGACTGGAGCGGCCGGAGTGACCGGGGCAACTGGGGCGGCCGGAGTGACTGGAGTGACCGGGCCAACTGGCAGCATCGGCACAATCGAGATTGTGCCCATAGCCAATCGGTATTTCTATTATCCGCAGACTGATCTGGATTTGTCTCAGTCTGTCTCCATACCAGCAGGGGCTTTCGTGGACGACGCCGGGAATACAATTAATGAATTTGTCGGGTTGGGCCCGACTAGCTATCAAAATCTATTTATCAATGGGATTGTTCAGCCTGGCCAATCCTATGCGGCAACTCCTGGCCTGCTCGTTATTCCTGCACAAGAGGGGATCTTGTTTGCCAGAACGCCCATTATTCTGGAAACGGTGCGGTTTACGGTGCAAGTATCCTAATGATAAAAATAGTCGAAGCGACGCCTCTCTTTGCCTTCACGGGATTCAAATCTACTGCGTATACTAGTTTTAGATAGGGAGGTGAGAGATAATGCCAATTGTAACGCCTTATCAAAACAGCTTGCGATTTGCATCCACCATTGGTGCGGGAACAGGAACGGGAGATGCGTTTGCAGTCGCTGCGACAGCATTTACAAGCGACAGTGGTGCAGCGGCAACAGCATTCCCAGGTACGTTCAACTATTACAACCTGTATGTTAACGGCATGTTGCAGACTGCAGACACATCCACAATCTCAACGACGGCTATTACGATCCCTGATGGTGATGCGCTTAATGATGGCACACCCATTGTTGTCCAATTTGTTGTATCGTAATTATAACGGCATCCTTGCAATTCAGAAGAAGGGGCTGTCCGAAAGCCATTAAATGAAAAAGTTGGGCGGAAAACGCAATGTTTACCGTCCAACTTTTTTGCTTCTATTGAAAATACAGCGACGGTTTTAATCTATCGCCATCCAATCGTATGAGTCCGTATCATTTATGATTGAAGTAAATCGGCTACGTTAAACGTGGCAACCCCGTCTTGAGTAAGAAGATCAATTGTGGTTAAACCGTCGAATAAAGCGGCCAGAGCATCTGTTTCACCCTTGCTCGTTAAATCGGCAACGTATCCCTCTGGCACAGGTATTCCTTTCTCCATGTGCATTACAATACGCTTCAAGATTTCGTCCGTTGTCATTTCGCGGGGTGCTTGGCGTGCGGGCGTGGGAATGATATTCCCCTCTTTATCATAAGAAATGGTTGTGCCGTCGCTAGATGTCACGGTCACATTTCTTCCGCCTTCAAGCCTATATTTGGAGGACGGGCTTGCTGCCGCACTGGCAAAATTTGCGGCCAACCCGCCACTGCCAACTAAAGCAATACTTGCTATTAAGGACAACATAACCATAGTTTTTTTGTCTTTTTTACACTCATGAGATTTCCGAGTCTCCTTTTCATATCTTTTTTAGATGGACACAGGCTGCTGACGCCTACATGGTTCCTTCGCTTAACGCCATATTCTAGCATGGATAATAGGATTTCACCGTAAAATCTCCGGTCATCTATATCCATTTCCTGTACTACTTTCTCATCGCAAGACAGTTCGCAGTAGATATTTGTTTGTTTGCTAAGTGAGTAGACAAATGGATTAAACCAGTGGATGGAATGAGCCAGAAAGACGATGAACTTCACAACTAAATCACGACGCTTTAGGTGAATCAGTTCATGAGAAAGGATCATCGCTATTTCTTTTTGTCCCAAAGGTGTATCTGGCATCACAATTACCGGATGGAGAAAACCAATAACCATAGGTGTCATGGCATTTGGGCTTTTGAATACTTTTACTGAGTTGATACTTATATTGGCAACTTGGCTCTCATCTAGGATGAAGCGTTTAAATGCCAAATATTTTTTGGCATTTACCCCAAGGACAACAACAACACCTGCAGCCCAGGTTCCTAGAAGAATGATGACCCAGTCGTGGATGTTCCAGAGCGTCAGCAAGGAATCAACCCATCTTTGTATAAATGACAAGCTGACTGCTGTCGTATGCTCAACCATAGGTACATATGGTACTTGATTGACCATGAATTCGGAATGAATCCATGCACTGTTGTTAGATAAAGCTGAACGAACAAGGGAAATGATTCTGACCATCATGTCGGTTCCGCCAAGCAGGAAGAATACAGGGATTAAAGTCGAATAGTAGTGCCACGTTTGAGAAAATAATTTTTGTGTAATGGGGCGTATACTAATTTGAACGATCCAAATTATGGACCCAACGAACGAAGCAATGAAAAGAGACAGTAACAGCTCTATCATTCTTCACCCTTGTTCTGCTTGAACCATTCTCTCAATTCTGCGATGTCGTTCTCACCCAATTCATTATCATCGACTAGGGCGGTTATAAAATTCTTCACCTTCCCATTGTACAATCGATTCAGGAAGGAGTGGGTTTCAATCTTACGGAATTGCTCCAATGTAATCGTGCTGTAGTAATAATTCACTTTCCCATCCAAAACTTTAGTCAGATAGCCCTTGTCAATCAGTCGCTTCAAAAGAGTGGAGACGGTTGACGTTTTCCAATCCTTCTCTTCAAAAATCTCAAGTATCCTAGAAACGGTAATCGGTATACCTTCCTGCCAAATCACCTCCATAACTTCCATTTCTGTCTCAGACAATCTTCCAAAACTTTTCATTGGTGCGCACCTCTCATCTTCACTGCGACGACTTGTCGTATTTAAAATATACGACAAGTCGTCGCAGATGTCAATGTTTTATATGATAATTTTATAGGCTCAACCTAATAATCAGTGCTTGACAGAAAACAGAGCTTAGCGGAGGGGCGGAGGGATTCTGGAGAAACGTCAGTGTTCGCCTTTAAAGACCGATTTCCACCATAGTCCAAGTCAAGCACTGATTTCTGGTTTGTGCCATTTTATAAACGTTGTTTTTCCAATGATGCAATGGAGGGAATGACGGTATCCTTCTTTCTTTATGATGGGGCGTCGACTGCCAGACTTGGTGAGTGAAAGGCTATGGTATTGAGATATAGCTATAAGCTATAACCAGTTATAGATATTCGGATTTACTCTATACCCGACCAAATATGTTATCTTTCTATCATACTAATCTTGCAGAGGGGTTTTGAACATGAAGAGCAGCAATCTAGGCTATCCCCGCATCGGACGGGACAGAGAATGGAAGAAGGCGCTGGAAGCATTCTGGGCAGGCAAGCTGGACGAGGCAGCGTTCCATCATGAGCTGAAGGGGATTCGCCTGGGCAATCTGAAGGCTCAGCAGGAACGCGGCATTGAGATTATTCCTGTAGGCGACTTCAGCTACTATGATCAGATCTTGGATCTGACGGCTATGTTCGGACTGGTGCCTGCGCGTTTTGGCTATAAGGGCGGGCCTGTAAGCCTGGAGACTTATTATGCGATCGCTCGCGGTAACAAGGATGCGGCGGCAAGCTCGATGACCAAATGGTTCAATACGAACTATCATTATATTGTACCTGAGCTGGAGAGCTCGCTGCAGCCGCAGTTGACCGGGAACCGTCTGGTGGAAGCCTACCGCGAGGCGAAGAAGGAGTTGGGCATTGAGGGTCGTCCGGTGCTGGTTGGACTGTACACTTATGTGAAGCTGTCCAGAGGTTATGCTGCGAACGAGCTGGAAGGCTGGATTAATAAGCTGCTGCCGCTTTACGCGCAGGTTCTGAGCGAGCTGCAGGCGGAGGGCGTGCAGTCGGTACAGATCGATGAGCCGATCCTGTCCACGACATTGTCAGCCGAGGAGCTAGGCCATGTGGAACGCATCTACGCAGAGCTGGCGAAGGCTGTGCCGAATGTGAAGCTGTTCCTGCAAACCTACTTCGAATCGGTGGATCATTATGAAGCCGTGGTAGCACTGCCTGTAGCTGGCATCGGCCTGGACTTCGTCCATGACGGCGGCCGTAATCTGGCAGCGATCGAGCAATTCGGCTTCCCGCAAGACAAGCTGCTGGGCGCAGGCATCATCGACGGCAGAGGCATCTGGAAAGCCGATCTGCAAGCGAAGCTGGAGCTGCTGGAGCGTCTGGCTGGTCATGTCGCCAAGGATCGCATCCTCGTGCAGCCGTCCTCCAGTCTGCTGCATGTTCCGGTAAGCACAGCAAGCGAGCAGAAGCTGGAGCCTGTACTGTGCGAGGCGCTGGCATTCGCAGACGAGAAGCTGGTGGAGCTGGTGCTGCTCGCCAAGGGCGGCAACGAAGGCGCTGCGGCTATCGCAGCCGAGCTGGAGGCCGCTGCAAGCAGCCGCAGCCAACTGGCGCAATCCGCATCCCGCGACCGCAAGCAGGTGCATGAGCGCATTGCTCAGCTTCAAGCGCAGCCATCCGCGCGCAAGGGCAATGTCGAGCAGCGCAAGCAAGCACAGCAGGCAAGATGGCAGCTTCCGTTGCTGCCGACAACGACGATCGGCAGCTTCCCGCAGACGCCTGAGGTTCGCCGTGCCCGTCTCAAGTGGCGCAAGGGCGAATGGACTCAGGAGCAGTACGAGGCGTTCATTAACGAAGAGATTAAAGGCTGGATCGAGCAGCAGGAGCAGCTCGGAATTGATGTATTCGTGCATGGTGAATTCGAGCGCACAGATATGGTGGAATTTTTCGGCGAGAAGCTTGCCGGATTCGCGTTCACATCCTATGGCTGGGTACAGTCCTACGGCTCGCGTTGCGTGAAGCCGCCGATTATCTATGGCGATGTGGCCTTTACCGCACCGATGACAGTGACCGAGACCGTCTATGCTCAATCCCTGACACAGAAGCCAGTGAAGGGGATGCTTACAGGGCCGATCACCATTCTGAACTGGTCGTTTGTCCGTGATGACAAGTCGCGTGAGGAAGTGGCGTATCAGATCGCCCTGGCACTGAGAGAGGAAGTTGAAGCGCTCGAGGCTGCTGGCATCGGCATGATTCAGGTTGATGAGCCTGCGCTGCGCGAAGGCTTGCCGCTCAAGCGAGAGCAATGGGCTGCTTACCTGCACTGGGCTGTGCTTGCCTTCCGTCTGTCTACCTCGACCGTAGCAGATGAGACGCAAATTCACACCCATATGTGCTACAGCGAATTTAATGATATTATCGAATCGATCAGTGCGCTGGATGCCGATGTCATCTCCATCGAGACCTCTCGCAGCCATGGCGAGCTGATCAAGAGCTTTGAGGATTATACGTATGACAAAGGCATTGGCCTGGGCGTGTACGACATTCACAGCCCGCGTCTGCCGAGCGTTGAGGAGATCGGGACGATGATTGACCGCGCGCTGCGTGTGCTTGATCCAGCTCAATTCTGGATTAATCCGGACTGCGGCCTGAAGACCCGCAAGAGCGAGGAGACTGTAGCGGCGCTGCGCAATATGGTGGCGGCGACAGAAAAGGCGCGCGAGAAGTACGCTGTCGCGCAAGCTTAATGGGCATGCTGCTAGAGGCAGCATGGATTTCAGATCCAGAGGCTAGAGGAGGCTCTCAGATGCGGCAACAGTACGCCGCAGGAGCTGCAGCGGGGTCGCTTGCAGCCGCATAGCGCAATGAATATCGACAAGAAGGCAGGGAGCCGCCAGGCTCCCTGCCTTCTTGTCGATATGGAGCAATCGCAGCGCGATATCTCGTGAGCTTCATGCATAGACCTATGCTTCATATACCAGACAACCAAGGGAAATTTATCCACAGAGTCTTGTCGCTTATTGTCGCTCTGTTATCTACTCTATAAAAATAATGATTGACACAACAAGACGCCATTCGTTACTATGGATAACGTAATTACGATAATGATAATCAATATCATTAACGGAATTATAGATCATGATTTTTCCGTAGGAGGGAAAGTGGTGTCAGCTAAGTTAAAGGCTCACGGGAGCCGATGGTTGTCCGTTATTCTTAGTGGGGCGTTATTGTGTGGTTCACTGTCAGCAGGCTGGGGGAATGCTGCCGCAGCGGGTGTGATGGGTGAGGAGGTCGCAGTAACGTTAGGAAATACAGAGCTTGAGCTAGATGCGGCCAGCGAAATTGCAGCAGAGCTGCCCGCAGGAATGGAGCCATCGCTGCGGTATAAGCTGGAGAACGATGAATCTTCCAATGAAGGCGGATTGAAGGCAGAAGTGGCTCCCGCGACCGACCCGGATGAGCAGGTGAATCTGATTGTGGAGCTGGCTGGCGAGCCATTGCTCAGTCGATTCTCGCCACTGGCGATTCAGATGCAGGCACAGGCGGTGCAGAACAGACAAGCCGTGCTGGAGAATGAGCATACAGCGGCCAAGCAGCGCCTGTCTGGACTGCTTGGCGGCAGTCAGGGGTCTACGGGTCTGATGAGTCGGTCAGCGGCTCAAGGGCCGGAGGTGGTCTACGAGTATTTCACGGTACTCAATGGACTGTCTATCGTGACAGAATATAAGCATCTGGAACAGATCGCTGCACTGGAGGGTGTCAAGCAGGTGTGGGTAGCCAGCCAGTACGAGCCTATTCGGCCGGCAGACAGTGCAAGCCCGATGCTGGCGAGCAGCAGCGATATGCTGGGCGCCTCGCAGGCGTATGAGCTTGGACTGACAGGCAGAGGAGCGACGGTAGCGATCATTGATACCGGCCTGGACTGGAAGCATGAGGCGTTCGCCTCCAACATGCCGCCGCAAGCGACATTGAAGCATAATCGCAGCAAGGTCGCCGCCATTTTAACTGCGAATGAGATGTCTGCGGGCAATGTGCAGTTGGACGCTGTATACATAAATGACAAAGTGCCATTCGCTTATGATTATGCCGATAAGGATACCAATGTCATACCGTCCAGATCGAATCATGACAATGTACATGGTACTCACGTAGCCGGTATCGTCGCAGGCAATGGCGGCGAGATCAAGGGAATTGCACCGGATGCGCAGTTGCTCATCATGAAGGTGTTCAACGATGTCAACAGCTTTACGAATGACGCGAGCATACTGGCTGCGCTGGATGATTCGGTCAAGCTGGGCGCCGATGTCATTAACATGAGTCTTGGCGCGAATGCGGGCTTCACCGAGGCGGGGGAGAGCAGCAAGCAAACCATGTACGAGCGGATCGGCGACGCAGGCATTCAACTGATCGTGTCCGCCGGCAACAATTACAGCTCGGCGTATGGGAACCAGAGCGGACGACATCTGCCGTATGCCGCTGAGCCGGACAATGCGATCATCGCATCGCCATCGACCTATCCGGCTGCACTGTCCGTCGCGAGTATGAAGAGCAGCGAGCTGACGAAGATGCCTTACCTGCAGGCCAATGAGCGGGATATTATGTTCGAGGATTTCTCCGGGCCTTCCGATCCCAAGCTACAGGCACTGGAGGGGACCTATGAGTATGTCTATGCAGGCTTTGGGAGCGAGGAGGAGCTGCAGGAGGCTGGTGATCTTAAAGGCAAGATCGCCCTTATCTCCAGGGCTGGAGACATCTCCTTCGCAGACAAGGTGATGAACGCTTACGCTGCAGGAGCGGTTGCGGCGGTCATCTTCAACAACGAAGCGAAGAGTGTCGTGATGGATATTAGCTATTACTACATTCCCGCAGTGCTGATCTCGGAGGAGAATGGGAACTATCTTCGTCAGTTGGACACGAAGCAGATGACGGTAGGCGAGGAGCTGACCGCGAATATGGCGAACCCGGAGGCCGGGCGGATGTCGGACTTCTCCTCCTGGGGGCCGGCGCCTGATCTCAAGCTGAAGCCGGAGATTACAGCGCCTGGCGATCCGGTCTATTCCTCCGTTCTGGATAACGGATATGAGAATCTGAGCGGAACCTCGATGGCGGCACCCAATGCTGCAGGAGCAGCCGCGCTGATCAAGCAATATGTTCAGAATAAGACGGGCGCGGCTTCTTCTGCCGAAATCAGCGGCCTGGTTCAATCACTTATGATGAGCACAGCAGTGCCTGTTCAGGATGAGGAAGGGCAGTATTATTCACCGCGCAAGCAGGGAGCAGGGATGGTGAGCATTCGCCAGGCGATGCAGGCTGAGGCTTACTTGAGCGTAGAGGGTAGCAGCCGACCTAAGGCCGAGCTAGGCTACAATACGGATGGGCGATTCTCGTTTACCTTTACTATTCACAGTCTGTCCGATCAGACCAAGAGCTACACGCTGAAGACGGCGGCACTATCTGAGAAGTTCATAGACAATAACGGCAAGCCGCTGTTTGCGCAGCAGTCCCAGGATTACACTGGCCACGGTGTGGATGTACAGTACGCTGGAGCTGATAACGGTACCATAACTGTCGAGCCGCATGGGCAAGCGACGGTGTCGGTAACCATCACACTCTCAGATGAGCTGAAGCAGCAATTGAATAGCACGGCAGTGAACGGGACGTTTATAGATGGCTTCGTGCTGTTGACAGAGGAGCAGCATCAGCTATCCTTGCCGTTCCTGGGCTTCTATGGCGATTGGGCACAGCCTGCGCTGTTCGACGGCACACAGTATGGTGAGGAAGGCTTCTCGATCAAGGGAAGCTACCCCTATAACAAGCACGCGGAAGCGCCCTATTTGCTCGGCCAGAACCATATTGCCTTGGAATTGGGTGGAGAGGGTGTAATCGAGCCTGAGAAATTTGCCATCTCACCTAAGGGCTTGAGCAAGGTCGCCAGAGCTATCGGCACCTCGACCGGGCTGCTGCGCAATGCGGAGCAATTGACCTATGCGGTGAAGGATCATGAAGGGCATATCGTCAAGGAAATGAAATACAGCTATATTCCCAAATCCTATTATTCTTACGGATCGATAACCTACGCGGAAGCCTTCATGCCCTCTCAGCCATTCTTCGACGGGCTGGATCAGAATAAACAGGAGGTTCCTGAAGGACGGTATACCTATGAGGTTAGCGGGACGGCCTCAGGGATAGGCGGTAGCATGAGCGATACGTGGTCGTTTGATTTTACCTATGACAAGACCCCTCCAAGTCTAAGTGACTATCGCGTCTATGAGGAGAATCAACGAACCTATCTGGAGCTGACAGTACAAGACAATCACTATGTGAGCGGCTTGCAGGTGGCTACCAGTGGCGGCGGCGCAGTAAGCGATCTGGTGGCTGTGAAGTCGCCCGACAGTGTGGCAGCGGACGGTTCTACCTTGGTGACTGTCCACGTGGACATCACCGAAGGACTGAAGAAGCTGGAAGAGCACAATATGCCGACAGATAAGGTATATGTCGATCTGTTTGACTATGCCATGAACTATAGCAGAGGTGAGGTGACGCTGCGTCAGATTGAAGCTGAGCAGGTCACACTGGATCAGACTGAGCTTGCTCTGACGGTGGGGACTACCCGTGATTTGAAGGCTGTGGTCACTCCAGATAATGCCACGAATCCTGTGCTCGTATGGAGCAGCTCCAATCCGGCTATTGCGGAAGTGGATGATCATGGAGCCGTGAGTGGAGTAGCAGAAGGGGAAGCAATGATTACCGTCGCCACGTCCAATGGCAAAAAGGCGACAAGCACGATTACCGTTAACCCGATTGGTGACCTGGGCATCGTGCTGGAGCGTGAAGAGCTCGAAATGAAGACTGGAGAATCCCATCAACTGAAGGCTACGCTCAATGAAGCCATCGTCTCAGGGTCGGTTGGATGGAGGAGCTCCAATGAGAAAGTGGCTGCTGTTGATCAGAACGGCGGCGTAACGGCTATCGCGGAAGGCACAGCCGAGATTACGGCCACGATCTCTGGCAAATCAGCGACGATCCGCATTACAGTCGTTTACCCGGTAGACCCGGATTTCGTGGTCGAGAATGGCGTGTTGGTGGAATATAATGGCATGGGCGGACATTTGACAATTCCGGAGAATGTGCGAGAGATTGCCGGCCAGGTATTCCAATACCGTAATGACATCTATTCTCTCAAGTTCGGCCCGAATCTGCGTAAGATCGGCGCAGAGGCGTTTGCTTATAATACAGAGCTGAGTAGTATAGAGTTCTCTAACGGACTGGAAACGATTGGAGAGAATGCGTTCTACGAAGCATCGAAGCTGACTGAGCTGCTGCTGCCGGACTCCGTTACGGAGATTGGAGCCAACGCCTTCGCCAAGGCGATGACATTGCAGAAGGTTCATCTGCCATCAGGACTTGTACGTATTGAGGACGGCGTGTTCCAGGAGAATCGTGCACTGACCACGATCAATATTCCCGCCTCATTAACTGAGATTGGTAACAGAGCATTCTATATTACACCAGCACTGACCTCGATCGAGCTGCCTGACGCACTGCAGAAGATTGAAGCGGGAGCCTTCGCCTCTTCGGGTCTGTCCTCTGTTATCATTCCGAGGAATGTGAGGGAGATTGGCGAGCGGGCCTTTATGGGAAGCCCTGTACAACGTCTGGAGCTGGGGGCGGGAGTCACGACCATCGGTCTGGGCGCGTTCATCCAGACGAAGCTGGAGAGCATCATCATCCCGGATACGGTCAAGACGATTGAGAGCCAGGCCTTTGCCGAGATTGACTCCCTGACGAGCGTGAAGCTGGGAGCAGGCGTAACAGAGCTTGGCGATCAGGCATTCCATCATTCTACACAATCGCTGCTTCGGAGCATCGAGGTGGACCCGGCCAACCCGGCCTACAGTAGTGTGGACGGTGTCCTGTTCAATCATGACAAGACGACATTGCTGCGCTACCCTTCGGGTCATCCCCGCGAGAGCTATACGATTCCGTCCGGGGTGACACTCGTGTATGATCATGCATTCCAGGTGGCAGCCAATCTGATCGAGATCCAATTCCCGGATACGCTCACTGCGATTGGCAGTCATGCATTCAGCACCGTCACTAGCTTGCGCTCCTTATCGGTGCCTGCGAGCGTGAAGAAGATTGGACGCTCTGCATTTGTTCAAGCGGTACGACTGGAGACGCTGGATCTGGGCGAGGGCGTTCAGGAGGTAGGGGATTACGCCTTTGCGTACAATGAGAACCTGAAGAGTATTCGCCTTGGCAATGTTCGGAGGCTTGGAGCGTATGCCTTCCAATATAATAGCAGCTTGGTAGAGTTCACGTTCCCCGACAGTGTCGAATCAGTGGGACAGTCCGTGCTGGGCAACAATCAGCGGCTGTCTGTTGTCCACATCGGCTCCGGTCTGACGGAAATGGACGGTAGCCCGTTTGCCAGCTCGCAGTTTATAAAGGAAATTCATGTATCGCCGGCTAACCCGGCCTATGTCAGTGAGAACGGGGTGCTGTTCAATAAGGCGAAGACCGACCTGATCCAGTACCCGGTGGCGAAGCCGGATACAGCCTATACAATTCCGGCTACGGTAGAGCATGTCAGCGATTATGCGTTCCAGAGTGCGAAATTTCTGGAGAAGGTCGTATTTCAGGAGGGATTGAAATCCATCGGGTTGTCCGCATTCAATAATGTGAATCGCCTGTCAGTCATCGAGCTGCCAGACAGTCTGGAGAAGATCGGCATGTTCGCGCTATCGGGAACAGCCGTGGAGGAGCTCCGACTCGGCAACCATGTGAAGGAAATCAGTACATGGGCATTCGCCTTCTCGGAGCACCTGAAGTCTGCGACCATTCAGGGGGATAATGCCACACTTGGCAGCTTTGCCTTCACAGGTGCGACTCAACTGAAATCCGTTATAATCGGCCAAGGCATCCGCGAGATTGACTTCGCCGCGTTCGAACCCGGCACGATCATTCAGGGATGGGATAAGTCCGCTGCACAGGAATATGCGGCAGGCAATGGTCTTACATTTGAGATGTATCCAGCGTACACAGTCAAGCTGGAAGCTGCGGCTGGCTCTGTCGTTAGAGCTTCAGCGCAAGGCGGAGCAGGAGAGAAGCTCTACCGGTTCAGAGTCGGCAAGACCGGCGCTGACCAGACGGTAGTCAAGCAGGCCTACTCCTCGCGCAACGAATATCAATGGGGCGGGCTGGAGGCAGGAAGCTATACACTCTATGTCGATGCGAAGGATGAAAATGGAGTCATCCTCACAGCAGCAACGACGGTTACAGTCGGAGGCTCCTCCAGCAGCGGCTATGTGTCAGCAGACAGCAGCACTCCTGCTGTGCGCATCACAGACAACACAGGCAAGGAGCTGCAGACGATCCGAAATGTAGAGGTTAAGGCGGATCGTGTGGAGCTGGCGTTGACAGCCGATATGCTGGACACGTTGTTCCATAAGGCAGCAACCGATAGCACGGGCATCCAGAGAGTCGGGATAACCATTCCGCAGATCGGTAAGGAGCGCACGTATATGCTGAATATTCCTAGCAGCTATGTAGCCGCCGGGAATGGCAAGAAGCGACTTGGTCTGACGACAGCGCTTGGAACCGTGGAGATCAGCGACCAGTTGCTAACTGCGGAGCAGATCGGTCAGACGAAGAATCTGACATTGAGGATGAGCGCCGCTGACACGTCGAAGCTGGACGCACGTCTGCAAGCGCAGATCGGGAAGCATCCCGTCATTGAGCTAAGCATTCTTGCGGATGGCAGACCTGTGTCATGGAATAACGACGCAGCGCCGGCATCTATAGCGATTCCTTATACCCCATCGGCTGCGGAGCAAGCCAAGCCGGAGCAGCTCGGCATTGTGCATATTGATGATCAAGGTCAAGCCATACTGCTGTCCTCAGCATCGTATGATCAGACGGCAGGAGCCATCCGGTTCACTACCCCGCATTTCAGTACATTCGCTGTGGTGTTCATAGACAAGCCATTCGGCGATATGAACAGCTATGCGTGGGCTGACAGCCAGGTTGCGGCTCTGGTGGCCAAAGGCATCATCAAGGGCACGGCGGAGAATACCTTCAGCCCTGGAGCCAATGTCACACGCGCGGACTTTGTAACAATGCTGGTGCGGACGTTGGGGCTTCGTGCTGAAGCAAGCGGCCAGTTCGAGGACGTGGCAGAGGGCAGCTACTATGCTGAAGCTGTGGCGGTCGCCAGAGAGCTCGGTATTGCGCAAGGCGCGGGCAACCGGTTCTATCCGACGAATAGTATCACCAGACAGGATATGATGGTGCTGACAGAACGTGCGCTCCGCAAGGTAGGCAAGCTGCAGTCCACCGTCCAGACGCAGGAGCTGGAGGGCTTCACGGATCGCAGCCAGATTGCTGGTTACGCTGAGGAGAGCATCGCGGCACTGGTAGAGAAAGGTCTGATTCAGGGTGCGAACAACCGCATTCGCCCTGAGGCGATGACGACACGCGCGGAAGCGGCCGTGTTCCTATACCGAGTTTATTCTATGAAATAATAGGTGACCTCACCTACACCTGGGGCTGTCCCGAAAGTCATAAATGACCTAGGGACGCCCCTTCCTCATATCGTCAAACCAAAAGAAACCGTTACTTGGTAAAATGGAGGTACTACCCAACCAGCTACCAAAGGAGACGGTTTCTTTGTTCAACTCAGGAGCGATGAGGGATACGCCCTGTCGGTTCCGCCATCTCACCCGCATACTAGGCTCGTCTGTGCTGCACTTGCCAACTGCCGCAGGAATCGCTATAACTAGTAATAATGATCACTATATGTTTGTTCGAGCGATAACAAGCTTAATGAATAGCAAGGATGGGATACAATGACATTGCAGCAGTTGAAATATGTGCTGGAGGTAGCCAACCGGGGCTCGATGAATGAAGCGGCCAAGCGGCTGTTCATCTCCCAACCCAGCTTGTCCAATGCGATCAAGGAGCTGGAGAAGGAGATCAAGATCACGATCTTCGAGCGGACGAATAAAGGCATCTCGCTATCGAAGGAAGGGGCGGAGTTTCTCGGCTATGCCCGCCAGGTTATCGAGCAGGCGGAGCTGCTGGAGGGGAGATATCTGAATGCCAAGCCTTCGCCGCAGCATTTCTCAGTATCTACCCAGCACTACGCCTTTGCCGTTAATGCGTTCGTTAAGCTGGTGCAAGAGCACGGCCAGGATGAGTATGAGCTGGCGCTGCGCGAGACGAAGACACATGAGATTATTCAGGATGTGAAGAGCCAGCGCAGCGAGATCGGCATCCTGTATGTGAATGAATTCAATGCCAAGGTTATCAATCGGCTGCTGAAGGATGCGAATCTCAAGTTTACCAGTCTGTTCACCGCCAGGCCCCACATCTTTATCAGCACCACCAACCCGTTGGCGAAGCAGTCGATCGTCACTGTGGATGAGCTGAAGGATTACCCGTATTTGTATTTCGAGCAAGGTGAATATAATTCTTTTCATTTCTCGGAGGAAATTCTGAGCACCCTTTCTCACCCCAAGAGCATCTGCGTCAATGATCGGGCAACACTGTTCAATCTGCTGATCGGACTGAACGGCTACACCATCTCCACGGGTGTGCTCAGCAAGGATCTGAACGGCAATGACATCATCCCGGTGCCGCTCGATTGTGATGAGACGATTAATGTGGGCTGGATATGCCATCAGAACGCTGCCCTGTCGAAGCTGGCCGCCGAATATATCGACGCGCTCTATGAATCGATTAGTGCTACAGGCTACTGACACGGCTTCATCTGAACAATGCAGGGCAAGCGGGGAGCTGCCAACGCGCGCCTCCTAGCCCCTGTCTGTGCGTCTTCGCCAAGACTCTGCATAGACAGCACTGCGGAAATGCAGGATCGGGTCATCCGTCAGTTCGATGCCCTGAGAGACCATAGCCGGGTCCATAAATAGGTCATGTGGCTCATCTACCGAACGTAGAATGGACAGTTGCCCCGCCTCGATCCGCCTGCGGCTGTCAGGCCAACGGGTCGTCGGGTCGTCCAACGGGTCGCCTTCCTCGCCCAGCACGATATGGAGGCGAAAGCTCACTTCCTCGCGGGCAAGCCGCTGCGCCATTTCATCAGCCATGTACTGCTGCGGCAATTCAGTGAAGCCGGACAACGGCACAGTGTGAACACCCGCATCAGGCTGCCATTCAAACTTCACGGGCTGCAAGTGATCATCCTGATCGCGTAATAAAAACGTGTGAATCCCGTAATAGCGGCAGGTGGCATAGCTTAGCGGAGGCAGTAGATGGCCAGCAGCGAGCAGACTGTTCTTGCCTTCGGCAAAGTGCTCGGCCATATCCTTGATCATATCAGCGATGGTCAGCTCTCCTGACTTTGCGCGTCGATAATCCCCGATCAGATCCATGAAGGATGCAGGGGTACGCGCAAAGAATACAGGCAGGGTAACGCCAACGAAATTCGACACCATGCCGTCAGGCTGCTTGAATTGCACCGCCATTCCTTTGACTAGCGACATGACATCTGACTGAGCTGGATCAGGCGAGCTTTGGGAGAAACGGACGATCGCGGCGCTATCCACTGCTTGAAGATGCGGTGCGGTTGTCCAGGGCGCCGCTTGACCATTAGAGCGGAATACGGCCTCATAGCATTCTCCTCTAGCATGAGCGCGCCGATAACCAGGCAACACACGGAAAGAAGCCTCAATGTCATTTGTTGCTTGAATGGGGCATTGACCATGTAGCGAATCCAACGGGTGCATGTAATTCAACCTCCTTTGTCAACTGTGTCTTTAATTTCCCCTATCTGACAGAGCTTATTACGGGTTCTCCAATTATTTCC
Source organism: Paenibacillus sp. J5 (assembly GCF_054955055.1). Classification (NCBI taxonomy): domain Bacteria; kingdom Bacillati; phylum Bacillota; class Bacilli; order Caryophanales; family Paenibacillaceae; genus Paenibacillus; species Paenibacillus sp. J5. The sequence continues at coordinate 2,301 of NZ_JBUEDD010000008.1, read as the reverse complement.
GAGGAAATATGGAAATGAATAGCGAATTCAGCATCTCTATCCATGATTCTATAGTAAAGTGTGATCAGGATTTTCATTGAAATCTATCATGCAAAAATGTAATATAATAGTTATGGGTCTTTAGTCCTTGCCCAATCGGGACTTTAGGAGTTGTATGCGCGTTGCACACAACTGTTTGCAAGATATGCCAATTGCCCTGTGTTCGCGGCTGATGCTTAAAACCGGGCTTCGCCGCAGATGTCTGTGACGCTGAGGCGAGACAATAACCGAAATATCGTGAAGGTTGCAGTAGAGGCATCAGCCTTGCACGGCTAATTCCGACTACACACAAAGGCACGGTGATAAGTAGATGATTAAAGCGTTAATAGTAGACGATGAGCAGCATGCTTTAACTCTACTGGAGCTGTTTTTGATGCAACTCGGGGGATTCGAGATCGTCGGCAAATGCAGTAATGGATTTGAAGCGCTGGCACAGATGGAAGGCGGGATGCCGGATGTATTGTTTCTCGACATTGATATGCCGGAGATGAGCGGGATGAAGCTGGCCGAGAAGGTGCGGGAGATGGATACGGAGGTGCTGATCGTGTTCCTGACAGCCCACGAGCAGTATGCGCTAACGGCATTTGAGTATTCTGCCGCAGATTACCTGCTCAAGCCGGTGGAGCTGTCACGGCTGGAGAAGACGGCGGTCAAGCTCCGCAAGGAGCTGCAGAGGCAGATGGTTAAGGCGAAGACGCAGCTCACGTCGCTCGCTGCTGCTTCTGACGAGAAGGATGCTGTATTGGAGGTATCGCTATTAGGTACCTTGATGATGGGTGTGGGGGAGCAGCGTGTCAAGTGGCGAACCGCTAAGGAGCGGGAACTGCTTGCTTATCTGGCCTTGCACGGCGGGCGTCCAGTAGCTCGGGATCTGATTATTGAAGATTTGTGGCCCGAAGAGAACTACAGCAAAGCCAAAATATATTTACATACTTGCGTCAGCTTGCTGCGCAAGCATATGAAGCAGCTTGGATTTGTTGATGTGCTGCATTATGAAAACGAGAAATATTATTTGGACACTGTGCGCATCGCAATTGATGTTCATCAATTCAAGCAAGGAATCGAGCAGATCAAGCTGCGCCGGACGGATGCATCGGCAGTTGAGATTGAACAGGTTCTCCGTCTGTACAATGGATATTTGCTACAGGGACAAGACTATGTTTGGGTCAAGCAGGAGGCTGAGATTCTCGACAACGCGGCCTACAAGCTGCGCATGCGGCTGGCGAATCTCTATGAGGAACAGTTGGAGCATCAGCTATTGCTGGACACCGTAGATCATCTGCTGCAGTTGCATTCTCCTTATGATGAGGAGGTCTATCGCATGATGATGCGTACTTATCACAAGCTTGGCAACAACGACCAAGTCAGGCGGGCCTATGAGCAGTTGGTGTTCCGGTTAGAGGAGCTGTCTGTCAAGCCCTCTGAGATCACCAGGCAGCTATATAACAGCATTCTCGTCCCAAGTGAGCAAGATTCTACATAGGCATAAATAATGTAAATCGTTAAGCCCTTGTCGTGGTATACTGAGGACAAGGACTGACTAGTCACCTGTTCCAAAGTGGCAGGTGCCTGCAGCCCCACAAACAGACGAGGTGAGAAGATGGATCTTTCGACAAGTCGTATATTTGTCAATCTGCCGGTGAAAGATTTGCAGCGAAGCGTGGCGTTTTTTACAGAGCTTGGTTTTTCGTTTAATCCTCAGTTTACTGATGAGAACGCTACTTGTATGATCGTCAATGATTCCATCTATGTCATGCTGCTGGTGGAGGATTATTTCCGTTCGTTTACGAAGAAGGAATTGCCCGATGCGTCCACCCCTGGAGTAATCATTGCCTTGTCGCTGGACAACAGGGAGAAGGTTGATCAGTTGGTGGCCAAGGCGCTGGAGATCGGCGCGGGTCATTATTCCGATGTGACCGATCATGGCTTTATGTACACTTGGGGATTTCATGATCTGGACGGACATATCTGGGAGCTGTTCTACATGGACCCTGCCGCCGTGCAGCAGGATCAGGCATAGGCATGCAGGGGATTGGGTTATGGGCTACACAGGGTAGCTAAGGGCACTCTGCATTGAAGATAGAGTGAAGATAGAGAAGATTGACGGTTTATAGGAGCGTTGCCCACAGGGTGACGCTCCTTATTATGTACGCCCAGCATGGGCGTCATCTCTACGGTGAAAGTCCGGAATGGGGGCTGGCAAGCGCCTACCATTAGCCAAGAGCAAGGGTGTCCGTCGTGAGGTGGAATCTGAAGGAAGCT